>NZ_JBDLOB010000017.1:0-533 GCF_039762275.1 Psychrobacter proteolyticus | reverse complement strand
AGTACAGCTTGCTGAGAACATTGACCTAGGCGCTGATGGTAGTGTCACTACTGGAAACACGGTCACAAACAGTGACGGCGTCGCAATTACTGATGGTACAGTTGGCGGTGCTAGCACCACCATTACCACCAGCGGCACCAACGTAGTAGATGCCGCTGGTAATGAAGCAGATTACACAGCAGCCAGCTCAAGTCTCACTGACGCAGCTGGTAACACAACTGACATGACAGCCGCTGGTACTGACGTCACAGATGTTGCAGGCAACAACAGCAACTATGGCGCAGAAGGGTTGTCAGCAACCGATACTGCTGGTAACACAGCGACCTACAACGCCGCAGGCTCAAGCCTAGTCGACACAGCAGGCAACACCAATAACAGCACAGCCCTTGGTAACACTATCACTAGCGGTGCTAACGTAACGACCATCACCGGTGCAGGCACCACTGTCACAGATGGTACTAACACCAGCAACTATGGTGCAGAAGGCCTAACCTTCCTTGACACCAATGGTGATCCATTGGCGAATACACCAA
>NZ_JBDLOB010000016.1:0-537 GCF_039762275.1 Psychrobacter proteolyticus | reverse complement strand
GGTGCAGGCACCACTGTCACAGATGGTACTAACACCAGCAACTATGGTGCAGAAGGCCTAACCTTCCTTGACACCAATGGTGATCCATTGGCGAATACACCAAGCATTACCGCAACAGGTATTGATGCCGGTAACACAGTTATTACCAGCGTACAAAGCGGTCTTGGCGGCGTTGACATTGCAGACGCAACAGGCAACACCTTAACCAACGCGACGAACGTGGGCGACTTACAGAACGCCACCGCAGGATTGACTAACGCCGGTCTTAACTTCATTGGCGATAGTGGCAACTTAGTTGATCGCAACTTAGGTCAAACATTAAGTATTGAAGGCGGCGAGACTGATCCTACAGCGCTTGCCACTGGTAACAACATTGGTGTCAGCACTAACGTTGATGGCGATGGGCTACTAGTACAGCTTGCTGAGAACATTGACCTAGGCGCTGATGGTAGTGTCACTACTGGAAACACGGTCACAAACAGTGACGGCGTCGCAATTACTGATGGTACAGTTGGCGGTGCTAGCACCACCATTACC
>NZ_JBDLOB010000015.1:0-551 GCF_039762275.1 Psychrobacter proteolyticus | reverse complement strand
ATGCAGTCACAGGCGATGACATCATCAATGCGATTGAAGCAGGTGCTGGATTTAATGTGACCGGCACTGGTACCGCAGGTGACATCATCACCTTAACCAATGAAGCAGGTATTCAGATTGGCGATCCTGTGACCGTCGATGGTGATGGCAACTGGAGTGTGGCAGTTGATGCCGATGACGTGGCGGCCATGGGCGAAGGGGATGAAACCCTAACCGCCACTGCCACGGACGCCGCTGGTAATCTACCAAGCGCCAGCAGCACAGTTGACATTGTCGTAGACACCATTGCACCGACAGAGCCCGTCATCAATGCAGTCACAGGCGATGACATCATCAATGCGATTGAAGCAGGTGCTGGATTTAATGTGACCGGCACTGGTACCGCAGGTGACATCATCACCTTAACCAATGAAGCAGGTACTCAGATTGGCGATCCTGTGACCGTCGATGGTGATGGCAACTGGAGTGTGGCAGTTGATGCCGATGACGTGGCGGCCATGGGCGAAGGGGATGAAACCCTAACCGCCACTGCCACGGACGCCGCTGGTAAT
>NZ_JBDLOB010000014.1:0-1147 GCF_039762275.1 Psychrobacter proteolyticus | reverse complement strand
CTGATGCTGATGCCGATGCAGACGCCGATGCAGACGCCGATGCAGACGCTGATGCTGATGCCGATGCTGATGCAGACGCTGATGCAGACGCTGATGCAGACGCTGATGCCGATGCAGACGCTGATGCCGATGCCGATGCTGATGCTGATGCCGATGCAGACGCCGATGCAGACGCCGATGCAGACGCTGATGCTGATGCCGATGCTGATGCAGACGCTGATGCAGACGCTGATGCAGACGCTGATGCCGATGCAGACGCTGATGCTGATGCCGATGCTGATGCCGATGCCGATGCCGATGCAGACGCTGATGCTGATGCTGATGCTGATGCTGATGCTGATGCTGATGCTGATGCCGATGCAGACGCCGATGCAGACGCTGATGCTGATGCTGATGCAGACGCTGATGCAGACGCTGATGCCGATGCTGACGCTGATGCTGATGCTGACGCTGATGCTGACGCTGATGCTGACGCCGATGCTGACGCCGATGCTGATGCCGATGCTGATGCCGATGCAGACGCTGATGCCGATGCTGATGCCGATGCTGATGCCGATGCCGATGCTGATGCTGATGCTGATGCCGATGCCGATGCCGATGCCGATGCCGATGCCGATGCCGATGCCGATGCCGATGCCGATGCCGATGCCGATGCCGACGCTGACGCCGATGCCGATGCTGATGCTGATGCTGACGCTGATGCTGACGCTGATGCTGATGCTGATGCTGATGCTGATGCTGATGCTGACGCCGATGCTGATGCCGATGCTGATGCCGACGCTGATGCCGACGCTGATGCCGATGCAGACGCCGATGCTGATGCTGATGCTGATGCTGATGCTGATGCTGATGCTGATGCTGATGCTGATGCTGATGCTGATGCCGATGCAGACGCCGATGCTGATGCTGATGCTGATGCTGACGCTGACGCTGATGCTGATGCTGATGCTGATGCTGATGCTGATGCTGATGCTGATGCTGATGCTGATGCTGATGCTGATGCTGATGCTCCTGAGATAGATGCAGTCACAGGCGATGACATCATCAATGCGATTGAAGCAGGTGCTGGATTTAATGTGACCGGCACTGGTACCGCAGGTGACATCATCACCTTAACCAATGAAGCAGGTATTCAGATTGGCGATCC
>NZ_JBDLOB010000013.1:0-1247 GCF_039762275.1 Psychrobacter proteolyticus | reverse complement strand
CCAAAAAAAGAGGAAATACCCATGGCAAAGGCCAAGTTTGAACGTAACAAGCCACACGTCAACGTCGGTACAATCGGACACGTTGACCATGGTAAAACAACCCTTACCGCTGCAATCGCAACCGTAGCTGCAATCACCTCTGGTGGCGAAGCCAAAGACTACGCGTCTATTGACTCAGCACCAGAAGAAAAAGCACGTGGTATCACAATCAACACCTCACACGTAGAATATGACACAGACAGCCGTCACTACGCACACGTAGATTGCCCAGGTCACGCCGATTATGTTAAAAACATGATCACTGGTGCTGCCCAGATGGACGGCGCAATCCTAGTAGTATCTGCAACTGACGGCCCAATGCCACAGACTCGTGAGCACATCTTGCTTTCACGTCAGGTTGGCGTACCGTACATCATCGTATTCATGAACAAATGTGACATGGTAGATGACGAAGAATTGTTAGAGCTAGTAGAAATGGAAGTTCGTGAATTATTGAACGACTATGACTTCCCAGGCGATGACACTCCTATCGTTAAAGGTTCTGCTACTGAAGCCCTAAAAGGCTCAGAAGAAAAATACGGCCAACCAGCTGTTGTAGAACTACTAAACGTACTAGACACCTACATCCCAGAGCCAGAGCGTGACATCGACAAAGCATTCCTAATGCCAATCGAAGACGTATTCTCAATCTCAGGTCGTGGTACTGTAGTAACAGGCCGTGTTGAATCTGGTATCGTTAAAGTTGGCGACGAGATCGAAATCGTTGGTATCCGTGACACTCAAAAAACCACCTGTACTGGTGTAGAGATGTTCCGTAAACTGCTTGACGAAGGTCGTGCAGGCGAAAACTGTGGCGTACTACTACGTGGTACTAAGCGTGAAGACGTACAACGTGGCCAAGTACTAGCTAAGCCAGGTTCAATCACTCCTCACACCAAGTTTGACGCTGAAGTATATGTATTGTCAAAAGAAGAGGGTGGTCGTCACACACCATTCCTAAACGGCTATCGTCCACAGTTCTACTTCCGTACTACTGACGTAACTGGCGCAATCCAATTACAAGACGGTACTGAAATGGTAATGCCTGGTGATAACGTTGAGATGGGCGTAGAGCTTATCCACCCAATCGCTATGGACAAAGGTCTTCGCTTTGCAATTCGTGAAGGCGGCCGTACTGTAGGCGCTGGTGTTGTTGCTAACGTATTGAACTAAGACTTAAGTCTCAGCAATGAGCTTATGAATTAGTC
>NZ_JBDLOB010000012.1:0-5730 GCF_039762275.1 Psychrobacter proteolyticus | reverse complement strand
GTCGGGGGATATTTCAGAATAGAGAGCTGACGATGACCTACTCTCACATGGGCGAACCACACTACCATTGGCGCTACGATGTTTCACTTCTGAGTTCGGGAAGGGATCAGGTGGGGCCATCGCGCTATTGTCGTCAGCAAAGGGGGTTAGATATGAGTCTGTTGTTGTTTTTATTGACATCAAGTTTGAGCTTGTTGTCGATCAACTTGTAACCTAACTGAATCAAGGTTAAAGGTGATATCGAAATTTTCTTTCTTATTCTATAAGCCACTACAGCTTATACAAGATAGATTAATTAGACTTGTATACAAACCACTTGGGTGTTGTATGGTCAAGCCAAACGAGCAATTAGTACAGGTTAGCTACACGCATCGCTGCGCTTCCACACCCTGCCTATCAACGTCCTAGTCTTGAACGGCTCTTTAGGGAAATCTAATCTTGAGGTGGGCTTCCCGCTTAGATGCTTTCAGCGGTTATCCCATCCGAACGTAGCTACCGGGCAATGCCACTGGCGTGACAACCCGAACACCAGAGGTTCGTCCACTCTGGTCCTCTCGTACTAGGAGCAGATCCTCTCAAATTTCCAACGCCCACGGTAGATAGGGACCGAACTGTCTCACGACGTTCTAAACCCAGCTCGCGTACCTCTTTAAATGGCGAACAGCCATACCCTTAGGACCTGCTTCAGCCCTAGGATGAGATGAGCCGACATCGAGGTGCCAAACACCGCCGTCGATATGAACTCTTGGGCGGTATCAGCCTGTTATCCCCAGAGTACCTTTTATCCGTTGAGCGATGGCCCTTCCATACAGAACCACCGGATCACTAAGACCTACTTTCGTACCTGCTCGACTTGTGGGTCTCGCAGTTAAGCGCGCTTTTGCCTTTATACTCTACGACCGATTTCCGACCGGTCTGAGCGCACCTTCGTACTCCTCCGTTACTCTTTAGGAGGAGACCGCCCCAGTCAAACTACCCACCATACATTGTCCTCGGTATTGTTATACCTGAGTTAGAACCCCAACATGACCAGGGTGGTATTTCAAGATTGGCTCCACCGAGACTAGCGTCTCGGCTTCAAAGCCTCCCACCTATCCTGCACAAGTCAGGTCAAAGTTCAATGTAAAGCTGTAGTAAAGGTTCACGGGGTCTTTCCGTCTAGCCGCGGGTACACAGCATCTTCACTGCGATTTCGATTTCACTGAGTCTCTGCTGGAGACAGCGCTGCCATCATTATGTCATTCGTGCAGGTCGGAACTTACCCGACAAGGAATTTCGCTACCTTAGGACCGTTATAGTTACGGCCGCCGTTTACTGGGGCTTCGATCAAGAGCTTCGCTTACGCTAACCCCATCAATTAACCTTCCAGCACCGGGCAGACATCACACCCTATACGTCCACTTTCGTGTTTGCAGAGTGCTGTGTTTTTAATAAACAGTTGCAGCAGCCTGGTATCTGCGACTGCCAGCAGCTCAAGGAGCAAGTCCTATCACCACCAACAGCGTACCTTCTCCCGAAGTTACGGTACCATTTTGCCTAGTTCCTTCAGCAGAGTTCTCTCAAGCGCCTTGGTATTCTCTACCTGATCACCTGTGTCGGTTTAGGGTACGATTCGTTTATAACTATTGCTTAGAAGCTTTTCCTGGAAGCATGGTATTTGCCACTTCGCTGTACAAGTACAGCTTGCTATCAGATCTCGGTATAGAATAGCCCGGATTTACCTAAGCTATAAACCTACATCCTTTCACCTGGACAACCAACGCCAGGCTGACATAACCTTCTCCGTCCCTCCATCACATTATAAACAAGTATCGGAATATTAACCGATTTCCCATCGACTACGCCTTTCGGCCTCGCCTTAGGGGTCGACTCACCCAGCCCCGATTAACGTTGGACTGGAACCCTTGATCTTCCGGCGTGCGAGCTTTTCACTCGCATTATCGTTACTCACGTCAGCATTCGCTCTTGTGATACCTCCAGCATGCTTTACAACACACCTTCACAGGCTTACACAACGCTCCCCTACCACTTGAAAACAAATTCAAATCCGCAGCTTCGGCTCCTAGTTTGAGCCCCGTTACATCTTCCGCGCGGGCCGACTCGACTAGTGAGCTATTACGCTTTCTTTAAAGGATGGCTGCTTCTAAGCCAACCTCCTAGCTGTCTATGCCTTCCCACCTCGTTTCCCACTTAACTAGGAATTTGGGGCCTTAGCTGGCGGTCTGGGTTGTTTCCCTCTCCACGATGGACGTTAGCACCCACCGTGTGTCTCCCGGATATCACTCATCGGTATTCGGAGTTTGCATCGGTTTGGTAAGTCGGTATGACCCCCTAGCCGAAACAGTGCTCTACCCCCAATGGTGTTCGTCCGAGGCGCTACCTAAATAGCTTTCGGGGAGAACCAGCTATCACCGAGTTTGATTAGCCTTTCACCCCTATCCACAAGTCATCCCCTGGCTTTTCAACGACAGTGGGTTCGGTCCTCCGGTGCCTGTTACGGCACTTTCAACCTGCTCATGGATAGATCACTCGGTTTCGGGTCTATACCCTGCAACTAAACGCCCTATTAAGACTCGGTTTCCCTACGGCTCCCCTAAACGGTTAACCTTGCTACAGAATATAAGTCGCTGACCCATTATACAAAAGGTACGCGGTCACCCAACAAGTGGGCTCCCACTGCTTGTACGCACACGGTTTCAGGTTCTATTTCACTCCCCTCACAGGGGTTCTTTTCGCCTTTCCCTCACGGTACTGGTTCACTATCGGTCAGTCAGGAGTATTTAGCCTTGGAGGATGGTCCCCCCATCTTCAAACAGGATTTCTCGTGCCCCGCTCTACTTAATATGTTAACTCTAATGTTTCGAATACAGGACTATCACCTACTACGGTCAGCTTTCCCACGCTGTTCTTCTACATTAGAATTAATCGGCTTCTCCCCGTTCGCTCGCCGCTACTAGGGGAATCTCAATTGATGTCTATTCCTAAGGGTACTGAGATGTTTCACTTCCCCTCGTTCGCTTCCTAATAAATTAGGATACCTACCTTATGGTAAGTGGGTTTCCCCATTCAGAAATCTCCGGATCACAGGATATTGCCGCCTCCCCGAAGCTTATCGCAGGCTGTCACGTCTTTCATCGCCTCTGACTGCCAAGGCATCCACCATGTGCGCTTCATTACTTGACCATACAACCCCAAGTAGTCTTTCGACTTCTAAGTGTCATACAATCTAATTATGATAACGATATCACCTATGTTTATACGCTTGATTCAGTTCTCTTTACTTTTTTTAATAACTCACCCCTGGGATAACAACTGATGTCGTTAAGAGGTGAGTTATTAAGGTTAAGAAGTGCGCGTGAACACGCTCTTCCTAACCCAGACTCATATCTATGTTTTTAAATAGTCTCTATGCTCTCGTCGAGTCACAGATTCTGTATAAAACAGAAAGAAGTAATCAATTACAATCACTTGTTTCTATTTAATACCTATTTATTTATTGGCATCTAAAGCTTACTTAACTGTCTTAGTAGTGGTGGAGCCAAACGGAGTCGAACCGTTGACCTCCTGCGTGCAAGGCAGGCGCTCTACCAACTGAGCTATGGCCCCATTGTAAAATGGTGGGTCTAGGTGGACTTGAACCACCGACCCCCGCGTTATCAACACGGTGCTCTAACCAGCTGAGCTACAGACCCTAATACGTTTGTTAAAAACGTAAGCTTAAACTAAAGAACAACTTGTTGTGAATTCTTGCTGACCGAATGCGTCTATAAGGAGGTGATCCAGCCGCAGGTTCCCCTACGGCTACCTTGTTACGACTTCACCCCAGTCATCAACCACACCGTGGTGAACGCCTCCCCGAAGGTTAAGCTATCCACTTCTGGTGCAATCAACTCCCATGGTGTGACGGGCGGTGTGTACAAGGCCCGGGAACGTATTCACCGCGGCATTCTGATCCGCGATTACTAGCGATTCCTACTTCATGGAGTCGAGTTGCAGACTCCAATCTGGACTACGATAGGCTTTTTGAGATTCGCATCACATCGCTGTGTAGCTGCCCTCTGTACCTACCATTGTAGCACGTGTGTAGCCCTGGTCGTAAGGGCCATGATGACTTGACGTCGTCCCCGCCTTCCTCCAGTTTGTCACTGGCAGTATCCTTAGAGTTCCCGGCTTAACCCGCTGGTAACTAAGGACAAGGGTTGCGCTCGTTGCGGGACTTAACCCAACATCTCACGACACGAGCTGACGACAGCCATGCAGCACCTGTATTCTAATTCCCGAAGGCACTCCCGCATCTCTGCAGGATTCTAGATATGTCAAGACCAGGTAAGGTTCTTCGCGTTGCATCGAATTAAACCACATGCTCCACCGCTTGTGCGGGCCCCCGTCAATTCATTTGAGTTTTAACCTTGCGGCCGTACTCCCCAGGCGGTCTACTTATTGCGTTAGCTGCGTCACTAAGTCCTCAAGGGACCCAACGACTAGTAGACATCGTTTACGGCGTGGACTACCAGGGTATCTAATCCTGTTTGCTACCCACGCTTTCGAGCCTCAGTGTCAGTATGATGCCAGGAAGCTGCCTTCGCCATCGGTATTCCTTCAGATCTCTACGCATTTCACCGCTACACCTGAAATTCTACTTCCCTCTCACCTACTCTAGCCTAACAGTTTCAGATGCAGTTCCCAGGTTAAGCCCGGGGATTTCACATCTGACTTATCAAGCCACCTACGCTCGCTTTACGCCCAGTAATTCCGATTAACGCTTGCACCCTCTGTATTACCGCGGCTGCTGGCACAGAGTTAGCCGGTGCTTATTCTGCAGCTAATGTCATCGTCTCCGGGTATTAACCGAAGAGTCTTCTTCACTGCTTAAAGTGCTTTACAACCAAAAGGCCTTCTTCACACACGCGGCATGGCTGGATCAGGGTTTCCCCCATTGTCCAATATTCCCCACTGCTGCCTCCCGTAGGAGTCCGGGCCGTGTCTCAGTCCCGGTGTGGCTGATCATCCTCTCAGACCAGCTACAGATCGTCGCCATGGTAGGCCTTTACCCCACCATCTAGCTAATCCGACTTAGGCTCATCTAATAGCGAGAGCAGTAAACTGCCCCCTTTCTCCCGTAGGTCGTATGCGGTATTAATACGAGTTTCCCCGTGCTATCCCCCACTACTAGGTAGATTCCTAAGTATTACTCACCCGTCCGCCGCTCGACGCCTGGTAGCAAGCTACCATCGTTTCCGCTCGACTTGCATGTGTTAAGCCTGCCGCCAGCGTTCAATCTGAGCCATGATCAAACTCTTCAGTTTAATCTTGCTATGAAGCTCTTTAAAGAAGCTTCTAAACTTGGCTCATCTAATCTGGCAAAATCGCTAAAAATTATGTTCGTAATGAATTAACTTTGAGTTTTTCTGCTGTCTTAAATGATAATTTTTATAGTTAATAATCTTTCCGAAAAGAAAAGATAGTCAACTTTATTTTTTAGCATTCTGAATCAGCAAAAATCCACACAAGTTGTTCTTTAGTTATGCTTTTAAATAATGTCTGACACTGTCGTCCAGTGCTAGTATTTCAAACTAAATAAGTCTACCAATGTGGCTTATCCTATTTAGCGAGCTGACCATCATATCATGTTTTAATAGTCTGTCAACTTCTTTTTTTAATTTGTTTCAACAAGTTAACTGGGTTATTTATATGTAATTAACATATAAGCTTTCCAGCTCGTCTTGATGA
>NZ_JBDLOB010000011.1:0-9835 GCF_039762275.1 Psychrobacter proteolyticus | reverse complement strand
CGATACCGTTAGTAGTCGATTGTCCCGCAACGCTTAATGTATTTTGTAGTTCAGTAGCGCCAGTATTCGTTAAAGTACCTGTGTTAGCGATATTGCCGCCGTTAGTGATGTCGCCTGAGTTAGCTATGTCACCTGTGTTACCGATACCGTTAGTTGTGGTTTGACCAACCGCATTAAGGTTGTTGGTTGTAATGTCACCAGTATTGTTAATATTGCCATTATTGTTGATATTATTTGTCGTAGTTTGTCCTGTCACAGTTAGTGTGTCTTGTAAGGTGGTTGCGCCTGTTACACCTAGTATGTCATTTAGTTGAGTTGTACCATCGGTAATCATATTACCAGTCGTTGTCGTATTACCATTAACTAATAAATTAGCATTTTGACCAGGACTAGCAGTACCTATTGTCGTATTACCTGTAACACCTAGAGTGTTATTTATTTGAGTCGCACCATTGTTAGTCGTAGTACCATTATTAATCATGGCACCGTTGTTGGTCGTAGTACCATTGTTAGTCGTAGTACCAGTCGTAGTAAGGCTACCTGTAGTAGTACTACCAGTAGTAGTTGTATTACCATTGACTGTTAAATTAGCATTCTGAGCGGTAGTACCGACTGTGGTTGCACCTGCTACTGTTAAAGAACCATTATTGCCACCAGTATTTGTGATAATCAAATCTGAGTTCAAATTAGAACTACCAGAACAGTCCGTTGCCCCTGTCTGATTTGGTCCTGTTCCACATTGTATTGTATTAGCAGTACCGGCTGCCATAACTGGTGACATAAATAGTGCGCCGGTCGCTGTAGTAATGGCTATGGCTAAAAGCTTGCGCTGAAAATTGGTTTGCATAATATTTCCTCTCTGAATTATTTAATGAAATGCCAAAAATGTTTTGTTAAAAGAACGTTTTATCGACCTATCGCAAAAGCGAGCCCACCCTGATATAAGATGTCATCACTTCCAGCATATGCAAACCCTCCTGTTAGCTTATAATTACTTTCCTTACTCAAATAAGTTATCCCAAGTGCCATAGCAGTATTACCTTTGAAGCTTCCGACGCCGATCATACCTGATAGCTGACCTGGTCTAGCCACTGCATCTGAGCCATTAGATAAGGCAGCGGACATTGCGATACCTTTATAGGCAATTTCATCAGCTTGTTTGGAATATTCATATACTTTTGATAACTGCCCAACAGTCGCGGCGTCATTGTAATTAACCCCTGGAGATACATTAGTTATTCTGGTACCAGCTGCATTTATGCCATTGTTAGATAGACTAGGACCATCGTTAATTTGAATGCTATTGATTTGAATGTCGTTATTCAATCCTACGCTAATGCCGTCACTCGTTGTTTGAACAGATAAATTTTGATTGGTACTTGTCATAGCGATCGTATCGCCTAACTGGTGTGTAGTGCTATTTGTGCCATCGTTAAACGTAATACCTTTAGAGATTTTAGTGCTATTCTGCTGAACTACTGAGTCTAGACTAGCGACATTAGCAGCCGTATCGACCAAATCATTTGTGTTTTTAGCAATAGCTATATTTGCTGTTATTAAATCTTCGCTGTTTTTGGCTATCGCAACATTTGCCACATTCAAATCATTTCTGTTACTTGAGATATCATTTGAATTCTGAGATATCACCGTATTTGCGGTTATTAAGTCATTGCTGTTTTTAGCTATCTCATTATTTGCGCTAACTAAATCTTCGGCATTTTTTAAAATATCATTGCTGTTTTTAGCTATCGTACTGTTCGCTGCTACTAAATTCTCACTGTTTTTCAAGATATCGCCTGTATTTTGTGAAATCTTAGTATTGGCAATGTTCAAATCATCTGTGTTTCTCGAAATCTTAGTGTTGGCATTGGCCAAATCATCTGTGTTTCTCGAAATCTTGGTATTGGCACTAGCTAAATTATCTGTATTTTGTGAAATTTTGATGTTGGCACTAGCCAAATCATCTGTGTTTTGTGAGACTTTGATATTGGTACTGGCTAAACTAGCCGTATTTTGTGAAATCTTGGTATTAGCATTGACCAAATCATCTGTGTTTTTCGAAATCTTGGTATTAGCATTGAGTAAATCATCTGTGTTTTTCAAAATCTTGGTATTAGCATTGGCCAAACCATCTGTGTTTTTCGAAACTTCAGACTCAATAACAATTAGCTTACCCACGTTTTGTGAAATAGCATTCGTATTGCTAGAAATAGCATTACTGGCTGTGACTAGATCGCCAGTATTTTTAGCGATTGCTGCGTTTGCTATTACTAAATCACCAGTATTTTTTGCAATCCCTGCATTGGCTGTAGTCAATGCATTCGTATTGTCAGACACACTTGTGTTAATCGTACCGAGCGCACTTGCATACTGAGCAATCGAGCTAGTGTTTTGGGATATTGCATTATTAGCTGTCACTAAATCATCAGTGTTTTTAGAAGTGGCAGCTTTTACAGTGACTAAGTCAGCCGCATTAGATGCAATGTTGGTTGTATTTGTCGAAATAAGAGTATTGGCAGTGGCTAAAGCATTTTTTGCATCATCAATTTCGATTTTGGCCGCAGCAATATCACTCTGATTGTTGAGTGCAATATCTCTATTTAATGAGGTATTCATCGCAACAGCATATAGCTGACTGCCATTAACACTATCTGAGGAAGTTTGGGATATTTCACCAGCTGCTACGTTTTGAATCCTACGTTCATCATTAGCTGACCCAACTGAAATAACACCGTTTGCAGTACTGGCTGCAAAATTATTGTAGTCGATGCTACCTATTACTGTATTGGCCACTCTACCAGTATTCCCAGCAGTCGTCGTATTGCCTTGTTGTCCACTACTCTGTAACAACTGTGTTCCCACTTTGTCGCCTATAGTTGCAACCGTGTTGTTGCCTAAATAGACTGAGTTTTTGACTGTATTACCTATTGGTATAGCGTTGCCATCATTATCAACTTGCCCTGTGTTATTAATATTAGAACCCAAAACAAATGTATCACTTGAGTTGACAATATTATTATTTCCAAGTGCATGGCTGTTCGCCACAGTACTATTTACTGCTCTACTAGTAGTGGTAGGGCTCGCGGCTTTTATAATATTAGACTGTCCAATGGTTGATGAACTTGCTGCTTCAACGATATTGTTAGAACCAACCGCTGTCGTTCTATTCGCTAAAGACTCATTAGAGGCTCCTACAGATAATGAATTGGTACCATTAGCTTTCGCATTACGACCCAATGCTGTGGCATTCTCTCGAGTGGCTTGGGCGTTTTGGCCCATTGCGGTGCTGTTTAGACCAGTGGCTAGAGTAGTTGCGCCAACTGCTGTGCTGTTTTGAGCCAATGCCACACTGTCATAACCTATTGCGGTGGTACGGTCTGCCGTTGCTTCACTTTGCGCACCACTTGCTGTTGAGCCCAACCCTGAAGCAATGGCTCTACTACCTGAGGTGGTTGCGTAAGATCCTGATGCTGTGCCCTCAAAACCAGTAGCGGTGGCTTCTAGACCAGTCGCCTGCACATTGACACCAGTTGCTGTTGTATTTACTGCGGTGGCTTTCGCATTACGACCCAATGCTGTGGCATTCTCTCGAGTGGCTTGGGCGTTTTGGCCCATTGCGGTGCTGTTTAGACCAGTGGCTAGAGTAGTTGCGCCAACTGCTGTGCTGTTCTGAGCCAACGCCACACTGTCATAACCTATTGCGGTGGTACGGTCTGCCGTTGCTTCACTTTGCGCACCACTTGCTGTTGAGCCTAACCCTGAAGCAATGGCTCTACTACCTGAGGTGGTTGCGTAAGATCCTGATGCTGTGCCCTCAAAACCAGTGGCGGTGGCTTCTAGACCAGTCGCTTGCACATTGACACCAGTTGCTGTCGTATTAACAGCGGTGGCTTTCGCATTACGACCCAATGCTGTTGCGTTATCTTGAGTAGCTTGTGCGTTTTGGCCCATTGCGGTGCTGTTTAGACCAGTGGCTAGAGTAGTTGCGCCAACTGCTGTGCTGTTTTGAGCCAATGCCACACTGTCATAACCTATTGCGGTGGTACGGTCTGCCGTTGCTTCACTTTGCGCACCACTTGCTGTTGAGCCCAACCCTGAAGCAATGGCTCTACTACCTGAGGTGGTTGCGTAAGATCCTGATGCTGTGCCCTCAAAACCAGTAGCGGTGGCTTCTAGACCAGTCGCCTGCACATTGACACCAGTTGCTGTTGTATTTACTGCGGTGGCTTTCGCATTACGACCCAATGCTGTGGCATTCTCTCGAGTGGCTTGGGCGTTTTGGCCCATTGCGGTGCTGTTTAGACCAGTGGCTAGAGTAGTTGCGCCAACTGCTGTGCTGTTCTGAGCCAACGCCACACTGTCATAACCTATTGCGGTGGTACGGTCTGCCGTTGCTTCACTTTGCGCACCACTTGCTGTTGAGCCTAACCCTGAAGCAATGGCTCTACTACCTGAGGTGGTTGCGTAAGATCCTGATGCTGTGCCCTCAAAACCAGTGGCGGTGGCTTCTAGACCAGTCGCTTGCACATTGACACCAGTTGCTGTCGTATTAACAGCGGTGGCTTTCGCATTACGACCCAATGCTGTTGCATTCTCTCGAGTGGCTTGGGCGTTTTGGCCCGTCGCTGTGCTATTTACACCTTCTGCTAGAGCGTTCATACCCAATGCTGTTGCGTTATCTTGAGTAGCTTGTGCGTTTTGTCCGTTTGCAGTGCTACTTGCACCTTCGGCTAGGGCATTCATACCCAATGCTGTTGTATTAACAGCGATGGCTTGTGCATTCTGTCCAGTAGCCGTCGCATTCTGTTGAGTGGCTTGAGCATCCTGTCCAGTTGCGGTACTGTTTGAACCTGTCGCTCTACTACTCACACCAGTTGCCGTTGTATTGGTATTAATCGCCTGTGCGTCTTGTCCAATTGCTGTGCTATTTAAGCTAGACGCTCTACTATTTACACCGATTGCCGTGGCATTGCTACTGATGGCCTGTGCATTTTGTCCATTTGCGGTACTGTTTGAACCTGTCGCTCTACTACTCACACCAGTTGCCGTTGTATTGGTATTAATCGCCTGTGCGTCTTGTCCAATTGCTGTACTACTCTGCCCTCTAGCTTGAGACTGCCCACCATAGCTACTTGAATTTAGGCCATCGGCTATGGCGCTCTCTCCAATAGCCGTACTATTTGCTACCAATGCTTGCGCACTATTACCAATAGCAATCGCTGTTGGGGCTGCTGCCGTCGCCGCATCTCCATTGTTGCTATCACCAGCGCCCAAAATCTGTCCACCACCGATAGACACTCCTGATTGCAGATTGCCTGCCGCGTCAGGACCAAGTGATACTGATGCGGTACCAGCTCTATTTTCAACAACAATACCTGCACCTTCGGTAACTTCTACATCGCCCACAAACTCTTGTCCACATGATGGCGCATCTGCAGCTTGCGCATCTTTATCAAGTACGACAAATCCAAGCGCAGCATTTATGGCTTGTGTTGCTAGTGAGCTAACCACAAGAACTGAACCTCCAGCTCCTGCACCAAAAGGTAACGCTTGTATAGCCTCACCACTGGCTTCTAAGGCTAATGCAGCTATATCGACGCCTAGCATTCCATACTCTAGGTCACGAATTTCATTATCAAAAGTCTCTGAACATTTTCTGTCTGTTCTATCTGAATATCCGTCAGAGCCTGGCCCTGAACCTGAGCCTGATGATTGCGGTGCTGGACCAGTCGGAACAGTTGGTCCAGGTTCGACCACTACTGGGTCTGGTGGATTGTCTATAGAGTCTATTAATTGATCTATATAAGGTCGGTTGTTATTGAGTTCACTAGTGTTAGTTTGTATTTGAGACTCATTTGCAGTGATCCGATCACGATTACTGACAATGACCTGACCTTCATCAGCGTATGTATAATCATTATCACCAGTGCCCAAAGCATGTGATGGAAAACTGATTGCACTCATCGCAAGTATTAGAGCTGTTCTACGTAAAATGGGTGTTTCCATAGTTCTCTTTATCATAAGGCATACTCTATTTTGAATAACGATTCATGAAAACAAGTAGCAAAAACACCCCTGAAATTGTAAGTGAATTTCAGATTTCTACTTATGTTCGACAGGTAATACATATGTGATGCTATACAAACAAACTTTGTGTCTCAAAAATATTGAATAAATTTGAACTTAGATTATGTATGCGTAAAATCTCTTCCAATCTTTATAAAATATTACTATCATATAAAAATGATTATCAATTACTTGTATAACAGTTGTATAATTGTAAGTATGTTATCTATATTATTAATAATATTACTGTTTTGTAAATAGTGCAAGCATATATTTATGTGGAAGGATGTTTGTCTGTTTAGATAGATTAATTAGAAGTAAGAAATACTAAATATGCTTTACACTGTCATAAAAGCTAATCGGGAGCTCTGCACTAGTAAAACTATGCGCAAAATACTAGCTTTTGGAGCTCTTAAGTAGTTTGGCCGAATTAGCGAAGCTCTTGATGTAACAATGTATTGTGGAGATAGAAGACATAAGCTGCTTGCACAGTCAGAATAGAGTTGACGGGATAGGAATTTAGGTTATAAAAGGCTAAGATAGATTTGACTCTTTCGTTATAGTTGAGCTATGTAGCTATAACTTTCTAAGTGGACATTCATGGGATTAACTTAGAGTGTCAGATGACGAGATAAAAGTCGCTTTAATAAGATACAAATGCTAATTCGTAGACTTTTGATTAGGCGGTATATGAAAGACGCTGATATCAGTAGCATTGTTACTATTGCGATTACAATAACAACATCTCACAATAAAAAAGAGCAAGACATTTAATGTCTTGCTCTTTTTTGTACTATTGATAGCGACTAATATTAGAACTGTGAATATTTAGCACAAGTTGCTGGCTGCCAATAGAACTCAGTGGCAAAAAATTCATCATCGCGCAATCTGCCCTCATAGCTATCATCGAAGATGATCTTATACTGGCACGTCTCTACATTGTTATTGGCATCATAAAACTTGAGAATATAATCCCATTCACGAGCATTGAACCCTTCACTGAAATGAGGTGTACCGATTATTTTATAAATCTGATCTTTAGTTGTGCCCACTTGTATTTTAGCAATATCATTATGATTAACAATAGTGCCACCCTTCTGCCATGCCTTTTCTGGGTCTGGAAATACTAAATCGTTAGCATCAACAGCTCCATGCTGAGCACCAGGCGTTAAATGCCAAGTTGGCATGATGTTTTTTTGAGCACAACCAGTGACTGTGAATAGTAAAGCAGACGTAGCCAACAAGCCGTAACGATAAAAAGATTTTTTCATTATTTATCCCTTAATATATTTTATGAGTAATTTGACAGCGCTTGTATTCAAGCAAACGCTGTCAAACAGTGATGTGGCTATATTAGAAATGGAAACCTGCACCAATTGCGCCGCCTGCATTTCCTTGGGTGTCTGCTGTACCATTGATCTTCATTACCCAACGTCCATTGTCTGAGACTTTAGATAAACCAATAGCAACTGCACTTTCACCATTGTATGTTGCGACACCACCACCGATCATTGACTTACCAGGGATATAAGCTTGCGGTAGTGAAGACATTGCCATGGCAGCAGAGATACCAGCATTAGCATCGTCTTCTACTTCATTGATCTTATAACCCAACTCGTTAACGCTGTTGCTTAGCTTGCCATCTAGAGCGCTCAACTGGCCAAAATTCACAGCATCAGTAGGATTGATACCATCAGCAACACCTGTGATGGTGTTGCCACCGTTGTCTAAGCCAGTACCGCTTAGGACAACTGACTCATTGGGACCGTTAGCTATCGTGACGCCGTTTGTATTAACTGTAGTATTACCAGTAGTAACTGTACCTGCAGTAACATTGTCTACGTTGATGTTGCCACTCAAATCAAACTTGATACCACTATCAGTGGTTGTCGTCGTGATATTATCACTGCCTTCAAACTTAAGTGCAGTGCTATTACCAACTGATTTATTAACATCATTACCACTGTCTGCACTGAAGCTCAAACCAGTATCAAGTCTATCAGTATTGGCCTGAATATCTTCGTTGGCCTGAGCATTACCATTGTTTACAGCAGCAATCGCATCATTAAGATTACTTGCTCCTGTACCACCGATATTAGTGGCTGTTAAGTTGCCTTCATCATCAATCGCTGCATCACCACCGATAATGCCAGCCACATCGTTTCCTAGATTGTATAGCTGACCGCCGTTGATAGCGTCAGTACTTCCTGCATTGATAGCACCGCCATTGACGTTGGTTATAGTAGTACCAGCAGCACCGCCACCCAATGTAATGCTGCCTTTGTTGACAGTATCGTCTGGGTTTGTATCGTACTGAACCGCAGCATTGCTAAGCGCTTCATTACTACTTTCTAATGCATCGCTGACTGATTTTAACTGTGAGACGTTGACTGCATCAGAGTCTGCTGTACCTGCGGCCACACCTGTAACTTGACGATATACACCATTGGCTGCATCGCCCACTGCAACTGCACCAGTTGTGCTAGTGGTTGCTGTAATAGCAGCATTACCCGCTGCGCGATAGCCTACAATACCAGCACCTGTCGTAGCTGCAGAACCAAGACCTAGTACTACCGAGCCATTTTGGTTTGCTGTGATACCGTTACCAAGTACAAAAGTATCATCACTATTAATAGTGTTGTTATTACCAACTGAGTAACTGTTGTTGCCATTGATAGTGCTTGGATCACCAAAGGCACCAGAGTTATCACCGTTGACGACATTGCCTGTACCGATACTGATAGACTGATTACCTAGCGCTTGAGCACCGTCACCGATGGCTATAGAAGAAGCACCTTCGACTAGAGTATTGTGACCCAATGCTACTGAAGATTCGCCATTTTGAGTAATGATTGCATTAACACCAATTGCAGTCGAGTTATCACCACCAGCACTTGAGTCGTTAGTAGTACCTATATCACCTTGAGTACTAACCGCATTGGTATGCGCAAACTTCACACCTTCGGTGTTCATTTTTTGCACAGTTTCGGCAATGGTTAGGCGATCAGTGACTTCTTGACCGTTTACGTCATAAGTTAAGAATAAAGAATCCAAGTTACTGTCATCGATATTGCGATTCACAACTTGATCGGTCACATTGACAGTGACAGGATTACCGTTTTGATCAATTACTTCAACATTTGTAATATTTTGAGAAATCAAACTATCAAGCTGTCCTTTATTCACAGCGTCATCGGCATTCACGCCGTTTGCCACATTAGATAAGGTAGTGCCGCCACTCGCTACAAAGTCGTTGCCTTCATCGTCTTGATCAATCACTGCAGGTGTACCTGCCAAGGTCACTTGATCATAATTGATGATACTGTTGTCATTAGGATCTCGATCATACTGCACAGCACCTGCAGTCAAGTCTGTTAAACCATCAGATACTGCATCCACTTGTCCTTTGGTTGCTGCATCATTTGCATTCACACCATCAGCTAAATTAGTTATGACTGTATCACGGGCATCAATACCAGCCGCAGTAATACTTGGACCTGTCGGTGCGCCACCTGCATCAATAAAGCTAATACCACCTTGATTGATTGAGATACCGTTGTTACCAGCATCATCGGTTGCGGTAAAACCTTCCGCACCATAGTTGCTGGTGTTGGTACCGTCAGTAACAGTGGTACCTGCTGCGGTAATGGTGGTGCTAGCACCGCCAACTGTACCATCAGTAATTGCGACGCCGTCACTGTTTGTGACCGTGTTTCCAGTAGTGACACTACCATCAGCGCCTAGGTCAATGTTCTCAGCAAGCTGTACT
>NZ_JBDLOB010000010.1:0-94174 GCF_039762275.1 Psychrobacter proteolyticus | reverse complement strand
CTACGGTTGCGATTGCAGCGGTAAGGGTTGTTTTACCATGGTCAACGTGTCCGATTGTACCGACGTTGACGTGTGGCTTGTTACGTTCAAACTTGGCCTTTGCCATGGGTATTTCCTCTTTTTTTGGGGTTCAAGACTTAACTCATATAAATATGATTATTAAGACGATTTTGACCACATTAAGATAATTGTTAAAAGGTTGCACATACTAATGTGCAGATATTATAAGAAAATCGCGGCCAATAACAAGTCTTTTAACAAGTTATTGGCGTATTCTTTAATGACAATACACAGACATACTCTATATTGTCACTTTCAGTAAGTTTTATTTACTCGTCATCATCTTTAGAGTTGAACTTAGAGATGATTTCAGCAGCAACTGATTTTGGAATTTCAGCGTACTTTTGGAATTCCATTGAGTAAGTTGCACGGCCTTGTGACATTGAGCGCATTTGAGTGGCATAACCAAACATTTCCGCTAATGGTACTTCAGCACGAATCTGTTTAGTACCGCCAGGTAGATCTTCCATACCCTGTACCAAACCA
This sequence comes from Psychrobacter proteolyticus, assembly GCF_039762275.1. Taxonomy (GTDB): domain Bacteria; phylum Pseudomonadota; class Gammaproteobacteria; order Pseudomonadales; family Moraxellaceae; genus Psychrobacter; species Psychrobacter proteolyticus_C. The sequence continues at coordinate 93,628 of NZ_JBDLOB010000010.1, read as the reverse complement.
CGACGACGGTTAAGATCGCCCATGATGTCGCCCATGTAGTCTTCAGGTGTTTCAACTTCTACTTTCATTACTGGCTCAAGTAGCGCTGGATCAGCTGCTAAGAAACCTTTTCTGAAGGCCATAGAACCAGCCATCTTAAATGACAATTCATCAGAGTCAACGTCATGATAAGAACCATCATACAAGGTCGCTTTTACGCCAACTACTGGGTAGCCTGCAAGTACGCCGTTTTTCATGCGCTCTTGGATACCTTTATCAACAGCACCGTGGAATTCTTTTGGTACAGTACCACCAACAACTTCTTCAGCGAATTCATATTCAGTGTCGCCAGCTGGATCAAGTGGCTCAAGACGTAACCAAACGTGACCAAACTTACCACGACCACCTGTTTGACGTACGAATTTGCCTTCTTGTTCAACAGTGTTACGAATCGTCTCACGATAAGCAACCTGAGGTGCACCGATGTTTGCTTCAACGTTGAATTCACGCTTCATACGGTCAACAAGAATCTCTAGATGTAGCTCACCCATACCACTGATGATTGTCTGACCAGATTCTTCGTCAGTGTGTACACGGAACGATGGATCTTCTTTTGCCAAACGGCCAAGAGCGATTGACATTTTTTCTTGGTCAGCTTTGGTCTTTGGCTCAACAGCTAGAGAGATAACTGGATCTGGGAATTCCATACGCTCAAGAGTGATCACGTTGTCTTCATCACATAGCGTATCACCAGTAGTCACATCTTTCATGCCGACTAGAGCTGCGATATCACCAGTACGAATCTCTGCAAGCTCTTCTTGAGAGTTTGCCATCATCTGTACGATACGGCCAACACGCTCACGCTTCATCTTAACTGGGTTATAAACACTGCTACCCTGCTTCATTACACCAGAATAAACACGTACGAAGGTTAAGTTACCAACGAATTTGTCATTCATGATTTTGAACGCTAGTGCTGAGAAAGGTGCTTCATCTGATGCTTCACGGCTGCCTTCGCTTTCGTCTTTGTCATCAAGAATACCTTTAATAGCAGGTACGTCGATTGGTGCAGGTAGATACTGAATAACGGCATCTAGCATCTTCTGTACACCTTTGTTCTTAAAGGCAGTACCACAAAGAAGCGGGATGATTTCGTTATCGATAGTTAACTGACGAATAGCACCGTGAATTTGTTCTACAGTCAATTCACCATTTTCTAGGTATTCGTTCATCAACTCTTCGTTTGCTTCAGCAGCGCTTTCTACAAGGTGCTCGCGGTATTCTGCTGCTTTTTCTTGTAGTTCAGTTGGGATTTCGCGCTCATCATACTGCATACCTTGAGACGCTTCGTCCCAATAGATAGCTTTCATGGTCACTAGATCAACAACGCCTTCGAAGTCATCTTCTTTACCGATTGGGATAACCAATGGTACAGGGTTGCCGCCTAAGCGAGTTTTGATCTGTTCGATAACACGATAGAAATCAGCACCAACACGATCCATTTTGTTTACAAATGCAAGACGTGGTACTTTATATTTGTTCGCCTGACGCCATACGGTCTCAGACTGTGGCTGAACGCCGCCTACTGCACAGTAAACCATGCAAGCGCCATCAAGTACACGCATAGAACGTTCAACTTCGATCGTGAAGTCAACGTGACCTGGGGTATCGATGATGTTGATACGGTGTTCGTCAAACTGTTTAGCCATACCTGACCAAAAACAAGTTGTTGCCGCTGAGGTAATAGTAATACCACGCTCTTGTTCTTGCTCCATCCAGTCCATAGTGGCTGCGCCATCATGTACTTCGCCAATTTTGTGGCTAACACCGGTATAGAATAAAACACGCTCTGTAGTGGTTGTCTTACCAGCATCGATGTGCGCTGAGATACCAATATTGCGATAGCGTTTTAGGGGAGTTTTACGAGCCATAGTGTTTTCCTAGGAAAAGTCGTGTATATAATAATGTATTGTGTCTCTACCTCATACTCTATGACAAAGCGTTCAGCTTCGTAATATTACTTACTGATTATTGAGCCTAATACGGACAAAAAAAGAGCAAATACTAAGAATAGTGCGGCATCAAATTTGGGATGCTCTCCAGCAAAAACTGTATTTGTTCAGAGAGACATCTGGATAGATGTCCGCCACCTCAGTCATCAATAAATAACATTTATATATGACCGAATGATGATGGCGGCAATCAATAGAATAAACAACAATGTAAGATTAAATGGCATGAGCCTCTAATCTCAAGCTACTATTAAAAAGTAGCTTAGAAACGGTAATGAGAGAACGCTTTGTTAGCATCTGCCATGCGGTGAACTTCGTCACGCTTTTTCATAGCAGCGCCTTTGCCATCAGCAGCATCATTCAATTCGCCAGCTAAACGCAAAGCCATTGATTTTTCAGAACGCTTAGCAGCAGCTTCAGCTAACCAACGCATAGCCAATGCAGTACGACGGGAGGGGCGTACTTCCATTGGTACTTGATAGGTTGCACCACCGACGCGGCGAGCTTTTACTTCTACCATTGGGCGTACATTTTCTAGCACTTCTTCGAAGAAAGATACTGGATCTTCAACTTTACGCTTCTCACTTACTGTCTCAAGTGCACCGTAAACGATACGCTCAGCAGTAGATTTTTTACCATCACTCATTACATGGTTGATGAATTTTGCAACAGTTTGGCTACCAAACTTAGGATCCGGTAGGATCTCACGGGCAGCAACGACGCGACGTCTTGGCATAATAAATTTCCTTATCTTCAGGAGTGTCTAACATTCACAACATCGACTACTTGTCATTAGGATATAGCAGTGAGTTATCAGTTAGCCTTACTGCATGGTGGTATGTTTTAAAAGCAAATCACAGATATATTTATATAAAAGCGATATTACTACTGACACCAAACCCATGCACAGTTATTGGGTAGTGCAAAAAGCTTATCTAATAACGTTTAGTTATTAAACTTTAGGCTTCTTAGCACCGTACTTAGAGCGACCTTGCTTACGGTCTTTAACGCCTGCGCAATCTAATGCACCGCGAACAGTGTGATAACGTACACCTGGTAGATCTTTTACACGACCACCACGGATTAGAACAACACTGTGCTCTTGTAGGTTATGACCTTCGCCGCCAATGTAGCTTGATACTTCATAGCCTGAAGTCAAACGTACACGACATACTTTACGCATGGCAGAGTTAGGTTTTTTTGGCGTGGTAGTATATACACGAGTACATACACCGCGACGCTGTGGGCACGCTTCCAACGCAGGAACTTTTGACTTTTCCTTGATGGTTTTGCGACCTTTACGAATCAATTGGTTAGTTGTTGCCATAAGGCATCCTTCTCCCGTTTGGTATAAAACAAAAAAATGGGCCAATGCACCATCTATCTGACAATAATTGCAGATTTCGGGGCACCCATTTTTAGGACAGTGTATTATAAAGAGTTGTTGCTGCTATTTCAACCACTTATGAATGGTTTCGCTTTACAACATTTGATAGATATGCATTCAGCCTCTCATTGTATCACTTTATAGATTTTTCGCCGAAAAATAGCGTAATAAATAAAGTAAACAAAGCGAGCTCAAGCATCATTAAGAAAAGATGTTTAACATTGAAATGGTACTTGATGGTAACTAAGTGGTGGTATTTATCCTAATTTTCAAGTCGTGTTGCTCAATCAAACTAAGATAAATACCATTGCGCTTATAAAGCTATAACCTAACTGGCAAATCATATGTCTATTACTTGGCTTTTTTATCAGATGTTTGCTTGTCTGATTCTTTTTTACTGCTAGTTTCTTCTTTATTAGCTTCTTCTTTATCAGTAACTTCTTCTGAATCACTGCTCTTTTCTTGGCGCTCTGTGTCTTTTTTCACCTCATCAGTATCAGCCTTATCTACTTTAGCCTCACTACTGCTGTCATCAGTAATAGCACGATTGGCCAATTTTGCTTCTGGTGCAAAGGTCGCCTGAGCAACACCAATAACTTCGTCAATCAACTGGCTATTATAATGCATGCCGATCGCTACTGCGGTGACAGGAATAAAACGACGAACCCATGATAAATTGATCTGATCTAAATCAATACCTACTTGACTGGCTACTTTGTCTATTTGCTCAGCATAGAAATTTACATTTTTATTTTTTAGACCGAGATTTTTAAGTTCACTATGTAGTCCATTGCTCTGAGCATTATCAAGCAAGCCTTTACCGATACCTAGACCAGCTAGTAGCGCTTGTTTTTCTTGCATTTTGCTCAAATCAGCGTTTGATAGTAGTTCATACGCCATCTTGACGCCTTGCTTACCTGTCAGCGGCTTATTATATACAGCAGCAATCTGATAAACCGTACGCAATGAAACCAGTAATAGCCATAGTGTATCAGCAAGCAAGCCTGGTAGACCTGCTAAACCTGTCAAACCACCCATCATTGCAAGTGCACGGTTTTGGTTAGCAATATCAGTAGCTAGCGCATAACGCTCTTCGTCATCTAAAGTAGCAATATTGGCAAAGCGATGCTCATTAGGTAAGTCTAGTTGACTCCAGTTCGCAGCGAGGTTAGCCACTTGAGCAAATGCGCCATCAACTGTCGATTGAAAAAAGCTATTCGGCACGACTTTCTTGGCATATTTACCATAAGTAGCAAAACGTGGTCCTAAAAGTTGCTGCGTCGCCTTCAACGTTTGCTCACGAAACAAATCTTGTTGGTAGTCTTCATCGCCTAGGTCGACGGCTTTATATTGACGCGGTTTGCCCGTTTTGGCATTTACGCTATCAATCATAGCCCCTACACGCTCTAGATTGTTTCGAGTAAAAGAGCCAATGGTATTGATGCTTTTAGAAAGAGTACTACGCTTTGCCATCGTGATGTCCTTAATATGATGAGTTGGTTTTTAATATAGTTGTATTTTAATATGATAGTTAATTATTGATAATAATGAATCTATTATTTTAGCCAGTTATCGTAACTGGTGTCAGTGCGAACAATGTTATTAGAATCACAAATTTTGTATCTAAAGTATAATTCCGTCCATAGTCAGTAGCTAGTCTTACTTCTCATCTCTTTACTCAAAACTCAGTCATAAGTGTTATTTTGTCGTTATTTTACACTTGTCCAAAGATTTCTAGTGCTTGATACGTTATCATGTGCCATAACTGAGAGCATAATTGTACACTGAATTTATATTGCCTCTGATAGACCGTTAACAGAATTTCGTTACCTAAATTCATGCTATCGTTATCTACATAGACTATTTTTTCATTATAATGCTCGAATTAACTCATAGTTAAACATCATATATAGATTTACCACGATTATTGCAACCAACTGCTAGCAAGTCGTTACTTATAAGGAATAGCATATGCGCCGCGTCGTTATTACTGGAGCAGGGATTGTCTCTTGTATTGGACATGATTTAGATACTGTCACCACTGCCCTCAAAGAAGGTCAGTCTGGCATTACATTTAATGATTCTTATGCTGAGCACGAGTTTAAATCACACGTGAGCGGTAGTATCAATCAATCAGAACTTGATACCAGTGGTATCGATCGTAAGCTGAAACGGTTCTTTAGTGACGCCAGTCTCTATGCTTATGTTAGTGCACTAAATGCGATTGAGCACTCAGGACTATTGCTTGATACTATCAATAACAACCCACGAGTTGGTGTAGTGGCAAGCTCGGGCGGCGCATCAACAGAAAATATCGTCAATGCTATCGATGCTATGCGCGAAAAAGGTCTACGTGGTGTCGGCGCAATGGCAGTACCAAAGACAATGGGCAGCTCGGTATCAGCCGCTTTAGCAACCGGTCTCAAAATCCAAGGCGTCTCCTACTCGCTCGCCTCTGCCTGTGCGACTTCAACACACTGTATCGGTCATGCTGCTGAGCTTATTCAATTAGGTAAAGCCGATGTGATATTGGCTGGTGGTAGTGAAGCTGAGCATTGGACGCAGTCTTGTATGTTTGACGCCATGGGCGCAGTTAGTACTCAGTATAACGACACACCAAAACTTGCCTCAAGAGCCTATGACAAAGACCGTGATGGTTTTGTGATTGCTGCTGGTGGCGCGATGGTGGTTGTAGAGAGTCTGGAGCATGCTCAAGCACGCGGTGCCAATATTTTGGCTGAAATCGTTGGCTATGGTGCCAGCTCTGATGGTGCAGAAATGGTTGCGCCAAGCGGTGAAGGTGCAGTTCGCTGTATGCAACAAGCCTTGGCCGAAGCGGGTCTAGAAAGTGTCGATTACATCAACAGCCATGGTACTAGTACACCGTTAGGCGATATCACTGAGCTTAAAGCGATTGCTAAAGTATTTGATAATGACGTCAGTAAAGTACCTGCTATCAGCTCAACCAAATCAATGACAGGTCATAGCTTGGGCGCTGTTGGTGCACAAGAGCTGATTTATTGTCTACTAATGCTACAGGACGGCTTTATCGCTCCAAGTATCAATGTTGATAACTTAGATCCTGCTGCTGAAGGTTTCGATATCGTCACAGAAATGCGTGAAGCAAATCTTGAGACCTTGATGAGTAATAGCTTTGGCTTTGGTGGTACTAACGCTACGCTGATTATCAAAAAGTTTGACGCTTAGCCCATGCTTGTATCGAATCACAATACAACTGAGCAGACAGATTCTGCGCCATCGCCAGCTAGCAAACCTAGCTGGCGTTTTGGTGATTTGTCTGCTGCAGAGCTGATGCCGCAGCTACAGCGTCACTTGCTCGACCAAGATATTAAAGCAAACTGGCAACTTATTTGGCTTAATAATGATGGTCGACCAGTAATCGGTTTCCTCCCAAAAGTCAGCTGGTCTGTTTATCCCAATGATAAGCAAGCTCTTAATAGTTCACCCAATATTTATAAGATGATTAAGAGTTGTCGCAATACTGACTTGAGTCGCGATACTAATGTAAATAGCGTTGATAATAATTATGCTAGTACGACAGCTTATATAAGCTATCTAGAGTGGCAAGAAGAGCTAATCGCTTATAGCAATGCTCAAGAAGTTAATCACGACACCTCATATATCAATAACGAAGAAAGCTCGAAACCCAGTTATCATCATGGGCTAATCGGTTTTATTGGTTATGATATTGCAGCTCTCGAACTAAGTCCTGCCGATAGGATTGAATTGGCAATGCAGCCGTGTGCTTCGTTGGGACATTATGATATTTATCTAACGCCTACAACACATGCTGACATAGGTTGGGCGTTAAAGACTCATCTGACTGATACTGACGTTTCTGAGAATATCGGTCATAAGACAAACGATAACCTTGTAACCACTCTTACCTCTTACCTAGACGAACTGGATCGAAAACTGTCTGATAAATATCTCAATCAACCACAGTTTAAAGATGCATCAAACATCACTCCCCTAGTTTTAAGTTCGCGATGGAGTAAGCTTGATTATCAACAAGCATTTAATCGCACACAAGACTATCTACAGCAAGGCGACTGCTATCAGATAAACCTGACACAGAAATGGTCTGGCAGTTTAGCGTGTAAAAATAACGATGTTCAATCAACCTTTTCGCTTATTGACTATTTGCCCGCACTGTATCGCAATACAAAAGCACCTTTTGCAGGATATGTGAGCGTCGATAGCAATGATGGTGACTACCTAAGTAGAAGCGACAGCTTTAACGCAGACAGCAATCATTTTGAGCTATTAAGCTGCTCACCTGAGTTGTTTTTTACATTCACTAGAGAAATCGACACTGGCAAACACTCTATTCGCACCAAACCTATCAAGGGAACCATGCCGCGAGGTGGTACTAACGAGCAAGATGAAGTGTATAAGCAGCAACTGGTCAATAGCGAAAAAGACCGTGCCGAAAATGTCATGATTGTAGATTTACTGCGTAATGATTTGGGCAAATACGCCAAAATTGGTAGTGTGAAAGTACCGCAATTATTTGCGATTGAAAGCTTTAGCAACGTGCATCATATGGTCAGTACTATTACCGCTGAGCTAAAAGTTGATGCTCATCCATTGGCTGTATTGTTTGGTAGTTTGCCTGCTGGCTCTATCACTGGCACACCAAAAAAACGCGCTGTCGAGATCATCGCTGAACTGGAATCTACGCCACGCGGTGCCTACTGTGGCACTATGGGTTATATGAACTTTGATGGTAGTGGTCAATGGAATGTGCTCATTCGCACTTTGCAAGCCAATACTTCGTCAAATGATAGCCTTAATAAAGAAAGACACGTTAACCTGTGGGCAGGTGGCGGCATTACCGTCGCGTCAGATTGTAATGCTGAATACCAAGAATGCTTAGATAAAGTAGGTAATTTATTATCAGTGCTAGCTCAAAATATGTAGCCTGACAAAGTGAAATATCATTACTAATTTGAAATTAAAAAAGCCTGCCAACGTTACGTTAGCAGGCTTTATTTTTAAGACTTATCGATAGTGCTTTACGTGATGAGTAAAGGGACTAACCTATTCACATTCTACATTAAGCTATCAATATAATTTTATTCAGCAGCAACGCTAGCATCGACTTGCAAGGCTTTTAGAGCATCAATTAAACGGTTGTTCTGCTCTGCCGTACCGATAGTAATACGCAAGTACTCTGCAATACGCGGCTTATCAAAATGGCGAACGATAATGCCTTGCTCGCGTAACGCACTCGCGACAGCACTTGCATCGCCATCTTTTGGACGAGCGAATACGAAGTTGGCATGTGACGGTAGGACCTTATAGCCCAATGTCGTCAACTCTGCTGTCAGCGACATACGTAAATCAATGACTTGCTGACGGGTTTGCTCAAAATACTCAGTATCTAACACACTCGCAGTCGCCCCAGCTTGAGCCAACTTATCCAATGGATAGCTGTTAAAGCTATTTTTCATCCGTGTTAGTGCTTCAATCAACGATGCATTGCCAAAGGCCATACCAACGCGCAATCCAGCAAGCGAGCGTGATTTTGAAAAGGTTTGGGTCACGATAACGTTATCACACTCATTGATTAGGCTCACCGCCGAGACTGGAGCATCTGCATTGCTTTCATCTATCTGAGCAAAATCGATATACGCTTCGTCAATCACAATGACCGCATTAGAATGCTCACTCGCAAGTTTACGGATATCAGCAAGCGACAGCAGTAAGCCCGTTGGTGCATTAGGGTTGGCGATGATAATACCGCTACAAGGCTGACGATAAGCATCAGGGTCAATGCTAAAGTCTTCCTCTAGAGGAATCTGTATAAGCTCTACACCGAACGTCTGTGCATATACAGGATAGAAGCTATAACCAATATCAGGTGATAGCAGCGGACGCTCTTTTAAAAAGAAGCTCGCAAAGACTAAAGCCAAGACTTCATCCGAACCATTACCGACAAATACTTGATTGACATCAAGGTTGTATGACTGTGCCAATGCAGCACGTAGGTCATTAGATTCAGGTGCAGGATACAAACGTAGTTCATCAGCTTGCTGCTCCAAAACCTTGGCAATAGCCTGCCCTACTTTTGGCGAGGGTGGAAATGGGTTTTCATTGGTATTTAGTTTGCATAGATTGTCGTGTTGCGGCTGCTCACCTGGAATATAAGGTGACAAGTTGCGCGCTTTAGACGACCACAGTCTGGTGTCTATCTTTGACTCACTCATAAATTATCCTACTATTAGCCAAAAAGACTATTAAAAATAAATATCAAAAGTAAAAGCTAAAAATTCAAAATCAATTACTGATAACGATAACGAGCTGAACGCGCATGGGCTTCTAAGTCCTCACGCTGCGCTAAAATATCAGCTGTCTCAGCCAAAGGTTTACTGCCGGCTTCACTACAATAAATGATGGATGATTTCTTTTGAAAATCGTAAACACCTAACGGCGAAGAAAAGCGCGCAGTGCCTGATGTTGGCAGTACATGGTTCGGCCCTGCACAGTAATCCCCAATAGCTTCAGGCGTATGACGACCCATAAAGATAGCGCCGGCATGACGAATATCGTTTAACAGTGCGTCAGGATTATCAACAGATAACTCTAAATGTTCAGGAGCGATACGATTGATAAGTGCCATACCTTCGCTACGATCTTTTACCAATATCAGTGCACCGCGGTTCTGCAAGGAGTCACGCGCGATATCTGCTTTTGGCAGTTCAGCCAGTGCTTTTTCTATCTCGAGTGCTACTTCGTTGAGCTGCTCTTCGCTAGTCGTCACAAAGATAGCTTGTGCAATACGATCATGCTCAGCTTGAGACAATAGATCCATCGCTAGCCAGTCCGCTCGATCTTGTGCTTCGCCTTCTGCATATACCAATACTTCTGAAGGTCCAGCAATCATGTCGATGCCAACCTGACCAAATACCGCGCGTTTGGCTGCTGCGACATATTTGTTGCCTGGTCCTGTGATTTTGTCCACGGCTGGAATCGTCTCAGTACCGTAAGCTAAGGCTGCTACTGCTTGAGCGCCACCAATGGTAAAGACACGATCGACTTGAGCCAGATGAGCCGCTGCCAATACTAACGGATTGAGCACGCCTTTAGGCGCTGGTACGACCATGATAACTTCAGTGACGCCAGCCACCTTAGCAGGAATAGCATTCATCAATACTGAAGAAGGATAAGAGGCCAGACCGCCCGGTACATAAATCCCAACGCGATCAAGTGGTGTAACTTTTTGACCCAATCGGTTGCCTAGCTCGTCTTCATACTGCCATGTTTCTTGTACTTGGCGCTCATGGAATGTCTGTACCCGAGTTGCGGCTGTGGTCAGCGCTGTCTTTACTTTTTCATCAAGATTGGCAAACGCTTCAGCAAGCGCTTCTTTAGACAACTCTAACTCTTGCATCGACGTTGCTGGATGTTGGTCAAACTGTTGGGTCAATGCCAACACGACGTTATCACCATCAGCACGTACTTGGGCGATGATATCATCGACGGTATGTAATAATTCAGCATCATTGACTGTTTCAAAGGCAAGCAACTGTGTCAATTGACTATCAAAATCGGCATTTTGGGTACTTAACTGGCGCATGACCTAATCCTATATCTGAGCATAAAGTAGTGCTAAAAATGAACGGTTTGAAACTGAGTAAAGTAGATTTATCTTTCAAAATATTTTGACTTATTCGATGTCTTCTTGTCTAAATTTTACGGTGATTTTATGTTTTCGCAAGCTAAGACAACAAAACCAGTTTAGCACGCTACGTCACTCATAGCCTGCTAAACTGGTTTAAAAATTTGTATAACCATGCTTTATATTACCAATGACTTGCACTGGATAATTAGCCATTGGCGATACTATTTTTAAAGCTATCTAAGATTGGTTCTAGTAATGCAAATTTGCGCTTATAGCTCACTTGATTGACAATCAGACGTGATGAAACATCACAAATATGATCGCGTGCTTCAAGCCCATTGGCGCGCAGTGTATTTCCTGTATCGACCACATCGACAATCAGATCACCTAAGCCGACCAATGGCGCAAGCTCCATCGAACCATAAAGTTTGATGACATCAACTTGTTGGCCTTGGCTTGCAAAATAAGCACGAGCGACATTGACATATTTGGTCGCGATACGCAGGCGACGATTTGGCAGCGGTGCATCTTTCACACCCGCAGTCATCAGTTTGCACTGAGCAATCTGCAAATCGAGCAATTCATAAACATGATTGGCACCATGCTCAAGCAGCACATCTTTACCCGCCACCCCAAAGTCAGCAGCGCCATGTTCGACATAGGTCGGCACATCGCTGGCACGCAAAATCAATACACGCACATTTGGGTTTGAGGTTGGAAAAATAAGTTTACGCGACGCTTCAGGATCTTCTAAGAGGTCAACGCCAGCTGCACGTAGCAGTGGCATGGTTTCTTCTAGAATACGGCCTTTTGATAAAGCCAAGGTTAGACCTGAAAACTCATTGTTTACTTCGTTTAATAAACCGCTGGCTGGTAGAGGTGTGCTTGTCTCAGTCATAATGACATCGTGTCCATGTGCAGTCCCCTATTGAAAAGGGAGTTTTTAATTTATAACGTAATATGGGTAACAGTCGATATTGAGTCAATCAATACTAAGCGTTGGTATTAATACGCTCGATGTTCACGCCTAAGCTACGCAGCTTGTCTTCAACATGCTCATAACCACGATCGATGTGGTAAATACGGTCAATCAGGCTCTCGCCTTCAGCAGTCGCCGCTGCCATCACCAACGACATAGACGCACGTAAATCCGTCGCCATCACTGGTGCTGCGGTAAAGTTTTCGACACCTCTTACTACCGCAGTATGACCATCAACCTGAATAGACGCGCCCAAACGATTGAGCTCTGGTACATGCATATAGCGGTTTTCGAAGATGTTTTCGATGAAAGTACTTGTACCATCCGCTAAGCAAGCAATCGCCATTAGCTGAGCTTGCATATCCGTTGGGAAACCAGGATGTGGCTGAGTACGGATATCAACCGCCTTCGGACGGCCTTTCATTTGCGCGCGAATCCAGTCATCACCGCTCGTGATAGTTGCACCCATGTCTTCGAACTTCTCTAGCACTGGCGTCAATAATAGAGCGGATGTTTTTTTGGTCAATACGTCGCCACGCGTCATTAAGGCGCCAGCAAGGTATGAGCCTGTTTCGATACGGTCAGGGACGACTGAGTACTCACAGCCGTGTAGACGCTCTACCCCTTCGATAGTCATCGTTGATGTACCGATACCGCTTATTTTGGCACCCATTGCAACCAACATATTGGCCAAATCTACCACTTCTGGCTCTAACGCACAGTTGCCTAAGACAGTTGTACCTTTGGCCAATGCTGCTGCCATGATGACGTTTTCAGTACCGCCAACGGTAATCATATCAAATGAGAAATTACAGCCTAATAGCTTGCCACCTTTTGGTGCTTGAGCTTTTACATAGCCATTCTCTACACTGATTTCGGCACCCATCGCTTCAAAAGCTTTTAGATGCTGATCAACAGGGCGTGAACCAATCGCGCAGCCACCTGGCAATGAGACTTCGGCTTCGCCAAAACGTGCAAGTAACGGCCCTAGCACCAAGATTGACGCGCGCATGGTTTTTACCAAATCATACGGGGCATAAAAGTTATCGATACTCTTGGTATCGCAAGTGACCGTATCATCTTGCTTCTGGATTTTGATACCCATGCCACCGATCAATTCAATCAACGTTCGCACGTCTTGTAGTGACGGCACGTTATGCAGTGTCGTTGGAGTCTCAGCCAATATCATAGCTGCGAGTAACGGCAAAGCGGCATTTTTGGCGCCTGAGATGGTGACTTCCCCTGCGATACGACTACTACCAGTGATTAAAAATTGATCCATAAAGGTGACAACCTAGCGATGAGTATAAAAAATTATGAAAACCAGAACTACAACTCTCAACCATGCATATGGCCGATTCGGTAATATCTAGTCATATAGACAGCTATTTGATTAGCCTTTTGATTGAACGTCCCACTCAGCAGGCGTCAGCGCTTGGATATTAAGTGCGTGAATATCGCCACTCGCAATCTTATCATTAACTAACGCATATACTGCTTGCTGACGTTGAACCGCGCGTTTGCCTTCAAAGCTGGCATCGACCACGCGTACGTCAAACTTATTACCTTGGTTGGCAGCTTGAATAAAAGCGTCTGGGAAGTGAGTCTGTAAAAATGCGATCAAATCGTCAGCGTTCATGCTCATAGAATAGTCTGCCTTAAAGTTTAGAATAGGGTATAGATTTAAAGTGATGACATTATAACAAGAGTTTGCATATCTTACAGTACTGTCTTACTCAAGTGTGTTTAAGCATTAAGACAGTGCTATCAATTAAACGGTCAAAAGTCGTCGATATACATAGTGATAAGCTATTTGAGCGTTTTATCCAAGTACGTCAACACTTGCGCACGCACATCATTGACCCAGCGTAGCGGCGGTGCCATCGCACCAATACTGGTTGCGTGACTGGCCCCTTCGATTTCGCCCGTTTCAACGGTTACGCCTGCTTTTTTAAACGCTTCTGTCATTTTGATTGTATTCGTCACATGTACAATTTTGTCTTTTTCAGCGGTTAATAGTAAATACGGCGGCTGTGCACCTTTAATCTGACGATCTGGCATCACCTGATCAGGTGTGGCATTGAGACCAAACGCTGTTGCACTACTGAACTTACGGAAATCATAGCTATAAGGACCTGCAATCCCAATAACGGCTGCAATATCTGTTGGCTTAATACCATAAGGCGCCAAAAAGTCTTCGTTAGCAACGGCTGCAACGGCATTAAACGCGCCAGCAGAATGCCCCATTACCGCTAGGCGTGACGGATCTGCATGGAGACTGTTCGCATTTTCAATACTCCAAGCAATTGCCTGAGCTGCATCTTTGACATAATCAGGATAGACGTGCTCAGGCGCTTTACGGTAATTAATCACTGCGGTGACATACCCTGCTTTGGCTAAGCTCTGACCGACAAATGCATATTGTTCTTTATTGCCGCTCTCCCATGAACCACCATGGACAAATACCACCATAGGATAGCTGGTGTTGATATTACTCTGAGATTTCATTGCTTGTGCTAGCGGTTTTGGATAATAGATATCTAGGTCTTGTGAAGGCTGATCGCCATATAAGATATCCTTACTCACCCCAACGCCGCCACTAGAAGTAATCCCATTGACGATAGCCAACGGCGATAGTGCCTGTGCGTTTTGCGTGGCTAACGCGATACTGCCCAATGCCAATATTGCCGCACCGCCAAATCTCAACGTTCGCGTTTTCTTATGAGCAGGTTTATTGTGTATGCCTACATTACCAACGACGCTTGTTTCTTCATTTGGTTGTATATTTGCCTGTGAATCCTTCATGACCAGTATCCTATTATATTTATTTATCAATCAGTAGTAACAGGTTAACAGCGATAATGGTTCATCCATTAGCCAATGATGTGTTTGATATTAGTATCGTTGGCTAATGCGCTGACTCTGCTACGTTTTACTATTGATATAGTACTCACTGGCTGAAGATTTCTCGTGCCTTTACTGTTATTACTATTTAGGCTTATTGTGATTAACGTCATTTATCGCTTGGCGAACTAGAGTACCTACTGGTTCTGATAAAGGTCAATATAAGGGCTTGATGACGGCTGCGTAGTATTAGCGTCTTCCTCTGTTATAACAATAGGCGTTGCTGTGCTAATAGTAGTATCTTGGGCAGCTGGCACTACTGCAGAATTGGCCAAATTACTCTCGTACATGATGTCATCATTATTTATTTTGACCCCTCTATCGTCGACGACAGTTGTCAGCAATACCAACTCAGTGACCCCAACAGTGCCATTGGCGATATCAATCAGATGACTCTGCTGAGTGGGTGTCATACGACCCATAATATAGACCACACCATTATTAGTAACGGCTTTAATTTGTGACGCACTTACGCCATCGCTAGCGGCTATTTTCGCCAGTAGCTTTGAAGTGATATAGCCATCATGAACCGTTGAGCTATACCCTTTTGACGCACTCACTTCCATCTCATTATAGACACGGCGTACATCTGGCATAGAACTAACGACTTTTTCTACTTCTGCTTTGAGCGTTTCAGTTGGCACTTCACCTGTGAGCAGTACTTCGCTATTGAAGCTATCGATACCCATACGGCTGGTTTGCTGCAGGTCTTCTTTTAGCCCGTATACATTGATTTTGGCAGTATGTTCGATACTACGATCGAGCAGACGCTGCGGAATCGTGCGCTCAGTCATTGGCACACCGTAAGTTCCTTCTGTACTGTTGGTCAGATAGTTGGTGGCACAACCTGTACTGACAACGCAGGCAGCAATCATAATGCCAGTCGTAATACGGCGTGATGAACCAAAAATAGCAGTGCGCAAATGCATCCGTGTCATTATTTACCTCTTAGAACATGGTTGTGACAATTTTATAAATTGAACAAATCTTAATTTAGGCCGTGTTTTTATTTTGAAGAAAACACGTTCTAGTAGTGATGAGCTAAACATAGCGATAAGCTAATACTGTATCTGATTTATAGGAAGTTGACTATAACCGCTACTTTACTTAATTTTGGCCATCAGCGGTTAGCTTTTTAGTAACGAACCTTACTTGTCAGATGTGGTTAGATGCTGCACTTGGCAGCATCTATCTTATTTACTCTATTACCATGCACTGGCTATAAAAGCATTTTGAATCCATTCTGGTTGATTGTCTAACTGCTCATTTCTTGAATTTGACTTACTCATCGTGTTGTAAGCAATGACATCAAACCGGCAGTCATAATGAGCATACTCAGGATACTGCTGCAAAAAGGACTGTGCTGTCTTAATAACTTTACGCTGTTTGCTGGCTGTCACACTGAGTGCTGCATCGCCATAATTCGAGGACTTGCGCTGGCGAACTTCAATAAATACCAGTGTTGACCATGCTGAACCTGTCTCAATCATAACTAGATCCAGTTCACCTACTTTTGGCTGTTGCCAATTTTGCGCGACCAACCTTAACCCTTGCGTTTGTAAATACTCACACGCTTGCTGCTCAAACCGACTACCTTGGCGTTGTTTTGGTGAGGTTAAGATTAAAGGCTTATGGTTCGGCATAAGGCGAATTGGTCTGATTAACATTTGAGAATTATCATAGCACAACATGCTAAACTAGCCACTTCTGCGCGTTCTACTCTCACAATCTATCGATTTCTTCACTCATTATTTGACTGAAAAACCATAGATAACGACTGTACATACTAGCGCACTATATTTTCTAACGTCTTTTTAACGACCCGAGGTTTTCATGTCTACCCCTACTGCGATGCCAGCTTGTCTCTATATCGTTGCCACGCCGATTGGCAATATGTCCGACATGACATCGCACGCAATTGATGTCTTAAAGCAGGTAGCCATTATTGCCTGTGAAGACACCCGCACCTCAGGTAAACTACTGTCACATTTTGGCATCGATACCAAAGGCAGCAAAAGTGACGAGACAAAAGACTCAGAGACTCGTCCTGCCAAAAGCAGTGTCGAAAATGATGACACGACCACAAAGCAAAAAGGTCACAATAAGCTATGGGCCTATCACGAGCATAATAGCGCCATTCAAACGCCCAAAATTATTGAAATGATTGAGCAAGGTCATTCGGTTGCCTTGATTAGTGATGCGGGTACACCTCTGGTCAGTGATCCAGGTTATCAATTGGTACAAGCCGCGCATGAAGCAGGCGTGACCGTATCACCTATCGTTGGGGCTTCTGCTGCCATTGGCGCATTGTCAGTAGCAGGGTTACCATCTGATCGATTTAGCTTTATTGGGTTCTTGCCCGCCAAAACGCATGGTCGTCAAAAACAGCTGAGCGACCTAATCGCACGTACCGAAACTCTAATCTTTTATGAAGCGCCGCATCGCATCGTAGCTAGTCTAGAAGACATGGCAACGATATTTGGTGCAGACCGCGCGGTGACTTTTTGCCGTGAATTGACCAAGACGTTTGAGACGGTACACAAGAGCACCCTTGGCGAGTTGGTTGAGTTTGTCAAAGCAGATGACAATCAGCAACGTGGTGAAATAGTCGTGGTCGTCGCTGGCGTCGGTGTGGCAAAAGATACTGACGACATCAGTACGCATGATAAATTGCTACAGCGTTTGCTAGAGGATTTATCGGTCAAAAAAGCGGCCGCACTAGCCTCTGATATCACTGGTGTGAAGAAAAATGCGCTTTATCAGCGTCTACTAGAGTTGCAAGCTGACTAGTTTTTAATAATAAGAAAGACAACCGTTTATAAATGAATTGAGGAGAGATAAGCAATGTACGATGTAATGGCAATAGGTAATGCGTTGGTTGATCACGAGTATGTGCTATCAGATGCGGCACTAGAAGAGACCGAGCTGACCAAAGGTAATATGACGCTGGCTGATATTGAAGAGCAGCAGCAACTACTGGCTTACTTTAAACTGGCTGAGATTGAGCCATCAAAACAAGCAGGCGGTGGATCAGCAGCCAATACTATGTTTACCTTTGCCAGCTTAGGCGGTAAGCCTTTTTATGCTTGCCGCGTTGGTGATGATGATCAAGGGGCGTTTTATCTCAGAGACTTGCATGAAGCAGGTGTCGCGACCTCAGACAAATCTATCCATGCAGGCGGTGTGACCGGCTCATGTGTGGTTGCCGTCACCGAAGATGGCGAACGCACCATGCAGACCTATCTTGGCACTTCAAGTGAGATTGTCGCTGACAATGTTGATTTTGACGCGTTGACGCAAGCAGATTGGCTATATATAGAAGGCTATCTAGCGATGTCTGAGAGCATCCAACCAGCGATGACTCAATTACGTCAACAAGCCGGTATTCATAATGCAAAAATCGCGGTGAGCTTTGCTGATCCTGCAGTAGTAAAATTTGCTAAAGACGGCTTGCTTAATATGCTCGGCAACAAAGTCGCAGTGATATTCTGTAATAGCGAAGAAGCCAAGCTATTCACCGATAAAAAACAAGTCAAAGCAGCGGCGCGTGCCCTGCTTGAATATTGCCAAATTGCCGTCGTCACTGATGGTGCCAACGGTGCAGTCATCGCGCACCAGCCTAATGACGAAGCAGAAATTGAAGTCCATGACGTTGCAACACCAGCAGTGGCCAATGTCATCGATACCAATGGTGCAGGTGATAACTACGCTGGTGCTTTCTTATACGCATTATCGCAGCAGTATAGTCTGCCAGAATGCGGTCGTCTTGCCAGCGAAATATCAGCACAAGTTATTCAGCAGTTTGGACCGCGTCTTGCCTCGCAGGATTATCGAGATATCGCGCAGCGTGTACTGTCTGCTTAATGGTTAAACACATCTGTTGGACGCAAAAAAAAAAGCCCATATCAAATCGATATGGACTTTTTTTATATTGGACTTGCTCAAACAGTTTGCTCAACTTAATAAGCGCTCTTTATATTAAGCAGAAGCTAATGCTTGCGCGAGATCGGCTTTGATATCTTCGATATGTTCGATACCAATCGATAGTCGTACCATATCCGTACTAACGCCTGCATTTTCTAGCTCTTGCTCATTTAACTGACGATGGGTCGTCGTCGCTGGATGACAGGCCAATGATTTCGCATCACCGATATTTACCAGACGAGTAATCAGTTGTAGCGCATCGATAAAGCGCGCACCTGCCTCTAACCCGCCTTTAACACCAAAGGTCAAAATAGCAGAAGGCGTGCCCTTCATGTATTTTTTGGCAAGCTCGTGCTCAGGATGGTCAGACAGACCTGCGTATTTAACCCAAGCAACTTTATCATGGTCACGCAGGTATTCTGCAACGGCTTGTGCGTTTTGCACGTGACGCTCCATACGTAGACTTAGCGTCTCCATACCTTGCAAGATACCAAAAGCATTGAGCGGGCTAAGTGCTGCCCCAGTGTTACGTAATGGCGCAACGCGAGCACGGGCAATAAAAGCTGGCGCGCCTACGTCTTTGACGAAACTTACCCCATGATAGCTATGATCTGGCGTATTCAACAGTGGGAAACGCTCAGGATAATCGCCCCAAGCAAACTTGCCACTATCAACAATCGCACCACCAATTGATGTCCCCGTTCCGCTCATATATTTGGTCAATGAGTGAATCACAATATCTGCACCGAACTCAAATGGACGGCATATCGCAGGCGTCGCCACCGTATTATCAATCACGACAGGTACGCCGTATTCGTGAGCGACATCACTGAGCGCTTGAATGTCAACGATATTACCTAGTGGGTTACCGATACTTTCGGCAAACACCATTTTAGTCTTATCATCAATTAAGTCACGAATGGCTTCTGGGTCTTTATGATCAAAGAAGCGCACTTCGATACCTTGACGCGGCAAAGCATGGGCAAATAAATTATAAGTACCGCCATATAGCGTTGATACAGCGACGATATTGTCGCCTGCTTCGCAAATGGTCTGAATCGCATAAGTGATGGCAGCCATACCAGAAGCTACGGCAAGCGCACCGATACCGCCTTCTAACGCAGCCACACGCTCTTCTAGTACTGCGTTGGTTGGATTCATGATACGAGTATAGATATTGCCTGCGACTTTTAAATCAAACAGATCTGCACCATGCTGAGTATTATCAAACGCATATGAACTGGTATGATAAATAGGCACGGCGACTGCTTTAGTCGTTGGCTCTACACTATAGCCGGCATGAATCGCTAAGGTCTCAAGACGTTGAGGGGTTTCTGTTTGAGGAGTTTCTGATTGCTGGGCTGTCTGCTGGTCTGCTGATCCATCACTCATAGTACATTCCTTTATTTTGATAAAAGATGATTTTTTGACGACGTATCGCTCAAAAGTCATCTTAAAAAGCTGTCTGCTAAATCATAGCAATAAAAAAAGCTGAGTTCATCATAACTCAGCCTCTTTATTAAAAGAATAGCAAAATACTCATCTCTTCATGACAAATATTCATAAGTAGCAAACCAAACAGGCATATCTATGCTAGAGATATGGCCACCTTTGTAGCAGCCAATTGCTTTTAACTATTTTTTATTTTATTTATAGTAAGCATTCTCTGTACGAGTATGGTCAGTCTCGTCAACCACTTGGGTCAATTCTGGAATTTGCTGCTTTAGCTGCACTTCAACGCCTTGACGTAAAGTCATATCAACCGCTGAACACCCTTGGCAACCACCACCAAATTTCAATACAGCGGTTAGACCAATACCTTCTTCATCAATCAGCTCAAGCAACTGTACGTCACCGCCATGTGCTGCTAAGCCAGGATTAATCTCTGACTGCAATACATAGTTGATGCGCTCTTCAACACTGGCATCAGCGCCTACTTTAGGTACTTTAGAGTTTGGCGCGCGGAAAGTCAGCTGACCACCGAAACGGTCTTTATTATAATCGATGACCGCGTCTTCCAGATAAGGTACTGACGCCGCCTCAATAAAGGCAGAGAAGTTTTCATACGTAAAACGCAAGTCAGCGCTGTCTTCTTCGCCCGGCTGGTTATAAGCCATGCAGCACTCTGCACGCGGCGTACCGGGATGCTCAACGAAGATACGCACACCGATACCATCGGTATCTTGCTTAGACAACAAATCTGCTAAGTAGCCTTGAGCTGACTCAGTGATAGTGATGTTACTTTTCGCTTCGACTTGCTCGGTATCTAGCGCTGATTCATAGCCAGCTGTTTGGTCTAGTTGGTTATCAGCTTGGTTTTGCTCACTCATAATGTTTCCTATGCGTTATGACACAAACGCTATATCTATTATGGCTACTGTGTCGTGAATTTGGATTTTTAAAATGTTTACGATTTATATAAGGCATGCAGACTGGCAATGATTGATATTTATTATTGTATGACATTGGTCGACATGAGTATAAAGTTTAATCCGTCTATAGCAGTCATTATACCTGAATCAAGCATCAATTCCGACCACGCTACTGTGAATTGAACTGAGGCTATTGTAAATTGTCGTCATTGGTTTTTTTAATGATGCTAACAGGTGGCAAAGTAACTCAATATTTAAACCAGGACAGATAAACACGCTGAATGATTGTGTAGGCTGCCAAGTTATTCTCTATATAAAGACAGCTGTGCCATTTATCAAGCGCACTCAGCATTTTCGATATGCCATACCGTTCACATCTAGTCCGAGCAAGTCGTCTGGTTTTGACGTAGTATTGATAATTTGAATGATTTTGTGCATTAGCGTTATGAGCATGGTAGCTTTTAATTGTCTTGTATAAATATCGACTTGTATAAAGATTACGTATTTTTTGGATAGGATCATTTTTATGATGACACGGACGTTGCACCTAGTAACTACCAAGGACGATGAGAAAATTGCCGTTTGGAAAGTAGTCGATAATCCAGACAAAGATACGATAGCTAACACATCAGAAAACAACCTACATGACATCACACCGCAAAACATATTTTTGACGCATGGTACGTTTTCTGACAAGCAAACTTGCCTCAAAATCGCCGAATATTTTGCGGGGCTTGGTCATCATTGCTACATCATGGAATGGCGCGGACATGGTGATAGCTCCTTACCGAAAGAAAAATTCAACTTTGAGACTGTCGCCACTTACGACTATGAGGCGACTTTTCGTTATTTCTTTGAAAAATTAGAACTCGATAACCTGCACTGCGTTACTCATAGTGGTGGCGGTGTTGGTTTGACCATGTTTCTCATCCAAAACCCAAGCTATATCGATAAGGTCAATAGCATCAGTATATTTGCCTGCCAAGCTTTTGGAGCGGTGCAAGACTGGACCAGCCACGCGAAAATCCTTACAGCCAAGATAGTTACTCGACTGGTCGGATTCATACCAGCTAAGCAATTAAAGGTAGGCCCTTTTAACGAAAGCTACTATACGATGACCCAATGGTACGATTGGAATTTGGGTGAAAACTTTAAAAGTAGCTTTTTGAACAAGGCTAATTTTGATAAAGGTAGGACGAATACAGACGAAGTGAACGAAAGCTTTAACCAGCAGAAAAGTACTGGTGATGACTTTATCGACTATCGTCATCATATGCCACAGGTTACCATTCCCGTTTATTCTATTAGCGCAAAAGGCGATACCTTCATATCCCCTACTCGCGGCTGTCGTTTGTTTTTTGATGGCTTTGATAATTCAACTAATATCTTTCGAGAGTACTCGCTCAGTAACGGCGATTTAGATGACTATACGCACAGTCGCATTATGATCAGCCGCAATGCTGCCACAGAGATTTGGCCAACGGTGACAGCATGGATAGAGAAGTATGCCAGTTAAAGTAGAGATTTCGTTTGGATGATTTCGATAATGACACACCCCTAAACATCTTTATACTTGTCAGAAAGTCATGGGCTGTGTCAGTATTAGCGTCATTAATTTTTAATCAATAAAAATAAGTCGTAGGAAGTTGGCGTCTATGAGTGAATTATCAGAGCAACAGTCAGATAAGCAAAACCTAGATCAAAAAAGCAGTAAGCACTATCGTTATCTAGTCTTTATCGGACGCTTTCAGCCGTTTCATGCTGGCCACAAAGCCGTCATCGATGAGGCACTAAAACGCTCAGATGAAGTAATTATGCTGATTGGCTCAGCCAACTTGCCACGTAGCTTACGCAATCCGTTTAGCGTCGCTGAGCGTGCCGCAATGATTAAAGGTGCCTACTCTGAAGAAGAAGCCGCACGCATTCACTGTGTTGGCTTAGATGACGCACTCTACAATGACACTCGCTGGCTACAGTATGTGCAGGCAGGTGTAAAATCTGTCACTGGTGACTTGCAGACAGATATTGGCTTGATTGGTCATTCAAAAGACAGCTCATCGTACTATCTGTCATTGTTCCCCAACTGGGACTCTGTGTCAGTGCCCAATTATCATAACTTATCAGCCACGCCTATTCGCGACAGCTATCTGATGGGTGCCACGCCGACGCCCGAGCGTACGCCTGAGTCTACGCGCAACGTCCTCGATGCATTCAAACAAACTGACGACTATCATCAGCTGCATGAAGAAGCAGACTTTATCGATAAATATAAAAGACAATGGGAATCAGCACCATACCCGCCTACTTTTATGACTGCCGATGCATTGATTGTACAGTCGGGGCACATCCTACTGGTTGAGCGCCGCAGTATGCCAGGGCGCGGACTATGGGCGCTACCTGGTGGATTTCTAAATCCGAAAGAGACGCTGTTTGATGCTTGTATCCGTGAGCTACGTGAAGAAACTCGTCTCAAAGTGCCTGAGCCAGTACTGCGCGGCTCTTGCCATAGCCAACATACCTTTGACGATCCGTATCGCTCAGCGCGTGGTCGCACCATTACTCAAGCGTTTTATTTTCAGCTCAAAAACGATCCAAAAGGTCTGCCAAAAGTAAAAGGCGGCGATGATGCGACCAAGGCATTTTGGCTACCCTTGGCAGAGCTTGATGCAAAAATGATGTTTGAAGATCACTACGCGATTATTACTAAAATGGTTGGCTTGTAGTTCACTGCTAATCGTTTTTTCTAGTAGCTTTCTTTAATAGCATTTTTTAGCAGCTTTTTATAATAGCGACTTGAGCAAATTATTACCAAAACAGTTATTACTAAATATCGCACTAATAATTTGATACCAATGCCGATAGACGGCAATCAACCGCCGCCATTGCTTTTTCATTAAAGCAGCTGCGGCATTTCAAAGCAGAGGAGTTCTGTGATGTATACCAGTAATCTAAACAATTTAATCTTAAATAGCGACAGCTATAAGACCTCACATTGGGTGCAATACCCGAGCGGTAGTGAGTACCTGTCAAGCTACATTGAGGCGCGCAAGGGCGACTACGATGTGGTGTTCTTTGGTTTACAAGCCTTTATCAAAGAATATCTAAGCACGCCTATCACTCATCAAGATATCGATGAAGCCGAAAAGGTCATTCAAGCGCATGGCCTAACCTTCAATCGTGCTGGCTGGGAGCATTTGATTGAAAAACACGACGGCTATTTGCCACTGCGCATCCAAGCCGTGCCCGAAGGTAGCATCGTGCCTGTGTCCAATGTAGTCTGCCAAGTGATCAACACCGATCCTGAGTTTTACTGGCTACCCAGCTATATTGAAACAGCGCTATTGCGTGCGATTTGGTATCCATCTACGGTCGCTAGTGTTTCTCACTATTGCAAAGACATTATCCGTCAAGCGTTAGAAAAATCAGCGGACAATACAGAGTCCCTGCCTTTTCGCTTGCATGACTTTGGCGCGCGCGGTGCATCGAGCCAAGAAACGGTTGCACTTGGTAGCTTAGCGCATTTGGTCAACTTTGCTGGTACTGACTCGATGACAGCGCTTATTGCTGCTAGTCGCTGGTATCAAATGGGCGACGATATGCCTGCATTCTCTATTCCAGCGGCTGAGCACAGTACGATGACAGCTTGGGGACGTGATGGCGAGACTGCTGCTTTTCACAATATGATCGAGCAGTTTGGCGGTGAAGACAAAGCCTTTTCGGTCGTTTCAGATAGTTATGATTTATGGAATGCCATCGACAATATCTGGGGCGACGCCTTAAAAGACGAAGTCAAAAATATGGGCGGCACTTTGGTTATTCGACCGGACAGCGGCGAACCTACCAAAGTCGTCCGTGAAGCGTTGGAGCGCTTGGCAGTGAAGTTCGGTACGACCATAAACAGCAAAGGCTATAAAGTGTTGCCCGACTACGTACGCATCATCCAAGGTGATGGCATTAGCTCGCAAAGCTTAAGCAAAATTATTGATGTGGTCATCAAAGCGGGCTTTAGCATAGAAAACGTGACATTTGGTATGGGCGGTGGTCTATTGCAGCAAGTCAACCGCGACACCATGAGTTGGGCGATGAAATCTAGCGCTATCTCTATCGATGGTGCATGGAAGGATATTTATAAAGATCCTGTCACCAGCCGCTCAAAACGCTCGAAAAAAGGACGATTGGCACTGGTAAGAGACGACAGCGGCCAGCTAACGACCGTCAAAGAAAATGAGATGAGCGATCCAACTGACAATCTATTACGTGATGTCTACGTCGATGGTAAATTGTTAATTGAAGACAGTCTTACGACTATTAGGGAACGTGCAGGATGGTAGGTACTAGTAAGCTGACATCGGTCGCAAGAGACGTCTTACTTGCCCCTGTCTACCTCTATCAAGGCCGAAAAATCAAACGTGATACGGTTCGCTTGCCTGAACCACATGGCGAAAGGCACGGCGTGATTGACCTGCCTCAAGCGAATAATGAGATATCAACGCAAGATGCTAAGACATTTAACCTTATGGTCGTTGGCGATTCAGCAGCAGCAGGTGTAGGTAGCCAAACGCAGCAGGAAGCGTTGGTCGGTAAGCTCATACCGATACTGGAACAAAACGAAGCTATCCAAGCAAACTTTGCTCGACTTAACTGGTCATTGCAAGCGACAACAGGTCATACTAGCTTTGATATTCTACGCAGGTTATATGTCTTACCTGCTCCTGAACAGCCTATTGATGTGATGTTGCTAAGCGTAGGGGTCAATGACACGACGTCCAATGTCTCTGTGCATAAATGGCAACAGCAAATTGAAGACATTATCAATATCGCACAGCGCAAATTTGGCGTACGAGAACTGGTTTTTTTAAGTTTGCCGCCGATGGCGCAAATGCCTGCAATTCCTGCTCCGCTCAATAACTTTGTGGGTGCAAAAGCATCGGTACTTGATGGGATATTGCAGCAGGTCTGTGCGGCTCATGCTGGTGTTACATATATGGCAACCGACTTTACAAGGATGCTAGAAGAGCATGCAAATGGCTCGGCTATCGATATCAATGTGATGTTTGCCAGTGATGGATTTCATCCTAGTAGTCTGATGTACGGCTATTGGGCACAGCAAATTGTAGAGACTATTATTCAGTTGTTAGATTCTATTCAGTTATTGGACTCATCTACCACTGAGTTTGAGCGCTAAAAAGCTGGATAGATTATTATTTAGATTATAAAAAATTAAACCAAAAAAAACCGCTGAATAATCAGCGGTTTTTTATTGCTTAACAAAATATATTTACACCGTAAGTGCAAATTATTCAGCAGCGTCTGCAGCTTTCTTGCTACGGCCGCCAAATGCGCCAAAGCGTTTGTTGAAGCTTGCAACACGACCTTCAGTAGAAGTTTTACGTTGCTCACCAGTATAGAATGGATGCGACGCACTTGAGATATCAAGTGGGTAGTATGGGTATTCTTTACCTTCGTATTCACGAGTCGCTTTAGTTTTAGCAGTTGAGCGAGTCAAAAAGAACACGTCAGCGTTAGTGTCGTGGAATAAAACTTCTTGGTAATTAGGATGGATATCTTTACGCATAATATACTCTCTAGGTCCGATGTATGTACAACGTCTAAATACAGCATCAGCGATGATGTATCAAACAAATAATGACATACGTAACTGAGGCACTAAGGACATTACAAGTATGGCAACTGCGTCACTGGCTTATTCCAGCACCCAACACCACCCTTCTGTTCGCTTAGCCTTTCCCCAGCGGGAAAATTAAACCGCGATTTTAACGGTTTTTGATGCAAGACGCAAGGAGCAGTTGTGATAGAGATATGTGATAACTTGTCACTATAAGGTTGAGAGAATTGAGATAGGCGATTGATTTTAGTAGAGTAATAAAGTTAGCTAAATTAATCAATGGTGTATAATATTGTAGATAATCTAACTAAATACAACCTTAGCCTTTAATTATATACAGTATGCTCAAGGGGTACAGCTACGCGATACAAACTCCATTTAAACATCGCTACTAACAACTCATTTACTTTTTAATCACTCATAACTTAATTAGATTAAATAAGGATCATTTAATGATAAATACTAAACTAAGCACGGCCACCAAAGCACTATTTATTGGCTCAGCATTAGCAGTTACTACCATGGCAAGCGCCGCCCTACCGACCCAATGGCAGCTAGATGACTCCCATACTCGCGTTGGATTTTCTGTCAGTCATTTAGGGTTTTCAACCACCATGGGCCACTTCAATGATGTCAAAGGTATGGTGAATTATGATATCAAAGCACCCGATAAAACCAGCATGAACTTTACCATTGCGACTGACAGTATCGATACCAATTGGGATGCTCGTGACAAGCATTTAAAAACGGATGAGTTTTTTAATGTTGCAAAATATCCAAACATGACTTTCAAATCTACTCAGGTCAAATTCATCAATCCTCAGCAGGCTAAAGTAACCGGTGACTTTACTTTGCTAGGTCAAACCAAACCACTAACCTTAGATGTTACATTGAACAAAATCGCTAATAGCCCCCTTACCAAAGAGCCAGTCGTTGGTTTCCGTGCCACTGGTACACTTGATCGCACCGCTTACGGTATGACTGCTTACGCTGACGGTATCACGACCAACGTCCCTATCCAAATCGATGGTGAGCTAGTAGAAAAAAAATCAAAGTAAGCTTATAGCTCTCTAACAGCTTTCTACAAAAACGAGAAAAGCAGCCTACCCTCATATATAGAGGCAAGCTGCTTTTTTATTTCCTGCAAATTCTTCTACGCTCTAATCATATATATTCATTATTTTACATAAAAGGTTTTTATATACTTGAAGGCTTCATACTTTGTTGTTATATTCATATATACGGATTTACGAATATATAACGCAACACTGAGGGAGCAGCAACGTGGATACAGTACAAGTTGATTACATAGCGATAGATGCTGAGTGGGATAAGAAGGTATCAAATCATCATTTTGATATATACCATTTATCTGGTTGGATTGCGGCCTCAGCTGTCATCGACAAGGGCAAACCTCAAGGTATCATCGCTCACTATAAGAACAAGGAGGTATTGTTACCCATCATAATTAGACAAATTGACTCAGAGCACTGGGATGCTACTTCCACTTATGGTTACGGCGGCCCGTTGATGGACAAAACCCTCACTGATGCCGAGTTAGACGTCGTACTAGATGAGATAAGAGCTTTTCTTTGCGAGAGAGGCTGCGTGTCTTTGTTTATGCGGTTGCACCCGATTATTAATAAAGAATGGATACCCACAGTTGGCAAAGCACTGACTCACGGGCTGACTTTGATGTCTGATTTAAGTAAGTCTGAAGAAGAGCATTGGAGCGAGACACAAAATCGACATCGCCGTGGTATCAAAAAAGCCATAAAAATGGATGTCGTGACAAAAACAGAGTTCTTGACCCGACAGAACGCGATGGTGTTTTCAGACATTTATAAAGAGACAATGCGACACGTCAAGGCCAGTGACTATTACTTCTTTGATGATGATTATTTTTTTAATTTGCTTGAAAACCTTCAAGAAAAAATATTATTGATAACTGCCTATCAAGATGATAAAGCGATTGGGTCTTCTATATATACGCTCTGCCAAGAGTCAGGCATTATGCAGTTTCATCTTGGCGGTACGCTGAACGCCTATACGCACCTACAACCTTCTAAACTTATCACTCATGTCGCTCGCAACTGGGGACGAGAGAACCGTTATGAAGTGCTACATCTTGGTGGCGGCGTTGGCTCCAATTTAGATTCTTTATATGAGTATAAAAAAGGCTTTAGCTCACAAGAGTTGCTATTTAAGACTTATAGACTCATTGTCAACGCAGCGAAATATACAGAGTTAGTGGCGGATATCTGGTTCACGGAAAGTGATCTGCTTTCAGACTTTTTTCCTTTATATAGAAAAGAGCCTAGCAAAGAAGAAGTGCTAGAGACCATTCAGACTGAGCCTTTAGCAAATGTGACATAGTACAGGTCACATCTATTATTAAAGAATATACGCACGGTAGTATTCTCGATAGCGGAAAATAGAACCAAACAAACAAAAAGCAGCCTGCCTCTATACTTGAGGATAGGCTGCTTTTTTATCTTAACGTTTTCGAGTCAGTCTATATCTAATGCGTACTATTTACTTGGGATAACGTGCCAAACGCCAAGTTTATCATCACCGTCTTTGTCACCAACTTTTGTATCGTTAGCATAGAAGTATAAAGGCTTACCGTTCATTGCCCATTGATATTTGCCATCTTCACGCTTAAAGGCAGCGAACTGACCTGAGGCTTTAGCATCGCTAGGCGCTTTGAAAATTGGCCACACAACTTGGCAAGCTGCACCGCAATCTGACTGGTTCATAGAGTCTTTATCAAACGTATACAACGTCATATGGTTGGTAGCATCTACCAACACCCCATTCTTGCTAGTGACTGGTGCTGTATTGTTGCTGGTTGCCTGTACTTCATGCGTACCTGACATATCGTTACCGACTACGTTTTTTAAAGTAGTACAGCCAGTTAGTGTTAATACACCTGTTAGTACCGATAACATCATTATATTTTTCATCATAACTTCCTTGTAATTTTAGTCGTATTTTTTATAGCGATAAGCTTGTTGTCGTTTACTTTATCGACTGTCCCTATTGTTCATTTTGATATTTGTAGTTTTGAACAGTCCTCAAAACAGAACCTACGCTTCTTGTTAAGCAAAATAAATATAGCATACGGCTTTAGATTATCTCGTTAATCAATATACACGCTTACAAAAGTGGTCGAATTTTACAAAATAATAAAACGAGCTTATTTTCGATTTCACAATTTTGCCACCTCTCTCGTTTACTCTATTTTTAAACAGACTCGTTCATCTGAGAAACTTCACACATATAGCGACTCGTTGACAAAACTCATGCATCTTCTTACGTATTTCCCATCATATTGTCTGTAGTTCTTCGTAAAATAAACCTATAGAGATGAAGAACGGCTAAACAATAGAAAAGATGACTATTGAAGTTCAGATTTGTGTGTTGAACTTAATTACTTTCGCACGCATATCAAGAAATATAGAACATTTGATACATATACCGAGCACGGCCTAATACAGATGCTATTAAGGATACAACGACGACAATGACTCAGTCTTTTGATAAAAACTACGCTCAATCCTTTAATCGTGACGCTCATTCTGGGGTGTTATCTTATGGGGCACAAAACACTCAACCTAAAAAACGTGTTGGCATTTTGGGCGGCGGTACTGCGGGATCGACAATTGCGATTCGACTTGCTGCATTAGGATTAGAGACCTACTTATTCGAGAAGAAAAAATCACTCATTGATGGACCACCTATGTGTCATTTGCACGCAGGTGGTAACTTGTACCGTGAAATACCGGACGAGGATTGCGTAGCACTGCTCAAGCAATGTATCGATATTTTGCGTTTATATCCGCACACTATTGACGTTCGTCCTACTGTGTTTGCCGTACCGACACGTGACGAAGGCCTGCCTGAAGACTTACTACCGCGTTTAGATATTTTGACCGATGCTTATCAAGAACTGATCGAGCAAGATGCTAATAATAAAGTATTGGGCGAGCCTGAAGATTACTACCAGTTATACAGCCATGAGCAATTGATTGAGCTGGCTGAACGTGAGCAAGTCGCTGTACCAAGTACGGTTGATGAATGGATGATTCCAGTCGCTAGATACTTGGATTTGAACAAAGTTAAATTTCCGTTAATTGTTGTTCAAGAATATGGCTGGAATATTTTTCGTTTAGCCGCTTCTGCTAAGCTTGCGCTCGAAGAATACGACAATGCGCATGTATTTACTGAAACTGCTGTGCAAAAAGTCGTGCCGGTAGATTGTGAAAATTGTACCAACGCTGACCATCATGTCACCAAATGGCGTATCGACTATCAACAGATTCATAGTCAAGAACATGCCTCTCAGCCTGAGTCTATCGAAGTTGATTATCTAGTCAATGCTTGCGGATTCCGTACGGGTGTCATCGACGATATGGTCGGTGTCGAAGTCACGCGTATGGTTGAGTTCAAATCGTCTTATGTGACTCATTGGGGCGATGCTGGTGGACAGATACCAGAGATTATCGTTTATGGTCAACGAGGAACGCCAGAAGGCATGGCGCAGCTTACTCCCTACCCTGGTGGATATTTTCAGATTCACGGTATGAGTAAAGCCATTACTTTGTTTGATGATGGTCTTGTCGCATCAAGTGAAGACAGTGCGCAGCCCAAATTGCCACAGCAATATGTGCACTATATTGAAGATGGTTGGGATAAAGCGCCCCTACAAGCGCGTAGTCAGCAAGCGATTGAGTATGTGGCTGAGTTTGTACCGACATTTAACAGCGCACGTACTGTTGGTAACGCGCTATACGGTGGGCAGCAGATTCCTGGACAGGATGATACGCTGCGAGTCGCTGACGTGAGCTTGTACTCTAATATACGCTATGCCCGTGCAGAAAACGTCAAAGCATCTTCGACCTTGATTGCCGCTGATCAAATAGTTAATGAGCTGACAGATCTAGGTTTGATAGAGAACGATACACCTCTGAATCGTAGTCGCTATGCTCATGAGTGGTCGTACCTTGTCCATAACGATAGTCTGGCTGTCGATGAGGTTGCACGTGTGCTCGCTGAGCAGCGTGGATTCCCAATCGCTATGGCTCATGTCAATCATAGTATTCGTGAAGTAGCATTGGACGATCTCACGCCTGCTGATGCCTAATAGACATGATTCGCTGATAGGTTATTAATACATATAACAAAGGAGCAGATAACCGAGATTTGGTTATCTGCTCCTTTTTTCGTCATAGCTTTTAATATTTAAACATTTGCTGTGTACTAATAGCTATAATGGCTTAACTATTACTGCCTGCCATTTTCTCCGTATCCACAGCATCATCTATGGTCACTACTGTCTGTAGCATATCGATCGCTTCGCTGATGGTATTGCACACCACTAGACGATCTAAATCTTCCTGCTTCATAAAGCCTTGCTCAGTGGTATATTTCAAATGCTCAATCATACGGTCATAAAAACCATTGATATTTAGAATAATCATTGGTTTTTCGTGCTGGTACAATTGACGCCACGTAGCAATTTCCATGATTTCTTCTAATGTTCCTAGCCCGCCTGGTAGCGTAATAAAAGCATCGGCATACTCCGCCATGACGGTCTTACGCGTGTGCATAGTGTCAGTCAAATGCAAGCGAGTCAGCTGCTCATGAGCGATTTCGTGCTTGAGCATAAAGGTTGGAATCACACCCACTGCTTGCGCGCCGCCATTAATTACTTCATCCGCAACTGCGCCCATCAGACCGATACTAGCGCCACCATATACTAGCCCCATGCCATTATTTGCTAATGCACTGCCGAGCTCGCGTGCTGCCTGTTCATATACGTCACCATTGCCCAAGCGTGAACCGCAATACACAGCCACGAGCGGCATTGATAAGGCAGACTTGTCGACTGCTTTTTCGATATTGGTAATGTCTTTGCTTGTGATTACATCATAAGTATCATCGTTGATTTTCATTTGCATATAGCTTCCTTAATTACCTGTCAGTTTTTATTGAGTGCTTGTTATTAGTGAAGGCTGCATACCGACACCTATCATTTATATTGTCATGCACATGATTCATAAGACAAACTCAACCAAGCTATATAAAACTTGGAAGTCATATTTGAGCAACTGTCTTGCAAGCATTTATCTTAACATAAGCAATGCTACCACATAGTCACAACGATTTATCACTACGCAACGACTACACTTTCAAGATGCGCATTTATTGTTCATCATAGCCCGATATTCATTATCTACTAATAAAAATACTAAGGTATACCCATG
Organism: Psychrobacter proteolyticus; assembly: GCF_039762275.1. Classification (GTDB taxonomy): domain Bacteria; phylum Pseudomonadota; class Gammaproteobacteria; order Pseudomonadales; family Moraxellaceae; genus Psychrobacter; species Psychrobacter proteolyticus_C. The sequence goes on along the minus strand of NZ_JBDLOB010000010.1, from coordinate 60,528 downwards.
GATAATCACAACGCCTCTCCTACTGCCGAGCCATCAAGCTCTGTGCTTAATGGCACTCTCACGAGTAAAAGTAATATGAATGACGCGAGTAATATTGATACTTACTCATTAAGCATAATGACCGATCGCAACCAAGCATTGGCAGCCACTGTCTACCGCCCTAAAGATGCGACAAAAAAAGCCATCATGATGGCACCAGCCACAGGTATCAAGCGCCACTTTTATCATAATTTTGCGACCTATCTAGCAGAAAGTGGCTTTGGGGTGCTGACCTTTGATAACGAGGGAATCGGTGAGTCACTATCGACCGATCTGGCAAAATGTAGCGCTTCCTTGATCAGTTGGGGTCGCCATGACATGCCAGCTGTACTTGATGCTTTACAAGATGAGTTTCCTGATGCGTCTTATCATCTCATCGGTCATAGCGCGGGTGGTCAGCTCATCGGCTTGATGCCTAACTATCAGGCGATTGGCTCAGTGTTCAATGTCGCTTGTTCGTCAGGACGTATCAAAAATATGGGTATGCCATATAAGCTCAAAGCCATGGGTTTTATGGATGCGTTTATTCCATTCACTAATTTAACATTGGGCTATACACCGTCAGACAAAATAGGTATGGGTGAGCCACTGCCACGCGGCGTGGCTCGTCAATGGCGTGAATGGTGTAATGGCGCAGGCTATATCAAAACCGCGTTTGGCAGAAGCATACACACGCATTTCTATGATGAGCTCAGCATGCCGGCATTGTGGCTTGGCTTTAGCGATGATGATATCGCCAACAGTGAAAACATGGACGATATGATAAGGGTATTTACAAAAATGCCCGTAGAAAAGCGATTCTTAGACCCTGAGGATTTTGGACTAAATCATATCGGTCATATGCGCTATTTTAGCAGTAAGACCAATATCAAAGCGCCGCAGCTATGGCAGATGGCGGTGACATGGTTGCACGACCAACCATAAGCTTAGCACCATGTCGCACCATACATGGTAGACCCTCGATAATTCAGGTTACTTTTTTGCATTTTCTGCTTCTTCCAGTTTTAAGCGTTTAGTCAGTGCCGAATACAGGGACGGCTGCATATTATGAATATTGCCTATCATCCATTTAACATAGCTGATGGGCACGTCTTTGATCGGCTTGCCTTTATGCTTGCCAAACGGCATCTTGCTCACAGGGGTCGCTTTATTAGAAATAGCATGTGCTGCTGCAAAATCTGTCGGCGCAATTTCTAGACGCTCGCAGCATGCTTGATACAGTAGATAGCACATTCGAGCATCGCCAAGCGCGTCATGAGCGGCAATTGTCATTGCACTCGCTTCACCCTTGCCCAATAACTGCTCGATACATTTGGACTGACCGTAAGCACGCCATTCTGGAAACGCTGCCCGTGCAAGTCTCACCGTACAAATCAGCTTAGCAGAAGGACTGCCAATCACTCGCCAATCAAAACGTACGTTATGACCAATCAAGTACTCTGGTAATTCAAACTGCTCCAACTCAAAACGTTCTAGACCAACCACATCATCATCGGTAATACCATGCACCTTTATGACAATGGGTGAAATAGATCGACCACTATTAAAATATTTCATCCACTCAAAACCAGTTGCTACATTGATAGTAGCAACTTGAATAGGTCTGGGATCACTGCCCTGATCTGTTTCGGTATCGATAACCAGCGCCGTTTCGCGCGTGGCAGAAATATCAGCAGGCTTAAAAGCATCATTCATAAAGTATTAACCATCAGTAGCAATTGTCTATGCTCAGCAGAAATGTTAAGTAGATAAAACTGTATTTGCTGTCTATATCCTTAACCATAAGAATATCTATGGGGGTAAAAACGATAGATAACAATGCGATACATACGTTATAAGACGAAGCTTTTATAATAAAAACTCAAATGACATCAAATATATATGAGACATCAATGCTAGCAGATGGAAACAAACAGCCTCCCAGACCTTCTTTTTTTAGTCGTTTAATAAGCCTATTTATTAAAGCCATCGTATTGCTAGCACTGTTATTCGTCTTTGATAAGCTACTACCCAGTATCAGTCAACAGACGCAATCATTTGTGGTTGCCAAATGGCAGCAATTAAATCTATTACAACAAGAGCTACCGACCGAAAATAGCTTGCCCAGTCCACTACCAGAACGAAACCTGACAGATACTTGGGGCGCGGCACGTAGTCAAGGCCGCTCCCACGAAGGTATCGATATCTTTGCGCCGCGTAATACTCCCGTGCAGTCGACCACGCAAGGCGTAGTAAGCAAGGTTGGTGAGAACACATTGGGTGGACGCGTGGTCGTGGTGGTAGGGCCTGGTGGCGCAGGACATTACTACGCTCATCTAGAAGACTATGCTGACATCTCTCCCAATGACTGGGTCAATCAGGGCGATGTGATAGGTTATGTGGGCGATAGCGGTAATGCAAAAGGGACACCGACACACGTACATTATGGTATCTATATTAATGGCAGTGCGGTCAACCCTTATCCGCTTTTGCAAAAGGATTAACGAATACAAAAAAGTATGTCGTTATCCTAATTTGAAGTCACGCTAGGTTTATATTAATCAAGAAACTGAAACCGAAAAACTGACGTTCATACAGACCAAAAATTGTATTAATTGGCTGTAACGGATCTGACGTAATTTGAGGGAAATACCACACTAAATGTCGATCCTTCCCCTTCTACTGAATCGATTTGCAATTGCGCTTCGTGCTGGTGTAATACGTGCTTTACAATCGCTAATCCCAACCCCGTACCACCTGTCGCACGACTGCGACCTTTGTCGATACGATAGAAACGTTCTGTCAAACGGGCGATATGCTCTGACGCAATACCGATCCCATCATCTTCGACCGCGAAACGGCAGCCATCAGACGTCCTTGTCCAGCTTATAGTGATATTGCCACCTTTTGGTGTATATTTGATGGCATTGATTACTAGATTGGATAGCGCACTATTTAAGTACATCTCTGACCCGTAGAGCCCATCATACGTATCTATATGCAAATGAATGATGTGTTTGTACGCTTGGTTGTACGCTTGGGCATCGTCGTAGATATTGGTTAGTAGCTTAGTCATATCTATGTAATGCAGCTCGTGTGACTCTTCGATTTCAATCTTAGACAATAGCAGCAAGTCGTTCACGATTCTGTTCATACGGGCAGTTTGCTGCGTCATAAGCTCAAAACCGCGACGCCATTGCGGCGGCATATCTGGCTGATCGGAGAAATTTTCTAGGTAGCCCATCATCACAGTCAATGGTGTTCTAAGCTCATGCGAGACATTCGCCACAAAATCCTGACGCATTTGCTCTAAGTGCCGCAGGCGGGTCACGTCATATACAAACAGCAGTTTTTCATCACCGAAAGGCGTCAGTTCGCACTTTAAGTAGCGACTAGGATCTCGCCATGATTCTATATGGACGCCATCGTTAGGTATCGTTGTACCTTCATAATACTGGCGGAACTCAGGTACAGTAATAAAGTCAAAAATGTTCTGACCTTTATCCTCTGGCTGTAGCAGCAATAAATCTTGTGCCGCCTGATTCCACCATTCTAGGCCGTCATTATTGTTGAGCAAAATCACTGCATCGCGCAAGGCTCGTAGTGCACTGCCGATTTTTTTGAGTTGCTCTGCTGTACTTTGAGTAGAGATTTGCTCTAATAGAGCTGATTGCTCACTTTGTACTGACGCTATCTTGTCCATTTCTTATCCTTACCACTATCCGCGGCCTTTATATTGCTGCGGCATTATTTGTACAAGATTAACTTGGCTCAATCAGGCTAGAAAATCGGTAGCCTGTTCCACGTACCGTCTGTATCAATGTATCACAGTCATAAGGTCGCAGTAATTTACGTAGACGTTTGATATGCACATCGATGGTTCGGTCTTCGATATATACATTGCCGCCCCATACCTGATCGAGCAGCTGCGTGCGTGTATAGGCGCGCTCAGGGTGACTCATAAAAAATGCCAATAGACGATACTCTGTGGGCCCAACATCAACGATTTTACCGGCAGCTGTCACGCGCTGACTCTTGGTATCTAGACTTAACTGCCCAATTTCGATAGGTTTGTCGCTACTCATCGCGCTACTACGACGTAGTACGGCTTTGATTCTAGAAATCAGTTCACGAGTCGAAAAAGGCTTGGTCATATAATCATCTGCGCCTGCATCTAGACCATGCACCTTACTGTCTTCTTCACTTTTTGCCGTTAGCATAATGACTGGTATTTCAGAGAGTAGCTCGTCGTTTTTGAGCATACGACAAAAATCCACACCGCTCTTGTCACCCGGTAACATCCAGTCTAATAGTATCAGTGATGGTCTATGATCGACCACCTGCTGATGCGCCTCTGACACATCTGCCGCTTGCAAACTATCAAACCCAGCCATCTCTAGCGTCATGACAACCATTTCACGAATCGCAGGCTCATCTTCAACAATCAAAATTTGCTCATTATACATAGGACATTCTCAGTGTTAGAGGACAAAATCTAGCATGTAAAAAGGCGATATATACTCACCAGTCTCTACCTATTAAACGGATTAATTATGACAGCTTGATGACACTCTAAAATCAGATTTCTAGTAAAAAATTAAGCGGTCCATCATTGACGCTCGACACTTGCATATCCGCACCAAACTGACCAGTTGCCACATTCGGGTGCTTAGTTTTGGCATAGTCGACCAGTTGTTCAAATAATACTTGCGCCGCAGCAGGTGCCATCGCACCACCAAAGTCTGGTCGGCGACCTTTGTCTGTTTTTGCCATCAAGGTGAATTGTGAGACTAATAATAGCCCACCAACAACCTGCTGAACGTTTTTATCCAGTTTACCAAATTTGGCAGGATCATCGTCATTTTCAAAAATGCGATAGGTCAGTATTTTGTCGATCATACGCTGGGCAGCGGCAAAATCGTCTTCGTGTCCTAAGCCAATATATGATAATACCCCATGCCCAATCTCGCCAATACACTGCTGATCGACGACCACACTAGCCTGCTTCACCCGTTGTATGAGTGCTTTCATTTACTAATTCCTTAACAGATTATGGCCATACAATAATATGCTGTCCATGATAAAATACCGTCATTAACTTAACTATTATTAGGGCGTGTTTGATATTCACAAATAGGTACTGCGGATCGCTAAAATTGTTCCAGACAAGGCGTAAAACGACAATAATGCTCATGCCTTATCTAGATTTACAACGTAGTATGGCGCAATTTTAGCCACTGTCAGTACCATGGTCGAATTTCCAACACGCCCCTATTACATTACACCTTATTTTGGTAGCCTTATTATGAATGTATTTACCACCTTACAACAGCTTGTGCCGCAGCAAAAGCTCAGTAAAGTCGCTGGGCGTTTGGCCGCCAGTCGCCATCCTTATGTCAAACGCACCTTTATCCGTAGCTTTGCCAAAGCTTATAATATCAGCTTAGATGAGTACGAACGCCAAAGCCTTAACGCTTATGAAAGTTTTAATGACTTTTTTACCCGTGAGTTAAAAGAAGACGCTCGTACCATCGACGCCACTGTAAACGGTATCGTGAGTCCTGCGGACGGTATTATCTCTCAGCTAGGACAAATCGAAGACCATAAACTACTACAGGCAAAAGGTCGTCACTATGATGTTGGCCAACTGCTTGCTGACAGTGAAGACGGCAGTTATTTCGCTGATGGTAGTTTTGCAACTATCTACTTAGCACCTAGTAATTATCACCGTGTGCATATGCCGTTTACTGGCACATTGACTAAGACTCGCTATGTACCTGGTACACTGTTTTCGGTCAACAATACTACGGCGGCTAACGTGCCAGATTTGTTTGCGCGTAATGAGCGTCTGGTCTGTATGTTTGATACCAAGTATGGCAAAGCAGCTGTCGTAATGGTTGGCGCTATGATTGTCGCTGGTATTGAAACCGTCGCCACTGGTAAGATTGCTCGTACTGACGACATATTCGAGTCCGATCATGACATGCAGTTTGCAGCAGGCGAAGAGCTTGGACGCTTCTATCTAGGCTCAACGGCTATCGTGGTATTACCAAAAGCAGCAAAGGCTGACTGGCTAGATAGTATGCAAGCCAACAGTGTCGTGCAAATGGGTCAATTGCTAGGAATGGCAAACGCTCAATAACACGCCTATATAAAAATACTGAAAATATCAGCCCAGTTAAGCGTAAATCATCATGCTTAATTGGGCTTTTTTTATGTCTGGTACTTATGCAGATTTACGTATCAATCAGCCAACCTTGCTGAGTTGCGTATGCAATATTATGTGAGAGCCAATCATGGATAGGAGGGAAGCTGTCTTTGATAAATGCATGCGCACCCGCTACCTGCGAGCGCGTAACGCCAAGCTCAATCCACGTTTTACCGTTAGTATTCAGATTGAGTAGAAACGGCAATAAACGATCAACGACTTTGAGTAACTGACTCTCTTTGCTGCTTCCTGTTTCTTGCGCTTCCCAAACCTCGCTTAAATCACTAATGCCATTGCCTCGCTCACGTTGCAATCTGGCAATACCTGCACGCTCTTCGACGTGTGCATCAGTACGCGTATCGGCATACAAGAAAGTATCGCCCGCATCAATCTCACCTAAATCATGAACCAACGCCATCTTTAGCAACTTTTCATGATTGACGTCGAGCGCAAATAATTCAGCAATCGACCAACAGGCCATCGCTAGATGCCAAGAGTGTTCGGCGGAGTTTTCTTTGCGAGTGGTCTGTGTCACATAGCTGCGGCGATTCACGCGCTTGAGCGCATCTAACTCCAATAAGAAATGAGTGACATCGTCAATGTCGATATGTGAAGTAGATTCGGAATGAGTGAGTGATATAGAGCTGGCTTGCGACATTATTTTTTCTCTGATTCTCTCTAATTATTGGTTTTAACGGTTATAAGTTCTAGCGATTTTAAGTTTCATTGCTAAAAGTATGATAATTGGTTTGATATCTAGTAATGGTTAAAAGGCTATTACCGTTATCGAAAAAATAGCGCTTATTTTACCAAGCGCTATCTATTATAAATCAGAAGATAAATGGTTAAACTGAATCCCTATTTATTCAAGTCTTTGAGCAACTAAGGCTCAACCACCTACTTAATCAAATTGATAATCGTTTTAAATGCAGGGTCTTCGCTGCTACGGCACAGTTCAAATAAGATTGATTCGACAGTGCTAATTACACCGCCCGCACGGCGAATACGACGAATTGCTTGCTTCTTATCATAAGGAAAACGAGATCCCACCGCATCCCCAATAATGACAGGCTGCATACCATTGTCCAATAAATCTAGTGCCGTCTGCATAATACAGACATGAGCCTCAGCACCAAAAAGCAGAACAGTACTACGGTTCTGCTGCGCCAAATGGTGCCATGAATCATTGTTGTCGCAGGCACTAAAGGTAACCTTTTCAAAGCTCTTGGCATTGTCTCCTTCGAGTACGTCGCGCAGCTCTGGTAAGGTATCACCCAAGCCTTTTTTATATTGTTCATTGAGCATGATTGGAATATTGAGCGCTTGCAGCCCTTTAATCAAGGTAACGGTTTTTTTGACGATATTTTCGTGGTCATAGATATGCGGCGTTAAGCGCTCTTGCACATCGACAATCATTGCTTGGGTATTCTCACGAGCGATTCGATAGGTGCGATCATTAATCATAGTAGACATAGTACACTCCTTGTACGGCTGACAGTTGCAACTAAAAACTATTTTAGAATTATCATAAACAGTGCCATGGTTCATCTTTCTCTTATTTAGTCATAGTTTCATGAATGCGTCAATGGAGATAATTTTTAATCACCGTGATACTCTATTTTTCGACTCCGCGATTTATTAGCTTACCAAACATTAAGTTGATCCATAAAAAAACTCTAGCCGTTATGACTAGAGGTTTTTCGTTAGCGAGTAGCTACTTATTAAGTGTTCAAATAATCTTGTTTATATAAATAAGATTAAACACGCTCAATAATAGTAGCGATACCTTGGCCAAGACCAATACACATTGTCGCTAGACCGATTTCAGTATCTGACTGCTCCATTGCGTTTAGCAATGTCACTGTGATACGAGCGCCTGAACATCCTAGTGGATGACCTAGAGCAATGGCACCACCGTTGATGTTAACGATGTCTTGCTTGTCAGATAGGTTTAGACCTTTTAATACTGATAGACCTTGAGCAGCAAATGCTTCGTTTAGCTCGATGGTTTGCATGTCACCGATACTCATGCCAGCACGCTTCAATGCTTTTTGGGTAGCAGGTACAGGACCATAACCCATGATAGCAGCATCACAACCAGCAACAGCCATACTACGGATACGGGCACGTGGCTTTAGACCTAGATCTTTGGCTTTTTGTGCGCTCATTACTAGCATTGCTGACGCACCGTCAGATAATGCAGATGACGTTGCCGCTGTTACTGTACCGCCTTTTGGATCAAACGCTGGACGTAGCTTTTGCATTTGCTCCATCGTTGCATCTGGACGAATCACTTCATCAACCGTACATAGTTGCAGACGACCAGCAGCATCATGACCTTCGATACCGATGATTTCATTGTCAAAACGACCTTCAGTAGTTGCAGCCCATGCACGGCGATGTGACTCAAGACCAAACGCGTCTTGCTCTTCGCGCGTGATGTTGTTCATACGACCTAGCATTTCAGCAGTCAAGCCCATCATGTTTGACGCTTTTGCATAGTGCTTAGAAGCAGCAGGGTTCAAATCAACACCGTGCATCATGCCGACGTGACCCATGTGCTCAACACCGCCGATGATGAATACATCACCTTGGTTGGTCATGATTTGTGCAGCGGCAGTATGTAGCGCCTGCATAGAAGAACCACATAGACGGTTAACCGTTTGGCCACCAGCAGTCTTTGGGATACCAGCTAGCAAACCGATGTTACGACCGATGTTCAAGCCTTGCTCTAGCGTCTGGTTGACACAACCCCAGATAATGTCTTCGATATCATTGGTATCAAAGTCATTACGTTTTACTAGCGCACGTACTAGTTCCGCTGACATGCTGTCAGCACGTACATGACGGAACATACCGTTTTTGGTTTTGCCCATTGCCGAGCGTACGCCATCTACGATGACCACATCTTTTGGACTTAAAGTTGTCATACCATATTCCTTTTCAATTTTTATTGTCAGTGTAGTCAGTCCAATTTGCGACTATTACCTTGTTAATCTCGCTCAAAGTACAATAGGTACATTTGCGCTTGATTTACTCGTACTAGCATTAAACTAAACCAACTATAATCGTACGTTCGCTATTGGAGACTATTCATGTCTCAATTGCTTTCATGCAAAATAGCAAACGTACTGCACTTCATCCTAGTAATGACTGACTATTACGCTGTTGCGTAAAAAGTCTCGCCTGCGGCTGCCATGTCGCGAATCTTTTGTGGCGCTTCATAAGCTTTGCCAAGATGTGCGTATTTTTCACATAGTGCCAAGTAGTTATCTAGACCCATTTGGTCGACATAACGGCAAGGACCACCACGGAATGGAGGGAAACCTACGCCCATGATCATCGCCATGTCGGCCTCGCTTGGGGTGCTTACGATGTTATCTTCTAGGCAGCGAACGGTTTCGTTGCAGAAGGCAATCATAGTGCGATCAATGATTGCTTGATCATCAAACGTTTGCTTTTCGCTGTCAGTCGTGGCTTTTAGCAACTCATAAGTGGCTTCGTCAGCAACTTTCTTTGGCTTGCCGCGCTTATCCATTTCGTACTTATAGAAACCGATACCGTTTTTCTGACCCAGACGCTCATTGTCATATAGATGCTGGATAGCACCTTTATAGTCAGGCTTCATGCGGTCAGGGAAACCATCAGCCATCACTGCTGCGCCATGTACACCTGTATCTAGACCGACCACGTCGATTAGGTATGCAGGGCCCATTGGCCAGCCGAATTTTTCCATCACTTTATCGACATGAGCAAAGTCAGCACCTTGCTTCAGTAACAAGTCAAACGCGCCAAAGTATGGGAACAATACACGATTTACCAAGAAACCTGGGCAGTCGTTAACCACTACTGGCACTTTACCCATTTTAGAAGCAAGTGCAACAGTAGTCGCAATGGCTTCTTCAGATGATTTCTCACCACGGATAACTTCGACCAATGGCATACGATGTACTGGATTGAAGAAATGCATACCAACGAAGTTTTCTGGACGCTCAAGCGCTTCTGCTAGGAACGTAATAGAGATAGTCGAGGTGTTTGATGCTAGGATACAATCGTCTTTTACCAAGCCTTCTACTTCTTTTAGTACCGCACGCTTCACGTTTGGATTTTCTACAACGGCTTCGATAACAATATCAGTCTCAGCAAAGTCACCATAGTTCAAAGTAGGACGAATACGGCTTAAGGTTTCACCCATTTTTGCTGGGGTCATCTTGCCGCGTTCTACCATTTTGCCAAGCAGTTTGCTCGCTTCGCCCATACCAAGGTCTAATTGCTCAGACTTGATATCCTTCATGATGATTGGCAAGCCTTTGCTGGCTGCTTGATAAGCAATACCGCCACCCATGATACCAGCGCCTAGTACAGCGGCTTCACTGATGTCGTGTGCTTGCTTGCTGTGTTTTTTGGCCAGTTTTTTGACTAGCTGATCATTTAAGAATAGACCAACCAAGCTTTCTGCTTGTGGCGTCTTGGCGGCTTTAGCAAAACCAGCAGCTTCTACTTCGATCGCTTTGTCACGTGATAAATTAACGTGCTTTTCGATCGTTTCGATAGCGATTGCTGGTGCTGGGTATTGCTTAGGATTGGCTTTAGCGAAAATAGCACCTTTGGCACTGTTGAAGGCCATCGCTTGCTCAAGTTGGTTTAGCTTAACTGGAGCCAGTTTTTCTTCACGTTTTGCTTTCCAATCAAGCTCACCTGAGATACATTTTTTGACTAGATCAATTGCGGCATCTTGTAAGTCGTCAGCAGGTACAGTCGCATCAACCAAGCCTAGCTTCAATGCTGCCAATGCTTTCTTTGGGCTACCAGTCGCGATCAGCTCAAGTGCGTTATCGATACCGATGATACGCGTACTACGAACTGTACCGCCGAAACCTGGGAAGATACCTAGCTGAGTTTCTGGCAAACCGATGATGGCTTTGTCACTCATGACACGGTATTCACAAACCAAAGTCATTTCACAACCGCCGCCCATTGCCGCGCCATTGATAGCCGCAACTTTCGGGAATGGCAAATCCTCAAAACGATTGAAAGCGTCATTAACATGCACGACCCAATCTTTGATCTCGCTTTCTGATTTTTTGAAAGAACCGACGAATTCTGTGATATCAGCACCAGCGATAAACACGCCTTTGGCTGAAGTAACGATAAGACCTTTTACGTTGTCGGCTTTTTCTAACGCACTAACTGCTTCACCAAACTGTTTGTTGGTTTCGGCATCAAATTTGTTCACGCTCTCATTTTCGGCGTTGTACTGCATGTTGGCGATGCCATCCTCTAGCATTGTCACCGTGATGCGATTTCCTTGGTATACCATTTGAAACTCCTTTCTATATAACGAAAGCTACGTTTTGAATTAAAATAAATAGCCAGTTACTGTTAGTAAAATGGGTAATAGCACTGTGCGCTTGTCATGTTATAAAGACAAACATATAACCAGCTCACAAGTGAAGATGTCTTTATTATCCAGCGCTCATCATGATGCACGTATTTTGCGTCTCTTGCATGACATCATATGACGCTTCATTTATATACTGCTGTTGCAGGTACTGATGTTCAAAATATTGACTGAGACTTGGTCTAACACTCGGTATCGACGATTGAACATCCTGAGAAAAAACCCAGTAGGGTCACCATCAGACCATTTTCACGTCAATTAGTGTAGGGGATTATGCCCCTAACTGTCACAAGCTAATACCATACTCGCAAGTCACTCTTAAATCACTTGCAGGCATTTACCTTACGCTAAAAGTGTTTTAGTGAATAAATGTATACTGAATTGTTAATTTAGATTTATTTTGTGTTGTCGACTTCATGCATGCCGTCTTTGGAACGACAGTCCGTTAGCGCTACTGAATAAATGCCAATTGATCCATGCTACTTGGTCAGTGCTAGCTATTCAGTACCACTTTTCTACGGTAATAAAATTAACGTGCCAGCCTAGCTTGCTCTTTTATCAGAACATATTCAACCAGAGAGTGACATCATCCATCGGTAACGAAATCTTGTCGTTATATTGCAGCTAAGATTGCTTTACTTTCGAATAGACTTTGGTAGAAAAATGCAAAAAACAATCAATTGATACCGTGTGTCACATAAGCGATATGACCTATCATGCTACACTAATAGCGTTTTTACCTTATCCCTAATAAGTTTTACTGTATTCCTGATAAATGGTTGGATTATGACTGTTTCCCTTACTTCTAGCACTACCTCTACTGGCTTCATCCCTTCTAACTTTGTCTCTTTTCAAAGCACTGAGCAGTTTCATGGTGCTGTACGCGAGCAATTGGCGCAAGATATCGAGGTATTGTTTGATTATGCCAAACTCCCTAGCCCGCTGGTAGATGCTTGCCGCTATGTCATGACGGGTCAAGGCAAACTGGTACGTCCACTGATGGTTGCCAGCGCTTTTGCCAGTATTAATAGCAGTAATAATGAACGTACAGACGAGCATAATGATGATATCGATACGCTCGATACTGATCTGGACACGCTACTAGAAAACGACTCAGACTACGATATGTCGCGCCGTGCTGCATTGGCGGTGGAACTGCTACATACCTACTCACTGGTACATGATGATTTGCCATGTATGGACGATGATGAGCTGCGCCGTGGTCAGCCGACTGCTCATATCGCCTTTGATGAAGCGACGGCACTACTGGCAGGAGATGTATTGCAGACACTAGCCTTTGAAGTATTGACCGCGGAGATGCCAACTTTTGCGCCATTTGATGCAAATATCGCCAGTCAGCTCATGGCAATATTTGCGCCGCGCGCCAGACGCATGGTATCGGGTCAAATGTTAGACCTCAATGCCGAAGCCAGTACCAATATCGCGCAGGATGATTTAGAAGCCATTCACCGTGATAAGACAGGGGCGTTGATTGAAGCGGCGATGCTCATGGGCGGCGTCTGTGCTGGTGCAACGGCTCCACAACGCATGGCACTACAAGAGTGCGCGCAATACATTGGTCTTGCCTTTCAAGTCCAAGACGATGTGCTAGACGTCACGATGACGACTGATACGCTTGGTAAGCCTGCGGGTAGCGATGAAAAACTAGACAAATCTACCTACGTAAAATTCATGGGCGTGGATAAGGCGACTGACTATGCGCAGTCGCTGTTTAATGACGGACGCGCTGCTATTATGCGCGAAATGAGTAATGGTGATTTGAACAGTAGCACCGACAAAATTGGCACAGATAATGATGCGCTACTGGCACTGATTGAATGGCTCTGGTCGCGTAAAAATTAGCTTGTCGAATAGCAGCCGAAAGCAGATATCGTAGTAAATTTTATTACTCAAAACGGCAGTGAGTGGTCAACATGGATAGTTCCTCTACCCCGCGAATTTATCTTGGCACTGGCGGCTATAGCGATACCGACTTGCTCGGTACGCTGTATCCCACTGGCACCAAAAAAACCGACTTCTTACGTGAATATGCCAAGCAATATGGCGCAGTCGAAATCAATAGTACATTTTATGCGCCCATCGGACAGAAAGCGTTTGCTGGGATGGTTGATAAAGCTTATGTACAAGCGGACAGTCAGTTGAAGTTCGCTGTCAAACTGCATCAAGACTTTACTCATGCACGCAAAGGCACTGCCGAACACGCACAAGCATTTCTAAACGCCTTATCTCCGCTTATCGAAGCAAATGCTTTAGCGCCTTTACTATTACAGTTTCCGCATGGTTTTGATCGTACCCGCGCACATCGACTCTATCTGGCCAATCTTGTCAGTTGGTTTCAAGACTATCCACTCGCTATTGAGTTTCGTCATAATGGCTGGCACACACCGCAAGTGGTTGATAGCTTTCGGCAGCAAGGTCTCATTTGGTGTAGCGTCGATTATCCCAAGGTTAGCGGACTGCCGCCATCACGATTGATATTCACTGAGCGCACTGGCTATCTACGTATGCACGGCAATAATACGGGCTGGTGGGATGCGATGAGCGCAGCTGATCGCCATGATTATCGCTATAGCGAAGCTGAGATGCAAGACTGGGCGCAAGCGATTGCCAATCAGCGTCAGCACTTTGATACGCTATATATCTTCTTTCAAAACACTGTAAATGCACACGCTTACTATAATATTGCGATGCTGCGAGAAGCGTTGAGTAAGTTTGGGTTTGAGGTTTTGTGATCAAGTTATGATTTTCTCTCAGAGTATGATTTCCTATATAAATAACACAAGGAATAACCAATGTTACCTAGGTATGAAAGTATTAAGTTTCAGTGCCCACACTGTAATACTGTTGCTACTCAAAAATGGTTTGACGCGCATAAAGCAGGTAGCACAGCTAACGGAATTATCAATAATCTCTATCTAGATTATAGAAATCAAGTACGCGATTATACTCAAGAAGCAATTTTAGTTTTTCTAAGAGGTATTAAAAATCCTTTGCAATCCAGTCTTTATAAGTTCGTACCTAGAGGCTTCTCAATTGCAACTTGCGCATCATGTAATAATTTTACATTGTGGGTGAACGAGGAAATTGTTTATCCGAAGAAAACCACAGTTCCACCTCCTAACGAAGACTTAGATGAAGATATTAAGAATCTATACCTTGAAGCTTCTAATATTTTGATTGATTCACCGAAAGGAGCAACTGCCCTTTTGCGTTTAGCTCTACAAATGCTGTTAAAGCAAATAGGGAAAGATGGAAAGAAAATCAACGACGATATAAAAGAACTGGTATCAGAAGGCTTAAGTCCTACAATACAGCAAGCTTTAGATTTGTTAAGAGTCATAGGGAATAACGCTGTTCATCCTGGTCAAATAAATTTAGATGATAATGCTGAAATTGCTCAGAAGTTGTTCAGTATTTTAAATTTTATTGCTGATGAGCTGATAACTAAACCAAAAGAACTAGAAAAACTATATGCAGACTTAATTCCTTTAGAGACGCAAGAGCATATTAAACAAAGAGATAAGCAGAAATGAATTGTTTTAAATACTAACCAAAAAAGGACACCTCACCGTGTCCTTTTCTTATCCAAACCCCCAATAGCTAAAAACTCCCTTTCAACGCTAACCTCTTTACCTCTATGCTTTACATCCGTACAGACACAATTAATAAACTTACCTTAAATTTAGAATACAGAATCGCTCTACTTATTCGTTTTGCACACTGTTAACTTATATCCTACTAATCAAGAGACATCAGTCAAAACGCCATATGCGCGTGCTGATATTCACTTATACTATTGGAGAAAGTATCGATGACAACACTAAAAAATAAAGTCGCGATTGTAACCGGTTCATCAAAAGGTATCGGCGCACAGATAGCCTTATCACTTGCAGAATCAGGGGCTAAAACCGTCATTAATTATGCAAATGATGATTCAGCAGCGAATGATATCGTAAGCCAGATTAAATCAGCAGGCGGTGAAGCCATTGCCGTTCAAGCTGATGTTAGCAATACCAAACAAGTCGAAGCAATGTTTGATGCCACTATCAGCGCGTTTGGTAAGCCAGATATTTTGGTCAATAGCGCAGGTATAATGATTAATAAACCCATTGCCGAGACCACCGACGAAGACTTTGATCGTATATTTGCTATTAATGTAAAAGGCACGTTCAACACATTGCGTGAAGCCGCGACTAAACTCAATGACGGTGGCCGTGTTGTAAACCTCTCAAGTACGACCACTCGCATGCTGCTACCAAGTTACGGCACTTACTGTGCGACCAAAGGCGCGGTCGATCAGCTAACCCGTATATTTGCTAAAGAAGTTGGCGCGCGCAACATCACGGTCAATGCAGTATCTCCCGGCCCTACTGACACTGAACTATTTCATCAAGGTAAATCGGATGACATGGTAGAGAGACTTGCTAGCATGTCACCGTTTAACCGTATCGGTGAACCAGTTGATATCGCTCGTGTGGTAGCATTTTTGGTCAGTGAAGAAGCCGCTTGGGTTACTGGACAAAATATCGGCGCAAACGGCGGTATCGCCTAATAACATAATGGCACTACTCTATCAAAAATATGTTTTGATCAGATATCAAAATAGAGAGCTATATAGAAAGCTAACACATAAAAAAAAGGACACCTCGCGGTGTCCTTTTTTCAATCAAATACTTAGCTGTTAAAAATTACTCTTCAACGCCAGCGTCTTGACCTTTATATTTTGCGTTTGCGTAGTCCCAGTTCACTAGCTTGTCTAGGAACGTGTCAACATAGTCAGGACGACGGTTGCGGTAATCTACATAGTACGCGTGTTCCCATACATCACAAGTCAATACAGCTACTTGGTCATGTGCAAGTGGAGTATCAGCGTTAGCAGTTTTGGCGATTGACAATTTGCCACCGACTTTATCAGCAACTAGCCATGCCCAACCTGAACCAAACTGAGTCAATGCTGCGTTTTTGAACTCTTCACGGAATTTGTCATAGCTACCGAAATCTTCTTCGATTTTTGCTTTTAGATCGCCAGTAGGTTCGCCGCCGCCGTTTGTTGGCGTCATGCAGTTCCAGTAGAACGTGTGGTTCCATACTTGAGCTGCTTGGTTGAACAAGTTTTGAGTACTTTCACTTTCAGACGCTGCCTTAATGATTTCAGGCAATGTTTTATCTTCTAGACCAGAACCTGGTAGCAATTCTTTCAACTTATTTACATAAGCAGCATGATGCTTGTCATGATGATACTCTAGCGTTTCGGCACTGATATGTGGCTCTAGTGCGTCTTTTGCATATGGTAGGTCTGGTAAAGTAATGTTTGACATAATTATTTTATCCTTGCTGTTTAGCCGTTAGTTTATAAAAACTTGCTTATAGAAACTGAATTTTACGCTATTTTTACACCGCAAAAAACACTATAAAATAGCGGACTAAATTGGCTGAGTTTATTGTTTGAAATGAACTTTATCGCTTGATACACGGTACTGCTCAATACAATATCACGTATCATTATGAATCCAAAATTAACCTAGCGGTTACTTATTGCTATTATTCTTCGCCAAAAAGCCAAGTCTCTGACTTTATAGACTTTTATTAACTTAATATTCACAAGCTATAAGATATAATTCATTGTAGCTTGGTATCTATTATAGCAATAGTGACCAATAATATCAGTTACCAAATGTTATAGCCCGTACAATCTGTATAGCGATTGGTTATTTATTACGCGGTAACTGCATTCACTCTAAACTCATGCGTTATCATTGTTAGTATAACTGCTTCAATCGACAAATAATTTACCGATTAACGCTACAGAAGGTAAATAAAACCTACTCGAACAACAGCTTTTCATCATCTTTATATTACGGAATAACTCTATGAGCACCACTGATACCTCGTTAACTGCTACCCATCCGACAACAGCTAACCAATGGGTACTGGCTAGCAACAATAAAGGCAAATTGGCTGAGTTTAAACGGCTATTTGCCGAAGCGAATTTGGACGTGATGATTGTCCCGCAAGGTCAGCTCGATATCGACGATGCGATAGAAGATGGGTTGAGCTTTGTCGAAAATGCCATTATCAAAGCGCGCCATGCCAGCCGTATCAGCGGACTGCCTGCTATTGCTGATGACTCAGGACTCTGTGTACCTATATTAGGTAACGCACCCGGCATCTACTCGGCGCGCTATGCTGGCGAGCACGGTAACGATAGTAAAAACAACGCCAAGCTCATCGCTGACTTGCAGCCTATTCGCGCAGCAGAGCCGGATACTCCTATTAAAGGGTTGTTCGTTTGCGTACTGGCAATGGTACGTCATGCCGATGACCCGCTACCGATTATCGCTCAAGGATTATGGCATGGTGAAATTTTGGATACGCTGCATGGTGACGGCGGTTTTGGCTATGATCCATTGTTTTGGTTACCTGAGTTGCAAGCTAGCGCGGCCAGTCTGAGCGCTGCGGATAAAAACAGCATCAGTCATCGTGGTCAGGCGATTCAGCAGTTATTGGCACAGCTGGCTTTATAAGTACCTTATAGCTGTTCTATTTATAACTATCTACAAGTGCACTTGATACTCATAATACGTTTACAACCTTATCGCTGTTTTTTATCCGTTATCTTATTTATTGATTATGAACATGGTCAAATCTTTATATAAAATTAAGCCATACAAGAGCAAGCAACATAAGGAAACATGCCATCAAAGAGATAATTTTTACTTTAATAAACAGATAGATTATACTGTTCTACTTTTAAAATTTTGTTGAAATCCGTTATTTGGCTGTATAATTCACCAAAAAGCGTTATTATGCGGTGCATTAACGGTTTATTATCGATATTTGATAGCATGGACAACCTCAGAAGGTTCACCTTTTAGTATCAGCGGCGATTGCTACTGGCACTGAATTTGACGTTGTGCGCTATCACTATCCCCTATTTATTTCAACGACAGCCCGTCGTACATGCCCGTAATTTGAGGCGCGGTCTGTCTATTACAATTTAACCCTAAGTACTATTTCATTAATCAAACGTACTACTTAATCCTAAAGGTGTAATTAACATGGCTACAGATTTACAAGTCACAACCAACAAGCTATCTAATAAAGAAACCCAGCTAACGGTTAAAGTGCCCGTTGAAAAAATTCAAAACAAAGTTGAAGGCCGTATTCGCCAAGTTGCGAAAACTGCCAAGATTGACGGTTTCCGTAAAGGTAACGTCCCTATGTCACACATCCGCTCTCAGTACGGTGCTGGCATTCAACAAGAAGTTATCAACGATGTCATCCGTGATACTGTATTTGAAGCGATCAAATCTGAAGACATCCGCGCTGTTGGCATGCCTAACATCGACGACGTAAAACTTGAAGACGATTTCTTGGTATATCAAGCCACTGTTGAAATCTTCCCAGAAGTTGACGTACAAGGTATTGATGAGATCGAAGTTGAGCGTCACACTGCACAAGTCAGTGAAGAAGACGTTGACACCATGATCGAAAACCTACAAAAGCAACGTGAAGAATTCGTTGAGAAAAAGGGCATGGCTGCGAAAGACAACCAAGTGACTTTTGACTTTGAAGGCTCTATCGACGGCGAAAAATTCGAAGGCGGCTCTGCTGAAGACTTTAAACTAGTTATCGGTAGCAACCAAATGATTCCAGGTTTTGAAGCTGGTATCAAAGGCATGAAAGCTGGCGAAGAAAAAGTAATTGACGTAACTTTCCCAGAAGATTACCAAGCTGAGAACCTAGCTGGTAAAGAAGCTCAGTTCAAAATCAACGTAAAATTGGTTGAAAAGTCTAAGCTACCTGAAATTGATGATGCGTTCCTAGAGCTATTCGGCGTGAAAGAAGGCGGCGTTGAGAAGTTGAAAGAAGACGTACGCAAAAACATGGAACGCGAAATCAAAAACGCTGCGCGTAGCCAAGTTAAGCAAGCGACTTTTGACGCATTGCTAGAAAAGAACGAGTTTGACGTACCAAACGCGATGCTAGAGCAAGAAATCGAGCGTCAACGCAACATGATGATGCAACGTTTCTCTCAGCAGTTCGGTGCCAATGCTGATAGCTTCGATAAAGACATGCTGCCAAATGAGCTATTTGAAGAGCAAGCGCTACGTGCTGCCCGTCTTGGCATCATCGTTGCCCGTGTTATCGATACTAAAGGCTTAGAAGTAGATCAAGAGCGTGTTGAAACCTTCATCAAAGAAGCCGCTGAAAACTACGAAGATCCAGCAGAAGTTATCGAGTACTACACCAATGACAAGCAGCAGCGCGCTAACATTGAGTCTGTTGTACTAGAAGACCAAGTAGTAGATTACTTGATCGCTCAAGGTAAAGTAACTGACAAAGAAGTTAGCTACCAAGACTTGCTAGCGGCTCAGCAACAACAGCAGCAAGCAATGTAATTGATACGACAAGCTGTCTTTTTAGATATGCTGTAGTCAGTTATCAAAACTAAAATGCGCCCCCGACCTTTTGATCGGGGGCGCATTTTTTATGGCGTTCGTTAACTAGATAAAATCAGTCACAACTATCAACTTTACAAACATCGAATCTATAAACATCGTACTCGTACTATAAAGCGCGCCTTACACCAAAACAGGCGCAAATACGGCGCTCAATCCTAGCAACACTAGCCCGCGCTGTAACCATAAGCTATCACTAAAGCGTTGCTGCAACTGCTGACTAACCAGCGTACCAACTGCATATAGTGCTAGCATCGTGACCATCATCCCTGCATAAAATCCCAGCTGACCACTCACGCCA
Source organism: Psychrobacter proteolyticus (assembly GCF_039762275.1). Classification (GTDB taxonomy): domain Bacteria; phylum Pseudomonadota; class Gammaproteobacteria; order Pseudomonadales; family Moraxellaceae; genus Psychrobacter; species Psychrobacter proteolyticus_C. The sequence goes on along the minus strand of NZ_JBDLOB010000010.1, from coordinate 40,117 downwards.
GCATTTGCTGGTACTTCCAGCGCATGTGCCATGCCATGAAAGACAGCCAAACCACCAAAACCAAACAATGACACCTGCTGAATGCTTGGCGTGCGTGCTGTATGAGTCTGCGCAGAGAATGCTTCTTGTCTGCTTTTCTGGCTCATCAAGACCATAGCCAATACAACCACCGACAGTGATATCGCCACTTCAATCAGCCCAGATGATGCAGCAAATGCGATACCGCCAATCAGCACGCCAGCCGTGCCCAATATCGCACCTAATGACAACCCTGCCGTCAATGACATCATGCCTAAGCGCTGCTTTTGTAGACCATAAAACAACATGCCCATGCCTACTGCCAAAAACAGATGATCAAGGCCAGTGACTGGATGCATCAGTCCTGCTTGCAACGTACCTAAAAACGACGGTGCTTGCGTGGTAGTGGAGTGAATATGACCTGAATGCGCCTGCGCCAATGACGGCAGCATTAGCGATGTCATCATCACAGCCGAACCAGACACGATATGACGAGCTGAGAGCACTTGTGAGAAGCGAGAGTTTTCGATATGAAGACCTTTTGTATACTGTGTCATGCGGGTTTTCCTTATTCTTTATATTTTAATGGTAAAAGCTCATCTGCTCTTTAGGCAAGCATGCCATGTTCTTTAATAAAGGCGATAATCTCATTTAACCCATCGCCTGTTTTCATATTGCTAAATACAAAAGGTTTGTCGCCACGCATTTTTTTGGCATCGCGTTCCATCACTTCCAGCGAAGCACCAACCATTGGTGCAAGGTCGGTCTTATTGATAATCAACAAATCAGACTTGGTGATGCCAGGGCCACCTTTACGAGGTATCTTATCGCCTGCAGAGACATCGATGACGTACAAGGTCAAATCAGACAACTCTGGGCTAAATGTCGCGGCTAGATTGTCGCCACCTGACTCAATAATAATCAACTCCAAACCTTCAAAAGTCGCTTGTAGTTCAGCAATCGCAGTCAGATTAATAGAAGCATCTTCGCGGATAGCTGTATGCGGACAGCCGCCCGTCTCTACACCGCGGATACGCTCAGCAGGCATGGCATCATTGCGGGTTAAAAACTCTGAATCTTCTTTGGTATAGATGTCATTGGTCACCACTGCCATATTGACCGTATCACGCAGGTTTTGGCATAGTCTTAATGTCAAAGCAGTTTTACCACTACCAACTGGCCCGCCAATTCCAAGGCGTAAACACGATAAGGCAGAAGATGGTTTCTGGCTGTCGCTATCAGTCTGCACGTCTGATGCAGCGTGAGAGTTTTTTGATTTGAGCGGAGTTAGAGACATATTAATTTCCTAAAACAGTTTATATATTAATAAGTATAAATAGAAATAAAGGTATAGTTATGAGCGGAACAACCGACTGTATTGCTCCTCGTGCATACTTGAGAGGATAGCCAAATTGGGCAAGTTATTAGAGATATTAAGCGATTCATAGAGGTCTTGGCATAGCTGCTGACAGTACGACTCTTCACTATTATCTAAAGTATTGGACGTATTTATCGATGTAATTAAAGCATCAAAGGCATGCTGCACATCGTCACTTAGAGCATCAACCTGAGCACCCAGATCGCTTTGCAATTGCCACAGGATACGCTGACCTGCCATTTGTCCTAGCGGTACTGTCTTCACAGCGGCGAGCACCATGTTCTCTAATTGCGCAAATCCATAGGTAGTCATTGACTGCGCTAATGGCAGCTGCCAATGCTGAGCAATATGAGCAAATAGCGGCAAAAAGCCATCTTCAGGTATCTCAGAAGGTATGCCAAGACTCAGCACTTCGTTGAGCCAAGACACCATTGCCTGTGCCAGCTGTTGCGACTCCAGTACAAACTCCTTACTCTCGAGACCAGCGTGATAATCGTGTGCTAGATTTGCCGCTAGCGCTTCATGACCTTGGCTGAGCGCGCACATTATTAGCCCTAATACGGGCAGCTCGTAGCCAATAACTGCAAGCGCTAGATAGTCCTGCATAAATGTAAGCGTACTGGCTTCATCAGATACAACTCCTGACTCAATCGCTGACTCCACACCTTGCGAATAGGTATAGCTACCAATCGGCAAATTGCTCGATGCCAGCATCAGTAGCTGTCCAAGTTGGGCAGATTGAGCAGGCTGAGCACTGGTATCAACCATCATTCGAACGACCTACAAGCGCATCATGATGACTATGGCTATGTCCGTGGCTGTGGCTTTCATCATGGCTATGGTCATGGCTTTCCTTATGACTATGAGAGTCACTATGCGAATGTGCATGGGAGTGAGAGTGGCCATGCGCATGCCCTTGGCCCGTTTGATAAGCACCGGTTTCAGGCTCAAATGGCACTGACGTAGACTCGATATGCAGACCAAGATTTTCTAACATTTGTGCCAGCACATGATCGTTTTCAAAATATAGCGCATAGCCTCCATCACCCTGATCAAAACTGTGGTCAAACATCAATGGCACATGACGATTGCCCAAATGATAAGCGCCTTTCATTAGTAGAAAGTCATTGTCAGCAGTCACCTTAGTCACGGCTTGCGGCTTGGCGATAACTTGCATCAACTCCCCTGATTCATTGATAAGGACATCATCGCCTTTCAATACGCCTGTACGAGGCAGGTCAACACCAACTGCCTCACCTGAGACAGTAATGGCTCTAAAGCGGGAATGCTGACGAGTATCAAAATCCAATAGCAGGTAATCGTCGGCTTTATACTGTTCTGCCAATTGTGTTTTTTGGACATCGCTAGGCGTACTTAGACGGGTATTAAATATTTTCATTATTATTCTCTGGCTGTTGTTGCTCAAACTATTGGTCAATAGTATTGATGGTAAAAATGTTGGGAATAAAGATACGATCTCACTCAAGAAACCAACTGTTCATTGGCATACAGGGTTTATGGCTCACTGTCCTAGAGACCCTATAAACGTGCATCATAAGCTCTAAAATAAAAAGTAACGCTGTGCCATGGGTAATACATCAGCTGGCTCACAGGTGAGTGTCTTACCATCAGCGCGTACTTCATAAGTCTCAGGGTTGATGTCCATATCTGGGCAGTAGCTGTTAAAGCGCATATCGCTTTTACGAATTTTACGGATGCCATGTACTGGCTGAATGACTTTGGTCAACCCGAGCTGTTTATCCACCTGTTTGTCGATCGCCGCTTGCGACATAAAGGTAATGCTGGTTTGGGCAACCGATTTTGGATATGTCGCAAACATAGGACGATAATGCACAGGCTGAGGAGTAGGAATAGAGGCATTAATATCGCCCATCGGTACCGCAGCAATGAGTCCACCTTTGATGATGCACTCAGGTTTTACCCCAAAAAACTTGGGCGACCATAGCACCATATCTGCCCATTTACCCACTTCGATTGAGCCGACCATATCGCTAATACCGTGAGTAATCGCAGGGTTTATTGTATATTTTGCGATATAGCGCTTGATACGGAAGTTGTCGTTGTCCGCGCTTTGGTCATAGTCTGTCAAAGTGATGTACTGTTGCTCATCTTCAATGTTCGCCGTTGCATCTGGCGCTAGATGGCCACGTTGAACTTTCATTTTGTGCGCGGTTTGCCAAGTACGAATTACTACTTCACCCACTCGCCCCATGGCTTGTGAGTCACTACTCATCATCGAGATAGCACCCAAATCATGCAAGATATCTTCTGCGGCGATGGTTTCCTGACGAATACGGCTTTCAGCAAAAGCCACATCTTCAGCAATAGCAGGACTCAGGTGATGACAAACCATTAGCATATCGAGATGCTCATCAATGGTATTGACGGTATAAGGGCGAGTTGGGTTGGTTGAGGATGGCAGCACATGCGATTCGCCAATAGCCTTTAGAATATCGGGCGCATGTCCACCACCTGCCCCTTCAGTATGAAAAGTATGGATACAGCGGTCTTTAAAAGCAGAGAGCGTACTTTCAAGATAGCCACTTTCATTTAAAGTATCGGTATGAATGGCCACTTGCACATCATAGTCGTCAGCGACACTCAAACAGTTATCAATAGCTTGCGGCGTTGTACCCCAATCTTCATGTAGCTTTAGCCCCACGGCACCTGCTTCGATTTGTTCAGCAATAGGTTCTGGTACACTCACATTACCTTTACCCAATAGCCCAATATTCATAGGAATACTATCGGTAGACTTTAGCATCGAGGCAATGTGATACGCCCCCGGTGTACAAGTAGTAGCGAGCGTTCCTTGAGCAGGCCCCGTGCCGCCGCCTAGCATCGTCGTAACCCCTGACATAAGCGCCGTCTCGCATTGCTGGGGCGCGATAAAGTGGATATGACTATCGACGCCACCTGCTGTCAGAATTTTGCCTTCACCAGAGATTATCTCGGTAGCTCCGCCAATAGGAATATCAATGGCAGGCTGGATATCAGGATTGCCCGCTTTGCCAATGGCACTGATACGACCATCTTTGATACCGATATCCGCTTTATAGATGCCTGTATAGTCAACGACTAATGCATTAGTAATAACTGTATCGGCAACTTCCGCGCCTAGTAGCTGCCCTTGGCCCATGCCATCACGGATGACTTTACCACCGCCAAATTTAACTTCTTCACCTTTGATTTCAATTGGCTTGCTACTGCTTTCACCACTTTGTGACGTACTCGCTTGATCAACAGCAGTATCTTTATGACTGGTTAAGTCTGCTTCAACCTGTAGCCAAAGCTCGGTATCGGCAAGACGGACTTTATCACCTGTTGTAGGGCCAAAATGCTCAGCATAAATACGACGACTGATTCGCTTCTGCGAAGTAGTAGCTGCCTTTTTATCAGTAGTGCTCTCTGATGCTTCGTCTGGATGAGCTGCGCCCATGACGCGCCCAGCAAAACCATATACATCTTGCTTGCCAGCGTATGCTACCAATTCGACTTCCCGCGATTGCCCAGGTTCAAAACGTACGGCAGTCCCAGAGATAATATTGAGACGAAAACCTCGAGTCTGCTCTCTGTCAAAACTCAAGGCATCATTGACTTCATAAAAGTGATAATGCGAGCCGATTTGGATAGGTCTATCGCCAGTATTGCTGACACTGATGGTCTGTACCTGTCGCCCTTGGTTTAAGATAACATCGCCATCTTGGATATGGTATTCACCTGCTTGCATGGTAGCCGCCTTATTTTATAGTGTGCATTTTAGTGCTATAACAATGGTATACAGCGTTACACGATGGGATTATGTACCGTGACCAGTTTGGTGCCATCAGGAAAAGTCGCCTCGATTTGCACTTCATCTACCATCTCTGCGACACCTTCCATGACATCATCAGCAGACAAATACGTAGCACCCTCACTCATCAGCTCGGCGACTCTTTTGCCATCTCGTGCGCCTTCCATCAGCAGCATACTGATATAAGCGATGGCTTCGGGATAGTTAAGCTTAACACCGCGATTTTTGCGACGCTCTGCTACCATACCAGCGGTAAATAGCATGAGTTTGTCTTTTTCTGTTGGGGTCAGGTGCATGATGATTCCTTGTTGTACTTATCATTATATTTATAGCAGATTAGAGGTTTTCAAAGCATTAAATATTGATTAAAAACAGTCGCAATATATCTTAATTTCATTATTCAAAGTGGCCGTATTAGGTGTCCCAAATACGTGGACGACAAGGCTCAAGTTGCCACCATTGATCTCGTAAGACTTCTCTCAGCTGATAAAACGCTTCAAAACAACCACGTACATCTGAGCCAATATAGCGGATATTGATCGCTTGGCAATTATGAGTGCAGTAGACAGGCAGGTGTGCTTGAGCAATTACTTGTCGTAATGCTGCTACGGTATTGTCTAGATAGCGAGTTAATGATTGCTTGATAGTTGCTTGGGCCGTTTCGGTCGATTGCGTAGTCTGTGACGCGGAGAGTGCAAGATTGTCATGGACATCACTTAAGCTTGGTACTGCCCAAAACGATCCATAAATATGCTGGTTCGCTAATCCTAAATTTGAGGTAAACCAGCGATTTTGCGCTGCCTGTGCCACTCGCTCAGCAACGATAACCTTACCTTCTCGATAAATATTCAATCCAGTATGATAACGCCCTTGCAAAAACTGCTCGTCGTAAGCTTGCCGCCCAAATACGCTAATCTCCCATGTCAGTAAGCTAGATGAATCCTTCAAATCGAAGCGGCTCACTGCATGCATATTGGCTTCGTTATAAATGATACTCTCTTGCGGTAGCCATTCTAAACGGGTATGTGCTGCGAGTTTGGCCTGTACGTGTTGGCTTGCATAGGCAGCTATTTCATTTTGACCCATACTTTGGTGAGTATCGTTGTCGCCCAACGGAGCTTTATGTTTTTGGCTGACACTATCTTTGCCGTACCACTTACCTGCCCCTGGTGTGGTGATAACAGAGTGGCTACCACTATCCAAACTTAGGTCTATGGACAGCGTATCGCCGCCTGCGATACCAGCTGGCGGGTACAACATCAGTATGTGACAAATACCCTGCTGTACGCTTGGCTCAGGATACAGAGCACGCTGTACCATCAAGGCACCTGTATGCCTACGATGATAAAGCCGCGTTTTTGAGTTATCAGCCGTACCCTCTTTGGCCGTACTTGTACTGCTAACAGTGTCAAAGCTTAATGCTAAAGAAGAGGCCCAGCTCATTTTATATACTCATTTACCAATTAAATATGTTTCAGTATTTTATGTGACAACTATCATTTGCTATCCGTTAAGACTGTATTACCAATCGTTAACTACAGTTCACTAGCGACAGCAATATCAGAATAATAACGGAGGGATATAGCCTACACTATTTATCGTGCCTAGCGCACCATGATAAATCAAAGCGTCAATGTTTTTATTGATACAAGCATTGTGCCAACCCTTGATAGCAGATAACCAAATAAGAAACCTTACCGACTCAAAACTTTGATTTGTCTGCGCTTTTTTTATTTAACTTACATGATAAAAATAACCGTATATTTCCAGCTATTTTCTAAACGTTTTTTAAGCTTCAGGCATTTATAAAATTAGCAGATATTTGCACCAAAACAGTACATTTTGTCCATAACAGTGCATTTTTTAGCGTTATTCTTAACGCAATATCCTCTGAGGACAGTAGATAAGCAAAAATACTAAACGCATAACTATTTGCAGGCTTAGTCAGTAAGATAGGTGGATTATAGGGCTATTAATCAGGTATTCTATGTTAAAAAGTCAGGTTAGACGTGATTTACGCTGTTTGTATCGATACAGACGCTGTCGATACAGATACTATCAATATCTGTACGACTTGATAATAGATAAGATAGTATTTATCTATTTCTAGACGTATTTTTAGTATAAGTTTCAATATAAGCAATGAGTCCTAGCAATATCGGAGAGTCACTTTTTCACCTATTTTATGCACAAACCCGTTTTATAGGCTTGAATAGTGAGCGCAGCCCCCTTATAAACAACCCATTAGTCAAAAACTACTAGACAATAAAACATTCAATCCATTTTTATTTTATACATTTATCGATAGGACTTTTCTATGACAGATTATGATCGCATCACTGCCAACCCGCATTTTGATATGCTAATGAGTGCACACAAAGAAGTACAGACCACACAAGCGGCTTTAGTACCTATGGTGGTTGAACAGTCCTCACGCGGTGAACGCTCGTTTGATATTTTTTCACGCCTATTACGTGAGCGCGTTATCTTTTTGACCGGTCAGGTCGAAGACAACATGGCTAACCTTATCGTCGCCCAGTTGCTATTCTTAGAAGCTGAAAACCCTGACAAAGATATCCATTTATATATCAATTCACCAGGTGGTTCAGTAAGCGCTGGCTTGGCTATTTTTGATACCATGAACTTCATCAAACCTGAAGTATCTACTATCTGTATGGGCGGTGCTTATAGCATGGGTTCATTCCTATTGGCTGCTGGTCAAAAAGGCAAGCGCTACTCACTTGCTAATGCTCGTGTCATGATTCATCAGCCTTCAGGCGGCGCGCAGGGTCAAGCAACCGATATCGAAATTAATGCTCGTGAAATCCTTAAAACTCGTGCACGTCTAAATAGTATCTTAGCTGAGCGTACTGGTCAGCCAGTAGAGAAAATTGAAAAAGACGTTGAGCGTGATTATTGGTTAGATGCACAAGAAGCCAAAGAGTATGGTTTGGTTGACGAAGTATTAGAGCGTCGCCCTGAGTCTTTGTAATCTAAGCATTAACGTGATGCCTCTTCATTGAGAGTGCAGTCATAAGACCTTTTATAGTTTATTTGCCGTACAGTAAACCGTTATCAATGTCATACCTGACCTATTGAAAGGTATGACCATTGAATGAATACGATAATCGACATACTACAAATAAACTAACCAGTTTTAAATTTTAGGAGCGCCTTTTATGGCAGAAGATAATACCCCGCAGTGTTCGTTTTGCGGTAAAGCCAAAAGCGATGTACAGCAACTGATTGCTGCTGACGATGCCAATATCTGTAATGAATGTATCGAGCTATGTACTGACTTAATCGCAGACAGCGCAGAGCACGGTGATGACGATAGCGAAGTAGACACTTCTTGGGTCAATAAAAAACTACCAACGCCAAAAGAGCTGCGCGCTAAGCTTGATGAATACGTCATCGGTCAGGACGCCGCCAAAAAAGCATTGGCTGTTGCCGTCTATAACCATTATAAACGCCTAAAAGTTAGCCAAACGCTAGCCAACGACAGCAAGAAAGCCAAGATCGGCGCTGACGATGCAATGGTAGAATTGGCTAAGAGTAATATCTTGCTAATCGGTCCAACTGGTTCTGGTAAGACGCTACTTGCGCAAACCTTGGCTCGTCTACTAGATGTACCTTTTGCGATGGCTGATGCCACAACCTTAACTGAAGCTGGTTATGTTGGTGAAGACGTTGAAAACATCGTACAAAAGCTCCTTCAAGCTTCTGACTATGATGTAGCCAAAGCTGAGCAAGGTATCATCTATATTGATGAAATCGATAAAATCAGTAAAAAAGGCGACAACCCATCTATCACCCGTGATGTATCAGGTGAAGGCGTACAGCAAGCGTTGCTAAAGCTAATCGAAGGTACGGTTGCTGCTATCCCGCCGCACGGTGGTCGCAAGCACCCGCAGCAAGAGCTGATCCAAGTTGATACTAGCAACATTCTAATTATCGTTGGTGGTGCATTTGCTGGACTTGATAAAGTCATTCAGCAACGTACTGAAAAAGGTGGTATCGGCTTTAACGCTGATGTCAGTTCAAAAGACGACAGCCGTCGCAGCTCAGACTTGCTACAAGAAGTCGAGCCAGAAGATTTGATCAAGTTTGGTCTGATTCCCGAGCTAATCGGTCGTCTGCCAGTACTTGCGGCACTGCAAGAGCTAGATGAAGCAGCCTTGGTACAAATCCTGACCGAACCTAAGAACGCACTGGTAAAACAGTACAAGTACTTGTTCGATATGGAAGGTGCTGAGATTAGCTTTACCCAAGAAGCCCTAGATGCCATCGCCAAAAAAGCAATGGAACGTAAGACAGGTGCTCGTGGTTTACGTTCTATCGTAGAGAACGCTCTGCTTGAGACCATGTATGAGCTACCTTCTATGGAAAATGCTAAAACTGTAATGGTTGATGCGGACGTTATCAATGAAGGTAAAGTGCCTAAAATTGCTTAATTTATAATTAATATAAATAGTCCGTTATCATTAACGGACTACTAAAGAGCGTCTGGCTAAATTAGCTCAGGCGCTTTTTTTATGCCTATTATTTAACCAATTTGTTTGTTAGATAGCTTGCCTATTAGATAACCTGCCTGTTGAAAATTGGCGACATTCATTATGTCTACCCCGAAATGACAGCAGCGTTTATCAATCGCTAGCAGACATCAGTATAAACCATGCTAATGTAGATAGACTGTTTTGACCTTTATACTTTATTTCTATATACCACTATATATAGCCCGTACGAATTCCATATGATTAATAAGACAAAGGATTGTTTATTATGCTCAACCATGTGACCGCTATGGCGACTTCATTGCGCCAACATCTACCGTTTTCTTCTAACCGTACCTCGTCAAATGACTCAGACGTTGCATCCTACTATCGCAACCATGTCGCTGCTATCACAGGCGCAGGTTCGGGTATGGGCCGTGAGCTGGCCATTCATTTAGCAAAAATGGGCTGTCATATTGCACTCTCAGATATCAATCCTGAACAGCTGGCAGCGACCAAACAGTTACTTGCCAATTATGATGTCAACGTCACTATGACCGTACTCGATGTATCAGACAATACAGCTGTGGAAGCATGGGCTGATAACGTAATGGCAGAGCATGGCAAAGTAAATTTCATCTTTAACAATGCAGGTGTTGCGCTCTACTCTACCGTCGAAGGCAGTAATATTAGTGAGCTTGAATGGGTAATGAATATTAATTTTTGGGGCGTGGTTTACGGCACTAAGGCGTTTTTGCCGTTAATCAAAAACAGCGTTAAACAAAGCCAGTTTGGCGAGCATGGTCATATCATCAATATCTCAAGTCTCTTTGGTCTGACTGCTCAGGCGTCGCAGTCTGCCTACAACTCTAGCAAATTTGCCGTACGTGGATTCACAGAGAGCTTACGCCAAGAGCTAAATATCCAGAACTGCGGGGTATCAGCGACTTGTATCCATCCGGGCGGTATCAAAACCAATATTGCCAACAGCGCGCGCGGTAATGAGAGCATCCATGATATTGGCATGAGTACCGGGCCCAAAGCCATCAGAAGTTTTAATAAGTTTTTAAAGTTCGATGCCAATGAAGCGGCTTGGATTATCCTACAGGCAGCAGCGACCAACCAACAGCGCTGCCTGATTGGTAACGATGCCAAGATGATTGATGCCATCCAACGTGTATTTCCCTCACATTATAGCCAAGTGCTGAACGACTTCCATCAACTGTCCCGCAAACTAAAACCACGTCGTCATAAGAAGCTAAAGACAGTTGAATAATATTTTCTAAGCATATTTTGCATCATGAGAAATTGATTCATTTATATATAAAAAGCCTAGCTTTAATCGTAGCTAGGCTTTTTGATAGTTGCCGTTATTGATTAAGGATAAGACTGAATTTTGAGATTGTTGATGATATTTCAGTTCAATACTTCAAAGATTAAGGCAATTTCATATCACCATCGACCAGCCAGCCCGTGCGGCGCATAATATAAGCAACTAACCCTGCAATCACCGCAGGCAATACAAACATCAATAGAATAATCGCTGTCCATAATTGTCCAGTGCTCATAATCTCTTGTGACGCCTCAATCACTCCAAACACACCGACCAGACCAGCGGTACCCATACCCGCACCTGTCGCCGTACAAGCTAATCCAAAACCAACAGTAGCGATAGGCCCAACGATAGCGCTAGCAATGACAGCAGGTAGCAGAACGATAGGCTTTTTGAGCACATTAGGGATTTGCAGCATACTGGTGCCCAAGCCTTGAGAGATGACGCCACTAACGCCATTGTCTTTAAAGCTTGCGACAGCAAAACCAACCATATGCGCGGCACAGCCTACCACTGCTGCCCCGCCCGCCAATCCACCAAGTCCAATGGCAATACAAATGGCTGCACTCGACGTTGGAAGAGTCAATAAAATACCAACCACTACAGCGATGACGATACCCATTAGCAGTGGCTGTAATTCAGTAGCGGCATGAATACCCTGGCCGATAGCTGCGACCCCTGCTACGATAGGCGGATTGAGCAGTGCGCAAACTAAGAGAGCAATACCGCATACAATTAAGGGCACCAATAAAATATCAAGCTTCGTCTTACCTGCGATCCAAGTACCAGAACGGTAAGCAAATACAGAAGTCAGATACGCACCGATTGGATTGCCCGGCAGTGCTACAAAAGTTGCGGGCCCACCCACTTGCGGCGTAAAGAGCGTACCTGCCATTAGTGCTTCAGAATGGGCACCAAGCATACCTGCCACAAGGCAGCTGAGCATCACTAGCGTTGGCGCTTTGAGATAGTAAGCGATACCTACCCCGATACCAGCACCCATCAATATCGAGGCAAGCTTTCCGACCGCGACCAATGCCGGCAAATCTAACCAGCCACCGATTTGCGAGATAATCAGACCTGCGATCAACGTGACAAATAGCCCTAAAGCCATACCAGTAAAAGCATCGATAAAGTATTTTTGAAAGAACGCTTTAATAATGCCTGCTTGCGGTGTTACTGAGTTAGATACGGTCATAACCATACTCTTAATGGACGTTTAATAGGGTAAAACAGCTAGAAAGCTTTTGATAAAATAAAGAGATAAAAAAAGCGTCATTACGACGCTCTTTTAATAAATACAATAACTGTAAACGACTGAATCTAGCGACGCTGCTCAACGATAATAGAGTCTATACCATTGTTCTGTAGGCGCTGCTGTGCCGTCGTTACTGCTTGACGGTTATTCAAAGGACGCGAGATGACTTGATAAATTGGCAAGCCATTACCCGTCGTGTTTTTGACCACGCGAGCATCGACACCCGCCATCAGTACTTGCGCACGGCGACGATCCGCTTCATCTGCATCACTAAAGCTATTGATCTGCAAGATGTAGGTCGCCGCAGGTTTGGCAGCTTGGATGCTCGCCGTCCCTGCTGCTGCATTATTATTGCGGGTTGTAGCGTTACTAGTAGCAGGCGGCGTACCATCATAGGTTGCATCTTCTTCAACGACAACGATATCCTCACTCGACCCAACATTATTAGCACCAGCAGGTTCGACAGTCACATTTTCCGAACCACCGAAACTGCCCGTTTCTATACTGCCTGCATCGCTATCTGGTTGAGTCACAACGACGTCTGGTTCAAACGCACCGATATCACCTATTTGATCATTATCAATGTCAGCGATATCTTCATCAGGGATAGTTGCCATCTCTTGATTAGGCAAGATATCATAGAACTCATAATCGCCATTGTCGGTATCAGTATCCACGCGTGGCTGTACTTGGCGATCAGGGTCGTTCTCAGCACTACCATCAGCGGGGCTGAAATTGAATAATGGTGAAAGGTAGATAAATACCCCGATCATAAGGGTCAATACGGCCCCAACAAACATCCACAATAAGCCTGATACGCTACTTGATTTGCGCTTTTCTGTCGCGCCTTTAGGTTTTTTGGCTAGCATGGATCTCGTTCTCCCTACTGGATTTAACTATCATCATCGAATTAATGCTATCAGCTGTCTATACTTACTTCACATATTAGAAAAGTACTACATGCTAGACGGTGCAGACAAGCCTAGCAGACTAAGCCCATTTGCCAATACCTGTCTAACGGCTTTTGACAAACGCAAACGTGCTTGCATTAAGTCTAACTCATCCTGACTTGGCGTTTCACCTGAAGTCAAGCTCATAGGCAAGATACGATTAGTGTCATACCAACCATGGAACAATGCCGCTAGCTCTTTTAGGTAGTTGGTCAAGACGTGCGGCTCGTAACCAGTCGCTGCACGAAGTAACGTCGCTGGATAGCCTGCTAACAGTTTAATCAGCTCATCTTCATTGGGCGCACTTAGCAAGTCCTGATGTGCCAAACCAATCGCATCATCTACGGTCAAATCGTAAGTTGCCAGTTTTTCTAACACGCGGCAAACGCGCGCATGAGCATACTGGATATAATACACTTGATTGTCTTTGCTTTGTGATTTAGCAAGTTTTAAATCAAAATCAACATGCACTTCAGGCTTACGCGCTACATAGTAGAATCGTGCAGCATCGTTACCGACTTCTGCACGTAGCTCACGCAAGGTCACAAACTGACCAGAACGCGAAGACATTTGTACTTTTTCACTACCGCGCCATAACGCGACAAACTGTACAAGCACTACATCTAGACGTTCTGCATCTATACCAAGAGCTAGTAGAGCGGCTTTTACGCGTGGGACATAACCATGGTGGTCTGCGCCCCAAACGTTAATGACTTTATCAAAACCGCGATCAAACTTGTTTTTATGATAAGCGATGTCAGAAGCAAAATACGTCGACTGACCATTGGCACGGCGTACCACACGGTCTTTTTCATCGCCAAAATCAGTCGATTTAAACCAGATGTTGCCGTCTTTTTCGTATAGATAGCCTTTGTCATCTAGTATCTGTAGGACAGGCTCAATCTCGCTATCGATAGATCTTTCGCTAAACCAGCATTCGTAGCTCACACCAAAGTCGTTTAAGTCGTCTTTGATATCCGCCAAAATACTGCTCAATGCTGCGTTTAAAAATAGCGCATAGCTGTCACCTAGCAAAGACTTACTATTGGCAATCAAGCCATCAATGTGCGCTTCTTTATCACCTGAGATGACGGTTTTTTCGCCATCAGCATTAATCTCAAACTTAGCATCTTCTGGCACATCCTTGGCAACGTCTGCAAAGCTATGTACGTAGCTATCGCCATGCTGTGTTTTTAGTGTTTGGGCGATATCACTGACATAATCACCTTGATAGGCGTTGACTGGGAAAGTTATCTCTTCACCATTTAGCTGTAGATAGCGCAAATATGTACTGGTGGCTAAGATGTCCATTTGGCGACCAGCGTCATTGACATAGTATTCACGCGTGACGTCGTAGCCGATGGCTTCTAGTAAGTTAGCGACACTCATGCCAAATGCAGCACCGCGACCGTGACCGACGTGCAGACTTGACGTTGGGTTAGCAGAAACGAATTCGACTTGGACTTTTTGACCGTCAAACTGATTACTCAAGCCAAAGCGATCTTGCAATGTGAAGATATCGTCCAATACAGAAAATTTAGCTTCCGAGTTTAAGAATACATTGATAAACCCTGGACCTGCGATTTCTACTTGGCGAATATCTTGATTGTCAGGCAGTGCGCTGACGATTTTTTCAGCAAGTTGACGCGGATTGGCTTTGGCTGCTTTCGCTGCCGTTAGTGCGATATTACTGGCAAAATCACCGTGACTTAAATCTTTAGTACGGGTAATTTGACTGTTGTTTTGCCAATCGCTTGGTAGCGTACCATCTGCTTGTAGGGTTTGAATTGCATCATTAAATAGCGATGCAAGCGTATCAATTTGGGCTTGTGACATAGGAATTTGAACTCAATTAAATAAACAACAAAAACGGTGCGAATGCGAGCAATCGATAACTGCTTATTATAATAGCGACCGACATTGTAGGGATAGAATAATGTAAAAAGATAAGTAACCTGTAAATATAACAATCTTTGCGCTTTATTGCACCATTTGCGCCAAAATTAGCACTAAAATCTTACCGTTATCGTGATTTGGGCTGACTAATATCAATGATGCAAAACTGATAAATAACTCATAACATGAATTGTAGCGTTACTGTTGCTCAATACTGGGCAGTCGTTTATACCTGACTGCTTCCACGTTATAATAATGGTTTGTACGGCTCTTCTAAAATATAGAAGACGCGTTACTACTCTATTATAGGATTACGCCATGTTTGCTATTGCCGCCAGTACTGTCACCAGTTGGGGACTGTACGTCTTGTTGCCGATATTCATCGCTTTCTTGTTTTTTATTATGTGGGATATCTCTAAAAAGTCTGATGCTGGGCGCGCTGGTACTTTTTGGATATTCTTAGCCTTAGGCGCAGGTTCTGTTGGTTTTATTCTTAAGATAGTCATGGAAGTTGCTTTCAAAAAATGGTTAATCTAATTGGCCATTTTCATCACTATCCTTTGATATCGCTTAGGATATGAGTAGCAAAACTAAAAATGTAATATATGGCTTATGACTGCTGCGCTTGATAAGGTGTCAGTCATTTAAATCAAGGCCTTTTAAATCAAGGCTTCTTAGATCAAAACCTTTTAAATAAAAGAAGCTACTGAGCCTTAGCATTATTCTCTATGACCTGACTCACATACGTTGGTAGGTCCCACGCTCCACCAGCAAAGCCTCGGCACATTCCCGTACTAGACTCTTCGCTTTTAGCAAACGTTTTACCATTCCATGTCCATGTAGTACGATTCCAGCAGTCACCAATGCCTCGATCTTTGTGAGTAGCGGAAATCTCACCATCAAAATAATCATTCCCTGCTGTCGTGATAAGCGTAGGCTTGCTAGGCTTTGCATTATCAATGAGCCAATAGCCATTACTAAAATTGTAAGCGCCTAGCCAGCAAGTATGCGTGGCTAACATATAACTATCATCAACCGGTATAAAGTCCCAACCAAGCAGCGTAGAGCCATACTCTGACATTCGCTGATATGTCTCAGTCTTTGGGTTAATCAGCTCACAATCGCCCATCACGTCCTTGGATCCTATAAGCTGCTCGGCATTAATATCGACCCAGTTATCAATATTTTTCTGAAAATACGCCAGCTTTGATGGAGCAAGTGTTTTGTTGTCTTTTGCTGAATACGCAAATGCTTTTTGAATAGTTGGTTTTGGCAAGGCTGCTTTAGGACGTTGACGATTTGGATTATTCTTACTGACCAATGCTATCGGCATCCCTACCCGACCTTGCACATCGTCTAGTTTAAGCAATACTGCTGACATGCCTTTATCGCTAATCTGCCAGTAGTTGTCGCCTGCTCTAATTTCTATCTTAGTCGCTATACGAGCATGATCAAGCAGTGCTTGGGTCTGCTTGGCTGACAAGTCGTATAGTAGACTGTCTTCTTTATTAGGTTGCAGCAGTCCGTATTTTTTGTTGTTCAGCCAAAGCTCAGCAGGCTTAAGCTCATCTAGCGGCACTTCTGATATAAACTGAATTTGCGCTTTTGGTAGAGCTACTTTTGGCAATGCTGTGAGCAATATTGAGGCAGGCTCATCTATTAGTGCTTCACTGGCGTAACCAGCCGCTCGACAAGTCCGCGTATTATCACAAACCACTTGCCAGTCGTCTTGTACAAAGCCCCAGCCTTCCGATACAGTTCCATAACCTGCTATAGCAGGTAGCGATAGCAAGCTGATGGTAGCTACAATAAAAGTCTTCAATATCTTCATAATGCTTTCCTTATGTTAGCTACCACCATCAATGCTATTTTTTGGCAATCAAAGTCGCACGCATGGGAGCAGGATATCCTTCGACGGTCTTAGTCGAATCATTAGGATCTAAGAAATCTGCTAACGAATGATAGGTCATCCATTCGGTTTGTCGTTGTTCCTCAGTCGAGGTAACTGCTACATCGACGCAGCGTACATCTGAAAATCCTGCTTTCTCTAACCAGCCAATTAATGCCGCCACCGATGGTAAGAAATAGACGTTATTCATCTGCGCGTAGCGGTTGTGCGGCACCAGTACAGTATTGGCATCACCTTTAATCACCAACGTCTCAAGTACCAGCTCACCACCTTTGACCAACTGTCCTTTCAGCTGTTGTAAATGCTCAAACGGTGACTGGCGATGGTACAGCACACCCATGCTAAATACGGTATCAAACAGCTGACTGTGCTCAGGTAACGCTTCAAGCGGTACAGGAATATAATGCGTCCGATAGCTACCTGTATCACTAGCGTCTGCAGCACCAACAAAGTGACGAATCGCCATAAATTGATGATAAAACAAACATGACGGATCAATAATAATAACGGTATCCGCGCCAGCCCCTGCCATGCGCCAGCCGTGATAGCCAGAGCCACCGCCCACATCCAATACGCGGCGACCGTCCAATCTACTTAAATGCGGCGCAACGCGTTTCCATTTCCAATCACTATGCCACTCGGTATCAATCTTAATACCTGACTCATCATCGCCGATTTGACCGCCAATCTGAAATGGCCCTTTACGCCACGGCATTAACTGCTTTAATAGTGCCGTTGTTTGTTTGCGCTGAGACTCATTTAGATCTGCCTCAATCGTCAATGTATCGCTGTTTAGATCGACATGATTGACAGCTAAGTTTGGCAAACGAGCGACTGACGCTTGGTAGGCAGGCGCATGCGCATAGTTAGCTTTGTCTTTTATATCACCTAGCCACATTGGTAATTGCTTAAGCCATTCATAAGCGCTCGGCTGCTGCTGTGCCAGCTCTAGTAGGGTTAGATATAATTCGCGTTCGGCGTTAATGATAGTGTCGTTGAGCATAAAAGCAGGTTACCGTATTGATTAAGAAATAACTGTGTTAAAGGTAAGGATTATTTAAACGCCACAATAGAGACAAAGTTCAAAAACTGAAACCACGTCAGATGACGTTTAAAGCCAACTTGATCAAGCCGCGCGTGATGCTCATCTAATGTGTCAGTAATTAGGACATTTTCCAATGCATTACGCTTGCCGCTAATCTCCATTTCGGTATAGCCATTCGCACGTTTAAAGTCATAATAACGCTCAACCAACCACGCATCATACTGCTCATCAAAGGCATGAGTTTTTTCAGTCAGTACCAATATGCCGCCTTCGCTCAATGCCGCATAAATCTTCTCTAATACTGCTACCCTATCTGCAGCTGGCAAAAACTGTAGCGTCAAGTTCAAGATCACCATGTCGCACGGCTCAAGCTCAATATCGCGGATATCTGCTGTGATCACTTCAATATCGTGCTCAGGATAATTCTCACTCAGTAGCGTGGTCGCCTCGGTCGTCATCGCTGGTGAGATATCAATTGCTTTAATCTGTAAGTCTTGCGGGTCGAATTCACCCGCTAGCGTCATACTGGCTGCGCCCAATGAACAGCCCAAGTCATAAACACGACTAACACGCTGACCACTATCGCTCTGCTGGCGATACTTGCAATGACGACGGGCAAATATGGGTAGCATAGCCAGTACCTGCCCATAACCAGGTACACTGCGACGAATCATATCAGGGAAACAAGCCACCACTTGCTCATCAAATGAAAAGCGTGCGGCCTTATCCAGTGGCGTGGTAAACGGTTTATCAAATAGGGTGTCATGTTTGATAGTAGGTTGGGATTGGCTCATGGGGCGACTCATTTTTTAGAATAGAACTGAAATTAAGAATTACTTAGTGGTTTTACTTGTCATTATCAGTTGATAAAGAAGTAAGATAGCAAAAGCCCATTATAACATTACTGTTTGTTACTTATCGCCTTTGGCTTGCCTGCTAAGCTGAATAAATAGTGCCAAGGGTAATGAGACGTTTTAAAGAAGCATTGAAAAATGAGAGCATCACTACCAAATATAGCGCTTAACCCATATTTATAATAATAGGAAAAATTATGCAAACGATCGTATTAGGTGGCGGCTGCTTCTGGTGCACCGAGTCTGTATTTTTATCGGTAAAAGGTGTGCAATCTGTCGTCTCAGGCTACATGGGCGGTGATGCTGTCTCTGCCAATTATGAAGATGTCTGTAGTGGTACGACTGGCCATGTCGAAGTCATCAAAGTAGAGTTTGACGAGTCTATCGTTCCGTTAGAGGTAATACTCGATGTCTTCTTTGCCACGCATGATCCCACCACGATGGATCGTCAAGGCAATGATGTTGGTAGTCAGTATCGTAGCGTGGTCTTTTATACCGAAGACAGTCAAAAACCGACTGTTGACCGCACTATTAACAAGTTACGTGATATGGGTGTCAATGTGGTGACGGAAGTACATCCTGCCGTTGAGTTCTATCAAGCAGAAGACTCACATCAAGATTTCTTCAACAGAAACCCAGGACAGGCTTATTGCAACTTTGCTATTCCACCAAAGCTTGCCAAACTGCGTAAAGAATTTAGCAAATATATGGTTAGTTAAATGATGGCTAGCTAAATTTATTCAAAAAATTTCTTAGCCTAATGTTAGATACCAGCCAAACACTTATACTATAGGTGTTTGGCTTTTTACTATTTATGCCTTTGACATGACCAATCAATATTACTAACACTAAATCCATATATAAACTTGCAAATAGAGGATCACAGCATGAACCCTGAGTTTTGGCAAAAACGTTGGCAAGAAGGTCGCATTGGATTCAATCAATCTATGGTCAATCCATTGTTGATTAAATATTTCAACCGCCTCAATCTAACTGCGGGTAGCCGCATTTTTGTGCCGCTTTGTGGCAAATCTATCGATATGGTTTGGCTAGCGACGCAAGGCTACGACGTGGTGGGCGTTGAGTTGGTCGAAACAGCCGTACAAGCATTTTTTACTGAGCAAAACATCGAACCTACGGTCCATCAACAGGCAGACAACCCAATGATGAAATACTATCAAGGCCAGTTGTCGGGACAAACCATCACTTTATGGGTCGCTGATATCTTTGCACTGACTTTTGAAGATATTGGTTCTATTGATGCAGTATATGATAAAGCGGCATTAATCGCCCTACCAGACGATATGCGTGTGAGATATAGTGAGCAAGTGCGGAAACTTAGTAGCGATACCAGTAAAGTTAATGGTGCTAACAATGAAATAACACCGCAGCTTTTACTCACGCTAAATTACGATCAGCGTAAAAAGAATGGACCACCCTTCTCTATTAATGGCGAACAATTAGAGCAGTATTATAGCGCTCACTACCAAATCAGTGAGCTAGCAAGCGTGCCTTCTTCTATAGGTTCTGCACCTGATATCACCGTCACAGAACAGGTTTGGCTATTGAGCAATAAATAAAAACTCATATAACCTTTAACAAGCTGCTAAATCGCAACGGAGAAAATGAATGAAAATGATAGTCGGTCTAATGAGTGTAATTGCTATTCTGCTAGTCGCTCTGGCAGGCCCATTGTATAAGTTTGGCGTTGTAGAATTGGGCACTGCGTTTGCAGGGTTTAAATTTGGGTTATTTGCTGGTATCGCAGCATTGGTATTGTTAGCTATTCAGTTATTGTTTAAACGTAATACAGCCAGTATTGGGAGCGCACTAGCCTCAGCCGTACTTGCTGCTACTGCAATCGCTGTCCCGCTCGGCATGATGAATACGGCCAAAAATGTACCGCCTATTCACGATATTTCTACCGATCTGGTGAATCCGCCTGAGTTTGTCGCGATTGCGCCACTACGTGCAGATGCACCGAATCCATTAGCGTATGCAGGTGCAGAAGTAGCTGAACAACAACGTACCGCCTATCCTGATTTGCAGACATTGACCTATGCTCAATCAAAGTCTGAACTGATCAAAGCAGCCCAACAAGCCATGGAAAATTTAGGGTGGGAGCTTGTAAATACTGATGTCGACGAGGGTATCGTTGAAGCAACAGAGACGACTGCTTGGTTTGGCTTTAAAGATGATGTGATCATTCGTGTGACTGACAACGATAGCGAGCGCTTAGTTGATGTTCGTAGTAAGTCACGAATTGGACAGAGTGATTTGGGCAAAAATGCGGCGCGTATTCATACATTGGTTGATGAGTTGGATAACGTATTGAACAAATAGGTAAGTTATCAATTACGGCACAAAATACTTTCTCAAAATGATACTGGCATTTCTGCTTAGTAGACTAATGAAATCCTCTTCTAATCTCACGGCAGCGTCAATTTATCGTAACCATTTATAACCTTGGTACTTCGACAGCTTTTCTTTACTGTTTAGATTGGTTACTCTACGTTAATATCACTTTTTGCCTTTCGATAACTATTTTAACGTTTATAGGATATTTTCATGCGTTTGACTCCTTTTTCTACTTTGTCGCTGCTTAGTGTTGCTGTCGGCATCAGCCTTGCTACCACTGCTCAAGCCGCGCAGCCGCCAGCACCTGATTTATCCAATAGCGAGTTTCAGCAGTGTTTGGACAATCTAAAAAACTCTAGCAAGTTTAGCGGTGTTGATGGTTATACTTTTAATAACTATCGTCCAAGCCAGCCTGATCCTAGTGTCATTCAGTCACTCAACTACCAGCCAGAGTTTCAAAAAGACGTCTGGGACTATTTATCAGCATTGGTAGACAAAGAGCGTGTCGAGGACGGTATCCGAGCTAAACGTCAATGGGGATCGACGCTACGTCAAATCGAATCGCGTTATGGCGTAAAAGCTGAGCACGTGCTCGGTGTCTGGGGCGTAGAATCTAACTTTGGTCAAACGCTAGGTAAAAAACCATTATTTGAGTCTTTAGCGACATTGTCTTGTTTTGATCGTCGTCAAAGCTACTTCCAAGGTGAGTACGCCAATGCGCTAAAAATCGTGCAAAACGGTGACATTGCACCAAACGATATGACAGGCTCATGGGCAGGTGCCTTTGGACAGACGCAGTTTATGCCAAGCACCTTTTTAGAATTGGCAGTAGATTTCGATGGTGACGGTCGCCGTGATTTGGTCAATAGCGTACCTGATGCACTCGCTTCTACGGCAAACTTCTTAGATAATCGCGGCTATCGTACTGGTGAGCCTTGGGGCTATGAAGTCAAACTACCTGATGGATTTTGGGCCGCATCTAATCGTAAAGACAAAAGATCGATAAGCCACTGGCGCGACCAAGGTCTAACGTTGGCTAATGGCAGTCCGCTACCGTATGACTTGAGTAGTGCAGGCTTATTATTACCCGCTGGTATGGAAGGCCCTGCTTTCTTGGTCGGTAAAAACTTCGACACTTTCTACTCTTATAACGCATCAGAAAACTACGCGCTGGCTATCGCACACTTATCAGATCTAATCACTCGCGAAGACAGCAGCAAAACAGACTTTATCACTGCGTGGCCGACAGATGATCCTGGTATCAGCCGCCAGCAGGCTAAAGACATTCAGCAAGCGTTGTTAAACGCAGGTTATGATATCGGCGGTGTAGATGGCATCATCGGAGACAATACTCGTACCGCTATCCAGCAATACCAGACTAGTCGCGGTATTTTCCCAGCTGACGGACGCGCAGGCCAAAAGTTCTATCGCGCCATCGTTGGCAATGCAGCGCCGAGTCAAACTCAATACGGCCAGCCTGCAAACAGTAAACCTCTGAACCCTGCACCTGCCGATCGCATGGGGCAATTGATTCAACAGCAAACGACTGCTCCTAGTAGCTACTCATCTCAACCATCAGTGAGCTCATCAACTTCTGGCAATACACGTTATCGCCGCGTTACTGACGCCGATGGCACCATCAAACTTGTTCGTATAGACCAAGGTTCGTAGTAGCAAGATAAGTGATACTATTTAAATGCATCAAAAAAGCCACGCTAATAGTAGCGTGGCTTTTTTATTTATAGATAGTTATTAGTAGAACTTATCTGATTGACTCAAAATACGTATCTAGACAATAGGTGGTGGCTTAGGCTGACCATTATCACCATTCCAGTTTTCACGAGCTTTGTCGTCTAAATCGGCTGCCGTTTTTGGCTCCCACTTACCATTTTCTTTCCAAGTCGCATCGCCCCAATCTTCATCTTCTGCTTTACTGTCTAAATCTTTGTAGGCCTTGCTAGGATCTATACCGCGACGTTTCATATCTGCTACTTGCTCTTCTAACGTATGAAACTGATCAGCATCATGCATAGACTTTTCTAGACCATCAATCTCTTTTTTTAGTTCGTCATTTTTAGCATTGCTCATCGTACGCTCTCCCTAATTATTAATATTATAGTTGTCATTCTAAAACAGTTAACGTTGTTAATACTGCTAACTAACTGACTTTATTATTACGGGTCTGAGGAAGATTCACAAGCATTGCACGTATGCTTTGTATTACAAAACGTAGTCGTGATACCAGAGTGGACGTTTTAGATGGCTATTATTGAGTACGCTAGCGAATAATTACTAGTCTTGTTTATTCGTATTTGAGGTATGATTTCGCAGTAGGTTTTTTGCGTAGAAGGTAAGTTTCCAAAGCTCTTGTGATACTCGCGTACCATAAGTCATTAGTTGTATCCAATTTGCACTGACTAGCTTACGTTGCAAATTATTGATATCAGCTTGAGAGATTTGGCAGCGTGAGACAGCATGAACGTTTGGCATCTCTTTTTTGATATCTACTTCCGCTTTAGCGGTAATCAAACGATTAATGGCATTTTGCAAGCCATAGCTTGAAAAAGTAGACGGTATTCTCATGAGTGTCATGAGTATCTCGTGCCACGAGAGTGTTAGCGATCTGGTTACGTCCGTTAGATTGCCACCCTCATAAGCTTGGGCACTATATTGAATCTCAAAAAACTCTGTTAACTCAATTGGCTCACTAACCTTATCCGCTATAAAGTCTTCTTCATCAGCACTGTTTTTCTCTACCTCGGTAGTACTAGGTAATATATCGACTGGCTTCTCATAAACGACCTTTTTACTAGTCGTATTCTCTTCGTCATTCGCTCTGACCCAGCCACCTATCATTTTATTATTGGCGACGGCATTATAATGAGCCTGTACTAGCAATGGCTCAATATCTTCTTCCGTATCATAGTAATGTAGTTGATTATCTTGCTTGGTGACTAACTTAATAAACTCTTGAAGTTGTCGGCTGATGACGGCATCTGAAGAGTGGTTTTTAACCAGAACAATTAGCGGCTTAAGCTTCGCTTTGGCATTTAGATAACTCAAATGCATCTGGCTGACACCGTTTTTTTGCACAGTTCCGTAGCTGTCGCCTACGATCATGACTGCGTAATCACAAGAGTCAATACACTGGCGCCCATAAAAAGAGGCTTTAGATAATTTACTAGAAACATCATAGGTCAGAAATGCGCGTGCCTGAAAAAATATCGCTAAGCTGTCTAGAACCAACAACTGGTCGTTGTCAGCGCATATAATATGAATATGATAGCGACGATTCGGCACAATTACCTCTAAGCGTAGGTCGTGACATAAAAAGGATAGGGTGTAAGATACAACACAAAAATCTTGTCTTACTCAGCCTAGCATACTCTTAGCTTGAAAAGATGCACTCAATTTATTTTAACTGAGTCAGCGTTGCATACAGCGTATTGATATCACTAGCTTTGATAATAACTAGTGAGAGTAGTATTGCAATGCCATTTCTGTACCGAGTAAGCGCTCAACTAAAGCGCATAGTCTATCACTATATTTAGTGGCGTGAAAAGTTAATGGCGGTCTAGTAATGGTATTTTTATTACTGGTTTTTTGTGACAGATTTTCTCGTTTTTCGCTCATGGATGATGCAGACAAGTTGTTTGCAATCAATAGCTGTCTAACCCGTTCAGCAATCGCTTGACCAGAATCAATGACTTGTATTGATAGCTGCTGCTGTGCAATCTCATCTAACAAAAATGTCTTAAAAAATGGATAATGTGTACATCCCAACACCAACTGATCGACACCTTCATTAGCAAATATTCGTACCTGTTGAAGTAATCTTTCAGCTATTTCGTCTTGTTCTGACATACCTGCTTCTACCCAAGGTACCAGTTGCGGATCAAAATACTTAGTGACTACTGTGTTATTAGGTTTAGCAAAATTGATAATAACATCGTTTAGCAAAGTGCCATTCAAAGTTGCTTTGGTTGCTAGCACCGCTACATGACCACTCTTACTGGCCAATACCGCAGGCTTTAGTGCAGGGACAAGACCCACAATAGGTATATGTGGATAGCAGCGTCGGGCGGTATCTAGCGCATATGCTGAAGCACTGTTGCAAGCAATAACTATTAGCTTACAGCCTTGCTGATGTAACCACTCTACGGCTTTTAGCGTTAGTGTTTCAATATCTTCGCTGTCACGATTGCCATAAGGCACATTTAGCGTATCGGCGTAATATACGTAACGCTCAGTAGGCAGCTGCTGTGCTAAATGCAAATAAACAGACAAACCGCCAACACCAGAATCAAACACGCCAATGGGCGCGCTACGGTTTTTATCGCTTACAACTGTGTTACCAGCATGTTTATTGACATCTACTAGATCAATATCTTTGAGACTCTGGTCAACAGATATATCGACACACGGTCTGAGTTTTTCGACTGTCTGGTTTTTGATATCCATCTTTATGCTAATGCCATTATCATATTATTCATCAATCTCATTACCCCATTAAATGCGCTATATATGTTGCATGTATGACGTTACTCTACGTCGGATCTCTATCGATTCCCTTTATGCGATAGGAGTTCTTTAAAACAATAGAATCAGGCGCCATTATAAAATTATAGCACTCATCGGCATACAGCAATTAAGAGATAAACATAATACCTAATCAGTAGGCATCGATAATGAATAAGACTTGCCACCACTCTGTAGCTTTAATATCGTCTTGCCATTTTCTTCTGATAACGCTCCAATTTCAGTCAGGTGATAAAAAGTATTGCGGCCGATAAGCGCAGTCAATCCATTTCTAACCATCATGTAAGGGCGTACCTGATCTGTAGACGCTAATTCCTGAGAATCTGTAACATCGTCAGCTGTACTCAATTGATTCATTTGATCGCTTTCACTAAAGTCGCTGTCATTAGAATCGCTCTTATTAGAATTATACGCCTTTAATACAATCGAATGCTCATCGTCTAAGCGAACCACATCTCCTGTCGTCGTTGTAAACTCCAACCAACTCATATCATCCTCATGGACAATACCAATATCATTGATAAGAAGTGGTGCATCTTCAACTTGGATACGGATTTTCTGTACAGGGGTCTTCAGAAAGTACTCAGTAGTGCCATTATTCTCTTCTTTCCATAATATTGTAGCAAACAAGCTGACCAGTGACTCACGGGTCATTTGCCCGCCTTCATGCCACCACTCTCCGTTTGCCTTGATAGTCAAATCCATATCAGCAATATCTTCAGGATGCCATTTTTCAAGCGGTGGTATCGCACGCCCTTCGCGAGTCCCTTTCGTAGACTTAATATACTGGCTTAGTGCATCCAAATTATCTAAGCTACCTAGGCTAGAAGGCTTACTAGTTGCGGCTTGCGCTATTTTCTCATGGCTGTCTTCAGTGCTGTTATTATCGTTATTCATTATTAATCCCTTTATTTAGTATTCAAAGTTTGGCTTATCTATTATTACTATAAATTTTTGTTTCAGGTATGATGAAACTTTATCGTTATAACAACCTCATTTTCTTAACATTACCTTAGCATCGATACTCATAAATGCGTATCGTGTTTGTAGGACTTTTCTTTTATAATGAGTAACGATTTTTTATTGAAATGGTCAAGTGGGTGTTGTATTGATGACACATCTTACGTTCTGCGTTGATATCCTTAGATAAATCGGTATTAACCATGACGGGTCAATTGATGCCGCAAAGACAGTTTTATCGGGCAGCCATATGTCTGAGTGACGTTAGCGCCGCAAGTCTATTATTCAGTTGTTAAGCTAATGATGCCCTGAGATAAGCCACTAAAAGTTTAGGAGTAGGTATGCAAGAGCAAGACAATCAAACGCCAGTTATCGATGGTAATACTGTGAATGCTGACGCACCAGTAGCGACAGAGACCGCAACGCTAGATAAAGCAGAACCAGTCGTAGCGCCAGTTGCCGCGGAACCTGAAGTCGAACGCGAATCAATGGAGTTCGATGTCATCATCGTTGGTGGTGGACCTGCAGGTCTGTCTGCTGCCATACGTTTGCGCCAGCTCGCTATTGAAGCTGGTAATGATGAGTTTATGGTTTGTGTGGTCGAAAAAGGTTCTGAGTTTGGTGCCCATACGTTGTCTGGTGCAGTCATCGAGCCACGCGCTCTAAATGAGCTAATCCCTGACTGGAAAGAAAAAGGCGCACCGCTTAACGTGCCAGCGACAGAAGATCGTTTCTATTATTTAAACTCTGCCACACGCTCAACTAAAGTGCCTGACTCTTTGATTCCAGGTCCGATGCACAACGATGGCAACTATATTGTTTCGCTAGGTAACGTTGTTCGTTGGTTGGCCGTACAGGCAGAAGAGCTTGAAGTTATGATGTTCCCAGGCTTCCCTGCCGATGACATCTTATACAACGACGACGGTTCGGTCAGAGGTGTATTAACTGGTGATATGGGTGTGGCCGCCAATGGTGAAGCCAAGCCAAGTTTTGAGCCTGGTTATGAGCTCCTTGCCAAATACACTATTTTTGCTGAAGGTAGCCGTGGGCATTTAGGCAAACGCTTAATCAGCCGTTTTGATCTAGATAAAGATTCTGATCCTCAGCATTATGGTATCGGTCTAAAAGAGCTATGGGAAGTTGAGCCTGAAAAGCATGAGCAAGGCGTTGTCATGCATGGTCTTGGCTGGCCATTGACTGAAACTGGCTCTACTGGCGGCTGGTGGTTGTACTTTGATGAAAACAACCAAGTAAGCTTTGGTCTTGTGGCAGATTTGTCTTACCACAACCCTTACGTGTCTCCATTTGATGAAATGCAGCGCTTAAAAACGCACCCTGTTATCAAAAACGTTTTAGAAGGCGGTAAGCGCATCTCTTACGGCGCACGTGCGTTGACCAAAGGTGGTCTAAACTCACTACCGAAGTTCACCTTCCCAGGTGGCGTTTTGGTAGGTGATGATGCTGGTTTCTTAAACCCAGCAAAAATCAAAGGCACACATACCTCGATGAAGTCAGGCATGCTCGCAGCCGAAGCTATTTTTGAGGCGTTGCAAGCTGACCGTCAGCATGATGAAGTGGTTGCTTATAGCACAATGTATAAAGAGTCATGGTTGTATCAAGATAACTATGAGTCGCGCAACTTTTCACCTGCTATTCACCGTATGGGTCTATTCATGGGCGGCGCTTTCACCTTTATCGAGCACAACTTGCTAAAAGGTAAAATGCCATTTACTTTGCATGACAATATTCCAGATTACGATCAGTTGGAGCGTGCTAATCATGCTTATCAACCAACCTATCTTAAGCCTGATGGTAAGCTAGTATTTGATAAAT
Source organism: Psychrobacter proteolyticus (assembly GCF_039762275.1). GTDB lineage: Bacteria > Pseudomonadota > Gammaproteobacteria > Pseudomonadales > Moraxellaceae > Psychrobacter > Psychrobacter proteolyticus_C. The sequence goes on along the minus strand of NZ_JBDLOB010000010.1, from coordinate 11,479 downwards.
TGTCGTCAGTATTTATCTCTAATACTAACCATGCAGAAGATCAGCCAACGCATCTAAAACTTACTGATCCAACGGTACCTATTTCAATCAACTTACCGTTGTATGCTGAGCCTGCACGTTTATACTGCCCAGCGGGTGTGTATGAAGTGGTCAAAGACGCTGAAGGCGCTAAGTTTGTCATCAATGCGCAGAACTGTGTGCATTGTAAGACCTGTGATATCAAAGACCCTTCACAGAACATCACCTGGGTAACGCCAGAAGGTGGCGGTGGTCCTAACTATCCAAACATGTAAATCAGGATAATTTTGATTTGAGCTGCTACAGTTAATATCATTAAAACTGCGCTCCAATAAAAACCGCCCTTCTCTTCATAAGAGTCGGGCGGTTTTTTAATGCTTAGAACAAGCTATTTTTACCAATCCATGCTGCTTAGTCCGTCCAAGCATCACGATTGGCTTCATCTCTGAGTTTCACAAAGTTATCAGGATCAAATTTAATCTGATCGCCTGTTTTACCCTCTTTTACCTGACGCTCATAGTCACGTAGTATTCTTAGCGCTACAGGAGACAAGAGCAAGATTGCCACTAAGTTGACCAAGGCCATCAGACCCATAGATAAATCAGCGAAGTTCCATATGGCAGGTAGGCTAGCAACCGAGCCGATAAATACCATACCTAATACCAGAAAGCGGAAAACCATGATCATCATTTTGGCATTTTTGGCACCAGAGATAAACTCAAGATTTGACTCACCGTAGCTGTAGTTGGCGATGATAGACGTAAATGAGAAGAAGAAAATCGCAATCGCCACAAACACAACACCTAGGTCACCAACATACTGTGATAAGGCTAGCTGAGTTAACTGAATACCTTCTTGCTCGACATTAGGATCAACCACGCCAGACAAGATGATAATCGACGCCGTCGCGGTACAAATGATAAGGGTATCCATAAATACACCTAGCATCTGCATGAAACCTTGCACTGCTGGATGATCAGGATGACTCTTTGCCGTTGCTGCAGCATTCGGCGCTGAACCCATACCTGCTTCGTTAGAGAACAAACCACGTTTGATACCATTAATCATCGCCTGCGCAATACCATAACCGATGACACCGCCTGCCGCCTGCTCAAAACCAAATGCTGATTTTACAATCAATGCGATCGCCGCTGGGAACTGGCTAAAATTAGTCACGATAATGAATAGCGCTAGCAAGATGTACAAGATGGCCATCACTGGTACGATTTTACCCGCGATACGAGCTACTGAGCGCAAACCACCGAATACCACTGGCGCTACCAGTACTACCAGTACCAAACCTGTCATCCACGTTGGCACACCAAAGGCTTCATTTGTTGCTTGAGCGATGGTGTTGGATTGTACGCCATTGAATGCCAAACCAAAGGCCACTAACAAACATAATGAGAAAAACACGGCAAGCCAGCGTTTGCCTAGGCCTTTTTCAATATAATAAGCAGGGCCACCGCGGTACACATTATCGTTGTGCGGTACTTTGTAGGCCTGTGCTAAGGTTGACTCGATAAAGCTGGTCGACATACCGACCAGTGCCGTCATCCACATCCAGAATACAGCACCTGGGCCACCCAAATAGATCGCGATTGCCACACCTGCCAAGTTACCAGTACCAACACGGGCTGCCAGTGATGTCATCAATGCTTCAAATGAGCTGATACCACCATCTTTGCGTCCTTGGTTGGACACGCGTAGCAACTTCCACATATGACCAAAATGACGAAACTGAATAAAACGTGTCACGACGGTGAAGTAAAGACCCGCACCAATTAGTAAGAACATCAGTAATCCATACCAAGGGTTACTAGCAATCAGCCAATCATTGTTACCCCAGATAATACCGACACCATAATTTACGATGTTATTAAACCAACTTACTATCCCTTCGTTCATATGGGCTCCTTATTCATTCTTTATACGCGTTACTTAAATTTCATATCGATATCATATTTTGATTGCCATGGACTATAAAAGCCTCTGCACAAAATACCTGATACCAAAAAGACCCGTGCATGATATAGATATTGAGCGACATATGACCATCACGTTTGCTTATCGAATTCATATAACTATTTTCAAAATAAATAATGCTTATGTTTCATCTTATATAGAATAGATTAAGTGATAATTTAATCGCACAAACTACACGGTTGCCGTACCATTTCCGTAACGTCGGGTTTTTCAATGAAGGCTAAGCAAACTAATTTTTAGTAATTTACTTATTATTTATGCGCAGTAGTTTGCAATTATCTTTATTAAACCGTGCTAATATGAATTCTATATCCGTTTAGACTGTTTTATAGTTATCGAAGCTATCAAGCAGTACGAGAAGCTACTAAGCAGCACAATAGGTTAGCGTGTTAAAAAAATTAAAACTCTTGTCAGGAAGACGAGATTGTTAAAAAGACACTGGATAGTCCACCCTTCTGTCTTCCTCAAGAAACGTTATTTTGCCATTCGATGGTTTAGGTCAATGCGATGCTTAAATAGTTAACTACTTTTATTTGAACTAGAGAACTACCGAGCATTAAACGTACTATCACTACTATCACGCATCATCGTTTTCACTATATAAAGCAGTACCTGACTATTTTTTATCCTTTTTATGGTAAGAAACAATCGCAGTTCTTTTTATATTGTTGGTATTTTTTAGGGAAGACAAAAGGAGTTGTCCTATGAAAGATCATAACGATCCATCCGGTTATTGGCGTGCCAATGTCCGTCTCATCTTAGGTAGCCTAGTAGTTTGGGCACTATGTTCTTATGGTTTTGCTATTTTATTGCGTCCTCTTTTAGCCGGCATCAAAGTCGGCGGCACTGACTTGGGCTTTTGGTTCGCTCAGCAAGGCTCCATCGGGGTGTTTATCATTTTAATTTTCTTCTACGCATGGCGTATGAATAAGTTAGATAAACAATATGGCGTAGATGAGGAATAGACCATGAGTCAGTATTTAGTTAATATTATTTTCGTAGGGCTATCTTTCGCTCTGTATTTTGGTATTGCGATTTGGGCTCGGGCTGGGACAACCAGTGAATTCTATGTGGCGGGCGGCGGTGTACATCCAGTAGTTAACGGTATGGCGACAGCTGCTGACTGGATGAGTGCGGCATCTTTTATTTCTATGGCAGGTTTGCTTGCTGCTGGCGGTTATGGCGCATCAACCTATTTGATGGGCTGGACAGGCGGTTATGTACTACTAGCCATGCTACTGGCGCCTTACTTACGTAAATTTGGCAAGTTCACGGTTCCTGATTTTATTGGAGATCGCTTTTACTCAAAAACAGCTGCAATGATTGCCGTGGTTTGTTTGATTATTGCTTCTACCACATACGTTATCGGTCAGATGACAGGTGCTGGTGTCGCATTTTCACGCTTCTTAGAGGTTGATAACAACACAGGTCTTATTATTGCTGCAGTTGTTGTATTCTTTTACGCAGTTCTTGGCGGTATGAAAGGGATTACCTATACGCAGGTTGCGCAGTATGTGGTTCTGATGATTGCTTATACCATTCCTGCTGTCTTTATCTCACTTGAATTAACCGGCAATCCAATTCCAGGTTTGGGCTTATTTTCAAACCATATCGAATCTGGTGTGCCTATCCTAACCAAGCTTGATCAAGTCGTGACCGATTTGGGATTCACAGCATATACAGCTGACGTACCTAACAAGCTAAATATGGTGCTGTTCACCTTATCACTAATGATTGGTACCGCTGGTCTACCTCACGTTATTATTCGCTTTTTCACGGTTCCTAAGGTTGCCGATGCACGTTGGACCGCTGGTTGGACATTAGTATTTATCTCGTTATTGTACTTCACAGCGCCTGCTGTTGGCGCAATGGCACGTTTAAACCTTATCGACACTATCTATCCACAAGGTGTTGCAGAGCCTGCTATCGACTATGATCAACGTCCAGACTGGATGAGAACTTGGGAAGATACTGGCCTGATTAAATATACTGACCTTAACAATGATGGTCGTATTCAGATGTATAACGATAGTGGACTGGGCGCTGCAGAAGTTGCACTGACCAACGCACAGACTGAAGGTGGTGACGTAGGCGCTGCGACGACTGCGGTTGAAACAGCACGTGCTGCACATGACCTAGAACTTGATGGCCGCTTTGCAGATGCAGGTTGGGCTGGTAACGAGCTCGACGTCAATGCTGATATCTTGGTATTGGCTAACCCAGAGATTGCACAACTGCCATCTTGGGTAATTGGTTTGATCGCCGCAGGTGGTCTCGCTGCTGCACTATCAACTGCTGCTGGCCTATTGCTTGCTATCTCGTCAGCGATTAGTCATGATTTAATCAAACGAAACCTCAATCCAAACATCACTGACAAAGGAGAGCTCAAGGTCGCACGTATCACGATGGGTATTGCGATTGTGGTTGCTACTTATTTAGGTATGAATCCACCAGGGTTTGCGGCACAGGTAGTTGCATTGGCATTTGGTATCGCTGGTGCGTCCCTCTTCCCTGCACTAATGATGGGGATCTTCTCAAAACGTATCAACAACCTTGGCGCTATCGCCGGTATGTTGACAGGTTTGATCAGTATCTTGGTTTACATCTTCGTCTTCAAAGGTTGGTTCTTCATCAGCGGTACTGCCAACTTCCCTGATACAGCGGAGTACTGGCTATTTGGTATCTCACCACTATCATTCGGTGTGATTGGTGCCCTGCTTAACTTTATCGTTGCATTCATTGTTTCTTATGCAACCAAAGCGCCACCGCTACACATTCAAGAGTTGGTTGAAAGCGTTCGCTCACCACGCGGTGCAGGCGGTGCGGTCGACCATTAATCTGACGAATGATGATATGTCTTCTGTTACTATACATCACTCACTGGCAGCCACTGCTGGTGAGTGATTTTTTATCTAATACTTATTAAAATAATAGTTAGATGATGGTTTTGCTTTGTCCAATTGAACATACCTGACTAAAAGTGCCTAGCGCATTAAGGAATATTTTATGCTTTTTGAGTTTATCGCTACCATAGCTGCCGCGTTTGGCATGGCTGGATTGGCACTGATCATAACTCACCTTTGTAAACTGTCAGGTAAACGCGCGCCAAAGTGGCTGATTCCCTTATTTGCTGCGATTGGTATTTTTGGGTTTCAGGTACATCAAGAATATAACTGGTACGGTCAGCAAGTCCGTCAGCTGCCGGATGGTGTCGAGGTCGTAAAAACTGCCGAAAGTACAGAATGGTTTCGCCCGTGGTCTTATGTTAAACCGCAAGTCTTGCGCTTTATTGCGGCAGATACAGGCAATGCTAGCATGCATGCTGATGATCCAGACATGCACTTGGTTAATTTGTATTTGTTTGAAAGACGCAGAAGCGTGCAGAAGATTTTACAGGTAATAGACTGTACTACACCTGCACGAGCGGACTATGTGATGCCAGAAAAAGGTAGCACGCTCACGGTGGATGAACATGTTAAACAGACTACTGCATGGCGAGAGCTGACTACAGATGATCCTTTATTTATCAAAATCTGTACTGATACAAGCGTCTAATACAGTAACACTTGGTATGATAATGTTGGTTGATTAAATACTGATATCCAGTTGCGTTTAATAGCGTTGAGAAGCTGCTGAATAAGTATGCTTTGAATTGGCTCCCAGCAATAGCCCCGCACACAAGCCACCAAAATGTGCCGCAAACGAGATACCTTGTTGCGGCATCAATCCTTGCTTAATGGTCAGCCAATAACCAGTTCCCATGACGATACAAGCAATCAGATAACCCCAGCGTCGCGCAAATATAGCCCCGCCTATCATATAACCTAACATTGCAAAGCAAAGCCCTGATGCGCCAATATGGATAGAAGACGGCGACCCGATAACCCAAGTGACCAGTCCTGAGGCAACCACCAGTTTAATCACTGTGCGATAAGCATTTTTCTCAAACAGTCCAAATAAAAAAAGAATTTGTAATAGCGTCACCGTATTGCCAGTCAAATGTGACAAATTGCCATGCATGGTCCATGAAGCAAATACCCCTATCATACTACCTACATCTAAAGCACGCGGCACGATACCAAAGATGTTCCACATACCAAATAAGGCCACTTCATTTAGAAAAAACATACCCCACATCGGTATAAGCACAAAAGCATACAGTCCAATGACCTGCTTTATTCGTACGACAATCAAGTTGAGCAACTGCTGCCAATTCATATACCATCCTATTCTTATTACCTAGATTTTTTATACCTACTTAATGGTTTACAGCAAATAGTGGGTGCACAGCAGGTTTGAATGATAACAAAGATGCATCTTCATCAGCCGTGAGATAGTTGTCACCATGCAATAATGACGTCGAATGATACGGAACCAAGGCCGTAGGAATAAAGCGACGTGCTGCATCAATGTGCTTGATTGAATCATCAAAGAAGATATGCGGCGCAAATGTTCTGAGTACTGCTGTTTTCTCTAGTCCTCCCAAAAAAAACGCCATATCAACATTCACGCCCCACTCTCGTAGTGTCTTGATAGCACGCAAGTCAGCTGGTGCATTACGCGCGGTCACCAGCGCAATTTTTACTGGTGAGTATTTAAGACCAGCAGGGAGGCGCTCTTGCAGGTTTGATAATTTAATCAACAATTCAGCATAAGGGCCTTTTTCAATCGGCAAATCACGCATTTGTACTTCACGATCATGAAAGGCTCGTAGCCCTTTTTGTTTGTATAGCAGTTCACCTGAATCATCAAAAAGCACTGCGTCCCCGTCAAAGGCAATGCGCAGCTGCTCAGTATCCAGCTCATAAGTATTCACAGGTGTGGCGTCTAGTATGGCACAGGCACAGATATTGGCATCCGCAACTTGTTGAGCATCGTCGCGATTGGTGGTCAAGAATAGGTCAACGTTAAAGTCTTTGATATAAGGCGCTACTGGGCTACCTGAAACAAAAGCAGAACGGGAGATATTGATACCATGTTCTAGAATTGCATTAAGCACCTGAATACCAGTGTCTGGACTACTTTTTGACACGATAACGACTTCGACCAATGGTGTTTCAATATCTGAATCTTGTCCGTCACTATTATCAGAATACTTATTTAGGTTTAGTAATGCTTTAATCAGTGGATAACCTGCTCCAATATTCAAAGGATCATTTTCACGCTCGGTCATGTACTCCCTAAATTCTTTTATAGCACTTGCAGGTCGTTGCTCTAGCAACTCTAGCAAATAGTTTTCTGACTCCGTCAAATCAAAAAGTGCCGTCGCAGAAATTGCGACGATGAGCGTATTACTAAAATCGACAGCCATGACTATCTCTACTTATAAAGTTATATAGGAAAATGAATAAAAACCAGTTTACTACATTCACAAGCCTTTATAGCACTAAGAAAAGTTATCATCATGCAGCGTCATAGATTGTAAGTTTCTAAAATATCCTTCTCTTAATTCTTAGTCAAAATATCAGACACTAAAAAAGCCACACTGCTTTATTAGCAATATGGCTTCATACAATAACTTATAAGCTATGGTTTAGATTTAATCTACCCCAGCAGCACAAGCGAGATGGCAGGGAACATCACCAAGATAACCAAACGAATCACATCAGAGACAATGAATGGTGCCACCCCACGGAACATATCACTCAGCTTAATGTGCGGTGCCATCGCCTTAATCACGAAGATATTCATCCCCATTGGCGGCGTAATCAACCCAAGCTCCACCGTCAATACCGCAATGATGCCAAACCAGACTGGATCAAACCCTAACGCTAGAATGATGGGATATACCACAGGTATTGTGATTACCAGCATTGCTAAGGCATCCATGAACAGTCCTAATAGGAAGTACATGATCAAAATACAGATTAGAACAATCATTGGACTGACCGCTAGCCCACCGATCCAAGATGCCAAGGTATAAGACAGGCGTGAGACTGAGATAAAATATCCCAATGCCTCTGCACCCAGTAGCATAAAGAACACCACTGCAGAGAGTGCTAGCGTCTCGATCAGTGACTGCTTGAGTCCATCTAGACGCATGCCTTTAGCAAAGGCATAAGCCCAAGAGACAAATGCTCCTACTGCGGCGCCTTCTGTTGGGGTAAATAACCCAAAGAAGATACCGGCAATAATCACGATAAAGATAAAGCTAAATGGTATCAGACCAGTCAGCGACAGTAGCTTGGCTTTCCACGTGGTTTTCTCACCACGTTTTGCTAAGTGTGGTTTCCAGCGTACCATTACCATAACGGTAAGTGAGTACATCACCATACCGAGCATACCGGGTAAGAAACCAGCGATGAACATGTCACCTACTGACTGCTGGGTTAAGATGGCATAGACCAGTAAGGCAATACTGGGCGGAATCATAATACCAAGTGTACCACCAGCGGCTAAGATACCGCAGGCAAAGCCTGGCTGATAACCGTACTTCTCCATTTGCGGTAACGCCACTTTGGTCATGGTAGAAGCAGTAGCAAGCGATGAGCCTGAGATAGAGGCAAAGATACCGGATGAACCAATACCAGCAATACCAAGACTTCCCCTTACCCCACCAAATATGGTTCGGGTGGCTTCAAAGAGTTTACCTGCCATGCCGGAGTGAGTGGCAAACACGCCCATTAGGATAAATAAGGGAATGGCACTAAAGTCATACTTTGCTAAGACATCGACTGGGATGTCTTTTAGCATTTGCAGAGCACCACTGGGGGCTGTGACCGCACCAAAACCGACTAAGCCTACCCCTAACATGGCAAGGGCGACGGGTACTCGTAAGACGACAAGCAGGATCATGACGACTAGGCCAATTGCACCGATAATTTCTGGACTCATGCGCCTGTCTCCTCGGCGTCAAAGAATTCGCCTGTCTTAAAGATGTTGATGGATTCGATCAATGAGCGAATGGCCAGTAGGATGCTTAAGAATGCACTAACCATATAGATAGGCATCATAGATATTCGAAGATCTTGGGTGACTTTGCCATACTCTAAGGCGTCAATGGCGCTCTCGTAGAGTCCCCATGAGAAGACGATGCCGATGATAAAGAAGCCCATCATAAAGATACCCATAAGGTAGCCTTTGATAGACTGTGGCATTTTCTGGGTGAAGACGTCGACGATGATTTGTGAGCGTTCGACAAACGCGGCAAAGGCAGCTAGTAATGCAAATAGCATAAAGTAGGAGACGATCTCTACACTGCCTTTGACGGTAAAGCCAAACTCACCGCCAGTGAGTTTGAATATGTAGCGTGCAACGACGTCGAGCATGGTGGTTAGGACGATGATGATGAGACTGACCCCACCGATAAACTGGCATAATCTAGAGATTAAGACGCTGAGCTTGACTAAAAATGCCATGTGACACCTCCAATTAGGTTAGACCTTACAGGCAGCACTGGCAGCTTTTGCTTTTTCATAGACGCCATCAGCATCTAAACCCAAAGCATTAACATCACTTAGATATTTTTGGGTTCCTCTTTCAAGTGGCCCTTTCCAATCTGGATCATTTAATGGATCAGGAATTTCGACAATTTCATCACCCTTATCTTTAGCAGCTTGGATTGCCATCTGGTCATGCTTATCAAATACTTCACCAACTTTACTGGCCAACGCCATTCCTGAGTTTTTATCCAAAACTTGTTTTAGATCATCAGGTAAATTGTCGTATTTGTCCTTGTTCATCGTGACCATAAGCGCTGAACTATAGAAAGGAATATTGGTATGATATTTGGTAATCTCATCAATTTTAAATGCTGTTACCGCCTCCCAAGGGAAACTCAAACCGTCAACGACACCGCGTTGTAAAGAGGTATACATATCGTTTGCAGGTAGACCTACTGGTGAAGCGCCCGCACTTTCGATGATATCACCTGCCACAGCTGAAGGACGGCGAATACGCATACCTTTCATATCTGCAGGCGTACGAATTAACTTATCCGTTGTATGAAGTGCACCAGGACCCCCACCATACATAAATAGTAAATGAGTATCTTCATACTCACTCGCCAAAGTACCGTCATCATATAAGGTCTGTAGCATACAGCCCATTTGAGTTGCTGAATTTGATAAACCTGGAAGCTCAGTAATCTGAGTCAAAGGAAAGCGACCGTTGGTATAACCATGCGCTTGTGAACCGATATCGATCGTACCTTTGGCAGCAGATTCGTAAGTAACGTCTGCTTTGGCAAGGCCTGCTGATGGATAAAGCTCAACTTTTAGACGGCCGTCAGAATCTGTTTCTATCTGTTTTGCCCAAGGCTCAAAGACTTCTTTACTGATAGATGAGGTTGCTGGCCAAAAATGCGAAAACCGTAGCACGGTAGTTTCTTGAGAAGTGGCTGATGAGCCATCAGTCGTATCAGCAGATTGGTTAGAACAGCCAAGAAGACTAATAGCGGCTAAAGCACCAATTGAAAAAAGAGGAGCTAACTTCATTATCAATTCCTTTTGATAATTATGAGAATAGGAGTAAGGTATTACGAGCAGACAATCCGATTCATCCTAGATTAAATTGGCTACAAGGTTTAGAGATATTTTTTACATACCTGTAATAAAAGTACTGTTTAAAATTAGCAGCTATAATGATAGAAGTCAAATCATTTTGAGCAGATTATGAAGGATATATTCATATTATAGATATATTTCTGATACTTGAATTGTCTATATAGATAGTAGTAAAAGTAAGTAGACTAAAATAATTTCTCATAAAAAAGCTCTCAGCCTGTTATCCAGTTGAGAGCTTTTTTGTGTAAATAACATATGAACATATAGAAACTGATACAGGCATTTATATAAATCATAATAGTGATAAAGCACTACTTTTCCATCTGCCATTTATCATCTATCCATACAACGTCGTTATCATCTAGATGTACATGCCATTCTGCATCAGTTACCGCAAGGCGAATCTGGGTCAAACACAGTAGCCAATGCTCTAGGGTATACATAAGATCTTCTACATCCATACTAGCAGGTAACTTTGTAGCTCCTGCTAATATGACCTCTGACTCACTATCATTATATGCATAAAGGTCAAAAGTCTCCGCATCATCTGCATGCTCGAAATTTTCATTATATTCATCGACTATTGATGCAACCTTTTCTTGCTCCTGCTGAGTTAAGAAAGTAGAACGTTCAGCAGTATAGTAGAGTGAAACGCCCATAATGTGCTCCAAAATAAATGAAAAATAAATGAAAAATAGTAGATTCTAGAAGTGAATAAATAGTATCACATCAAACTAGTTTGTAGGAAAGTTTGAATTCTTGACCAAAGTATCTAGCGCTAAACTTTCTATTACCTAGCACTGTCACTAAACCGCACGCAAAGAAAAACCCCCGACAAGCTAATGTCGGGGGATATTTCAGAATAGAGAGCTGACGATGACCTACTCTCACATGGGCGAACCACACTACCATTGGCGCTACGATGTTTCACTTCTGAGTTCGGGAAGGGATCAGGTGGGGCCATCGCGCTA
>NZ_JBDLOB010000009.1:0-151953 GCF_039762275.1 Psychrobacter proteolyticus | reverse complement strand
ACCCAATCGCTATGGACAAAGGTCTTCGCTTTGCAATTCGTGAAGGCGGCCGTACTGTAGGCGCTGGTGTTGTTGCTAACGTATTGAACTAAGACTTAAGTCTCAGCAATGAGCTTATGAATTAGTCATAAAAAAGGCCATCCTATCTAGGGTGGCCTTTTTTTTGATAAAAAATAAATAATGTAGTTACTTACTTATATAATCTAAGTACAACCAAATGTTGAGACTAATTAAATGAAAGGAACATTATGTTTGTGATAGAAGCATTACCAACGAATGCAGTAGAACTCGAAAACGTCATTCAAACTGTCGCTAATATAGAAGCGATGGTGCAGCCGGATGATGCTTGGAATCAGAAAACATTGACTGAGCTGCTTGAGCAGGACAGCATTAGTCTACTGTTTGCTTACGATCAAGCAAAAGAAGACAGTGTCTCTCATCGTGAGATAGTTGGCTATTGCTTATATCAAATGACTTTTGAGCAAGCAGAGGTGTTGCGTATCGGAACTGATCCAAAATACCAACGTCAGGGCATTGCTTCACAGGTATTAAATAAACTGCATGAGCTGTTACAGCTTAATCAGGTCAAAAGTCTTTTGTTAGAAGTACGTGCTGATAATGCAGCGGCGATAGCGTTATACGAGCAACAGTCATTCAATATTATTCATAGACGTAGAAACTATTATAAAGTGCCACATAAACCAGCAGTCGATGCGTTAATTATGCAGCATACTTATATTTAATAAAGGAAATAAATCTCAATAAAAGTAAGCGGCGATAATAAAAGTAGCTATAACAGCTACGATATAAAAGCAGAATTAACTAAGATTTAAGCTTTATTGCAAAGGAATTTTCTTTTTACAGACTTCTACATCAAGCTGATAATCACTATCTTCTTTCATTCGACCTAAAATATCCAAGCGTTCGCTCAGTAACTCCATCATTATGCTGATATTGGCTTGCTGTTTTTTAACCTGTTCTAATTTTTGCTGAGTGAGTATGAGCTGCGAATCAATATCCAAATGACCATCATAATAATCATTTAAGCTGTTTTTGATTTCGGTAAGAGTAAAGCCAATAGCTTGCGCGCTTTTGATCAGCTCTATGCGTTCGATACATTCTGGATGAAATTCGGTATATAAACGTGAGCCTGCCTGACGCTTGCGAGATTTTAGTAGGCCTAATTGCTCGTAATGGCGAACCGTATCTTTAGTTGTATTGGCCTTTGCTGCTAGCTCTCCAATCAATAGAAACGATGTATCAAGTGCCATAATAACCTCTTATTTTTTCACTATGATAATCATAACTCTAGTTGCCACGGCGATTCGCTATCCAGTAAAGATACAGCTAACGGTTTATGAGAGTGCTTTTGCCATAGCGCAGACTGGCTGCCTATCAGGTTGTCTAACTGAGTCAAAAAGTCAGTACGCGGTAAAGTAGTGGCACCTAAGCTCATCAAATGATCGTTCGGTAGCTGACAGTCGACGAGTGCGACATTACTTTGTTCACATAAGCGCATCAGACCCCAAAACGCTAGCTTTGACGCATTAGATGCTCGATGAAACATTGATTCACCAAAATAGATGCCGTTTATTTTTAACCCGTATAATCCGCCAATCAGTTGACCTGCTTCGTCCCAAACTTCAATGCTATGAGCAAAGCCTTGCGCATGCAATTTGGTATAAGCTTCGATCATCTCATCATGAATCCAAGTATGCTCGCCTTCAGGCTGATTGTCATTAAGGCCATCACTGCGCGGTAAGCTACAGGCATGTATGACATCGTCAAAAGCTTGATTAAGCGTTACTTGCCAACGTTCGCGATTTGCTTGCTTACGTAGAGACTTACTCGGTTGATAGGCCGAAGGAACGATCACACAACGTGGCTCAGGACACCACCAAGCAATAGGCTCATCTTCGTTAAACCAAGGAAATAGTCCTTGAGCATAGGCTGATATCAGCGTTTCAGGTGCTAGGTCACCGCCCATAGCGACGATGCCAATACCATCAGGATCAATAGAAATGGGATCGGGAAAGTCATAACGCCCAAGACTTTTTAAAGTCTCAGGCGTAATGTGTTTAGCGTGCTGTTGAGTAAAGTTGCCCATTTAGGCTTCTTTATCTGCAGTTAGGGTTGAATCGTAAGTGTGATCACGAGCGACAGTTTCGCCCAGTGCATCCAAGTACTTTTCAGCATCTAGCGCAGCCATACAGCCCGTACCAGCAGAAGTGATGGCTTGACGGTAGACGTGATCGGCTACGTCACCAGCGGCAAACACCCCTTCGATACTAGTCTGGGTAGCATTACCATTTAAGCCACTATTAACGATCAGGTAGCCATCCTTCATGTCTAATTGACCTTTGAACAAGTCAGTGTTTGGCTTATGACCAATAGCGACAAACATACCCATTGTATCTAATTGTTTGGTGCTGCCATCAATCATCGATTCGATGACGACGCCATTGACGCCCATGTCATCACCGACCACTTCTTTTACTTGATGGTTCCATTCGATTTTGACATTACCATTTTTGGCTTTTTCAAACAGCTTGTCTTGTAGGATTTTTTCAGAGCGTAAGCTGTCACGACGATGCACTAAGGTCACTTCAGACGCAATATTAGATAAGTACAAAGCTTCTTCAACCGCTGTGTTACCACCACCAATTACTGCAACTTTTTGGTTTTTATAAAAGAAACCATCACAAGTGGCGCAGGCTGATACACCAAGCCCTCTGAACTTGGTCTCTGATTCTAGTCCCAAATACTGTGCAGAGGCACCAGTTGAGATAATGAGCGCGTCACAAGTATAGCTACCGTTGTTACCTGTCAATTGAAAAGGACGCTCATTTAGGTTTACTTCGTTAATATGATCATAGACCAATTCAGTACCGAAACGCTCAGCATGTGCTTTCATACGTTCCATCAATGCAGGGCCTGTCAAATCATGCGCATCGCCTGGCCAGTTGTCGACTTCGGTAGTGGTGGTTAATTGTCCACCGACTTCCATACCAGTAACCATAACTGGTTTAAGGTTAGCGCGTGCTGCATAGACTGCGGCAGAGTAGCCAGCAGGGCCTGAGCCTAAAATAATAAGCTTTTCGTGACGTGGAGCAGTAGTGTCAGTTGCCATGAGTTGTTCCTTGCTAAATATACGAATTAAAAATGTAAGTTATAAATATAATAAAAGACGAATATCAAAAATGACTACGAATATGCTTCTTCTAATTGCTGTGTGATAATAACATAAGGGCACAGCGCACAAAGTGCAAGTTTGCTAAAACAAACACAGGTATCATTAGAATCAAAGAATAAATAACTTTGGAACATAAGTGCGAAAACGGAGACTATTTTATAGAATTTAGGCAATACAGCTAGCCATATTTTGCCACTAGTGTTTCGCTAACCAGCTGTTTTCTTGGACAAAGTGTCTACTGATTTACTTTCTTATACGCTTTCTTGATAAGACTGTCGCCACTGCACCTATGTATTTGTTATTATAAGAAGTTATGCCAAGTGTAGTAGGAGCCAAGCGATAACGGTTGTTTCAAGGCTCTATGATCGGCACATGCCAAACAAACACTTCGCTCGGTACATTTATGTCAACACTTTATGTCAGCATGATTAGGCTTAGTCATGCATTGGCGACCATTTAGTATTAATAACAAGGCAGATCTTACGTGATATCAGCACCGCTTATTGAGTATTTAAAAAAGGGAATGTTTACCCTCCTTGGGTTAATACTGGCCGTTTATCTGTTTGTCATTTTGATGACCTATACAGGCAACGATCCTAGCTGGTCGCACATTAGTAGTGATATGACTACGATTAATAACATGGGCGGCGAGGCAGGCGCATGGTTGTCCGATTTGCTTTATAGCTTTTTTGGGTTTGGTGCTTGGTGGTTTTTGGCGTTTGTGGTTTATGAATCTATCTTGATTTGGTGGGAAAACAAGCCAACGTTTTGGCTCATGCGATTGGTCGCTTATGTGTTTTTACTATTAAGTGCTAGCGCATTATTTGCACAATTGGTCTCTTTAGTTCAGCAAGTCACGAACCCTGACGCAATCGGTCTCGAAGGTGTCGCTGGTGGTATTATCGGGCTAGAGTTACAGGCGCGTTTGGCACAGCTGCTAACGCAGTGGGGGAGTGTGGTTTTCTTAGCAGTATTCGTTGTGATTACCGCTACGTTTGCCTTTAATATCCATTGGATGACGATATATCAAAAGGTTCGGGCGCTGTCGTGGCTTGGTTCAGGTGTAAAAAGTCAGGATGCTATCGAAGATACTGAAACGAGCATTGCATCACAAGATGATAGCCAGAACTTAGATGAACCGGTAGATAAAAAAGTAGAGCATGAGCAGCTACCACTTGAGTTACAGTCTGCGGAAAATATTAGCGGTACTCAAGACGTCAGTAGTAGCGGACGTTTCGGTAGTGTCTTGTCAGACTTTTTGTCAACATCAGGATTGGCAGATAGTGTCAAAGCCTCTGTTATCGCAGCAAAAGCAGCGGCGACACCTAATAACTCAAAAGGTGAGCAGGTAGATATCGATACAGGCTCGCTTAATAACTCTACTGATAATACGGTCAACAATACAGTCCAGCCATTAGTTTCAAACTTGACTTCACCTATTGCTCGCAAAGTTGAGCCAAGCTTTGCGTGGAATGATGCCAGTACGGTCGATGATTTACTTGCAAGTGAGCAGATGGCTTACAGTGCTAATGGCATGGACAGCTCGGCTATGCCTGTACCCAACTATTCCCAAACGGTCACTAGTACCACGGCATCGTTAGAGAAAGCAGTATCTGCTACTGCAATAACTACTACGACGGAAGCAGTTGCTCAATTAGATATACATGATAAAGAATCACTAGCTCAGCCATCAGTTGATGAGTCAGTGCACAGCGTGGCCAGTCAGCCAGTCATTGAAACTGCTGAGCCTAAAATCTCTACGACACATGAGACTGCAGAAGTAGATAAATTGGCAGAAGCATGGTTGGCAGAGCATGCTGACATATCAGAACCTACAGAGTCTATTGTAGAAACGTCTGAAGACTCTAAGCCTGTTCAAGAAACCGTAGCAGCTGAGCCAATATTACCAGAGAAGACGCCAGAACCTATCGTAGAAGAGCCTATTAGTTTTGCTCAGGAGTCCGCCAATCAATCGTCTGATACGCCTGTAGAGTTGCCACATACTGAAAAGACAGCAGTAGTCTCTGAGCCTGAAGTTGCTCCGGTAACAGTAGAGACTGAGCCTGCGTTGTCAGATGTGCCAGACGTTTCAGACATGACACCAACTAATACGCCTCCTGCCAATCCAAAAGCAGCGCCAACGGTGGAGGCGACCAGCCCAGTCTCAAATGTACAGCCTGAGCCTAAAACGCCCGCGCAACCATCTGTTAGTTTTGCTGTCCCAGAGGGCGATAGTAGCAACCATATCACTGATATGATGCCAGAGGACGATAGTGATGATGACACTAATGTACCGGTCATGCCGCATATTAGTGATGACGCAGCCTTCAGTCAAAAGTCGCGCTCGATGCAAACGGCAGCTTATCGCAGCAGTCTAACACCTATTCCAGAAGTGTCTATATTGGATAAGCCGGATCCTGACCGCAAGCCTAGCTACACTGTGGCTGAGCTTGAAAAGTTGTCTGAGTTATTAGAAATTAAGCTACAAGAATTTAACGTAAAGGCCTCTGTGGTTAATGCTATCCCAGGGCCTGTCGTCACTCGTTTTGAAGTAGAGTTGGCTGCTGGGGTGAAGGCTAGTAAGGTCACAGGTATCTCACGTGACTTGGCGCGTTCACTATCGATGGCCTCTTTGCGTGTGGTCGAAGTGATTCCGGGTAAACCTTACATCGGTATCGAAGTGCCTAACAAGAAACGTGAAATGGTACGTTTGATTGAACTGCTCAATACTGAAACGTTCAAAGACCCGAAAGCGCAGATTAGCATGGCAATGGGTAAAGATATCGGTGGTAACCCAATCATTACCGACCTTGCGCGTGCGCCGCATATGCTGGTCGCTGGTACCACAGGCTCTGGTAAGTCAGTATTGGTCAACTCGATGCTACTATCGATGCTACTCAAATATACACCCAATGAGCTGCGTCTTATCTTGATTGATCCAAAGCAGTTAGAGCTTGCTAACTATAATGATATTCCGCATTTGCTAACGCCAGTAGTCACCGATATGACGGAAGCGGCCAGTAGCTTGTCATGGTGTGTGGCCGAGATGGAACGACGCTATCAGCTAATGAGTTTGCTAAAGGTTCGTAAGCTCAATGAGTTTAATAAGAAAGTCATCGCGGCGGAGAAGTCAGGCAATCCTATGCTCGATCCTTTATGGCGTCCAAATGACAGCGTAAGTATTAGCCAAGCACCCAAGCTAAAAACCTTACCTATGATTGTCATTGTCGCGGATGAGTTTGCCGATATGATTATGCAGGTCGGTAAACAAGCCGAAGAGCTCATCACACGTTTGGCGCAAAAATCGCGTGCTGCTGGTATTCACTTAATGCTAGCGACTCAGCGTCCATCGGTAGATGTCATTACAGGTCTGATCAAAGCAAACATCCCTGTACGTGCAGCACTACGAGTCAACTCAAAAGTCGATTCACGTACGATTCTAGATAGTGGCGGTGCGGAGGACATGCTGGGTAACGGCGATATGTTGTTCTTGGGGCCAGGGCAGATTGAGCCAGATCGTGTACATGGTGCTTATGTTAGCGATGAAGAAGTTAACCGTGTCTGTGATGCGTGGCGTGAGCGCGGCGCCCCTGACTATATTGACAATATGGCAGGAAACTTTGAATTGTCTAGCCCAGGCGGTGGTAGTACAGCCAATGCCTCTGGTGAAGATGATGATTTATATAATGATGCCGTGGCCTTTATCATGGAAACACGTAAAGTGTCTGCCTCAAGCATTCAGCGTAAATTTAGCATCGGCTACAACCGTGCTGCGCGTATTGTCGACTCTATGGAAGAAGCTGGATTGGTCAGTTCGATGGGCAAAAGTGGCAAACGTGAACTATTAATGTAGTACTAATTCTTAAGTTGATAACGAAAAAGCGAGTCATGAAAATGGCTCGTTTTTTTATGGAAGAAACTTAATAATGCTTTCATAAATTGAGGGTTTAGAAGTAAGTATTTATTATTAAATACGTTCTAGGGCGCGAAGAGTAGATTCTCATATTAGCTCATTAACTAGCGAAATCCACAACTAGCGAAATTGACCAGATGACTAACGAGTCCGTTTATCAAATATCAGGCACGGTTTTTTATACTAAACTGAGAGGAGTTGATGAAAAATAGTCGTCAGTTTTAGAAAGTATGAGTGCTATGTAGTCTTAATAAAATTACTCTCCAAGGAAGGTTAGTTATGTTTAAAGAATATACTCAGTATGATGGTCTCGCCTTAGCAGCATTGGTCAATTCAGGTGAGGTCAGCGCAAAGGAATTGCTAGATGCTGCTGTCCATCAAGCCAATCAAATCAATCCTAAGCTAAATGCCATTGTGCATCGATTTGATGAGCGTGCTTACAATGCTGCGCAGGCGGGTTTGCCTTCAGGTGTATTTACTGGCGTGCCGTATTTGCTAAAAGATTTATCATTTAGTTTTGCCGACGAGCCGATTACGATGGGCAGTCGCAGCGTCAATATCATTTCGGAAAAAGACAGTGAAATCGTCAAACGGATGAAAGCGACAGGCGTTAATACCTTTGGCAAGACTAACACGCCTGAGTTTGGTTTGATTATCACCACTGAGCCAAAAGCGCATGGCGCTACTCATAATCCTTTCAAAGAAGGCTACAGTTCTGGCGGCTCGTCAGGGGGCAGTGCAGCAGCAGTTGCGAGCGGTATTGTACCAATGGCAGGCGGCGGTGATGGTGGCGGTTCGATACGTTTCCCATCTGCTTGGTGTGGTACGTTTGGGTTAAAGCCAAGCCGTGGACGTAATCCAATGGGTCCTAATCTTGGTGAAGGCTGGGAGGGTGCCGTGGCTGACCACGTGATTACGCGTTCAGTGCGCGATAGTGCTGCGATGCTAGATGCCATTAGTGGAGCAGAGATTGGCGCCCCTTATGTTATTGCTCCGCCAGAAGGCACTTTTTTGCAAGCGGCAATGCGTGCACCGCGAAAGCTAAAAATCGCTTTGCATCAGCAGCCTTTGATAGCTAATACGACATTGGACAAAGAAGTGCTAGCGGTACTTGAGCAAACGGCTAAGCAATTAGAGTCTATGGGTCATGAAGTAGTACCAGCCGAGCCAAATATTAATATTGAGCAGTTTTGGCATGACTTTATCGTTGTGGTCTGTGCGCATACGGCTTTTACGATTGATAATATCGAGCGTGAGTTTGGGGCTGATCACGTCAAAAACCTAGAGCCGCAAACTTATAATATGGCGCTGCTTGGGCGTTCGCTATCAGCGGTTGATTTGGCACACGCCAAACATGGCTGGCATCATAGCCAGTATCAGACGGGTCTATTGCTAGAAGACTACGATATGATTTTGTGCCCGACTGTACCCACGCCTGCGGTAAAGCATGGTGTACTACCGCCCAGTCGTATGGATGAGATGATGATGCGTAGCGCCGAGGTGCTTAACAAGGGCTTTAATATGGGTAGATATGCCTTTAGCTCAGGTATGATTGAAAAGCTCAGTGCACCTGTATTAGGTAAAATGGGCTTTACACTACTGGGTAATGTTACGGGGTTACCCGCGATGTCAGTACCCGTTGGTATGAGCAAAAGAGGCCTACCGATTGGTATGCAATTAATTGGGCGTATGAATGATGAAGCAACATTATTCAGTGTGGCGGGCGAGATGGAGCGTGCAGGTTTATTTACCAAACACGCTTTTGAAAAGTAGGGTTAAGCTATAGTTTGGATTGATAGCACTCAATCAAAGCGATAGATGTCCATACCCAAGCTATGATGGGCCATACTTTGATGAACGACAGAGACACGCTGACCAGTACCTAATGCAAAAAACAGCGGTAGCAAGTGCTCATCACTTGGATGAATGTCTTTGTAGTCTGGGTATTGCTGCCAATCGAGCGCCGTGGGAATGTCTATTTTGAGCTGCTGTAACAACCATTGCTTAAATGCTTTGGCTGCTTGATCAATGCTGTCGGCTTCCCAGCGCAACGCTTGCAAATTATGCGTAATGTTACCTGAGCCAATGACGAGAATTTGCTCATCACGTAGATGTGCCAACTGCGCGCCTAACTGGTAGCAAGCAATACTGTCATAATGCTGCGGCAGTGATATTTGTACGATAGGCACATCGGCTTCTGGATACAGGTGTCTGAGCGGCGCCCACACACCATGATCACAAGCACGTACTGGATTGACACTACAAGTAATGCCACGTGCGGTCAGCTGCTGCGCAAGTGTTTCAGCCAGTGCTGGCTGGCCTATAGCAGGATACTGAATGTCGTAAAGTTCAGGCGAAAATCCTGAAAAGTCATGCCACGTCTTTGGCTGTGGATTACTACTAATCTCTAGCTTTGCTGACTGCCAATGCGCTGACATGATGACTATGGCACGTGGTTTAGGTAAGTTTTGACCGATACGAGCCAGTGCACTGGTCGTCGCAGACTGCTCAATCGCAAGCGTAGGCGCGCCATGCGATATAAAGAGCGCTGGTAGCTTAGATGTGTTTGTCGCTACATCAGACGTATTTTCCCATGCGGCAGCCGCTGTGATAGGCGTCTGCACACTATGATGGTCATCACGTTGTTGAGAGGACTTAGAGGTGTTGGGTGTCGCACGTTTTGGATATTTCATGTTGCATTTATTAGGGCGTGCGCCAGTTTTTCAATCTATTTTAGGGTTGATGTTCCAAAACAAAAAAAACAGCTCAGTATTTTATTTAATTACCACGGTGATAAGGGTGGTTATTGTTGATACTCATCGCGCGATATAATTGTTCCATAAGTACGACGCGTACTAGCGGATGCGGCAATGTCAGTGCTGAGAGTGATAATTTTGCATCAGCCTTTGCCAATACTTCTGGCGAGACACCATCTGCACCGCCGATGACCAAGGCAATATCATCGCCTTGCAGCATGCCATCTGCGAGCTTATCAGCCAGTCCTTCTGTCGAAATCATCTTGCCTTTGACATCTAATACCCACAATTGCTCTCGGCTTGATGCATTATGAGCGGCCAGTATGGCCTGACCTTCCTGCTCACGGTACTGTGCCAAATTAGCATCTGAAGGGTTTTTTGCCCGCTTGGCTGCCGCAATTTCGACAATTTCTGTGCTTAGCATCGGTTGAATGCGTTTGTAATACTCGTCAAAACCTGTCTGTACCCAGCTAGGCATTTTATTGCCAACGGTCAAAATCCTTACTTTCATAATGCTTACCATCTCGATAATTGAATTCAAGCTTATTAGGCCGTGTTCTTAATAGTTGTATCGCTCGTTGTTTATTGTCTGCAATTTACATCAGAGGGTTAATCGTCTCTGATACGTTGCTACTTGCGCTTTGATCGTCCGCTTGGCTTGGCTTTGGAATGACAGTCAATTTTGCATCAGACTCAAAAACAATGGCTTCGACATCATCAAAGCTATTAATCCCTTCAGAACGCATGGCACATTCGATTTCTTGACGCGTCAAACGCTCATCGCGCATGGCATCTGGCAAAAACTGCCCTTGATAAAAAACGATACGCGGCTCTGATAAAATAAAGTTACTAAATTGCGGTGAAACAGACGCATATTTGGTCACCACAAATTGCAATAGGTACAATACTAAAATAGACGAAACCCCTTCAACAAAGGGAATGTCTTTGAGCAAAATCGTACTGGCACCTAACGAGCCGATCATGACTGTCACGATCCAATCGAAGTTGTTGAGCTGTGACGTTGAGCGTTTGCCAGAGACTTTGGTGACTGTCACGATCAACACGTAAACCATAACAGTCGTCAAAACAATACGACCAAGCTTGTCTATGTTGTCAAAAAAGATCATGTCCATAATGTTCGCTCCTATTATAAAGGTAAAACAAGTCATCGCTAAAATACTACTTACTAGGGCACGTCTTACTTTGTCTCATTTTTAGTACTATTCTTAAAATAATGACACGCCCTAAACTTAGCCTAACGGATTTTACGCATTAGCAGGGGAAAACTTTGTAGCACCTTGTAGATGATGGTTTGTACTTACGTTGATTTGCGTATAGGGTCTAATAATCGATTGATAGACCATAGACTGATTCGCGCACTGACTAGAGTGAGAACTAGCATTAGCATTAACGATGAAAGCAGGGGCAGTGGACGCTGCATCGCCATCCCAAACAATACCTCACGGCTTATCGTATCAAACAGCCAAAACCAGATGGTTGAAAAATAAATGACCGTCAGCATCCAGACAATCACAACCCCACCAAACATCAATTTATTAATCTCATCTCGCGCTAATGCTCGCTTCTGATGTTTGATAAATTTACTGACAGCGATATAAGCACCTACGATAATAGAAACCACCATGACCAATTGTGGGTTCAGCGCAAGTTTGGTCTGTATCATCATAAATATGGTACTGGCGAGCGTGTACCCAATCGCAAAAAAACCGACATATCGAGCCAGTTTAGGCTGCACTTGTACAAGCGTCTGGGGTTTGTTGAGACTGGTTGTCTGGCGTGACATAAGCTAACCTTTATAAAGGTAAAAAATAGAGTATTGATAATACATTGCTTTAAAACGTTAAATATCAACGCTGGGCCGTCCAGTCGAGCATGGCATCTAACACAGGTCGCGCTGCATAAGGATTTAATGCTTGATCAGTATTGATTATGCCGACGACAACATAATCTTGCCCTGACAGCCCTTTGACGTAACCTGCCATTGAGGTGACGTTATTTAACGTGCCAGTTTTTATCCATGCGCGGCCAGTGGCTGTCGATTCAGGCAAGCGATCGCTATGAGCGGCAATAGTGCCACTAACCCCAGCGACCCCTAACGAGTCGACATAGGCTTCAAAATTTGGTCGACTATAAGCATAAGTCAGTAGCTCGCTTAGGTTGGCGGCAGTGATAGTACACTCACGGCAAAGTCCTGAGCCATTGGTCAAATGAGGCGGCGGCGTACTGAGATTGGTTTGCCACCATTGATTGATGGTTTGTAAGGCTGCAGGGTAATCTGTTGTAGCAGGTTTACCAAACTGATATAAGCTATCAGTCTTTTTGCCACTAGATTTAACAGCCGCTACTTTATTATCCATCTCATTACTAGCTTTGACTTCATTACTAGCTTTGACTTCATGACTGCTTGGACTAGTCGCAGTTGTGCTAGAAGGTATTGGATGAGTCAGCCTTCCTTTATCGTAAGCGCCTATAGATAGCGCCACTTGCTCAGCCATGACATTGTTTGAGAAGTGGTTAATGTCATGAATCTGCTCGGTTAAATTCAACGACGGATAGCTGACCATAGGTAGAGGCGACATCGCGATAGCCGTAAGCCCGTGCGCTCGTTTTGTCGTCTTGGTCATATCGTAAGGGGTTTCTTGCGAGACGACCTGCCCACTCAAAGTATTCCCTAACGCTTGCCATTTGGCAGCGATGACGTGTGCGGCAAACTCTTTGGCATTGGGATACGCCACGTAAAAAATATGCTCGCCGCAGCTCTCTGGCAGACTGGCATTTAACACAAGCTGCGTATTTTGCCACTGCGGCGCTAGGCTATAGCTTGCTTGCCCACAACTGGCTGCACGGGTATTGATTGTAGCAGGCAGCTGATAGTTGGCTAACCGCGGCTTATAGGTCACACTTGCTTGGCCATTATCTTGAGGGTAAGTTTTGATACCAATGGTGCTAAAGTTAACCAAAAACCCATCAGGGCTGGCGTTATAAGGGCGTAGCGGTGAGTTGTCAAAGGCGGCAGGATCTTTACTAACATTATTAAAAACAGCGCTGTCGATGATGATGTCACCATCGATATGACGAATACCTGATGCTTGCACTTTATACAGTAACTGCTTTAAGCGCTCGTGAGTCATTTTTGGGTCGCCACTTCCTTGAATAATCAAGTCACCATGTAGACGGTTGCCGATGACAATACCTGTGTGATACACCCGTGTATGCCACACAAAATCGGCCCCTAAAGTGTCCAAAGCGATAAAGCTAGGCACGAGTTTCATGGTGCTGGCAGGCGTACGAGGGATGTCAGACTGGTGATCTAGCAAAGGCGAAAATGAAATCTTTATAGAGGTTTTATTGTTGCTCGCGGTATCTTGTACTTTGGCATTCTGATCAAGTATATGCTGAGGTTGGTCAGGGATAACCGTTGGAATGCTCTCTACGCTCTGATAAGTATAAGGGTCATCGGTATAAGCATGTATTTTTTGCTCGTGCTTCTCAATGGTGCGCTGCTCTATGGTAATTAAGGCGCTTTGATGGCTCGGATTGCTGGTACTTGTATCCGTAGAGGTGTCTGTAGTTGGGTGCTCAGATACTATAGTAGTTACAGATTGGCTGTCAGGTTCATCACTATCAATGACTTGAATAAGAGCAGGCAGACGGCTAGCAGCCTTGTCACCCACAGGTGTAATAACGATGCTGATATCCGCTTCTGTCAAGTCGGCACGTGCCAAGGCTTTTTGAATAGCTGCTGGTAACATTGCTTGTGCATGTATCGGTGCGACTATAACTGCTGCCAATAACGCTAACCTAGATAGACGTTTATTAGGCCAGTCTAGCGGTCGCAAATGACGACAAAGCGTGGTGATTTTGGTTGCAGCAGTAGAGTAATGACGGCGTTTAGAAGGGTATCGCATGAGCATCTTTCATCAGGTGGCAAAAACAGCCTATGGTAACATGAGTTGCTGTTTTCGCACACGATGTCAGGAGCACAATTTTAAGGCGTGTCATCAATATGAATAGTAAACTGTAAATAGGTTAAAAATGGCTAAATCTTTGCCAAACTGCGTCAAGTAGCTGGCTAATATCTCGATATTATCTGTACTCCTTTCCTTGTTTGACTGCCATTTACTTCATTTTTATCACCATTTTCAAAATGAGGGCACGCCCTAGCAATAATGATGCCCTTATTTAGATAACTAACTTTAACGATCGATTGAACTGAGAGCATGCTTTACTGCTAACGCACATGTAGAAAAGCCATCGCCGTCATGACCGCATCGTTATAAGCATCATGCGCGCCCAGTTCAGGAATGTTGTAATAGGCTAGGATACGACTCAGATGTTGAGCTTGGCTAGAGAGGCCTTGGGTGTGACCACTGATACGCCGACTGTACAGATGACGCAAATCTATGACTTCGTTTGGTAGAGACGTTCCCATATAGCGTTTGACCAGAGGATTCAAAAAAGCCATGTCTAGCTGTGTGCAGAATCCAACGATTGGTCGATTACCTATGAATGGTAGCAGCAGTGCCAACATGTCATCGTAACTCATGCCATGTTCAACATCGGCGGTACGCAAGCCATGAATGACAATGGTGTCGCGGTCTGGCATGACAGGAGGTCTGCAAACCAAATGCATGCCATTACCCGTGTCGATGATATTGCCATTAATATGTATCGCTGCCACAGACAGCAGGTGATGCTTTTTAGGGTTCAGTCCTGTCATTTCGCAGTCAATCGCTACCCACTGCTCAGCCGAAGGTGTCGTAAACATTGAGGCAAGCTCTGGACGCTGTAATTGCGTCTTTTGCCAAGCGCAAGATAACTGCTGTAACCAGCTCATATTAGTCATTCACTCATATATGTTATTTTTTTATTTATAAACTTTCTCTATTCATGAAGCTTCTATATTAAGACTGCCACATTTATGCTATTTCTAACTGATAGTGTTGACGCAATTGATTCTTAAAGCTTTTTACGACTGCCAGACACTCTTTTAGTAGGTCACGTTCAAGTGCGGTCAAAGTCGTTGGATCCACTTGCCGTGCATGCTTATCGTCAGTTGAGAGTGCCACAGATAAGCGCTGTGCCATAAAAAACTCTAAGGCTTCTAGCAAAGTATCGGCGCGCTCTTGGGTCATAGCATTAACCTTTACCAAGCCCTTTAAACGCGCCTTAGTACTAGGCACATCGAGCACATTATTTTCTAATGCTAACGTGCGGATACCATGAACCAAGGGAAAGATACCGGCTTTTTTTAGGTCAATGTCGGATGATGCGGATTTACCACCCAGTAAAGGTACAAACTTTTGCCACCATTGATTAACATCACCAAACTGTAGTGCTGCCCGTGTAAACTGCCTGACAAACATAGGGTCTGCTTGTTGATGAGCAAGTTCTAAGTGCTGACGTACTTGAGTAAGCAGTGACTCATCGCCGCAGACGTATTCACCATCTAGTATCGCAGACAAGTAAATACCATGCATCGGGTCAGAGTTTCTAAACCATAGGCCAATTTGCGCAGTGAATTGCTTGAGCGGTTGTCGCCACATAGGATTGGTCATCATGATATTGCCATCACACAGTGGGTAGCCAAGCGTTGCTAAGTTGTTATTAAAAGCATCAGCGAACTGTGCTAGGTCAGGATGCGTATAGCCATCACGAATGATGAGCGCGTTGTCTTGATCGGTACGCATGATTTGCTCACCGCGCCCTTCTGAACCCATAACGATAAGGCAGGTATTGGCCATCACTTCATCAGGTACGATTAGCTGCCATAGCTTGGTAAACACTTGCGCATTTAGCGTCTGTACCATACGACTGATATTGCCGATTTTGACACCATTGTGATGCTGTGCTCGAATATATCGACCGATCAGCTCAACAGCGGTATCTAGGCTCGATAAGTCCTGTGCCTGCTCGATTTGAATACTAATCAGCTGTGAATGATGGCCAATATGAGCGAGCATATCACTTTGCCCAAGCACACCGACGACATCGCCACTCTTATCAATGACTGGCAGTCTATGAATACGATAGCGAGTCATGGTCAGCAGCGCATCGCCAATCTCATCACTGGCTTTGATGGTACGGAGATTAAAATTCGCATAGCGCTGGCAAGAAGTAGTAGCAGGATCTTGTTTATCGCTTACAGCGCGACAAATATCAGTATCGGTCAAAATCCCTAAGAGTAATCTTGTCTCAAATTGCGCTAATTGTGAGCTATCCAAACCATTTAAGCCATGTAGCGGTCTGACTAGCACATGTTTCAATCCAGCTTTGGTCATGATGCGGGCCGCTTCGTACAAGCTGTCATTGGCATCGACGATATGGACTGGTAATAGATGAACATCTATCACTGGCTGCAGCATGATTTGCTGTACTTCTTGTTGGTTGGTATAGCTGGCAGGATCTAGCGTTTTATTATGACGTCGTTGGCGCAATGCTTTTAATCGTTCAGGCAGTTTGTCTGATAACATTTGGCGTACTAAATGATTTTGCGCGCTGATTTTATCGATAGCGGTGCCAGCGACTTGGAGCAGTAACGTCTCTTCATCGGCTCGGAATTGATAGGGCTGTATAGGTGTACTTTCAGGCTCTAGCTGATTATCCTTAGCCAGTGATTCAGGTAGGCGGCGACTATCAAACCAATCATTATTATTCAGACCGTCAGCATGATTGCTACCGACATAGGACGCGACAAACTCACCATCTAGTGATTGCTCGATTTGCCCTTTGATGACCACATACAGACATTGCAGTTCTTCTGCAGGCAAGCTTTCATTTTTGGCAAGGTAGCGTATCTTGGTGTTTTTTCTAATGCTTTGACGCTCGGCTAAGCTCAATACATCAAAGGGCGGTTGGCTAAAGTCAAGATGGGGCATGGCATCATCCTTGATGGCATATTTTCGGTAGAGACTTTACTATAGCATTAATAAAACAAAAAGCCTCCAATAACCCTATTTATATTGTGGTTATTGGAGGCTTTTTGCTAATGTGGCTTGCTACTGCGTCATTTATCTCAGATACATTAGAATATCTCTAAATTGACTCTAAGCACCTAATAATTTGCGGATACGACTGATTGCTTCTCGGCTCTCATCGACACTCGCGACCAGAGCGATACGCACATAACCTTGTCCAGGATTATGACCATCAACTTCACGTGACAAATAGCGTCCTGCCAATGCATGGATATTGGCTTGCTCATACAATGCTTTGACAAAGATTTCATCATCACCGCCGAATTGCTCAGGCACTTTGACCCAGAAGTAAAACCCAGCATCAGGCATGCGTAACTCTAGCAACTCCCCAAGCTCAGACATCCATAGGGCAAACTTCTCTTGGTATAGCGCGCGATTATGAGCGACGTGTTTTTCGTCTTGCCACGCAGCGATAGAGGCGAGCTGATGAGGTATCGGCATCGCACAACCTTGGTAAGTACGATATTGCAAATAAGCCTGCAAAATTTTGGCATCACCAGCCACAAATCCAGAGCGTAAACCAGGCAGGTTGGAACGTTTAGATAAAGAGTGGAACACGATACAGTTTTTGAAATCACGGCGACCAAGGGCCGCACAGGCTTGGAGCAATCCAATCGGTGCTGTATCAAAATACAGCTCGCTATAACACTCGTCACTGGCAATGATGAAACCGTACTGATCTGACAGACGAATAAGGTATTCCCAATCATCCATTGTCATGACGGAGCCTGTTGGATTATTTGGACTACAGACGAACAATAGCTGCGTACGCGTCCAAACGTCTTTTGGTACCGCGCGATAGTCACCTTTGTAGTCATTATCTGATGTACAAGGGACAAAGTAAGGTGTTGCCTGTGCCAGTATCGCCGCGCCTTCATATATCTGATAAAACGGGTTGGGCATGACAACCGTAGGCGATGTGTTAGACGCTGGAGCATTGCTCTTTTTGTCAGCTACATCATGATCAACGACTGCTTGTACGAAGCTAAAAATCGCTTCACGTGTGCCCATTACTGGTAATACTTGAGTATTGGCATCGACATGATTTAGAAAAAACCGCTTTTCTAACCAGTGGGCGATGGTTTGGCGTAGCTCAAACATACCGTTTGTAGTCGGATAACGACTTATTTTGTCCAAGTTTTCGCGTAGGACGTCCAGCACAAATGCAGGGGGCTCATGTTTTGGCTCTCCAATACCGAGCTTTATTTCACTGTAACCGTTGGCAGGCTTGCTATCGGCAAGCAAGGTTGCCATCTTTGCGAATGGATAAGGATGGAGATGCTTTAAGTTGTGATTCATAAGTGTGATAACTATAATAGACAATTAATAATAAAGTTATAAAGAAAATTTACATTAGAGCAGTGTAGCACTTCTCTAATTTTTTGTCCTTTTCTTCTTATATCGTGAATAGGCATTTACCAAGCGTAAGCTATTCGTTGTATGACTACCAAATAGGTATTCGCTCAAAAGTCTTTTGAACCTTTCATAATCTATAACCTATAACAATATAAAAAATGACTACATCACAAAAGTGGTAGATCGTTTTAAGGATAGTTTGATATGTCTAGTGTGCTAAATAATGATGATCTCATCGCTAAAGATATCAATAATGAAAAACTTGATAACAGTTTGCAGCGCTCTAACCTGTATAAACTGCTCAAAGAGCGTGAACAGAGCTGGTGGCAAGCGCGCCAACAACTGATCGAACGTCAAGAAAAGAAAATGTTTTGGTATGGCGAAAACAGCCTCATTATGTGGCTGTTATGGCAATTGGTCGGCTACGTGGTAGTGGCAATGGCCTTGATGCTGCTCAATAATATATTTGGTATCTCATTACCGCTATGGCAATACGTTTCTTTGTTTGTGTTACAGACCCTATTTTTTGTCAGTACACTTGCTGCTAAAGGCCAGTTGGCAAATAAACTTCAGCGCAAAATAGACAACGATGAGCTGATGGGCGAAGAAGCGCTCAATGAGATGATTATTTTGGCAGAGGATAGCCTGTATCCTGATGTACATGCTAAGTCGCCTATTTCTTTAGAAGCCTTAGACGATTATCTAGATGGACAGTTTCATCTAGCAAGCTTGCAGTGTCTGCTACAAAAAGAAGTCGATGCTGGACGATTAATCATGGAGCAGCAGCCACCTGAAGTAGGTGTTTTGCCGCCAGAGCTTGCTGATGATGAACTGAACGAACATGCCAGCGAGATAACTTATAGAAGTACGCTATAAAACGTACTTCTATGATGACTATCAGACTACTTTTGCTAGTTAATATTCAAAATAATGGCTAACCAAAACTATCTAGCCGTATCAAAAATATATTACGCTATTATGCTCTTTCTGAACGGTAAGACTGGCTAACAGCGCTGCCTTTAATGCTTCAAGTCTATCAGGTGATAGTGGCTTATCGTTTTGATCACTGATATAAAACATATCCTCTGCACGCTCACCTAGAGTGGTAATACGAGCCGCATGTACTTCGATTTGCTCCTGCAAAAACACTTGTCCAACTCGCGCCAATAGCCCTGGTTGGTCAAGCGTTTCTAAGCTCATGATGTGCTGATCTGATGCTTCATTGAATTCAAAGTTAATCACCGTTTTCACTTCAAAGTGTCTTAACTGACGTGGCATACGCTTGTTCGTCAGTTTGAGCACGGTAGGGTCTTTGAACGAGTCGATTAAGCGTTGTTTTAGCTCTTGTTGGCTGTCTTTATCGACCAACAATGTGCCACTAGGATCTAGCAATACATAAGAATCCAAAGCAAAGTCACGGGTCGCTGTGATAATACGTGCATCTAAAACATCGAGATTCATCTGATCAAATACGGCCATGGTAACAGCAAATAGGTTCATCTGATCTTGGGTGTAAACAAAGACCTGTACCGCATCAAGCGCCAATTCGCGATGCTCACGCAAAACGACCAACGGTGGACTGTCAGCATTAGAAGCCAATCCAATCGGTGGGTGATTCAAAATAGCTTCAGTATGCCATAAGATATCTTCTGCAATCTCTCGTAAGAAATACTCATCGCCCAAGTCATCCCATAGACGCAATACTTCATCGCGGTTCATATGCTGGTTATTGACATTATCCAGCATCGTCAACGCTTGCTTACGTGTGGCACTAATCATATCTTGACGATTGGTAGGCGCATCGATATCAGCGCGCAAGATGCGCCGAGTTTGTGAGTATAGCTGTTTCATGAGGGTCGCCCGCCAGCTGTTCCATAGCTGTGGGTTGGTCGCATTCATATCAGCCACCGTCAGTACATATAGATGGTTTAGATGAGTCACATTACCGATGAGATCAGAGAAAATAGTCACCACTTCAGGGTCTGAGATATCCTTTTTCTGTGCAGTAATCGACATAAGAAGGTGATAGCGCGTGAGCCAACCTACTAAATTCGCATCAGCCAAGCTCATACCATGCGATAAACAAAACTCAATCGATTCGGTTTGACCAAGCTCACTATGGTCACCGCCACGGCCTTTAGCAATATCATGGAACATCGCTGCCAGTACCAAAATCTCTTTACGCTCGATACGCTGAAAGATAGAACTGACTAGAGGGAACTCTTCTTGAAAGGCTGGATCTGTAAATCGATGCAAGATTCTAATCAAAAACAAGGTATGCGCATCTACTGTATAACGATGGAACAAGTCATATTGCATGAGGCCAGTAACTTGCGCAAACGCAGGAATGTAGTTACCTAATACTCCATAGCGATTCATGGTACGTAGACGATGAAACAGGTAGTTTTGTTCTTTTAGATTCGATAAAAACAACGCTTTGTGAGTAGGGTTGTCTCTATATATCTGATCGATGCCGCGTGCGGCAATTTTGAGTGCGCGCAAAGTATGGGTGCGAACTTTATCGATGCCGTGCTGACCCATCAATAAAAACATCTCTAATATAGACTCAGGGTGCTGTGCAAAAACTCGATGATGCGCAATGGCAATCTGGTTACCAATACGATTGAATCGCGCATTTATAGGCTGTTTTTTTGGCCGTTCATCGTCAGGCAGCTGCGGCTCTATGATCGTTTCATAATAATGATTGGTCAGCATCTCAGACAGTGTTGATATTTGCATTGCACAGCGATAATAGTCACGCATAAACCGTTCGACCGCAGCATTAGGCTGGTCATCAGGCTGGGTCTCGTAGCCCATTAGCTGAGCGATCTCACGCTGATAGTCGAATAACAGCTTGTTTTCATTACGGCCCGTCAGTACATGTAAGTAATGACGAATTTGCCATAAATACCCTTCAGCAAAGCTCAACTCATCAAACTCTTTTTCGGTCAAAAAGTTCTGTTGCACTAAATCATATAGCTTGCTCACGCGAAAATAACGCTTAGTGACCCAGCCGATGATATGGATATCACGTAGCCCGCCCGGCGCTGTTTTGATATTGGGTTCAAGGTTGTACTCGGTGGCATTGTGCTGCAAGTAACGCGCTTTGGATTCTTCCATTTTTACATCAAAAAATGCGCGCGGAGACCACTGTTTATTGACGATTTGAGCGGGCATGTCTTGCAAAGCTTCATTACCGATTAGGAGTCGAGCCTCTAGCTGAGCACTGGCAATCGTATGGTCAAGCGCGGCCTCTAGCGCATCATTAACACTACGTACAGAGAGCGCAGGCTCTAGTCCTATATCCCATAGTAGAGCGACCAGTTTATCGATTTTACTACTGGCATCAGTACCTATTTCACCAGGAGACAGAAGCAAAATATCAATGTCTGAATAAAGCGATAGCTCACCGCGCCCGTAACCACCAGTCGCAAAAAATGCCAAATCAGTCTTATCTAACTCAAACCATTTGAATAATGCAATCAATAGGCTGTCGATAGCGCAAGCACGCGCTGCAACCAGTTGGCGAATATTGGTGCCACGTTCTAGTGAGCGGCTGATATCGTCATTGATCTGAGCCAACCATTCAGGAATGCCAAGTAGATTCTTGTCTGTCACATTTTTGGCTGACAGTGGGGGTGAGTCTGTCGCCACCTCACTTGGTAGTATCGGTAAAGGCGTCAAATCAACAGAGGCGATATCACAATTAAACATGAGTGTTATCCAGTTAAGAGTTTAGAAATAGAACGTTCGAGCTGAGTACTATTGAGCAACTAATGTGCTGATGGCTAATAAAAATTACGAATAGCATGTATCAATAAAGATGCTGATAAATATATCAATAAAAGTTATCAGGTCATCTGAGTATAAAGACAAAGCGCCTATAAGCACAATACTCAATATGCCCTAATTAAAGACCAAAAAAAAGACCGCCTAAGCGATCTTTGATTGTACTACTGCGTCAAAAAACTTAAATCTTCTTCAGGGCGAGTAGTAAATACCTCACAGCCATTATCTGTTACGACCATGGTGTGCTCCCATTGGGCAGACAATTTGCGGTCTTTAGTAATCGCTGTCCACTCATCTGGCAAAATCTTAGTCTGCCACGTGCCTTGGTTAATCATAGGCTCGATGGTAAACGTCATGCCTGTTTTTAGCTCAAAGCCAGTGCCTTTTTTGCCATAGTGCATGACTTGTGGCTCGTGGTGGAATTCATCACTGATACCATGACCACAGAACTCGCGAACGATACTAAAGCGCTCAGGCTCGACAACGGCTTGAATAGCCGCGCCGACATCACCTAGGCGAGCACCGTTCTTGACTACGCTCATACCTGCGTAAAGGGCATCTTGTGCCACTTTGCAAATACGCTGGGCCATGATAGAGCCGTTGCCGACGATCCACATTTTTGAGGTATCGCCATAGTAACCGTCTTTGATAACAGTCACATCGATGTTGATAATATCACCATCTTTTAGCAGCTTGCTTTCAGTTGGGATACCGTGACAGACAACATGGTTGACTGAGGTACAGATAGATTTTGGAAAACCATTATAGTTAAGTGGGGCAGGGATAGCCTGCTGCACATTAACAATATAGTCATGGGCAATCTGATTGAGCGCTTCGGTACTGACGCCCACTTTGACATGCTCGTCGAGCATGACAAGCACATCACTAGCGAGTTTACCGGCCACACGCATTTTTTCTATGGCTTCTGGAGACTGGATAAGGGATTTTTTAGTCATCATCGTATATCTTATAATTATGGGTTCATTGTGGATAGATTATACCATAAACGTACTAGTGACACTTTTACGTTAAGTGATAGTGTACCTATCATTATCATTGATAATAATTGCTTTACAGCATGCTGAGGGCTTATGTGACTCATTAGTCAGACTAATATATTCATATTTTGACAAATTAGTTGAATGTTGCAGGATATATAAGTAATGTAATTTTGCCTGCTAACGGAATTAGCAGCAATTTTTACTGTAGTTGTGCAGTAAAAATAACCAAATCAATGATAACAAGGATGTTGTTATGACGCTTTCTTTGTACATTCGTGCAGCTCTCACACCAAAAACATTGTTACCGATACTGGGTTCAATCAGTGCTGGTGTGCTTCTAATGACCATGCAAACCACTTCTGCTCAAGCTGCAGGACAATACTATAATTGTGCCAATGCTAACGGTTGCAAGTTGGTAGACAGTAAATACTTCACTTCTAGTTACACTAAAACTCAATATCCGGTCGTCTTAGCACATGGGCTTGGCGGCTTCACGACGTTATTTGGAGTCATTGACTATTTTAACGGGATTCCTGAAGACTTGATGAAAGGTGGCTCAGAGGTATATACCACCAAAACGTCGGCGGTCAATAATAGCGAAGTTCGAGGTGAGCAACTGCTACAACAGGTCAAGACCATTGCCGCGATTTCAGGTGAGTCTAAAGTCAACTTATTTGGACACAGTCAGGGCGGTATAGATATCCGTTATGTCGCTGGCGTCGCGCCAAAGTACGTGGCTTCAGTAACTGCGGTATCAAGCCCAGAACAAGGGTCAAAAACTGCTGATTTTGTTAAAAATGTCCTTGAGCCAAATAATACTTCCGGAGAGCCATCTAATGTCACCACCCAGCTAGTATCAGGTGTGTTTAATCTTATCGGTGGCTTTACAGATATTGGTTCTGGTATCAGTTTCAATCAAATTCAACAGCAAGATGGCTGGCAAGCGCTCGTGGCTCTATCGACCGATGGTGCTGCTAAGTTCAATGCCAAATTTCCTGCAGCGATGCCAAAAAACTATTGTGGTCAACCGACTAGTACTGCGGTCAATGGCATCAAATATTATTCGTTTAGTGGCGTTGGGCAAATAACGAGCGCGCTTGACCCTAGCGATTACCTATTGGCCGCAACGGGCGTACCGTTTGCAGGTGAGTCTAATGATGGATTGGTATCTGCTTGCTCAAGTCGTCTTGGCTATGTGATTCGTGATAATTATAGAATGAACCATTTAGATTCCGCCGATCAAGTCTTGGGTCTGACGGCATGGGGAGAGTCTGAGCCAAAATCTATCTATCGCACTCAGGTAAACCGTCTGAAAAACGCCAACCTATAAGCCGAAATGCAAAATAGTGCAAAACAAGAATGCTCATTAATTGAGAAATATCGTTTATGTCAAATAACCGCCGTCCAGCCTATGCAACAATTGCTATCATCGCCGTGGTTATCATTGCCACAGCGGCGGTTATTTTGTGGTTCAAGCCTAGTAACGATGTAAATTCAGCTTCAATCAAATCCTCCGTCTCTGATAATGAGACTAACGAGTCAGTGACAACTGAGCTGGCTGCGGGACAAGTCGTGAAAACTACAACGACACCCAGCCGGTCTCAATTTGTTACAGGATTAGAAAATTTACCACGCTCATTAAAGGGCACCCAGATTGATGGTGAAATTATCATCGATGAAAATAAACAGTTGGTCGTCACTGAAGGTCTGCGGCGTTTGTTTGATTATTTTTTATCCGCCCTAGGTGAGGAAGAAGAAGCGACTATATTTGCCCGTGTGGAGAGTTATATTCGCCATCACACACCAGAGCCTGCCGCTAGCCAAGCGGTCACTATTTTTAATCAATATGTTGCTTACCTTAAAGCACTTCCTGAGATAGAAAAGCATTATGGTAATCTGCAATTACAGGCGACCAAAAGTGGCGAGCTGGATTTGAACGCAGTTGCCCAGCAAAAACAAGACATTGCTAATCTACGACAGCAGTACTTTGATAAGCCAACCATCACAGCATTTTTTGGTGCAGAGGATAATTACGATAATTATAGTATAGAGATGGTCAGAATTGACCAAAATAAGCAGATGTCTGATGCACAGAAACAAGCTGCCCGTCAGGACTATATCAGTCGATTGCCAGATAATGCGACTAAAGCCAATATCATGCAACAGGCCAATATTAGCGAATTGATGACTCGCACTGAACAGATGAAAGCTCGCGGTGCAACGCCCGAGGAATTATATAATATGCGCCGAGAGCTAGTAGGCGCACCAGCAGCAGAAAGGCTGGCACAAGTAGATCAAGAAGACGCTAATTTTGACCAACGCTTCACCCAGTATGAAACTCAAAAAAATCGCTTATTAAGTCAAGGTGTCGATGCAGCCCAAGCGCAAATTCAAATCAATCAGCTTGAACAGCAACTATTTAATGACACTGAGCGTAAGCGTCTAGATGGTTATGCGGCATTGCAACGACAGCAAGCCGTGAATAATCCCTAATTACCATCAATAGTTATCGTTAATAACCATCAATAATCATCGTTGATACGAATAGATAGAGTTAGCAAGATTATAGTTAGCAGCTCATTTAGGTACTGGCAAGAGCAAGTAGCTAGATATTTGCAAAGTAGTACAAAATGCATTCCGAATAACTACCCAGTTTATGATGACACCTCCCTGTGAGTCATGCACAATATTGCCATTGTTTAGAGCATTAAATAAAACAATAAATGAATCATAATAAATCTGAGCTTTTACTATGTCTATTAGAGCTTACCGCCTGTCTATTAGCGCTGATCACTCATACAGATAAAATGTCTAGTAAAAGTATCGGATGCAATAAAGCGAGGAGTTGATATGAAAAACATGACTAAAGTAATGATGGCCGCGACATTGGCAGTTGGTACGTTTGCTGCGGGTTGTCAGACAACGAGTTTGCCTGCGCCAGTCAGTCAGCCAATCACTGCAGATGTCTTGCAAGCACACAACTGGCAGCTCGTTGATGCCAAACGTAGCAATGGTAATAAAGTAACTCAGCTATTTTTTGACCCAGCCAAGCCGTTAACGTTGAACTTTATGAATGACAACGGTAGAGATTACGTGGCATTTATGAATACCTGCAATAACATGGGTGCTGGATATAGTGTCGAAAGCGGTGAAGTAGAGATTAAAAACGGTATCAGTACTATGATGGCATGTCCTGAGCCGCAAGCCAGCTTTGATACAGCAACATTAGCCACTGTAAAAGGTAAATATAGCCTTAGTAAGAATGCCAACAATGTGCCTATTTTGACCATTAAAAATGATGATCAAGTTGCTTATTTTAAGGCCGTTGCGAAGTAGCTTAATGATCGAGTAAACAGTTTGACTGGCTCGTGAAATTAAGCATTTAGAGTTACTTGTCTGAAGTTACTCATTTAAAATTGCTCATTTAAAGCTACTCTTCTTAAAACGCAAAATGCCTCGCTATCAAGTGGGGCATCTTTTTATCCAAAATTTAGTCCAGTTTAGGTTACACTAGAGTAATGTTTCTGTAATATCTTTGATTTTTTAGATTGATGGTGATGGCTCTGAATTTATGTCGATAACGATCACCTTTTTAAATATTTATAAGACTTTTATCATCAGGCTCTATTGGATATGACGCTATGCTGAAAACTGCCATAAATAAAACAACCATGTGTAAAGAGAATCTATCTAAATCAAGCATAGATAGACTAATGATAAAAGCACCTATTGCCATCGGCGTATTTGCTGTGCTTACCGGTTGCCAGACATTACCTAATACCTCAGTAAAAAAGCCAATCAGTACAGTTGAGACCAGTCCGCTGACTGCACGTATGCCAGTGATTGATCGCCAAGGATATATTGCCTATATAGAAGAGCAGGGCGTAGGTACGGCGAAAGTATCGACACTCTATAGCATTCGTCCTGACGGTAGCGATCGTCAGCTCATCGATCAGCTTAATGGCTATATCTATGCGCCAGCATGGTCGACAGACGGACAGCTGCTTGCCTATAGCAAACAAGCCCCGCGTGAGCATCCCAAAATTTATATTTATGATCGTAGTAGCAATACGCGCAACCTAGTAGTAAATGCTGAAGGCAGCAATATGTCAGCGTCATTTTCACCCGATGGTCAAGATTTGCTCTATAGCTCTACGGTCGGTGGTAATGCTGATATCTATAAGATGCGTCTGAGTGATGGCAATACCCAGCAGTTAACGACTCTGCCGAGTACAGAGGTACAGCCCAGTTATGCTGCTGATGGCAAGAGCTTTATTTATACCAGTGATAAAGTCCGTGCTGGACGACCACGAATTTATCGTTATGACTTCGCTACGGGCAATGCGACAGCTGTATCAACAAATGGGTATGTGGCCAGTCCTCAGCTTAGCTTAGATGGTCAGCGTATGGCCTACTTAAATGGTCGCAAGGCGGCTGTCATGACCTTGACGACTGGACAGGTGGTCAACTTGGCAGAAACAGGGCTTGATGAGCCCGCACGTCTATCTCCCTCTGGCAATTATGCCATCTATCCAACTCGCCGCTTGAATATGGGCGGGCAAGCAGCAGGCCAAAATGGTGGTAGCCTAGTTATACATTCGCTGTCAGGCAATACCAGCTATGCCATTAGCGGTCAAAATGATGGAGTCGTGCGCTCACCGATATGGGGTCGTTAGAGAAGTATGTCTTATGCCGTGATATGTATATAAACTTATTTGTAAAACAACATAAGTTTATAAATATTAAGTGAAGAGCCTTAGCTTTTGTAGTAGGTTATTACAAATAGAAGATTAGGTTCACAAAGGGAGAACCCGCGTAATGCAAGAGGCTTTTTTCGTGTTCATCACCAAAATAAGTTTATATCCAACGATTGTTTTCACCGGTCTTGTGATGTTCGTTACTCTATATTGGGTAGTATCTTTACTCGGCATGGCAGATATGGACAGCGTGGATGCTGTAGAGACAGGTAGTGATGCTGCTGTTTCTGATTTATCATCGACCGGTTTTTTTACAGGTCTCATGTTGAAGTTTGGTCTCTACGGTGTGCCTTTAGTCATTATATTAAGCTTAATTAGTTTAATCGGTTGGTTGTTGAGCTATTTGTATACCAGTTTCTTACATCAAAACTTTGACTCTGGTGTTCTGTATTACGTGTTTGGCACAGGGGCACTAATATTCGTATTGGTCGTTTCTATGTGGCTGACAGGCATGATCATTTCACCCATCCGCAAAAACATTGCCAGAATCCCCAAACGTAATTCTGCTAATAATGTAGGCAAAATCGCGATTGTGCGTACACTTAGTGTGACGGACAAGCACGGTGAGGCAGAGTTGAATGATGGCGGTGCAGGTTTGATACTTAAGGTTCGTTCAGACAACAGTACTAGCTTACTAAAAAAGGGCGATAGAGTGATGTTGATCGCGTATTTAGAAGAAACAAATACCTATCAAGTCGCTCGTGTTGAAGATAAATAATTATAAATCGTTTAGTCGATACGACTTTCTATCATCGCTTTTAGCATAGAGTAAACTCGAAAATAAGATAAACCCTGATAAATAATAAACAGCCATTGAGCTAAAAAATCTCTATTTTTCACATCATACGAACGGTTTTAAATTCAGTTATCGTTGGTTCAAGATAAGTTAGATACAAAGTCGGCAAGTGAAAGTGCTACATAGAGTAGGCTAAGCGAACCCTACAGAGCATCTGATGTATCTAGGATTGACCATAGAATGTTTTAATTAAAGGAATGGATATGGACATACTCATTATCGTCGGCGTGGTTGTGGTGCTGGCGTTTGTTTTCATTATGGCAGCACTGTTGATGCTCAAAGCCTTTTACTTCAAGGTTGAGCAGGGCAAAGCACTCATTATTAACGGTGTGAGCAAAATAGCCGTACGTTTTGATGGTGGCTTTGTTTGGCCAGTTATTAATAAAAAAGAGCTGATGAGAA
Organism: Psychrobacter proteolyticus; assembly: GCF_039762275.1. Taxonomy (GTDB): domain Bacteria; phylum Pseudomonadota; class Gammaproteobacteria; order Pseudomonadales; family Moraxellaceae; genus Psychrobacter; species Psychrobacter proteolyticus_C. Next base: position 122,992 of record NZ_JBDLOB010000009.1, on the reverse strand, counting down.
TCTCGCTCATCACGTTAGAAGTTGATAGACGCGGTAAAGAAGGGCTAATTTGCGCCGATAACATGCGTGCTGATATCACAGTTGCATTTTATCTACGTGTCAATGAAACCGAAGAAGATGTATTAAAAGTTGCCAAATCGGTTGGGGTTGAGAGAGCTTCAGATAAAGTCGCTGTTAATGAGCTGTTTAATGCCAAGTTTTCAGAAGCGCTAAAAACAGTTGGTAAGCAAATAGATTTCGTTAAATTGTTTGAAAACCGCAGCGAGTTTCGTGACAGTATCGTTCAAGAAATCGGTAACGATCTAAACGGCTATGTCTTAGAAGATGTCGCAATCGATTATCTAGAGCAAACACCGAAAGTGTCGTTGGACTCAAGTAATATCCTAGATGCTGAAGGTATCAAAAAGATTACTCAACTAACGGCTTTTCAAAACGTTATTACCAATGAGCTTGAGCGTGATGAAGAGCTAGCGGTTAAGAAAAAGAACGTTGAAACCAGAGAGGCGATGCTAGAGCTTGAGCGTCAACAAGCCGATGCTGAAGCCAAGCAAAAGCGTGAAATTTCGTCAGTGATTGCCCGTGAAACGGCTGAAACTCGTAAGATTGAAGAAGAAGAGCGTAAGAAGTCAGAAACAGCCGTCATCATGGTTGAGCAGGACTTAGCGATTCAGCGAGAGAATCAGCAACGTGAAATTGAAGTAGCAGGTCAAAATCGTCTGCGTGCAGTTGTCATCGAAGAAGAGAAGGTTACGCGTGCCCGTGACTTAGAAATCGTCTCTCGTGAGCGTGAAGTTGACTTGCAACGCATCGAGGCTGAACGTGCGATTGAACTTGAGAAAAAAGAAATCGCCAATGTCATCCGCGAGCGTATTGCGGTCGACAAAACAGTGGCGCAAGAAGAAGAGCGTATCAAAGAAGTTCGCGAAGTTAGTGAGGCTGAGCGCTCTAAGCAAACACGCGTGCTAGCAGCAGAAGCGGATGCTGAAGAAATCAAAGTACGTCAGGTGAAAAAAGCCGAAGCCGAAGAGCTGTCAGCCAAGCATAAAGCCGTTGAAATCACTACGCTTGCTACGGCTAACCTTGAAGCCTCTGCCAAAGAGTCAGAAGCCAAAATCAGAATGGCTGAAGGTATTAAAGCCGAAGAGTCTGCACATGGCTTTGCTGAAGCTGCTATTCAAGAAGCCAAGTCGGTCTCTATGGAAAAAGAAGGCATTGCTAGAGCCAATATTATTAAAGCGACTGGACAAGCTGAAGCTCAGTCAGAGCGTGAAAAAGGTATGGCAGATGCTGAGGTTATCGCGGCTCGCGGTGAATCTAAGGCGAAAGCTGAGCGTGACATTGGTATGGTCGATGCAGAGATTATTGCTGCTCGTGGTCAATCTACTGCCAAGGCTGAACGTGAAAAAGGTATGGCAGATGCTGAAATCATCGCAGCTCGCGGTGAGTCTAATGCCAAAGCAGAACGCGAAGTTGGACTGGCAAAAGCCGAAGTCACTCGTGCACATTTCCAAGCCGAAGCAGATGGTCTGGTCGAGAAATTCAATGCAATGGGTAGCATGAATAAAGAAGCGCGTGAGCACGAAGAGTTCCGCATGAGTCTTGAGACAGCCTTGCAAGAAGCACTTGCTTCTATTGATGCTGGTAAAGAGATTGCCAAAGAAAATGCTGAAGTATTGGCAGTAGCACTACAAAAAGCCAAAATCGATATTGTTGGCGGCGAAGCGCATTTCTTTGATAACTTTGCCAAGTCACTATCTATCGGTAAAGCCATCGATGGCCTAGCAGGTAAGTCAGATACGTTGAGCGGTATTATCAATGGCGTGATGGCTAGTCAAGCTATGAAAGCAACCAAGCAAAATGATGATAAAACCATTTAATATTAAGACATGCGCCAAAATTAATGCATTTCTCCCTTGATAACTAGCCTGTCATTTAGGAGGCAGGCTGAATCTAACCAACTTGTTCTATACATCTTCATAGAGCGATAGCCAACTTATTATTAATAATGAGTTGGCTAATCTAAAAAATCAGCAGTGATGAATCGTTTTTTTAGATTAGCCAAGTGCTTCTTTACTTTCGATGATCTTTATCTCAAATAACTTCTTATTTTCCTTATTGCCAAAAAATTCTCTTAATATGTAAAAACAGAAACGGACGAGCAACGATGGCGGATACGCAAAACCTAACCACTTCAGATAGCAATGACAATCCTAATGCTAGTCAAGCAAGCCAAACCGATCAGGCAGTTGCTTCAGGCAATGCTTATGAGCTCATCAAAAAACGTCTGACGGAACAAGGCGGTCGTTTAGAGACGCAAACGCAGACGCTAAATAATGCGCGTCTCGAAGAGTTTGGCAGTACTCAAATGCAAGTCATCGCCCGTACGCGTATCCGTACCGAACATAACTGTGTGGCGCAGGATATGGTGCAAGTAGGCGAATATCTACTGTTTGGCTACAACGTTTTTATGGGACTCAAACGTGCAAGCAATGTTGAGGATGTATTGTCGCTATATCGTTTGATTGAGCCAGTCGAAAGTGAAGAAGAGTGCCAACTTGAAGAGGTCGATTTAACAGGAACTTTTTTGGGTCAAGATGCCTTTGTCCAAGATTTCAATGAGTTGTATCGATATTATAAGCAAACGCGCTTAATTCAAATAACGGTGAAAGACAGCAAACTGCTATTGGCGTTTCAGATTGGTGAGCGCATCACTGATATTCGAGTGTTCCGTTTTGCGTTAGATTTTAGCCAAGGCACACCAGAGTCTGCTCAAGTCGCTTACGTCGACAATCGTGGCGAGCGTGACATTGAACTGCCGCCTGCCTATGATTTTGACTGGATAGAAACCACACGCGATCAGATGATCAACGGCAAATATCCGCATATGAATATCTTGGATACGATATTTGTAGAGACGGTCGGTGGAGATCTGACCATTAAGATTGAGGATAATACGCAGTCAGGGCAGGGTATCTATAGTGAGCCGGTCGAAGATCGTACTCAGTCGTTGACCGATGCCGAGATTGCTTATGCCAAAGTTGGCAGTTTAATCCTGCTCAAAATATTGCCCTATCGTGAAGAGGACTACCGTTATTTTGTTTATAACACCTTGACCGAAGCGGTATTACGTTTGGATGCGATTGGACAATCGTGTGTGCAGCTGCCAGAAGACCACGGCATCATATTTCCGGGTGGCTACTATCTGCAAACGGGCGAATATAAGCTGTTTGATGCCAATAACGTGGACGCCAAAGACTTAAAGTTCAAACGCAAAATCATATCGCCAAATGGGGAAGATGTTTTATTCTTGTTTTATGATAGAGACTTGGGTATCACGGGGTTGTTTCCTTATAATTTGATCAAAAAGCAATTGGCAAACCCTATCTATTGCAACGGTATGGCTTTGGCTGAGAATGGTCGTTTGGTGCTGTTTAGTGATCAAAGTGAGCCATCTCGTATTCACCCGATGCAGATATGGCATACCCCTTATGCCTCACACGAGTATGTGAGTGAGCTACCAGAAAGCACGAGCTTCTATGGCAAAATCGGCAATAAAGAACTGGTACGTGGTATCTCAGACCTGTATAGCATTACTCGCCTGATTGACAATCAAAGCGTCTCTCAAAAGCTCTATGAAGAGTTGGCTGACAATACCAGTCGTCTCTTTGACAGCTATTATTGGCTGTCTGAGCCTGAGCTGAGCGAAGTCGCCAGTAGTATTAAGGAAGTGACGGCCACGGCTGAGCTTGTCATCGATGAGTTCGCTAAAGTACAAAGTATCCAAAAGCAAACCCAAACTGCGTTAGCCGATGCTGATACGCAGCAAAGTGAGATTTTGCGGCAGATACGCGTTACTAGCTTTGAGTCTGCCAGTGATTATGTCGATCAGCTGTCAGCATTAAGACGCCAAAAAGGCCGTTTGGTTAGCTTGGAGGATTTGCGCTATCTAGATGCCGATAAGTTACAAGCATTGCAGACACAGTTAGAAGAAGCCGAAAGCGAGCTTGCTGAAAAAACCGTGCTGTTTTTAAGTGGTGAAGAGGCGCTTTCGAGTTACGAAGGTATATTGGTTGATGTTAGTGAGCGTTTAAACACGGCTGAAACCAATGCTGAGCTAAAACCCGTACTAGAAAAAATTGATGAGACGGCGCAAGGGTTAGATTTATTAACCGAGTTGCTAGGGACGCTAGATGTGGCCGATGCCACAGTGCGTACGCAAATCATCGATGACATATCGACCATTTATGCGAGCCTAAATCAGAGCAAAGCCAAGCTCAACCACAAGCGTAAAAACCTAGGCTCTGCTGAAGCCGTTGCACAATTTGGTGCGCAGTTTAAGCTGTTCGGTCAGTCCATTGCTAATGCCTTATCCATTGCCAATACCCCTGAGAAGTCAGATGAGCAAATGGCAAAATTGCTAGTACAGCTAGAAGAGTTGGAAAGCCAGTTCACTGATCCAGAAACCAATAGTGGCGATCAGTTTTTAGCCGATATTATCAGTAAACGTGAAGAGATTTACGAGACTTTTGAAAACCATAAGCAGCAATTGCTTGATGCTCGTAATCGTAAAGCGCAAAACTTAGGTGATGGTGCGCTGCGGATGCTTGAAAGTATCAAAAAACGCACGCAAAGCACTGGCGTCACAGGCTTTACAGAAGAGGAAGCGCTCAATACGTATTTTGCGGCTGATGGTCTGGTGCAAAAAGTCCGCAACATCGCAAAAGAGCTGCAAGCGATGGGCTTTAGCGTCAAAGCCGATGACATCGATGCGCGCCTAAAAGCCATTCAAATCGAGAGCTACAAGAGTTTAAAAGACAAGTCAGACTTGTTTGAAGATGGTGGCCAAATTATCAAACTGGGTAAGCATCGTTTTTCGGTTAATACTCAGCCGCTTGATTTGACCTTATTGAGTCGTCAGCAGTCAGATGGCAAGCGCGTGCTGAACTTGCATCTAACGGGTACAGATTATTATGAAGTGCTTAATAATGCTGAGCTAAACGCCTTGCGCCCGTATTGGGACATGAATATCGCCTCCGAGTCTGACAAGGTGTACCGCGCCGAGTACTTGGCGTATAGCATTATTGAAAGTGCTAAAAATAGCCAAGATGGACTAACCGAAGCCCGTTTATATCAAGCATATGATGCGACTATCATTACCCTCGATGTTAATGGCGACATTGATAATGACAGCCCATTGTCCAAGTTGGTCAAAGCCTACGCCACCCCTCGCTATCAGCTTGGTTATGACAAAGGCATTCATGACCATGATGCCACGCTATTATTGATGCAAATCCTGCCAACATTGCGTGAAGCAGGGCTACTGATTTATACCCCGCAAGTACGAGCATTGGCGCAATTATTCTATTGGCAGTTAAAGATCGTGCAAGCACTTGGTCTAGACAGCTTGCGTCAATTTGGTTATGACAAATGGCTGAATGAATCAGTGCTGACACGTGCAAATAACTGGACAGATAGAGCCGCGACCGCCGAGCAACTGCGCCGTGCATTGGGCAGCGATACTGCGAAGTCTCTATTGGTCAAAGACATGAGCCAAGTGATGCGTCACTTTGTTATGGCTCATAATGATGACAGTCTTAGCGCTGATAACGGTACTGGCATTAATAATGGCGCCGGCAAGCAGTCAACATCAAAACCAGAGTCAGATTCAAATACCAGTGATGTTCATAACGCCAACATTTTCAAATCAAGCTACGTTCAGCTTGCTTGTGAATATTTAGTGAGCGTCATGGGGCAGTCGGCGGAATCAAGTGCAAGCGCATCTAACACAATAAACTGGCAAACCAGCCAACAAGCGCAGCAGTTGTGTGAGCAGCTAAGCCAAACGCTAAATAGTGCCTCAGGTAGCACGCAAAATACCGCCAATTTTGATCAACTACAGTCTTCTATCAGTAAGCTTGGATTCCAACCCAAATCAGCCTATGAGCTATTATCCACATGGTTTCATGCACTACTTGATAAAACCTATGGTGGTAATGAGTCAGCTGATGGTACGGATGATGCAGGCGAGACACTCAGTGAAGCACAGCTTGCTGAGAGTAAAGAAAAAGAAGCGCTACGCCAGCAACAGCTAGAGAGTGGCCGTCATTATGTGCCGGAAGCGATTGCTGTTTTACTTACCCAGTTAAATGATGCTCAGCGTGAAGCCTTGGTGCAACGACTCATTGATTCAGGTGCTAGCTTTAATAAATGGCTAGGTAACAAAGGGTTGGGTAATCAAGGTTTAAGCAGTAACGGACTAGGTAATCAAGGCGCAAGTAGCACACCATCGGCCTTGTCATTTTCCTCAATCACCTCATCGACTACATCATTGACCAGTATTAATAATCCGCTCAATCAAGTACAAAGCTTTGAGCGTAGCACGGGTAAGGTATCGCTTGAGATACAAGTTAATAATTTGTTGGGTGAGCATATACGTATTCATCAGCAGACTTTAACCTTTGCCGTCGATGATTTCTTAAATCGTTTGCATCATCATGATACGCAGGTCATTCCTGCCTATAGACGTTATCTGGCCATGCGCTCAGAGATATTGCATGACTCAAAAGAGACGTTGCGACTGGACGAGTTTATGCCGCGGCCATTGTCTTCATTTGTGCGTAACCGTCTTATTAACGAGAGCTATCTGCCGCTCATCGGTGACAATCTTGCCAAACAGATGGGCACGGTCGGCGAGGATAAGCGTACCGATTTGATGGGTATCCTCATGATGATATCGCCACCAGGTTATGGTAAAACCACCTTGATGGAATACGTGGCAAATCGTCTTGGCCTTATCTTTATGAAGATTAACTGTCCGTCACTCGGTCATGATGTGACGTCTTTAGATCCCGAAAAAGCACCCAATGCCACTGCGCGAGAAGAGTTGAATAAAATCAACTTGGCCTTTGAAATGGGCAACAACGTCATGCTTTATCTCGATGATATTCAGCACACCCATGCGGAATTTTTGCAGAAGTTTATCTCATTGGGTGATGGCACACGCCGTATCGATGGCGTCTGGCAAGGCAAGACTAAGACATATGACATGCGTGGTAAAAAGTTCTGCGTGGTAATGGCAGGTAACCCATATACTGAGAGCGGCGAGGCCTTTAAAGTGCCAGACATGCTCGCCAACCGTGCCGATATCTACAACTTAGGCGATATCATGAGCGGCATGGAAGAGGTGTTTGCACTCAGTTATATCGAAAACTCGCTGACCTCTAATACCGTCCTCGCACCAATGGCCAACCGTGACTTAAGCGATGTCCATCGTTTGATTAAAATGGCAAAAACGGACAATGCGAATCTTGCCCAAGCACAAAGCAGCGATTTGACGTATCCGTATAGCACCTCAGAAGTTAACGAGATTATCGCAATCTTGCGCCATATGTTTAGGGTGCAAGAAGTCATTCTGGATGTCAACCAAGCCTATATTGCCTCCGCCTCGCAAGATGATAAGTATCGTGTTGAGCCGATATTCAAGCTGCAAGGCAGTTATCGTAATATGAATAAGATGACCGAAAAACTATCGGCGGTCATGAATGAAAGCGAGCTGAACCAGCTGATAGATGATCATTATCTGGGCGAGTCGCAGCTATTGACCCAAGGCGCAGAGAGCAACTTGCTCAAGCTTGGTGAGATGCGTGGTGTCTTGACCGAAGCAGAAACAGAGCGCTGGGCGCAAATCAAAGCTGACTTCTTACGTAACAAAGCCATGGGCGGTGAAGATGGTGATACTGGCGCACGTATAGTCGCTCAGTTGGTCGATTTGGCCAGTGGCTTCAATGCCATCAGTAGCCAGTTTGAGACATACTTAACGAAAAATGACCCAGAGCAAATCGCTCGCTTACGAGAAGCAGGACAACAAGCGCAACTCGATGCCCAGCTAAACGCTCAATTAGAAGCACAGAAAATCCTTGCCGATAGTGTGCTCAATAATGCCAAAGTCGTCAGCGATAGCATCGATAACGGCTTTGAAAAAAGTCTGAATCAGCTGATGCAAATATACAAGCATGATCACAACGCTGAGAAGGCAGAAGGCGAGTATCTCAAGCAAAATCAATATGCACAAAAACAGCTCATGGTGCAGCTGGTCAATGCCGTTGAACAACTGGCGCAAAAAATGGCGGATAGCTTGGTTAGCAATAATGATAATCAAACAGCCGATAGTGATATCCCTGATATTCATCAGCAAACGGCACTGATGGCAACTGCCCTCAAGCAAGCGCTAGTGCCACTGACGATGCGAATGGATGAGAAGCTGGCGATTGATACCAGCACCGATCAATCTGGTAAGTTAATCGTCAATAGTCTCAACAGGCTTAATAAAATCTTTGACGACTATGATTAGTAGACTATAGTGACCAGTGACTAATGTAGTAAACAAACCAATGAGAAAAGTATGGCGCACAAGAAGAAGAACGTTCGCAAAAAACTTTGTCCCGTCTGCGAGCGCGAGTTTAGCTGGACTAAGAAGCTTGATAAAAACTGGGAGAGCATGGTCTATTGCTCAGACCAATGTCGACGGGTGAAAAAATATGAAGGGCTAGATCATCAAAAAGAAGATAAATAGGCAGTAAACATTAACCATAGATATTAGATATACGGCACAAGGGGGCAGACGATGGCACATAAAAAAGTAAATTTACCGCAAAAAACCTGCCCCGTCTGCCAGCGTCCGTTTACGTGGCGCAAGAAGTGGGAGAAAGATTGGGAGCAGGTTATTTATTGTTCTGAGCGGTGTCGGCGGAGGAAGGGTAAGGCAAATTGAGTTTAAATTAGGACGAAATGAATAGACATCTAATCTTGCTTTTCATCCGTATCAACTTATCTACGCGAATCATTAGCCAAGGTTTGATGTATTACTTGCTCCGCGCGCTACCCCAAACTAAGCCATTGCAACTTGCTCAGCCAAGCAGGATAACTGCTACAATCAGGGCTAAACCGCACCCTAAAACAGCCATTAAATAACAAATGAATTTTTCTATAGAAAAGGTTCGAGTAGGTTGGGCGGAGCTTGCGACACCCAACGATTTTGAGTTAAGAATCTAGTCTAATGAATTGTTGGGCCTCGTACCTCGACACCAACCTACAAAAAACCAAACTTTCAAATAACACGCGCACTGCAAAAGTTGGAGTAGAGTGCGCCCAGCGCACTAATCATAATCTTAAAAAACATCTACATTATCGATACGATGAAAATCACCCTACAAAACTATAAATAGCTCTTAATAATTGCGTGTTTTTTATCTGTGCTTGTATCAATGATAGCTTGAGCTTCTTCGAGCTTGAGTTCTAAAACCTTTATGTCATTAGCTATTTTGTTTTGCTCTTCAATAGTGTTAATAACTATATCGATATTATCTATATTTGTGACGGATAATCCAGGCTGTGCAACGCCTGTAGCATATTGATTTAAATCCAAATTGACTAATTTATAATATAGCCAAGTTTCGTTTATATCTGTCAAAGGAGTAACGACTACAGCATGTTCAGTAGCGTGAAACTTGCCTGACACGCGAGTAATATTGCCACATAATGCGCCTTGTCTACCTATAAGACAATAATCTCCTTCGTGAGTAAACGTTCTAGTATATCCGCGCAAACCATTACCCCCATAACAAGGGTATAATGATTCGTGATAATTATTAGTTATATCAGAGGCAGAAATAAATTTTCCAGCTTTCAAATCTAATGCTGAACCTATTTTAGTTTTTTGGCTATTAAGAGAGTTGGCTGATTCATTAATAATCTTATCAATCTCATTTCTTAATTCTTCAGTTTGATCTTTAGCCTGTTCAGCTTCGTTGTCTACTATCTGACAGTCATTTATAATCTGTTCTTGGACTTTTATTGGAGGTAATGGAATTTTGACATTACTCTCGAGGAATGATTTATTTAAACTCTGTCCAAAAGTATTTAAACCACTTTTAGTTAATGGAATAATACCTGCATTAAATATTTGAAAAATGAAACTGTTTAGTAACTTGGAATTATCCTTGGGTACAAGTCCTGCTATAGCTTCATTAGTATACAAATCTTGTCCTGCTATTGCTGTTTTACCTATAGATAATTTAAAACTAAGCAAAGTTGTACCCTTGGGTATAAGTTTGACATTTGAATTGGCAACACCTAAATCAGTGATCTTCTCTTTAGTATCAATAATGGTATGACCGTTCATCTCTGAAATTGATAACCATAGGTGATTACCATCAAAATAACTATTATTGCTTCTTGAAGGCGTACCACCGATCAACACATCGACTACATCACCTAAATAGCTAATATTCCACTGTGTATCAATGTTTAAATCTATTTTAGGAGCTAAACTTATTGCTTTGTTAAAATCTACGACTTTGAAATCTAACATATCAATCAAACTAGATTGGGTTACAAAACTTTCTAATTCATCTGGAATCAAGAAGTTCTCTTTCTGAAAGTTTTGGCTAATCAAATAATTAATCTTAGTATCGTCACTTTTATCTTTAGGGTTATAAAGTGGTGTATTGATATTATCCAAATTATATAGGTTACTTAGTACTCTTTTGTCCTCTTCTTCTATCGCCACCTCTCCGCTGTCCTCATCGACTGCTTCTAGGTCATCCATTTTGAAACCGCCTAAATATTTAATACCCTCATTACCTTTGGCGCTGCTCCATTCATACCCCAAAAAGGCTTTCATCTCTTTGGTTTTGCTTGGGCTTTTTATTATAAGCACAGGTTGCGAGTTTAGGCTGGCTAGGACAAAATAATACACTTTGTCTTTTTCAGTCGCTTTTAGATAATTTACCAAACGTCTATTTAACTCTGCCTTTTGCTTATCTTTAGAGAATGCTTTAAACGTTTTACTGTTTTTTAGCCTTTTAATCTCTGTCCACTTATCAAACTCTTTGACATAACTTGCAAAGTATTCGCTATTCATCAGCGCTTCATTAGGAGTACCAGCCAGTAGCGTTTTATAATCATCAGCATCTAATGCAAGATGCGTACAGTAATCATCAATAAAGTGACTGTCAGCAAATACTGCACCAGTATCTACAACCTCATTCGAAGATAAGCTACTATTTTGAATAGGATTAAACCAGTTATCTACTCTCTGTGCATAGTGGTCAGCTTCAACAGGCGCATCCGTTGTTTTGCGTCGCAAGAATAAAGTGACAGTATTCGTACCTGTCTTGCCAAAAGTACCGCTACCAAATTCTGCTATAGCCACGATATCGAAGTGTTTTAATATGATTTCACGAGTAGCGACGTATATATTTTTAGATGATGAGGTACTACTGGCTTTACCTTTGGTCAAAATAGAGGACGGCACAATAATAGCGGCAACTCCGCCCGTTTTGAGTAATTGCTTGGCACGTTCGATAAAAAAGGTTTCAATGCTATTATTGACGGTATAGCTTTTTTCCTCAATATACTTGAGCAGCTCAAACTGCTTACGTTCGCTAGGTTTTAGCGTATCCAAAAAGCCTTTGACACTATAGGGCGGGTTGGCAACCAATACTGAATAACTGTTGTTCTGGATATCTTCGTTACTACCTAAAGCATCTGCATAAATAATATTGATATCGTCTTGCCCATACATGAAGGCGGAAACTTTAGCGACTTTTGATAGTCGATACTCTTTTTCAATCCCAGTGATATTGTCATAATATTCTGACAAGTTTTTATCAGAGTTATTCTCGATAGTTGGTCTTATCGAGGTGGCATACTCGTTTAAAAAATGTCCTGCACCGCAAGCGTAATCAATGACTTTGGGTATGTCATCCGAAGTTGCAATTAGATTATCCAAAGGTAGCGCATTCATAATAAACTTTACAATCGGCATCGGTGTAAAAAACTGCCCTTCGGACTGCTTAACGCCTTGATCGAGAAAGCCCTCAAACATATCGCCTAAGAATTGATTTTCCTCATTCGTTTTTAAGCGAATATCCTGTAGCATCTTGACTATTTTAAGCAAGACATCAGAGTTCTGCCCAAATAGTCTTTCATTGTGGACATCGATAAAAGCAAAGTCATTGTTAGTAAAAAACTTTAAACGGCGAAACATTGCTTTAATGGCTTTTTGCGTCTCTACTGGGTCATTCTTATAAAACCGAAAAGCTGTTTCGACTTCATCGTCGCGCACATAAGTCACTTCTTCATCCAAAAACTTCTTCATACCTTGTTGATACAAGGCTTGCAGACGGTCTTGCAAATCAAAAGGACTATCGTAACTAATACCTTTCCAGTTAAACTTTAAATCCTGCGGATTATGCGTCTCATCAACAATCTTGCATAAGAATAAATTAACTAATTTATCAAAAGCATTTTCACGACCTGAGACGTTATGTTGACGCATAATAGTCGCAAACTCGTTATATTTACCTTGAATATCATTACTACTAATAGCGACAAGATCATCCAGTGAGTAGTTTTGCTTACCAATATTATAGGGTTGGATATCAGGCTCAAATAATCCGCGCGTCGTATAATCACTTTGATAAGTATCTTTCCAAGTGGCAACGATATCCTCAACATTACGTAATTTGCTGTCTGCATACGTTGACACAGGATCATCACTAACTTCACTAAGTTCATTAATCAGCTTTTCATTATCATTCAATGAAATCAGGTAATAATTAGGTTTGACCTGATCATCAATCCAGTTAGAGGCATACAGACAAATAAACTGTGTGGTACTTGTTTGTTTAACATAACTAAATAACTGACCGCCATCTTGCTGCGTACGATTCCATGCCTTATTAAATTCGGAACCAGCGGTTTTACATTCAATAATAAGCAACGTATCGCCTTGATTGTCTTTAATTAAAACATCCGCGCGACCGCCACTTGCACCGTGACCCACTTGCCATTTTGGTTCAAGCTCAATATGTTCAGGTTTATACCCTTGAACAAGCAAACGATGTACACATTCAAATACGACAAAGTTTTCATTCTGCGAAAAGTTGCACGTTTGACGCTCGTTAACAGTCAGACCTTGATCTTCTGGATAAATTAAATGTTCAGTATTGAAGTCAACTTTCAAATAAGAATTGCTATCGTATTGATTGAGAAAAACATTATTATTTTCTTGAAAGTCTAAAGATCTCAGTACATCTGGAAAATTATTTTTATCAATCATTTTGTCGTTCCATTGGAGTATTTAAAGTTTAGTTACGATGGATAGTAGCAAGAACAAGATGCTGCCGCTAGCCCCGATTGTCGTGGATATCCTGATGGGTTTGGTAAGTTGCGGTGGATCGTTTTGAGACGGTATCGAGGAAACAGGAACTGCTCAAAACTTAACCACCGCCTAACCTAGACTGGCAGATAGAAGTAAAAGCGGTATTGGCTATAAAAACCAATACCGCTTCAAGTAACTTTTATAGAATTTTAGCCAAACTATCCTTACAAATTCGGATTCAACCACTTCTCAGCAGTTTTCATATCCCAGCCTTTACGCTCAGCATAACTCTCTAACTGGCCACGGCTGATTTTACCGACGTTGAAATACTCACTATCAGGATGCGAGTAATAGAATCCGCTGACAGATGATGCAGGCCACATCGCATAGCTTTCGGTTAGCGTTGTACCGATTGCATCTACTGTACCTAGCCAATCAAACAATTTACCTTTTTCCGTATGCTCAGGACAGGCAGGGTAGCCAGGTGCAGGGCGGATACCGACGTATTTTTCTTTAATCATCTCATCATTGGTGAGTGACTCGGTCGGCTGATAGCCCCAGTACTCTTTACGGATGAGCTCATGTAAATGCTCGGCGAAGGCTTCGGCTAAACGGTCAGACAGTGCCTGTACCATAATCGCATTATAGTCATCACCTGCCGCTTTATATTGTTCAGCCAGTGCTTCTGTACCGACGATGGAGACAGTAAAGCCGCCCAAGTGATCGGTATGCGTCTCTGATGGCGAGATAAAGTCTGCCAAGCTAAAGTTTGGCTTGCCACTGGCCCCCTCTTGTGAACGGTTGCTTTGCTGACGTAAATGCTCAAACTGGTAAGTCGGTTTACCGCCATCAGCAGGCGCATTGTCATAGACCGTGACCGTATCGGATCCAGTACGGCGCGCGGGCATGAGTTTAAACACACCTTTCGCTACGATTGATTTTTCATCAATCATCTTTTGTAGCAGCTCTTCTGCATTTTCAAACAGATCGCGAGCCGCTTCACCAACCACATCATCTTGCAATATTTTCGGGTATTTACCAGTCAGACCCCAAGAGATAAAGAATGGTGTCCAGTCAATATAAGGCAGTAGGTTGGTGATTGGATAGTCATCCAGTATCACTTGTCCTAGCTTATTTGGCACTGGTGGCACGTAGGTTTCCCAATCATACTGAAACCCAATCTTGACCGATTCAGCATAGGTGACTTTGGCGGCTTTTGGTTGACGCTTAGCCAGACGCTCACGAACTTTGACATACTCTTCACGGGTCTCATCGATGAGCGCTTGACGGTGCTCTTTCGACAGCAATTTGGTCACCACGCCGACTGAGCGCGAAGCGTCCGATACATAGATGACGCCATCATTTTGATATTGCGGCTCGACCTTGACGGCAGTATGCGCTTTCGACGTCGTTGCACCGCCGATCATCAATGGTAGCGTCATGCCGCGCTCTTGCATCTGCTTGGCGACATAGACCATCTCATCGAGACTTGGGGTAATCAGACCAGACAGACCGATGATATCGACTTTTTCTGCGATGGCAGTATCGAGGATTTTTTCACATGGCACCATGACGCCCAAATCGACGATATCATAGCCGTTACAGCCAAGCACCACGCCGACGATGTTTTTACCGATATCATGCACGTCGCCTTTGACGGTTGCCATTAGGATTTTACCTTTGACTTCGCCTTCGACTTTTTCCGCTTCGATATATGGGTTTAGCCATGCGACAGATTGCTTCATTACACGGGCAGATTTTACGACTTGCGGTAGGAACATTTTACCAGCACCGAATAGGTCACCGACGATATTCATACCGTCCATGAGTGGCCCTTCGATGACTTCTAGCGGTTTAGGATACTTCTCCCATGCTTCTTTGGTATCCGCTTCGATAAAGGTCGTCACGCCTTTGACCAGTGCGTGGGCGATACGTTCTTCTACCGTACCTTCGCGCCAGCTCATATCGACGGTACTGTCTTTTTTCTTGCCGCCATCTTGGTAGTTTTCAGCGACCGTCATCAGACGCTCAGTCGCATCCTGACCAGTTTCACCTTGATTGCGGTTGAGCATGACGTCTTCGATAGCGTCACGGGCTTCCTTTGGAATATCATCGTACAGCTCAAGCATGGCTGGGTTGACGATACCCATGGTCAGACCGTTTTTGATCGCGTGGTATAAGAATACGGAGTTGATCGCTTCACGGATTGGGTTACCACGGAAACTAAACGACACGTTGGATACGCCGCCCGAGACCATCGCGTTCGGTAGATTTTCCGTAATCCAACGTGTGGCATTGATAAAGTCAGCACCGTAGTTGTTGTGCTCGGTGATACCCGTGGCAACGGCAAAGATATTTGGGTCAAAGATAATGTCTTCTGATGGAAAGCCCACTTCATTGACCAGTACGTCATAGCTGCGTTTAGATATTTCAATCTTGCGCTCGTAAGTGTCAGCCTGTCCGTCTTCATCAAATGCCATGACGATAATCGCAGCACCATAACGCATGCATAATTTGGCACGCTCAACGAACTCAGCATGACCTTCTTTTAACGAGATAGAGTTGACGACCGACTTACCCTGTGTACGTTTAAGACCTTCTTCGATAATGTCCCATTTAGACGAGTCAATCATCAGTGGCACACGGCTGATATCTGGTTCGCCTGAGACCAAGTTGACGAAGTGAATCATCGCCTGCTTGGAGTCAAGCATGCCTTCGTCCATATTGATATCGACGATTTGCGCGCCGCCTTCTACCTGATCGCGAGCGACATCGAGTGCTTCGGTATAGGCTTCTGTTTTGATCAAACGTAGGAATTTTTTAGAGCCTGTGACGTTGGTACGCTCACCGACATTGACGAACAAGCTATCAGAGTTGATTGTAAATGGCTCTAGACCAGACAAGCGGCAGGCAGGTGCTATCTCAGGGATGACACGCGGCGGATAGTTCGCCACGACTTTAGCGATTTGACGGATATGCTCGGGCGTTGTACCACAGCAGCCACCGACGATATTTAAGATACCTGCTTTGGCAAACCCTTCGAGTAGGGCAGCCGTTTCTTCAGCGGTTTCATCATACTCACCAAACTCATTGGGCAGGCCAGCGTTTGGATGCGCAGATACAAAAGTATCAGCGATATTCGATAGCGTTTGGATGTGCGGGCGCAGCGCATCCGCCCCAAGCGCGCAGTTAAAGCCAACGGATAGTGGCTTGGCATGGCGGATAGAGTTATAAAACGCCTCGGCTGTTTGACCCGATAACGTGCGACCTGAGGCATCGGTGATCGTGCCCGAAATCATGATTGGCAGCTCAAAGCCAATATCGTCGAACACACCCGTGATGGCAAATATTGCCGCCTTGGCATTTAACGTATCAAATATCGTCTCAATCAAGATTATATCGACGCCGCCTTCTATCAGGCACAAGGTCGCTTCACGGTAGTTGAGTACCAACTCATCAAAGGTAATGTTACGAAACGCAGGATCATTGACATCAGGCGATAGCGAGCACGTACGCGAAGTCGGACCCACGACGCCCGCAACGAAGCGCGGTTTCTCAGGCGTTGTTGCGGTAAATTCATCCGCTGCTTCTCGAGCAATCTTGGCTGCTGTCCTATTCAGTTCTGGCACTAGATACTGCATGTCATAGTCAGCCATCGACAGACGCGTACCGTTAAAGGTATTGGTCTCGATGATATCAGCGCCCGCCAGCAGATGATCGTGATGAATGTCTTTAATCATGTGCGGCTGAGTCAGTACCAGCAGGTCGTTATTGCCGCGTACATCTTGGTCGATATCAGCAAAACGCTCACCACGATAATCTGCTTCTTCTAACTTATAGGTCTGAATCTGCGTACCCATCGCACCGTCTAACATCAAAATGCGTGATGCCATCTGCTCAGTGATACGTGCACGTGCGGTTAGCTGCTGCTCTTTAAACGGAAATACAGCAGGTGGCGTCAATATAAAGTCATTAGCGGATGAGGAGGTAGAGGCGGTATCGGTATGAGAATCGTTTGGTGAGGTCGTCGTTGGAATCATAGGTGTGCTGCTTATATCGTAATTATTAAAAAAAGAAGGAATAACAAACCAGTAGCGTGCAGAGTCTCACGAAGAGGACCGCAAATTTGCATTATTTTAGCATGAAAAATTTGCTACATAGGGATACTGCATATTCCTCTTTGGCAATAGATAAATAAGAGGAAAGCTAAGTAACAAAGCAAGGTATTAGAGTCTATTTCATAAAGCAGATACGCACAAATGAATATCATTTCGCTAGGGGCTTACATAAAGCTTTTCTTTTGCAAATGAAAGCCAACGGGAATGCTCAGAAGTCAGACAGAATTTACACCCGTACTACAAAAAATTGCGCAAAGGCAGGTTGATAAAGATTGCTTACATGTTAATTTAATTTCAGAAATACAAGGTCTTAGTAAGTCCTACTTATAAATATAGGCTCATTTATTAGCAATAACTTGTATCAAAAGTATCGGTATTAGCAGTGCAGTACAGTGAGCAAATGGCATTAGCAGGCAGGATGATCTGTAAGACAGTAATACCATAGTTGAAACAATACCAACGTCAAAGAAATTCAAATCATTAAGGAAAATGTTATGAAACTTACTAAAATTGCCACCATCGGTACATTGGCTATCTCGATCGCAGGACTAAGTGCTTGTAATAATATGATGCCAGCAAAGACGGGCGATATGAAAGCACCGATGCACAGTCAGAGTATGGCTAAGATGAATGTTGTACAAATTGCCCAAAGCAATCCTGACTTTTCAGTATTGGTAGAAGCGGTACAAGCAGCAGGTCTAGTCGATATGTTGTCTGATCCTAATGCTCACTATACGGTATTCGCACCAACCAATGCCGCCTTTATGCAAGCATTGCAAGAAACAGGTATGACCAAAGCGCAGTTATTTGCCAATAAGCCACTATTGACCAAAGTATTGGGTTATCACGTAGTCGCTGGCGATATGGCTATGTATGCCAAAGATGTGAAGCCTGGTAACGTAATGACCGCTAGCAAAGATACGTTGATGGTAACCAAAGAAGGCAAATTGATGGATGAGAATGGTCGCACAACAAACATCGTGAAGACTGATATCGCTGCCAACAATGGTGTTGTCCATGTAATCGATAGAGTATTGTTGCCTAAATAAGTATTAGCTGAGGCATACCTACTGTATTCATTATAAGACTAAGCAGCCATTGTTTGTGATGATTTCATTATCAAACAATGGCTGTTTTAGACTTTTATCTATACAAATTTCTGTTCAGATTAAAATTTTAAAATAGAAATCTAAAAGTAGTTAATCAACAGCATTTTGTCTCAAACATCGCAATAATTGATATACAAGTAAACAATGCTATATACGTGATTGATACAGTGTTGCTACCTAAGTAAATACCATTTAAAAATTAAACAGTTAGACTGAGAACTATCAATATAACGGACTAAATAGTATGACTAAGTAATTGGTACATTTATCAATTATTGGTCGCCATTATATTTATCGAAAGTTATTAATTTAAATAAATCCCTTAATCAATTATTTATCCAAAAAGGAATTACCTATGTTAAAGAAGAACTTGTTATCTATCGCAGTTGTAACCGCAGCCATGTCACTAGCCGCGTGTAACGACACTGAAACTGTTGCAGAGCCAACTGAACCAGAAGCGACTGAAGAGATGGCAGTTGAGCCAGTTGCTGAGACAGAAGCTGTTGAAGCAGAGCCAATGGCCGAAATGGACATGGAAGCGACTCAAACTATCGCTGAAATCGCAGCAGAAAATGAAAACCTAACTATCCTAACCGCTGCGCTACAGGCTGCTGGTCTTGATACCATGCTGATGGAAGAAACTAAGCATACTGTATTCGCCCCAACTGATGATGCGTTTGCTCCAGTACTAGAAAAACTAGGCGTGACTAAAGAAGAGTTGTTGGCCAATACAGATTTGCTAAAAACTGTCCTTCCTTACCATGTACTAGCAATGGAAGTTAAAGCGGCTGATATCCCATACGGTACTGAGATTGAAACGGCGAACGGTAAAACCATTACTATCAGTGAAGACAACGTAATTACTGATGCTACTGGTAACACAGCAAATATCACTGGTACAGATATCATGGCAACCAATGGTGTGGTTCACACTATCGATGCAGTGTTAATGCCTGAATAAGCTATTCCTTAATTTGTAGGTTTTGAATCTACAAGTTAGTCAAAGAAAGCCTAGTCATCGTGCTAGGCTTTTTTATGTCTATAAATTAAGAATAGGGGAACTGTGGCTTACCTATACTGGTACGACGACTTAATATAAATTAGTCTAATGCTAAAACGAGCTCTATAAAGAGGACAACCAAAATACAAAATGCCAGTTATATGTTGTGTCGAATATAGGTTAACTTTGAGAGATAAAAAGGTATTTTCAAGGTATTCAACTAGATTGTATGAACGTGAATTTTGATATTTTCTCGGTAAGCTATTCTGTAGCAGTGTAGAAAAATATCCAAACAAAAAAGCCCGAGAACATGGTCTCGGGCTTTTTATTTATTCAATAAGGTTAAATAGCAATCTTACTAAATTGTCTTACATTTTATCTTTACGTAATGGATCAGCGTTCATGCTTTTTTGCTGTGCTAGATGACGCTCTTCCCAATACGGTGCGTTTTTGATACCGAATTTAGCAGGATCAAAACTATAGCGAGTTACGCCAGCTTTGCGCTGAGCTTCATAGTCTTTAAGCATAGTAAGTGTTGGACGAGCCACGATAAAGATGACAAGAATACCAACAATGTTAAGCCAAGCCATAAGACCAACACCGATATCACCGATTGCCCAAATATAACCAGCTGAGTTTAGACCACCATAAGCAACCATCGCCATGATAAGAATTTTCACTAGGAATAGACCAGTTCTGTTCGCACTACGACCAAGGAAACGTGTTAAGTAAGCGACGTTTACTTCAGCGATGTAGTAGTAAGCCAGAATTGTTGTAAAGGCAAAGAAGAATACAGCGATTGCGATAAAGGCATTACCAAACGTACCGTATACAGATTCCATTGCCATTTGCGTGAACGCAGGAGCATTGATTTCAGTAGTAGCAGCAACGTTCTGTACGATGAACTGACCATCTGGTAGCGTACCTTGAATGTTGTACATACCAGTAGATAAAATCATGAATGCAGTAGCAGAACATACTAGTAATGTATCAACATATACTGAGAATGCCTGAACTAGACCCTGCTGTGATGGATGCTCAACTTCAGCAGCAGCAGCAGCGTGAGGACCCGTACCCTGACCAGCTTCGTTAGAGTAGATACCACGTTTCACACCCCAACCGATAGCAGCACCAAAACCTGCTTGTGCAGTGAATGCATCACCAACAATCATACCAAATACATCTGGAATCAAGCTAAAGTTGCTGAACATGATGATTAGCGCTAGGGCAATATAACCTAATGCCATGAAAGGTACTGCAAACTCAGTAAAGGTTGCAATACGCTTAATACCACCAAAGATGATGATACCTAGCACCACTAAGATGATAGCCAAGCCGACCAAACGCATAGAGCCAACTTCTAGGCCTGCAACGTTCATGATCGTACCTTCGCCCATTACCTGTGCAAATGCACTGATAACACCGTTCGCCTGTACACCAGGTAAGAACATACCACATGATAAAATAGAAGCGATTGCGAAGAGGATACCGTACCACTTTTGTCCAAGGGCACGTTCAAAGTAATAAGCTGGGCCACCGCGATATTCGCCAGTTACCACATCTTTTTCTTTGTAAATCTGAGCAAGAGTAGATTCGACATAGGCTGTAGATGCGCCTAGAAAGGCTACGACCCACATCCAGAATACGGCACCTGGGCCACCGAAGCCGATAGCAGCAGCTACCCCAGCGATGTTACCCATACCCACACGACCAGCGAGTGAGACGGCAAGTGCCTGAAATGATGAGATACCCTGTGCACTAGATTTACCAGTGAATAGGAGTTTGATCATCTCACCGAATAGACGTACTTGTACAAAGCGCGTCATAATGGAATAGAACAGACCGGCACCCAAGCAGAGATAAATCAGCGCTGGGCTCCAGATAATTCCATTTACTAAGTTAACTAAACCTTCCATATTTATGTTCCTAGTACTGTCTCAAGGTGGCACTGTTTGCTAGGAGTAAACTAACTGGTTAACTTACTTATTTAAGTTAAGCAGTTAAAGTCTCTGCATCGACTTATTTATTGTCTAAGTCTCATGTGCTTGGCCACCAAGAATGGACTGTAGTTGTCTGTATTTACCCGCGTATTTCATCAGTAATACGGACTATTTGCATAGCGCTTATCACTGACAATATTAATATCAGCTGCGTTTACTATTATTCTACAACCTCAACTACTGCGGTCTTCTATCATCATGTTATACATCAGATGAGTCATAAGTTGACCGGCGGATAAAACAGGCGGTTATATAATTAAATATCCATCACCATGATGGCATTCAACTTACTATGAGCTGTCTTGAATAAATACATGACTGGTATGGCGAATTGACAGTATTAAGCGATAATTTGACAGTTAATTGATGTTTTTATTAAGAAATTAACAACTCGCTAATACTAATCAAACTATAAGTCCACTACCAAATGTATTCAAACCGTACGGCTACGTAACTGCAATTTGCCATATTTTTGTACTAATTACTAGAAATTTCTTTATAGATGGTAGATATATTCGTATTTTATTTAGCTGATACATTAGCAAGATTTAGATTATATATAAATAATTGTTTGTATTTTCATAACATTTAGTCTGATTACTCTAGACTGCTAGATTTTTGCTCTATATCTATCATGATAAAAACGCGTTATCGTTGACGCTATGCGGTTGTGTTTTGGTAACGGTCAATTGTAAAAAGCCGTATATAACGCCATCATTAGGACAACTTCTTTTGATATCATGCTGATAGAGTAATGCGCAGATATACAATATATAGAGTGCATGACTGCCGTATGAATACCAAGAAAATTTAAAAATATTAAAAACGTGGTACTGGATATTTGTTATTTATCATTATTAGGAGAATCAACAATGACGCGTAAATCTATTATGAAGCCGATGTTGCTAGCCGCTTTATTGACAACTTCTACGGTTGGTCTAAGTGGCTGTGGCTACAACAACCTGCAGGCACAAGATGAGCAGGTCACTGCTTCATGGTCAGAAGTGGTCAACCAGTATCAGCGCCGTTCTGATTTGGTGCCAAACTTAGTCAAAGTCGTACAGCAATATGCCGAGCAAGAGCAAGAAGTCTTCACCCAAGTGGCAGAAGCTCGCTCACGTGCAGGCGGTATCACGGTGACGCCAGAAGTGCTTAATGATCCAGAAGCGATGGAGCGTTATGCAGCAGCGCAAGAGCAGATGACAGGTGCCTTGTCACGTTTGATGGCGGTGTCTGAGCGTTATCCTGATCTAAAATCAGATGCACTGTTTCAGGACCTGCAGGCACAGTTAGAAGGTACTGAGAACCGTATTGCTGTGGCTCGTAACCGCTATATTCAAGAAGTGCAGGGATACAATACAACGGTACGTCAGTTCCCAACCAACATCACTGCAAAAGTATTTGGTATGGATACTAAGCCCAACTTTAGTGTGGCCAATGAAGAGGCGATTTCAACCGCACCAAGTGTTGATTTTGGCGATTCTACAGAAAAGTCAGCTGAATAAAATTTAGAATGAACGTGACGACAGAGCGGCATAGGCAGCTCTGTTCATTTAGCTAATGGTTTAATGATGATTAGTTAGAGTCTATCAATTGGTAAAGATGTTATCTGAGGTGGTATAGATTAGATGAATAATTCAAAAGCAATCTTATCAGCATTACTGTTTACATTAGGTGTCGTCAGCGTGCCTGTATTGCACGCTGCACCCAATGATACAGCGGTGGCGACAGATAGCACCTCGAATCTACAAAACCGTAGTGTCGAAGAGTTGGTGGCTGTTGCTAAAGCAGGCGAGTCTAACGAAGCAATCAATGATGCTGTATTAAATAATGATGCCATCAATGGGGCGGTGCTCGGCAACGACGCTATCAATCAAAACGCAGATAACCAAAGTACAGCAAATGATACAGCCAATGATACAGCCAATGCTCAAGCAACCGCTCAGCCACCAGTACGCTCCAGTGCCGAGGGTGTTGACGCTGATAAGTTGATACTCAATGAACCAGTCGTTGATCAGGCCAATATTTTAAATCCTCAAGAGAAGCTACGTCTAGAGGCGCAGCTTCGAAGTATCTATCAGCAGGGATTAGCACAAGCAGCAGTGGTCATCGTACCGACTACCAATGGCGTACCAATATTTGATTATGCATTGCAAGTTGCTGAGAAGTGGGAATTGGGTGATGAAGCTATCGATGACGGTCTGCTAATTGTCGTCGCTGTCAATGACCGTGATATGTATATCTTAACTGGTTATGGATTAGAAGGAGTCTTGCCCGATGCGGCGGTTAACCGTGTCATTCGCGAAGATATCACGCCGTTATTTAAGCAAAATAACTATGGTGCAGGGATAATCGCTGGCGTTGAATCGCTCAAAACACGCCTAACTGCTGATCCTGAAGTCTTAGCCCGTGCTGATGCGCAAGCCGCAGAGCGCACTGCCCAGCAAAGCTCAGACGAGCTGCCGTCACCTATTTTCTTATTTATCATGGCGATGATTTTCGGTAGCTTTATTACTAATATATTGGGCCGGGTATTTGGTTCTATTATTACCGCTGGCGGGTTTTTCGCAGGTTCGATGGCTTTAGGCGGCGGTTTCTTCATGACGCTGATTATGGCAATCTTTATCTGGATGTTTTTGATCTCACGCGGCGGTGGCGGTGGAAAAGGCGGCGGCGGTAAAGGTGGGCGCAGAGGCGGTATGATTTTCTTACCCGGTATGGGCGGGGGCAGTGGAGGCGGCTTTGGCGGTGGTGGTTTCGGAGGCGGCGGCTTTGGCGGTGGCGGCGGTGGTTTCGGCGGCGGCGGTGCAGGTGGCTCGTGGTAAGTATTCCACATACGCAAACAAGATAAACTCTACATAACCATCGAAATGACGTACTTGAGGAAATAATATAATGGTAGAAGACAACGCTTCAAACCCCAGTTTTGCCCGCTGGTGGCGTCAAGTTTTGTTCGTCCCTTTATTACATAGTAAGTGGCTAACAACAGAATCCAAGGCGCGTTTAACAGATGCTGTGACACGAGCCGAACGTAGGCATCGTGGTGAGGTGTTCTTAATTGTAGAAAACCATCTGCCTATCCAAGAGGCCTATCGCATGAACTGCCGTGAGCGTGCGATTGATTTGTTTAGCGAATATCGCGTCTGGGATACCGAAGAAAATACGGGCGTCTTGATCTATGTCAATGTATGTGAGCGTAAATTAGAGATTGTCGCAGACCGAGGTATCAGCGCTCACGTTAGTCCAACAGTATGGAATGCAATGTGCGAAAAGGCAGTATCTGGTATCGCTACTCAAAAGACAGAAGAGAGCTTGGCTGAACTGCTGGATGAAGTGGGGCAGGTATTACGTCAGTATTATCATTTAGAGCATGATCCAGAAGGTAATGAGCTGTCCGATACAGTGGTGTTTTTAAAGTAGTTTGCGCCTTATACGGTTGTATTAAGAAGGCTACTTTTATAAGTAGCTTGTCTATACGGTCAAAGGGTTTTGTTTTAGGTGATATACTTTTAGTGTTAAAATGACTCTTCTAGGACAGATAACGCTTTATATACAGTTTGATTACCCTACTGTGTAACATTTACTGTAGCTCGTCTCGATAACACCATTATTGGAATACTATGATTGAATTAATAAAGAAACTACCGAAAGCCGAACTTCATCTACATATTGAAGGTTCGCTAGAGCCTGAGCTGATGTTTAGACTGGCCAAAAAGAACAACGTAGAGATACCTTATAAAGATATCGAAGATGTACGCAGTGCCTATAACTTCACCAATTTACAGACCTTTTTAGATATCTACTATGCGGGTGCCAACGTCCTGCTCACGAAAAATGATTTTTATGATTTGACGTGGGAATATATTCTTAGATGCGTTGAAGACAATGTCATCCACACAGAGATATTCTTTGATCCGCAGACGCATACTGAACGCGGCGTACCTTTTGAAGCGGTTATCACAGGTATCAAAGAAGCGCTTGCAGATGCCAAAGCAAAATACGGTATCACGTCATGCATCATCA
Source organism: Psychrobacter proteolyticus (assembly GCF_039762275.1). Lineage (GTDB taxonomy): Bacteria > Pseudomonadota > Gammaproteobacteria > Pseudomonadales > Moraxellaceae > Psychrobacter > Psychrobacter proteolyticus_C. Next base: position 97,577 of record NZ_JBDLOB010000009.1, on the reverse strand, counting down.
TGTGTTTCTTGCGTCATTTATCGCAAGAAGAAGCATTTGAGACGTTAGAGCAAGCACTGGATTATAAAGACGACATTATCGGTGTTGGTCTTGATTCATCAGAATTGGGCAACCCGCCATCGAAATTCAAAGAAGTCTTCCAAAAAGCCAAAGAAGAAGGCTTTAAGTTGGTCGCTCATGCAGGCGAAGAAGCAGACTTCTCGTACATCTATGAAGCATTAGATTTACTGAATATCAATAGAATCGATCATGGTGTGCAGTCTATAAAAAGCCCAGAATTGATGCAAAGACTCAAAGATGAGCAAATGCCACTGACCGTTTGCCCGAACTCGAATATTGAGCTAAAAGTCTTTGAGACTTATAAAGAGCACAATATCAAAGAGCTTTTAGACTACGGTCTGAATATTAGCGTTAACTCAGACGACCCTGCGTATTTCAAAGGGTATGTGAATCAAAACTTTATCAACCTCTATGAAAATCTACCGATTACGGAAGACGATGTTATTACCTTAGTAAAAAACTCGTTTAAATCGGCATTTATCAGTGATGAGTTAAAAGAAGCTTACTTGGCGAGAGTTGATCTTGCATTGAAATAAGCTACAACAAGTTTATTATTAGTAGCAAGGGCTTAACGGTTTATACAAATCGTTAAGCCTTTTTTACTGTCTATCATTCAGTAATATCTATAAATAGTAGTTATAGAGCAGTAATCTCTGCTATAAGCAGCGGCAAAACGATTCCTGCTTTTTCTGCTAGTGTGATATCGACGATAGTATTTGGTGTTGGGTCAGGGTTTATCTCAATAACTTGCGCGCCATTCTGTTTGGCTGATTGTGCCAATCCAGCAGCAGGATAGACCAAGCTTGAGGTACCGATACTGATAAATACTTCGCAATTAGCCGCAGCATCTTCGGCAGTCTGCCATGCCTGTACAGGTAGGGCTTCGCCAAACCAAACAATATCTGGTCTGATGTAACCGTCGCAATGCGGACAGTTAAGCAGTGTTTCATCAAAGTTCATGGTGCCTTGATTGTCGTATGACGCTCTCGATTGATCTTGATAGGGTATCTCGCACTGACCACAGCGGTTGCGCCACAAATGACCATGCAGGTGAGTCACCGCGCTACCAGCTTGCTCGTGCAAATCATCGACATTTTGGGTGATGAGTGTCACCTGCTGATCGGAGGTTTGCGAATGATACTGCCATTGAGCCAACGCATGATGGGCAGGATTTGGTGCTTTGTCTGCGACCATTTGCCGACGCCATTGATACCATGACCACACCAGCTTTGGATCACGAATGAACGCTTCAGGGGTTGCCAAGTCTTCGACACCATAGTTCTCCCAGAGTCCTGTTTGCTTATCTCGAAACGTTGGGATGCCGCTTTCTGCTGAAATGCCAGCTCCAGTCAAAACGCAAATACGCTGTTTCGACGCCAGCAGTTGTGCTGCAAGTTTTACTTCTGCTATTAACGCTGGTGATAATTCTGCTAACATGAGCCAACCCTTGCTAATAATGGATATTTTTACTTATGATAGACGGAATTTGGTGGCTTGTCATATTGTTCGCTGTCATCGCAGTTTTATGGTTCGTGGCAAAATCGCGCGGCGCAAAAGCAGGTGAAAAGCATAGCGGCGCAAAATCAAAAAATGCAACACCGAATGATGCGCTGCAAAAAACATCAGCGATATTAAAACAGCATTTTGCTGATTATCGAGTCACACGTAAGGCAAATCATTTGCTCGTTAGCAAACAAGATAAAAAAATTGCAATGATTACGATTGATAAAAAAATTGCTGAAGGTCAGCGCCGTTTGGGTGATGTGCCAGTGATTAATTATCACCGTATACCCAGCCGTGCTCAGTTGACTGCCAATTTACAAGATGCAGAGTAAGTTCTATATAGGTGAGACCCTCAGAAGTATACAAGCACAGAAAAACCGCAAACATTTTGAAGTGTAGGTTTGATGAGTATAGGTAGTTTAAGATAGTACTAAGGGAAGGGTAGAGCAAGATTGTAAACATTATGATTGGTGCGCTCGGCGGGAATCGAACCCACGACCCTCGGCTTCGGAGACCGATACTCTATCCAACTGAGCTACGAGCGCATATGATAACGATATGTCTGACTGTCACGCTTAGATGCGCATGATAATTAGCATAAGGTGTCTAGAAATAAAGACCGCTTAGTCTAACAAATAAAAAGCATAAAGCCAATAAATGACAGTCGCGATTGAGGTTTTTTAAGAAAAAACAGTCAAGTCATTAAACAAGCATGGCAATTTACCTGCCTTTTCCCTTATAATGTTGGGGAGAATTCATATTTATAATCACCGATTGCAAGTGCGCTGGCACGCGGGATGGCTGTCTGCTATTGAAGACTTAGAGGTCGTCAAAGGAGGACAGACAGAATGTCCGAGCCGTGCTAGTCCTTGTATACGTAATAAGAGAACGTGACGAATGAGAAAAGTAGTTATGTTATCGGCAGCTGCCATTCTAGGAATCGCTAGTATCGCGGTGAGCCAAGCTGAAGATGTTGTAGACACTCCTGTAACTGCGTCAGACGTAGCAGAAGGCCAAGAGGTCGTAGAAGCCGCTCCAGCAGAAGACGAAAAAACTGCTGCTGCAGCGCCTGCCGCTGATGAAGAGCCAATTCCACAAGATACGCCGCAAGTACAGAAGCTAATTGCTTTGTATCCTAATCTGATTGCGCGTATCCAGCCTGTTGCCAATATTTGTTTTGAAGATGGTGAAGCTTGTGATGTAACGGCACGCTCATCTGGCCCAGCTGCTGGCGACGGTCCTCGTGACGGTAAAGCAGTATATAACGCCGTATGTCATACTTGTCATACAGCAGGCTTGTTAGGCTCTCCTATCTTTGGTGATGCTGGCGCTTGGGGTCCACGTATCGCAAAAGGTAAAGACACGCTATATACCCATGCTATCAATGGTTTCAATGCGATGCCTGCTAAAGGTGGCGCGGATATTCCTGATGAAGAAGTTCAAAATGCCGTAGATTATATGGTCGCAGAAGCAAGCTAATCTTTGTTGATTACCTTCCGAGCTTTTACGATGTATATCTATAAAGCGCCTATTTCAGTGATGAGATAGGCGCTTTTTCATGATGAGTATTATTAATATGGTACTTCGAATATAAGGCAGTTGAAATTCGCTATGAGTAGCCTCATTTTATGAGATTAGTTCATTTATTACCGTACATTGTCACCTTATAGATAGTAGAGTGTGTTGAACATTCTTATACGGCTTTTGCCTATATGATAATGATAGTCGAATGTTCAACACGGCCTATTATTCTAAAATCGCATTTTATACAAATTGATAACAAATAAAGAGGTCTTCATGTCTGATGCACCAGCACTCTCCATAAAAAACCTATCCAAAACCTACGACAATGGGTTTTCGGCATTAAAAGGGGTTGATTTAACGGTACCACAAGGTGGTTTCTTTGCGTTACTTGGGCCAAACGGCGCAGGTAAATCTACCATGATTGGTATTATTAGCTCATTGTTTAAGCCAACCACCGGTAGCGTTCATATTTTCGGCACAGACCTATTAGAGAACCCTTCGATTGCCAAGCAATACCTTGGTGTTGTACCGCAAGAATTTAACTTTAATATGTTCGAAAAAGTCGAAGATATCCTGATTACGCAAGCGGGTTATTTTGGTATTCCGGCAAAAGAAGCCAAACCACGCGCGAAGAGACTATTAACCGCGCTAGGATTATGGGATAAACGCGACAGCAAATCACGTGAGCTATCTGGTGGTATGAAACGCCGTTTGATGATTGCCCGTGCATTAATTCACAAACCAAAACTATTGATTCTTGATGAGCCAACGGCGGGTGTCGATATCGAGCTTCGCCGCTCGATGTGGGAATTTATGCAGCAGATTAATATCGAAGAAAATACCACTATTATTCTGACGACTCATTATCTCGAAGAAGCTGAGCAATTGTGTAAACGCATTGCGATCTTGGATCACGGCGAGATTCGAATCAATACGGAAATGAAAGAGCTACTGGCGCAGTTATCCGTAGAAACCTTTGTATTTGATTTGGATACGCCGCTCACTGAACAATTGGCTCTGACAGGAGTGACAGGGGTCTCGCAACCAGATGAGCAAACGCTAGAAGTTACCTTGACAGAAGGTGAGTCACTAAACGGTGTCTTTGATCAGTTGTCTGATAAAGGTATCAGTGTGGCGAGTATGCGCAATAAAGCCAACCGACTAGAAGAGTTGTTTATGCGCTTGGTAGACAAAAACATTCAGAGTGCAGATAGCATGAAGGAGGCGGGATTATGAGTCAGGAACTAGTCGATCATAATAAAACAATGTCATTGAGTAAGAAGTGGATTGCGTTTCGTACTATTTGGTTCAAAGAAGTGCGCCGTATTTTACGTATTTGGCCGCAGACATTACTACCACCAGTTATCACGATGAGTCTGTATTTTGTCATCTTCGGTAAAATGATTGGCTCGCGTGTGGGTGAGATGGGCGGTGTGCCATATATGCAGTTTATTGTGCCTGGTTTGATCATGATGTCGATCATTACCAACAGTTACTCTAATGTGGTCTCAAGCTTCTTTAGTGCTAAGTTCACGTCTAGTATCGAAGAGCTTTTGGTCTCGCCCGTATCCAAGCATGCTATTTTGATGGGTTATATCAGTGGTGGTATCTTCCGTGGACTGGCCATCGGCGTGATTGTCTCGATAGTGGCGCTGTTCTTTACTGATCTTGGTATCGAGCATTTATTTGTGACCGTATTTACGGTACTTGGCACGTCTATCTTATTTTCATTAGGCGGCTTTATCAATGCGGTATTTGCACGCTCATTTGATGATATTTCTATTATCCCGAGTTTTGTACTGACGCCACTGACCTATCTTGGTGGTGTGTTTTACTCGATGGAGAATTTATCGCCATTCTGGCAGAATATCTCGCTACTGAACCCTATCGTCTATATGGTCAACTCATTCCGTTACGGTATTCTTGGCTACTCTGATGTCAATGTTTGGTATTCAATGGCGGCTATTTTTGTGTTCTGTGCGATATTTTATACCATCGCTTATCGCTTGCTAAGTAACGGATCGCGCGTGCGTTTATAGTGTATATGATTCGCTAAGCATATTATTTAGAGTAAATTTTAAACGGTTTAATATTAGGAAGACAGATGAGTATTCATGGTATCTTGGGTGAGCAAACCACAGACTATCCAACTGAGTATAGCCCAGAGACGCTATATCCGATTGCGCGTAGCATGGGGCGTGATGCGATTGGTTGGCAAGACGATAAGTTAACCGTTGGTGTCGATTGGTGGCAGGCCTTTGAGATATCTTGGTTAAATCCGCAAGGTATCTCGCAAGTAGCGATTGCACGCTTTAGCATTCCTGCTAGCTCACCGTTTATCGTAGAATCAAAATCGCTTAAATTATATTTGAATAGTATTAATTTTACCGAGTTCGCCAGTTGGAACGTCGTACAAGCATTGATTGCGAAAGACCTGTCAGCTTGCTTGCAAGCAGATGTACAGGTAGCGTTATTTGGTTTAAACGATGATATAAATGGTCATGAAACAGCGTTATTGATTGCTCAGCCTGAGGGTGTTTGTATTGATGAGGCATTAGCAGATAGCACGGACAAAGTTGCGTTAACGGAACATCCTGACGCGTCGTTGCTGAGTGAAAACGAAGTAGGGGCTAGCGATGAAAGCGTGGCAAATGATGGTACGCAGCCGTATACTTTTTATTCCAATCTACTGCGTAGTAATTGCCCAGTGACCAATCAACCAGATTGGGGTACTTTGGCCGTATCGATTACAACTGATAAGCCTTTTGATAATGCAAATATGCTGCGCTATATACTGAGTTTCCGTCAGCATAATGGCTTCCATGAGCAGTGTGTTGAGCAGATATTTGCTGATTTGAGCCAGTATTATCAGCCAAGCGAGCTAATAGTACGGGCGTGGTATACGCGTCGCGGCGGTATCGATATCAATCCTTGCCGTGTCAGCGATATCAGTCTATTGCCTAAGCCAAGCCGTTTAATCCGCCAGTAAGTTCTTGCTAAAAATACGATGTTCATAAAAATACAATGTTAAGTAGTTTTTAAGCCAATAAAAAAGCGCCTATCTCATCATGTGAGATAGGCGCTTTTTGTTATATAGTCTTTAATTACAAAACTATTTACCGCTTACTTTTGCCATGACTTCTTCACGGCTCAGCATTTGTTTTTCGGCTTCACGACGATTGACGTACTCATACTTATCTTCCGCCAAGTTGCGATCAGACACGACGATACGATGCGGTATACCAATCAATTCAAGATCAGCAAACTTAACGCCTGGGCGCTCGTTACGATCGTCCAGTAGTACGTTGATGCCTTGAGCTTTTAACTCTTCATACAGGGCGGTTGCCGTCTGCATGACAGTCTCTTCTTTAGACTTCATCGGGATGATAGCGACTTCAAAAGGAGCGATTGAATCATCAACCGTTGGCGTTTTTGGCCACATGATGCCGTTTTCATCATTGTTCTGCTCGATAGCAGCGGCAATGATACGGCTAACGCCAATACCATAACAGCCCATCATCAAGGTAACAGGTTTGCCATCTTCACCAGAAACCGTACAGTTCATCGCTTGTGAGTATTTATCACCCAACTGGAAGATATGACCGACTTCGATACCGCGTTTGATTTTTAGGCTGCCTTTACCATCAGGAGACGGGTCACCTTCTTGTACATTGCGTACATCAACGATGCGAGTAATGCGAGTATCACGTGCCCAGTTCATACCGATAGTATGTTTGTTCACTTCGTTCGCACCGCAGACAAAATCTGACAACGCAGCTGCCGAACGATCAACGAATACAGGCATATCTAAATTAACACCGATATAGCCTTTGTGCAGGCCTGCCGCTTTTAGCTCTTCGTCAGATGCTAACGTCAATGGTACATTTGCTTCTTCGATTTTCTCAGCTTTAATAGTGTTGAGCTGATGATCGCCGCGCAACACGATAGCAATCAGTTGTGGCTCATCATTCTCAGTATGACCATGAACGATTAAGGTTTTAACCGTCGTTTCTAACGGGATATCCAAGTGTTCAGCAACCATTTTGCAGCTGGTCATGCCTTCGGTCAGAACGTCTTCACGCTCCATTTTCGGCGGTTGACGCTCAGCGGTGCTGACAGACTCTGCTAGCTCTACGTTGGCTGCATAGTCAGATGAGTCCGAAAACGCAATATCGTCTTCGCCGCTATCTGCCAATACATGGAACTCATGTGAGGCAAAGCCACCGATAGAGCCTGTATCTGCTTGTACGGCACGGAAATCTAAGCCCAAGCGGGTAAAGATGCGTGTATAAGCGTCATACATATCATGGTAAGTCTTGGCCAATGAAGCTTGATCCACATGGAAAGAGTAGGCATCTTTCATGGTGAATTCACGGGCGCGCATCACACCGAAGCGTGGACGAATCTCGTCACGGAATTTACCTTGAATCTGAAAGAAGGTAATCGGTAGTTGTTTATAACTACGTAGCTCACCTTGTGCTAGATTGGTGATGACTTCTTCGTGCGTTGGACCAAGCACAAAGTCGCGATCATGACGGTCTTTGAAGCGCAATAGCTCAGGACCATAATCATCAAAACGTCCGGTCGTTTGCCAAAGTTCAGCAGGCTGAGTCATCGGCATTAGCACTTCTTGTGCGCCGACATTTTGCATCTCTTCACGAACAATGCGTTCGACCTTTTGTAAGACGCGCAGACCCATAGGCAACCAAATATACAATCCAGAAGCAATCTTGCGGATAAGACCAGCACGCACCATCAATTGGCTTGAGGCGATGTCGGCGTCACTTGGGGTTTCTTTTAGTGTGGCAAATAAAAATTGACTGGCTTTCATAAATAAAGCGTAACCTTATCAACGATAAAAAAATAAGAAATAGTAGGATGTTGAGCGTATGGCTAATCGTTTCATTGCCGCCGCAAGCTTACCTTTATCACTTAGCAATAATCTAGGGTATTTCCTAGTTACCAACCTGCTTATATACAAAGCACATCAGTAAAAACCACTCTTATAAAAGAGAGGCAAATTTGATTTGATGTATCAATATGCCAAAATGCAATATATTCAGGTTAAAACCCTGATAAATGCTTTGAGACTGACATTTTATTCATACAATCTGACTATGTTAGGTAAAGTTCGCCTAAGACGCAATGACTTTTTGTCTTTTCAGACCGAACGTGACGCAAAGGCCTCAATAAAGGATAAATAATTGAGCTATTCATATGATTTTATAGCGAAAGCACTACTTATTTGGGCGATAGTTTATCAAGGTGGTTGCGTAGAGGTTTATGGATAAAGTTATGTAGAGGAATGGTAGCCACTACTTGAAGTTACTGCACAATAGTCGCATTTATAGAATAAGCATCTGTTCCATTTTTACAACGCTCTTAGCCTTACCAAACGATGCAACATTATAAAGGTAGCTTCTATGGATAATCCTGATATGAATAACGCTAATGCCACTCAAAAGCCTGCGAAACGTCCTATTGCGACAATGTCATGGGTGATATTACTCATCGGTCTAGCCGCGATTGTTTTTGCTATTTATAGCGCGCAAAACAAACCAGAAGAAGCGCCGATAGAAACTATTACTCGCGAAGGGGTGGTTACGCAAATTCAGCAGTTAAATCGTTTACATACCGTCGCATTCAGTGTCGATACAGTAATTACGAGCGAGAGACCCGGGAGCTGGATGAAACTATGGCAAGACGAGCAAAAGGCCTTGTTTATCGCTCATGGTCGCGTAGAAGCAGGCGTTGATTTGAGTGCACTGACACCTGAGATGGTACAGGTAGTGCAACCTGCTCAAGCTAATGTAGACGAAGAGCAAGTAGCTGATGCCAAGTCATCAGCTGCCACTATGCCGCAAATCAATATTACTTTGCCTCCTACAGAGATATTTTCAGTATATCTAGATGATATCGAGATTTATGACTGGCAGACAGGGGCTTTTGGCATGATGCAAGTCGACCCTAAGATATTGGCACAAGCACAGACCATGGCAAAAAAAGAAGTGCTTGAGCGTGCCTGCCGAGGTGATGTCATGAATATGGCACTGCAAAATGCGCAAACACAATTGCAGCAGCTATTTGCACTCACGGGAGCGGTAGTGACGGTTACTACTCAGGGTGCAGGCGCGTGCCAGTTGCCAGTCACTACCAATGGCTAGTCTGTTAGTTGTTTTCTAAAATTAAGCTTCTTTTTTAAATTCGGCGATAGCTAGCTTGCGTACTGATTTATGCTCGACCATTGGCGCAGGATAGTCGACATCGGCAAACTTACCATCTTTTGCCAATTCTTTACGCATCTTATCTTCGTTGTGCAAGATACTGTTAGGAATATCTTTTAACTCTGGTAGCCAAGTTTTAATAAACAGAGCTTTAGAATCGTGCGTATTGGCTTGGCTAAAGGGGTTCATAATGCGGAAGTAGGGCGCTGAGTCAGTACCTGTCGATGCGCTCCATTGCCAGCCGCCGTTATTGGACGCAAAATCGCCATCTATCAGCTGCTGCATAAAGTAACGCTCACCCAAGCGCCAATCAATCAATAAATCCTTCGTTAAAAACATCGCCGTGACCATTCGTAAGCGATTATGCATAAACCCTGTTGCATTTAGGCAACGCATTGCTGCATCTACGAGCGGCACGCCTGTCATGCCTGCGCACCATGTCTCAAAATCATCGTTGTCATATGACCAATTGATCTTAGTGTCAGTCTCTTCTTTATAGGCTTTATGACGGATCAGGTTTGGTTTTTCGACCAGTACATGACGATAAAAGTCTCGCCACGCAAGCTCACTTATCCAACGATTGATGTCTTCGTTATCGCCGTCATTGCCGTGTAGCTTCTCTTGTGCTTTGCTCGCTTGTAGATAGCAGAGTCTAGGACTGATAGAGCCTATAGTGAGATAAGCCGATAGCTGACTGGTTGCATGCAAATGGGGGACATCACGGCTCACATCATAATCATTAATATCATCATCGACGAATGCCTCTAGACGCTGGCAAGCGGCCGACTCACCTGCAGGATAAGCGTCTCTTGCTTGGTCAAGCTGAGCTATCATATCGATATGCTGCAATGACTCATTCTTTTCTAATGTCTGCTGATAGTCACTCAGCATTTTTTCACTTAGTGTTTTGATATCGTCGATTGTATTGGCAAACGTTTGCGATGATGGTAGTTTGATTTTATAATCGCTATCCACTGCGGGTGCTTCATGCATTTGAATGGTGCTGACGTCCAACGTATGTCGCCATTTTTTATAAAATGGGGTAAAAACTTTATACATACTATCGCCATCATTGGTCGTAATGCTTTGCGGTGGCAAAATGCATTGGTCATGCCAGCGGACAAACTCGATATCGTCTTTTGTAAGTTGTTTACTTAATTGTTCATCACGATCAATCTCATTGCCTTCGTACTCGTGATTGGCCATGATGCAGCTGATTTCATTGTCATTGCATAAAGTCGTGAGCGCCTCTATACAGTCAGCAAAGCTTGGACAGAGCTGTACTGTTAAAGTGATATTCAGTTGCGATTGCAAGTCCTTTGCTAAAATAGGTAACGTGCGGGCAATATGATCGACTTGTACAAGGGATGTATCGTGCGCTTGCCACTGCTCAGGGGTTAAAAAGAATACTGCAGATACTGAAGCGTTGTCTTCTTTTGCACGTTCGCAAAGCGCTGCTAAAGCAGTATTGTCATGGATACGCAGGTCACGGCGAAACCACATCAAGTAATGCGGTGGATTTTTGCTAGTAGCATTGTCGTCAGTATCAGTAGCGGCTGTCTGTGCAGTCTTAGACATCAAAGTATCCCTATATTAATCAATCGCAATCATAAACAAAACTAAGGATAAAAGTATGCTAGGATAAGTTTTTGGATGCAATGGCTTTGCCGTTTGGTTAACAAAACCTCATCACATCTAACGATTTATCTTTAGCTTGAACCTATCTGATACCGCTATAATCGGTGTCATATTCAGCACCATGAAACGCAAGGTCACAAAATGCACGTTAAGTTTTGCGGGTTTACTCAGCTTAGTGATATACAGACTGCGGCACAGCTAGGTGCAGATGCAGTGGGTTTGGTGTTTTATCCACCAAGTCCACGTGCGGTCACAATAGCGCAGGCGCAAACTCTGAGCGCTGCCGTACCTGCTTTTGTCAGCGTGGTGGCACTGGTAGTCAATATGCCCAAAGATGAGCTGATTAACTTAGCAAGCAACGTCTCTTTTGATATTATCCAGTTCCATGGTGATGAAACGCCTGAGCAATGCCAACAGCTGGCAGGTATGGTCAATAAACGTTGGATCAAAGCATTGCGTATCAATACAGAGCAAGACAGTCTCGATAGCGTTCGCGCCCAAATTAATCAGTTTGCGACCGCAGGTGCCAGTAGTATTTTACTGGATGCTTATCATCAGCATAAGTATGGCGGTACAGGCGCACGTTTTGATTGGAGTCTCATTCCACATAACAGCGCACTACCGATCGTTTTGGCCGGTGGACTCGATGCCGACAATGTTGCCGCGACATTAGATTTGCCTATTTATGGCGTCGATGTGAGCGGTGGTATTGAGGTTGATAAAGGTAAAAAAGACGCTGCCAAAATGCGTGCCTTTATGAAAGCGGTCAAGCGTGATCGATGGCAAAACGCTACGGTCACTGGCGCCATCTAAGTAGGTTTGTATCAAGCTATTTGCGATACGTAATCTGCTTAGTTGATCGTTATTCCGATTTTTCTGCTTAAATCTTATTAGATTGTTATCTCTTTTTATTATTTTCTCTCTATTTATCTAAAGTTATCTAAAAAATACCACTTATTACAGTAGGAATTATCATGAGTCATGTCGAGAACAAGGATTTATCTGCTACCGCACAGTCTGTAAACACTTTTACCAATCCTGAAAACGTACAGGACTTCAACCAGTATCCTGATGCACGCGGTCATTTCGGTGTACATGGGGGACGTTTTGTCTCTGAGACGCTAATGGCTGCTCTAGAAGAGCTAGAAACGCTTTATACCAAAGTAAAAGCAGACCCAGCATTCTGGGAAGAGTATCACAACGATTTGGTCAATTATGTCGGTCGTCCAACGCCGCTGTATCATGCTAAGCGTTTGAGCGATGAGATTGGCGGTGCGCAAATTTACTTCAAACGTGAAGATCTAAACCATACAGGCGCGCATAAAGTAAATAACACCATTGGTCAGGCACTGCTTGCCAAAATGTGTGGAAAAAAACGTATCATCGCTGAGACTGGTGCAGGACAACATGGCGTAGCCACGGCAACCATTGCGGCACGCTTAGGGCTAGAATGTATCGTCTATATGGGTGCTGACGATGTCGAGCGTCAAAAGATGAACGTCTATCGTATGCGCTTGCTTGGCGCAACAGTTGTGCCAGTCACTTCTGGCTCACGCACTCTCAAAGATGCCATGAACGAAGCTATGCGTGACTGGGTGACCAATGTCGATAGCACCTATTACATTATCGGTACTGTGGCAGGCCCGCATCCTTATCCGCTATTGGTTCGTGACTTCCAAGCGATTATCGGTAAAGAAGCACGCATTCAGCATCTAGAAAAAACAGGAAAAATGCCTGATGCATTGGTTGCCTGTGTTGGCGGTGGCTCAAACGCGATTGGTTTGTTCTTTGATTTCCTAAACGATACTGAAGTTAAAATGTATGGTGTCGAGGCAACAGGTGATGGTATTGAGTCAGGTCGTCATTCAGCACCATTGGCGGCTGGTCGTATCGGCGTGCTACATGGTAACCGTACTTATCTGATGGCAGATGATGATGGCCAGATTCAAGAGACACATTCTATTTCAGCGGGTCTTGATTATCCTGGTGTCGGTCCAGAGCATAGCTTCCTAAAAGATATGAAGCGTGTTGAGTATGTTGGTTGTACGGATAAAGAGGCTCTAGAAGGCTTCCATGAAGCAACTCGCAAAGAAGGTATCATTCCTGCGCTTGAAACTGCTCATGCTGTCGCCTATGCATTGAAACTGGCTAAAACCATGACGCCTGATCAGACGATTATCGTTAATATGTCAGGTCGCGGTGACAAGGATCTGCATTCAGTGATGAAGGCGGAAGGGATTGAGTTGTAGTAACGAGTATCTTTATAAGTTATCAAATTTATAAGTTACTAGATTCTTCTTTATAAGAAAAATTGTTTGACCTTTTATTGTTCGATATACATTATTAGATAAAGGGTCAAACAAGCCAGTTTATAACAATTAAGAGACCACTATGACCAGAATTGAAAGTACCTTTGAAACCTTAAAATCACAAAATAAAAAAGCCTTGATTCCTTATGTAATGGCAGGCGATCCTAATCCGACCACTACTGTAGGTCTGTTGCATGACTTAGTGAAACACGGTGCCGATATGATCGAAGTCGGTTTACCATTCTCTGATCCAATGGCAGATGGCCCAACTGTAGCGTTGGCTGGCGAGCGTGCATTAGCAGCAGGTACGAGTACTCGCGATGCATTAAAGATGGTTGCAGAGTTCCGTCAAACAGATACGCAAACGCCAATTATCCTAATGGGTTATCTAAATCCTGTTGAAATCATCGGCTATGATAACTTTGTGGCGCTATGTGAGCAGTCAGGTGTTGATGGTTTGTTGATGGTAGATTTGCCGCCAGCAGAAGCGGGCAGCTTCACTCAGCATTTGACTGATCATTCGATGAATGAGATTTTCTTGCTATCGCCAACGACTTTGCCTGAGCGCCGTGAGCAAGTATTGACTCATTGTGGCGGCTATATTTATTATGTATCACTAAAAGGTGTGACTGGTTCAGCCACGCTAGATACTGACGATGTAGCAACTCAAGTTCAAGCAATCAAAGCGGAAACAGACCTGCCAGTATGCGTCGGCTTTGGTATCCGTGATGGTGCCTCTGCTAAGGCGATCGGTACTCATGCAGATGGCGTTATCGTCGGTAGTGCATTGGTACAGAATTTTGCCGATATTGATGCTAATGATACCGCCGCGGTTGCAAATGCACAGCAGAACATCATGGCAAAAATGGATGAGCTACGCGAAGCGTTAGACAGCTTAAGTGCTTAATAGCTATTGCTTTCATATTATTGTTACTTGAAGAAGTAGTTATTTGAAGAAATAGTTATTTGAAACGGCAAAGTCAAATTGGAGCTATTGTTTACCTAAGACTTTACTTAAAAGCTTTACGTGAAGACAATACTAAATGACTTTGCTAAAATTAGTTTACGAGTGTAAACTAACATCACTATTATATGGTGTCTGATAGCAGTGGTTTATTCGTCATTTTGATTGGCAAATACATTATCTATCAACAAGCGCATAATCAAATTACCGACATACGAGATTTATTTATCAGTATGTCGCATGACTGCTCATGTTATGACTGTGTTAGACGTTTTGTTTAGACAACCATTAAACTCTCAATGACAAGCGAATGAGCAAACTTGTCAATAAGCCTTTTATGATGGCAAATAATATGACTGATACAATAACAAAACCCGATAACAATACTGCTAAAGCCGCGCCAAACAGCAATACGGATAGGCAGTCATGGTTTAACCGTCCTATACCAGGTATCAAGCAGCATTTGACTGCGCCACTGTCTGCGGTAGAGACTGAACCGTCAACTAAGTGTAGCAATTGTCATTCGATGATTACCAACACAGCGCTGATCTTTAACTGTTATGTGTGCCCGCATTGTGATCATCATTTACCGATGAGTGCTCGTGAGCGCTTGAACTGGTTACTTGATCAAGTAGACGGCGAGACAGGACAAGAATTTACGGCAAAAGATCCATTGAGCTTTGTGGATAGTAAGCCATATCCTGCGCGTATGAGTGAAGCACAAGAAAAAACAGGTGAGACTGAGGCGTTGGTTGCTATGTATGGCAAACTGCGTAACCTTGATATCGTCGCCTGTGCTTTTGACTTCCGTTTTATGGGTGGGTCAATGGGTTCAGTCGTTGGTGATCGTTTCGTTCAAGCAGCTGAAAAAGCGCTAGAGCAAAAAGTACCTTTGGTTTGCTTTGCTGCTTCTGGCGGTGCACGTATGCAAGAAGGCCTATTGTCATTGATGCAAATGGCACGCACGGCAGCAGCGATTGAGCGTCTAAGAATCGCTGGGATTCCTTACATCGTGGTATTGACCAATCCTGTGTACGGCGGCGTAACTGCATCACTGGCGATGTTGGGTGATATCCATCTAGCAGAACCAAAAGCGATGATCGGTTTTGCTGGTAAGCGTGTAATCGAGCAGACCGTACGCGAGACGTTAGAAGAGCCATTCCAGCGTGCTGAATTCTTATTAGAGCATGGTGTGGTGGATGAAGTGGTACATCGTCATCAGCTAATCGATACGATATATCGTCTACTTGCAAAACTATGCCGCGTACCAAATGTAGATGCTCAATAAGGTAAATGACTCAGTATAATGAGTTATTTATTGAGTGCATAATGACTTAGCTGCGTGCTAACATCTACTGCATATGCAAGACCCCTAATAGCATTTATCGTCATTGCACGGTAAGTGCTATTTTTGGTTTTAGCTAACACATATATTTTTATCTCTTATTAAATTTTATATAGGTTTTATTCATGTCTGACCTTTTAGCATCTGACCTTCGCAGCCCCAACGCCCATAGTCCTAATGAAAGTGCTAGCCTAACTGAATGGCTCGATTATATGCAACAGATTCATGTATCTGCAATCGATATGGGATTGTCACGTGTGTTGCCTGTTGCAGATGCATTAGGCGTGGTGCAGTCAGCGAAAGATGACGCTTATGTATTTACTGTGGCAGGTACCAATGGCAAAGGCTCTACAACCGCTGTCATCGCCGAAATGTGTAAAGCCGCAGGTTATAAGACTGCACTATATCAGTCGCCACATCTTAGTGCTTTCAATGAGCGTGTACGTATCAATGGCGAGATGGTCAGCGACCAGACGCTGATTGAGGCTTTTAGCAAAGTAGAAGCAGCACGTTTACAGTGCGATTTGACGTTGTCGTTCTTTGAGATGACCACACTAGCAGCGTTATTGATATTCGCTGAAGCAGACTGTGACGTGTGGGTATTAGAAGTAGGGTTGGGTGGACGCCTAGATGTGGTCAATATTATTGATCCTGACATGGCAGTCATTACCAATATCGGCATCGATCACGTTGACTGGTTGGGTGACAATGTCGAGGATATTGGCCGTGAGAAAGCAGGTATCTTGCGCAAAGGCATTCCTCTGATTTATGGTGCTATTGAGATGCCAGCTAGCGTGCAACAATCCATCGATACCCAGCAGGCAACTTGTTATCAGATTGGACAAGATTTTAGCTACCGCGATATTGATGCAACGACTTGGCAATACAGTAATGCGGCGGTTACCTTACAACTACCACGTCCTGCGCTATCGTTAACTAACACTGCCAATGCACTATCAGCAGTATTAGCAAGTCCATTAGATGTGGATATCAATGCTATTGAGCAAGCACTACAAACTGTCAAATTAGGTGGTCGCTTCGATTATCGTGAAAGCCATAGTCGCCATTGGTTGTTTGATGTGGCGCATAATGAGCAAGGCGTTGAGTTCTTATTAGCGCAGCTATTACCGTTTTGGCAGCAGCATGTAGCCAAGCAAAGTAATCAAGATAGCTCAGCGAATATCCCTACACCAAAGATAAAAATGCTATTTTCTATGTTAGGTGATAAGGATATTGATAAAGTTGTGCAGCGCTTAACTCAAGCAGGCTTACCGATTAGTGATTGGTTTGTCGCTGAGATTGATTACCCTCGTGCCGCGACTACTGAACAGCTGCAAGATGTTTTGGTTAAATATGTTGATAGCACCAATATGTATGAGTTTGATGGTCTGCATACAGCGACCCATGCAGTGATAGAGGCGAGCCAGCCGCAAGATCTTATCGTCGTATGTGGCTCGTTTCATACGATTGGGGAAGCGTTAAGTGCCCTTAGCGTATGATAATTTAAGTTAAAGTAGTGCCTGTTTAATGTTAATCTTAGTCGTAGCCTCATAGCAGACAGCATGAAAAATATGCTTTATAATCAAAATGATTTGCCAGACCAGTAGAAGACGGTCGGCACAAATTTTGAACCCTGATGGCATTAACTGACAGTAACTGGCGGTAAGAGATCATGATTAAAGCGATTTGATATACTGCTTTGAGATAGTCGCTACGCCGCTCAATCAACCTTATTACCAACTAAGAGACGTAAACGGATGAACTTTTCGAGACAAGCCTTATTGGGCATTGGGATGATTATCGGCGGTAGCGTGATGCTATACGCCATGGTGCAACAGATTGGCGATAGCGACCAACCAGAGCCGATGTCAGCGATGGTCGACAAACTAAGCTCGGAGCAAGAGTCTCCGCAGCCGCTCACAACTGATATCGAGACAGAAAAACGTATCCTTGCGCAAAAGCAAAAAGAGCGTGCAGCCCGTGTTGCAGAGCAAGAAAAACGTGCAAAAGAGTTTTTGACAGAGCAAGAAGTTGCTGAGGCAGAAGCATTGGCTAAGGCACGTGCTGAGAGCCAGCAATATGTTGATAATAGTGCGCCAGCTACTGATGAAACCAGCAGTACAGAGTCTACAAAAGACGTTACTACAGATCTGACCGTTCAGCCTCGTACGGAGAGTCAGTCTACTACTGATACTACAAAGTCTAGCGAAGTCGAGAAGCAAAAAGCGGCTCAAGAGCAACAAGAAGCTCAAAGGCAAGCTGCTATCAAAGAGCAAGCGGCTGCCAAAAAACTTGCCGAGAGTAAAAAACAAGCGGAGGCAGAGAGACTAGCCGAAGCAAAAAAGCAGGCTGAAGCCCAAGCAGCGGCTGAGAGAAAAAGAGAAGCAGCTGAAGCGGCTAAAAGTGAGCCACCAAAATCGCCTTCTGAATACCAGATTAAGAAAGGTGATGGACTCATCAAACTGGCAAGACAGTATAATATGCCTGTAGAAGTATTGGCTCAAGCTAACAATCTATCGCCATCGGCAGCGCTACAACTGGGTCAAAGTATCACTATCCCATCGAGCAAACAGGTACAGCGTTTAGAGCGTGAAGCGGCAGCCGCTGAACAAGCACGTGAGAAGAAGCGTCAACAAGAAGAAGCCCTTGCGAAGAAATCTGCCGATGCAAAACGTGAAGCGCAGCAAAAACTGAGTGAAGCGCGTAAAGAAGTCAAAGAAACCGACGCTAAGGGTAGCTTTGGAGTGCAAGTAGCTCTAGCAAATGACCAAGCCAAAGCGGATGAGTTAGCGAAGAAGTTCCGAGCAGCAGGTTATCAAGTTAAGACAAGTGCGACTAGCCGCGGAGTTCGTGTCGTGGTTGGGCCTGAACGCGGCAAAGTCGCAGCATTGGCATTAAAAGATAAAATCAATAGTGACCCTAAAGTAAATACGACCAGCGCTTGGGTGCTTTACTGGCGTTAAGCTAGAGCGTTTCTAACGGTCTTGATTCGGCTTTTATCTACTTTATATGAAAACACGACAAATACTGTCGTGTTTTTTGTTTTATAGATTGCTGATTGGCGCTGCCTTAGTTAAGATGAGCGCCATTTTTATAATCCGTTGTTGTATAACCTGTCAGCCTATATAGGTTGCCTTGTGGTGATCGGCGCATTATTAATTGCTATCAATAATGACAATTAACCCATCACTCTCATACTGTATAAGGTAGAACCATGTCGTTTGGTGTTATATTTTTAGTATTGGCCGTTGGGTTTCTGGGGCTGATTACGTTACCGAAGCTATTAGCAAAACGCCCTGTCGTTGAGCCAGATCCAAAACCTGTGCGCGGTGATGAGTTGGCTATTTGGCCATTTGCGCCGATGCCGATTATGACCGATACGGAAGTGATATTTTTTAATAAGTTAAAAAATGCGCTGCCGGAGTATCACATATTTGTCCAAGTACAGCTGTCACGGATCATTGAAGCCAATAGTAGTGAGACATCAGAGCGTAGCTTTTGGTTCAATCGTATCTGCCGTCAGAGCGTTGACTATGTGATTGTGGATGTCGATGCTCAGACTACCTTGGTCGCTATCGAGCTTGATGACTGGACGCATAGTAGCAAAGCCCGCCAAAAAGCGGATGATAAAAAAGATAAGGCGCTTGCTAGTGCAGGTATTGCGATGGTGCGCTTCCATGCTGAGCGTATGCCGAGTGCCGATATGCTTAGATATGAGTTGATGCAAGTGATTGAGAGCTATTAAGCATTCTGTGAAAGCTGTCCGATTGTTAAGACCAGAATATTATCTAAGCAGTTTCATCTTAAAAGTTTAGGTTAGCTAAATTTATTCATCGATTTGGTCTGACTGCCTTGGATAAATAACGATTGGTCGATTACCTTCAAAATATAAACCTGTCTTAGGTAGCTCGCTATCTGACCAAACTATCGGCTGCTGCCGACTATCATAAGCATTTCGCTCATCATAAAAGTCGCGTTTGGTGAACCATTCAATATAATGCGCGGCTCGCAAAGCTGTAGTGTCAATCGTTGCAAGACCTGCCATGTCCCTCTTATCGCACCATTCGTGTATCGGAAAACTCGGCGTTAGCCAGTATGGCCAGTCACCATCACCGCAATCAGTTGTATTAATCGGTAAAAAGAATCGCCCTTTGATCACGCCATAACGCTTATCGATTTTTACTTGTCCGTGATTTTCTGTATCTACCCACACCGCTCGAAACTGCTTGGTTTGCATGTGCGTCATTTTGCGCTGTAGATTATCATTAGAGTTAATCCCAACCCAATTCACAGGCTCAAAAGGTGCTGACCCCATAAAAAACTTAATGGCTAGCTCCCAATGTTCAACCAGCTGTTCTGCATGGTTATACAAAATCAAATCCAGCTCACCAGTCGTCTGCTTGCCATTATAGAGCTGTACATTGCTAGCCAATGTCTCATACGGATGCAGCTTGCGTGCAAACCCATCCTCTAACCAAAATGACAATAAGCCTTCAAAATGAAAACCCAGACGATTGGGGCTAGGTCGTTTGAGTAAATAGCGAGTCAGCTCTTGATAGGCGGCAGTGGTGTCTAGCTCGGTTAATCGTCGCTCATACG
The DNA here is from genome assembly GCF_039762275.1 of Psychrobacter proteolyticus. Taxonomy (GTDB): domain Bacteria; phylum Pseudomonadota; class Gammaproteobacteria; order Pseudomonadales; family Moraxellaceae; genus Psychrobacter; species Psychrobacter proteolyticus_C. The sequence continues at coordinate 77,411 of NZ_JBDLOB010000009.1, read as the reverse complement.
CCTCAAATTGCGTCTGCCAAAATTGCGCGCTATGCACAGCAACGGTATGTGTATTTTGATGCGGTGCAAAGTCTAGCCACTGCGTCAAAACATTGGGACACGACAGTACATAAGCCAAATCACGCACATAAGGTCGGCGGTAACGTACCCAAGGTGCGTTATCTATGAGGCTATTAGATATGGGCTGATTGACAGGCTCGGACATAGGGTAAACCAGTGTAAAGATGTAGCATTTACCCTAACGGCTCGCTCTATAAAAGTCTATAGATGACAAGTATCCGCTAGGGCAGTGCTCAGTTTTTTGGCGCTAAAATATGATATTAATGTGATGAATATGAATGCTGATATCAGGCGGTGATAGCAAGTAAGGTAATAGAATGCTAACTACCGCTTTAAGTAGAGAGAGTTGCCATTTAGGCCGATATTGAAATGGCTTTTGTTTTGAATTAGTTGGAATGTGAATTTTCTGTTTCATGTGTCTAGCTCCATATTTACCGTAACTTGATTGCTACGGCTTATGGTTGCCATTTTATGAAGTAAGGTCATTCGATAGTTCTATATAGAAAATGGCAAGGTTCTATAGAACTTCATCAGCTTTCTTTAGCCATTTTGCAATGAAGTCTTTTTTAACTGACAGCTCTAGTCCCTCGGCTTTGGCTTGAATAAGCCTATTAAGTTCTCCATAAGGATCGGCTAGGTGCTCTTTATCATATTCAGCCATCTTAATAAGTGTGGTCACTAATACTTGCATAGAACCTACGCTTTTATGGTGTGTTGGCTCGTCATTAGCTGACTTGTCTTCTATTTCAGTTTTGGCTTGTGCTAGTTGGTTTTCAAGTTCGGCTACTTTGTCCTGTGCTTTGTTACGATAAGTAGTAAGCTGCGCTACTTGCTCCTGAAGTTCATTAATAATTTGTTTGTCACTCTTAAATCCTGTTTTTCGCTGTGGAAGATCTCCTCTTGATGCCATTGTAATAAGCTTATGAAAGTTATGAGCTTGTGAGTTCTCGCCATACTCATCTATTATAGACTGCTCTTGCTTGGCTCTTTCAGCCTCACTTACGACATTAGTGTCTATTAGTTTAAATGTTCTTATCCCGTCTTTAGGCTCTTTTGCTGTTACCATATCATCGCCAGTCACGCTATAATCTAGCGTCCTACCTTTCTCTAAAGGCAAGTTGAGCTTCTTTAAAAAGCCAATTTTCTGCAATTCTTCCAAACTATAATAAAAGTCTATTTCAATAGGCTCATAAAAATCTAAATCTGCATCATCATCTTCTAGGCAATCATCATAAAAAGAATTACAAAACATCATATAGTCGAGAAAGCCATCTTTTGCGATCTCATGAAATAGCGTACTGGTTTTATACTTACGATCAATATCGTTGCACGAGTAAATGCGGTAATGTCGGTCTATGTAATATTCGTTTACTAGCTCATCAAAATTGTTATACAGCAAAAAAGATACGATCTCTTGAATTGGCTCTCCTAGCTTATACGACATGAAACATAAGAAATCTTTTGGTGATATATAGCAGTTCGCTTTCTCTCTTGCTTCATCTAGTAATCCCACAATTCACACCTCTACACCCTTAAACCAAAGTAGGTACAAGGCAGTGCCAGCCTAAAGGTGTATGAACGGCTGGATTTCGATTACTTGTCATGCCTTGCAAGATTTTTATTATTGTTTGCTCAATCAAAACATCATACAATTACCAACCAAATTTAGCACAAAAAAAAGCCAACCATTGAAAACAATGGTTGGCTTTTCTCTTTACTGCTATGTTTGGTCGGAACGGCAGGATTTGAACCTGCGACCACTACACCCCCAGTGTAGTGCGCTACCAGACTGCGCTACGCCCCGAGTGACTGACTATTTTACGCAAAATTATGTATATTGCAAGGGCTATTTATAGCAGCCAAAATCTACAATATTATTCTGCCTAGCATAGTCAGTATAATCGCTTAGCAGCCAACGTTAACCCAATAATTCTTTTAGAATTTGGTTCACTTGCTGTGGGTTAGCACTGCCGCGACTGGCTTTCATGACCTGACCGACTAAACCGTTAAAGGCTTTTTCTTTACCGCCGCGATATTCCTCGACCATCGCTTCATTTTTTGCGATGACTTCTTCTACCATCGCTTTGATAGCGCCAGTATCGGTCTCTTGTTTGAGGCCTTTGTCTTTGATGATTTTATCTGCTGCATCATCGCCATCGCCGCCTTCGCGCTCGTATAGAGCACTAAAGACTTTCTTGGCCAGTTTGCCAGATAGCGTGTCGTCTTTGATACGTTTGAGCATGCCAGCCAATTGTTTGGCGCTGATAGGGGAGTCGATGATATCGGTGTCATCTTTGTTCAGGGCGCCGAGTAAGTCGCCCATGACCCAATTGCCAGCCATTTTGGCATCTTGCTGACCGACTTCAGCCACCACATCTTCGAAGTAGTCAGCAATTTGGCGACTACCAGTTAAGATACGAGCGTCATATTCTGACAGACCAAGTGCTTCTTCAAAGCGTGCGCGACGAGCAACTGGTAGCTCTGGCATCGCTGCTTTGATTGCATCAACCGTATGCTGCTCGATACGGACAGGTAGCAGGTCAGGATCAGGGAAGTAGCGATAGTCGTTAGCGTCTTCTTTGGTACGCATGGTACGCGTTTCATCACGCTCTGGATCATATAGCATCGTCGCTTGTACGACTTTGCCGCCATCTTCTAAGATATCGATTTGACGCTCGATTTCACGATTGATAGCACGCTCGATAAAGCGGAACGAGTTTAGGTTCTTTAGCTCAGTACGCGTACCAAGATCAGCGCCTGGCTTGCGCACAGAGACGTTACAGTCACAGCGGAATGAGCCTTCAGCCATCACTGCGTCTGAGATACCTAGCCACGTGACTAGCTGATGGATAGCTTTGATATAAGCAAGTGCTTCGTGGGCTGAGCGCATGTCTGGCTCAGAGACGATTTCGATCAGTGGCGTACCAGCACGGTTGAGATCGACACCTGTCATACCGTCGACTGCGTCATGGACAGATTTACCTGCATCTTCTTCTAGATGCGCGCGAGTGATACCCATACGTTTAGGGTATTCGTTCTTTTCGCCTTCGTTGACGACGACATCGATATAGCCTTCACCCACGATAGGATTGGCCATCTGGGTGATTTGATAGCCTTTAGGCAAGTCAGGGTAGAAGTAGTTTTTACGGTCAAACGTATTAAACAGACCCAGCTCAGCATTGACACCGATACCGAATTTTAGCGCGCGATCGACCACACCAGCATTTAACACTGGCAATACACCAGGCAAACCCAAATCGACGATGCTAGCTTGGCTGTTTGGCTCATGACCAAAGTCAGTCGCCGCACTTGAGAAGATCTTACTTTCCGTATTTAGCTGGCAGTGAATCTCGATACCGATGACCACTTCATAGCCATCGACGAATAGCTCTTTACGCACGGCGTGTTCACGGACGGCATTGTTATCAGTAGTAGCTGTACTCATTATACCGTCTCCTTTGCGATGGTAGAGTGTTGTAGATGATGGTCGGTATGCTGCTGAAACAGGTGCGCAGTCGTGAGCAATTGACTCTCTTGCCAGTGCTTACCGATTAATTGCAAGCCAATAGGTAGGCCTTCTGTCGTCAAACCAACTGGCTGACTGAGGGCAGGTAGACCTGCTAGATTGACCGCGATGGTATAAACGTCACCTAAATACATCGTTGCAGGATCTAGGTTGTCAGTAAGCTTATAAGCCGCAGTCGGTGCAGTTGGGCTAGCAATCACATCACAGCTAGCAAATGCTTCATCAAAGTCTTTAACGATTAAACGGCGAATCTTCTGTGCTTTAGTATAGTAAGCATCGAAGTAGCCAGCCGATAGCGCATAAGTCCCTGTCAAAATACGGCGCTGTACTTCAGGGCCAAAGCCTTCAGAGCGTGAGCGTGTGTATAGATCGATAAGATCCGTTGGATTCTCACAGCGATAGCCAAAACGTACGCCATCGAAGCGTGATAGGTTCGATGATGCTTCGGCAGGCGCTAGCATATAGTAAGTGGCAAGTGTGATCTCAGGATCAGTAATGTTCACTTCTACAATCGTTGCACCTAGCTCTTCGTATTTTTTGAGCGCGGCACGTGCTGCTTGCTCGACTTCGCTATCAAGCCCTGTACCAAAGTATTCTTTGGCCACACCAATACGCAAGCCAGCAAATGGCTTATCACCAGCAGCAGCTTGGGCATCATTGATGTCTTGTATGTAGTCAGGCATCTCGTACTTAATAGAAGTTGCATCGCGCGGATCATGACCAATCATTGGCTGTAGCAAGTAAGCACAATCTTTAGCGCTACGTCCCATGCTACCTGCTTGATCCAAACTTGAAGCGTAGGCAATCATACCAAAACGTGACACACGGCCATAAGTAGGCTTGATACCTGTTAGACCACAGAATGAAGCAGGCTGGCGAATAGAGCCACCCGTATCACTACCAGTAGCAACAGGAACAAAGCCTGCGGCAACAGCAGCAGCACTACCACCTGACGAGCCACCAGGGACGCGCTCTAGGTTCCAAGGGTTCTGTACCGTACCGTAGTATGAGCTACTGTTGTCTGAGCCCATCGCAAACTCATCCATATTGAGCTTACCTAAGCTAATCATGCCAGCTTTGTCGATGTTAGAGACGATAGTCGCGTCATATGGTGAGACAAAGTTATGTAGCATCTTTGAGCCACAAGTGGTCAGTACGCCTTGGGTACAAAAGATGTCTTTGTGCGCCATTGGTACGCCAAGTAGTGGACGCTGATCGCCCTGAGCACGCATCTCGTCTGCCGCTTTTGCTTGTGCGCGTGCTGTTTCAGAGGTATGAGTGATAAAGCTGTTAATTTTACCGTCTAGCGCATCGATGCGCTTGATGTAGTGTTCGGTTAATTCGGCGCTGCTAAATTGTTTGTTTTGCAAGCCAGTAATGAGCTGCTCGGTACTTAATAAATGAAGTTCAGACATAAGGTGTCGTCCGTCAAAATGTTAATAGCATAAAATAAAATAGGATAATGGCAAATGCGTGATTTTATTACTCAGCCACTATTATTCAATCACCTGAGGCACTAGATATAAGCCTTCTTCTACGGCAGGTGCGACTGACTGATTGCGCTCACGATTGATGTCGTGTTTTGCTACATCAGCACGCAGCTCTTGGCAAGCTTCATGGATATTGGCTAGTGGCTTGATGTCTGTAGTATCAACGTTAGACAGCGTATTCATCAATTTTAATACTTTACTGATATCATCAGCATAGCTATCGGCTGTACTTTCATCGACACCTAAGCGGGCAAGGTTGGCAACTTCTAGGATTTCTTCACGGCTGACGTTGCTGTCAGACGTTGCTGGCTGCTGAGACATAGTTTCTCCAGTTAAGGACAGTTTTTGTTAGAGTAGTTTACGAAAACGAAAATACGTAAGCGCTAAAATAGAAACAATTAAAATATAAACAAATAGTAAGTGGGCTTATTATAAAGCATCTGACTCAAGTTTACAGAGCATGACGCTTGATTGATGCACAATCTCAACCAAGAGGCTGAGTTGATAAAGATGTAATATTAAATAAGATATGGTGTCAGACAAGCCATAATGCCAATTAAGACACAATGATTTACAGAGAATTGCAAAACTGACCCCCTAATTCATCATTGTTCCTCAATTGCTCTCCAATTAGCTTCTAAAATACGTTACAGTATGCATCTGCTATTAAGCAAAACATTCATCTGCCTGTAGAGCCTTGTTAGTTATCAGATTAAATGATGTTTCATTGAGTTGAATGATATTCACTACTATTTCAAACTTTGTAACAACTTTTGGCGTCTAAGACAAAAATCCTTACTTACTGATGCAAATATCTATGTTTTTTTTGAGCTAAATCGGTATAATTTAGCTCAGTTTTTTCATTTCATCATTATTGCTTGGATTTTGACTTGTTGGGATGATTAACTGTTGCCACAAGTAATGTTTAACGACGACCTGCTCAACACTGACGAGTAACACCTCAGTCAATCTCATTCGCCTCATTCGTAAGACGCTGGATATATTAGTCATGAACCTGTTTGGATTTTTATCAAATAATATCGCTATCGACCTCGGTACTGCGAACACCCTAATTTTTATTCCTAATAAAGGCGTCGTGCTTGACGAGCCTACGGTGGTCGCGTTACGAAGCAATCGTACTCAGAACCCGACCGTCGCCGCTGTTGGTATCGATGCCAAGCAGATGCTAGGTCGTACGCCTGCGAACATCACAGCAATTCGCCCGTTGAAAGACGGTGTGATTGCTGATTTTGAAGTGACGCAAAAAATGCTTAAGCACTTTATCGCTAAAGTAAAAGCCAAGCGTTTTATGGCACAGCCTAACGTTGTGGTTTGTGTACCATGCAAGTCTACTCTAGTTGAGCGTAAGGCGATTCGTGAGGCAGTATCATCAGCAGGTGCGAGTAAAGTACTATTGCTAGAAGAGCCAATGGCTGCGGCAATCGGTGCTGGTATGCCAGTTCACGAAGCCAGTGGTTCTATGGTGGTGGACATCGGTGGTGGTACAACTGAGATTGCTGTTATCGCCCTGTCTGGTTGCGTATATGCTGAGTCAATTCGTATCGGTGGCGATATGTTTGATGAAGCGATCATCACCCATGTACGCCGTACGCATGGTTGTGTCATCGGTGAGACGACTGCTGAGCGCATCAAAAAAGAAGTCGGTTCTGCATTGAATGAAGACAGCCAACTAGAAGTAGAAGTTCGTGGTCGTAGCATGGCAGAAGGTGTGCCAAAGACCTTTACTGTCAATTCAGAAGAAGTGCAAAAAGCATTGACTGATCCATTGAGCGGTATTGTTAGCGCTGTAAAAGTAGCACTTGAGCAGACTCCGCCAGAGTTGTCATCAGATATCGCTGAGCGTGGTATTGTATTGACAGGTGGCGGCGCGCTATTACGTGACTTAGACAAACTTATCTCGCAAGAGACCGGTTTGCCAGTGACGGTAGCAGAAGACCCACTAACCTGCGTTAGTCGTGGCGGTGGTATCGCGCTTGATTTCATCAATAATAAAAGTTTAAACATGATTTTTGTTTAAGTCATCTTTATCCTTAGTTGCTATATAGTCTTGGCAATATATGATGATGTATGTGAATGATGAAACTATCAATATAGTCGGTTTAATAAAACTTGGATACAGGGAAGGCAAGCGAAAGTACTACAAATAGTAGGCTGAGCGTGACTGACACCGTATCCAATTTATAGAAAATTGACTATATATAAAATTAAAGGTAGCCGATTGTGCTACCTTTAATTGCATTCATTTGTGCTAGAACCCAATATCCTCGATAAACACTCATGCTGTAAATAAGTGCTATTGTTCATTTTAGAATCCTTAAATCAGACGACTTATGACTCCAAGTATTTTTGCTCGCCAGCCGTTATCACTTCGTAAGACTGTTATTGTATTGATAGCAGCCTTAATTTTGATGTGGTTTGATAGCAAAAACTCTGATTGGTTTAAGCCAGTACGTAGTACCAGTCATGCCGCCATGCAGCCAATCTATGAGCTGTCTCTATTACCAAGCTATGCCAAGCATTGGGCAGGTGGTAGTCTACAATCTAAAGAAGCACTGCGTCGCGAAAACATGCAGCTAAAGTCGCAATTGATACACGCGCATGCCAAGCTACAACAGCAAGATTATATTTTGGCACAGAACGCACGCCTGCAAGGTATATTATCTACCACCAAGCCTGAGCAGTTCGATCTTAATTTGGCGCAAGTCATCGGTACAGATACCAATTTGCTCAGACAGATTGTCGTGCTTAATAAAGGTGAGCAAGATGGCGTACAAGTTGGGCAAACGGTCATCGATGAAGACGGTGTATTAGGACAGATTATCAATGTCTATCCGAATACTAGCCGTCTGTTGTTGATTACAGATGAGCAGCAGTCAGTTGCGGTTACCGTTAAGCGTACTGGTCAGCGTGCTATCGTCACAGGCCAAGGTATCCCATCTTCATTAAGTCTCAATTACGTCTTCAAAACATCGGATGTGCGAGTAGGTGATGAGCTAGTGTCGTCAGGATTGGGCGGTCGTATTCCGGCAGGCTATCGAGTAGGGCGTATCGCGCATGTCAAAGACGAGCAAACCGATAACTTTAGAACGATCGAAGTTACTCCAGCAGCTAACTTTATTGACAATGCTTATGTATTAATACTTCAAGACAAGCTGCTAAATGAGAACAATGCTGCTGCTATTGCTCCATAGATAATGACGTAAGCCACGGTATTGACGGCTAATGAGCTGGCTTATTAATGTTTTAAAGCTTTCCATTTATGGTATTCACCTTGCCAATATCCAATCAACAATATAACAGCAACCATCAAACACTCGCTAAGGTAAGTACCCATGTCGTATCCTGATTCTGAGAATGCCACGGTACTATTGATAGTTGTGATTGTTCTAAGTTTCATCGCTGCATCATCACTCAATGTCTATCCATTAAGCCCAAGCATGGCCACACTGCGTCCCATGGTCATGATCATGGTGCTGATCTATTGGTTGCTGTTTCAGCCGCGCTATGTTGGCATTTTTACCGCATTTACGGTTGGACTGATTGCTGATTTATTGATGGATACCCATTTAGGACAGCAAGCGTTCGCCGCTGTTGTGGTTGCACTGGTTATCAAAATTACCAGTATCTACGTCAGACAGTTGAATACCGTTAGCGCGTGGTTAATTGCTAGTCTAGGGCTGATTGTCTTTCAGTTAAATCTATGGATATTACAGATGTTTATTCAAAACGTCTTTGTCGCCCAGTCTGCTTTGTCATTATTTATGAGTATCATTAGCTGGCCACTCGTGCTGTTTGCTTTACGCAATTTTTCGCGTTAATGAGTTACTAGCTATAGCTGTTACTCTGATTAACAGCTTAGCTTGCTCTGTCCATAATACTGTATGACCACACATACCATAAATTTATAAATAAAGAGAATATCGATGGATATCGTTTTAGCGTCTGGTTCTCCGCGTCGTCATGAGCTACTAGAAAGAGCGCAACTAAACTTTACTACCTTAAGTGTAGATATCGATGAGACGCCGTTGGATAATGAGTCGCCAACAGACTATATCGAACGCATGGTCGCAACCAAAGCTAATGCCGCGATACAACAATTAAGCGACACATCTCAAGTAAATCACGATAGCCTTACATCACCGTTTATTATTTTGACTTCTGATACTATTGGCGTGCTGTCAGATGGTAAGACAGTATTGGTCAAGCCCGTCGATCGTGAGCACGCATATAGTATGTGGCAGCGTATGTCTGATAACGTCCACGAAGTATGGACTGCCGTTCAAGCGACTCAAGTACAGCTATTGCCTAAAGTAGAGCAAAGCCCATCAGAACCTACACGGTGCTTGCAAATTATTAATCAGCAGCGAATCACTGAGCGTACGGAAGTGGCCTTTATACCACTGACGACACAGATGATGAGCGATTACTGGGACAGTGGCGAACCCGTTGATAAAGCAGGTGGATACGGCATTCAAGGACTGGGTGCTGCTTGGGTTAGTCGTATTAATGGCAGCTATACCAATGTCGTAGGTCTGCCACTGGCACAAACACTGGCACTAATCAAAGAAATGACAGAAGGCAGTATGGACATAGTCAACCCGTTATAATGGGATATGCACATAATGACACGGTAGGGTAATGGGCAAGAGCAAGTCGCATTTGTTACACTGTCAATCTAATAGACGATGACCGTCTAATAAGAAAGCTGAGAGATAAGAGAAAAAACTATGTCCGAAGAGCTGCTGATTAATATTAGTCCAATGGAATCCCGTGTTGCGGTTTTAGACAATGGTATTTTGGGCGAAATTTATATTGAACGACATCACAAACTGGGGTTGGTCGGCAATATCTATCTGGGGACGGTCGTACGTGTCCTTCCTGGTATGCAGGCAGCCTTCGTAGATATTGGTCAATCGCGGACCGCATTTCTACATGTCAATGACATGCAGCGTGAACCACGTCCCGTTGCAGAAAAAAACAAAGCAGCTAAGGCCACTAAGCACGAGATAAATGAGGACGATGCGACTACCAATGCCTCTGCTGATAGCTTGGCTGTGACACCGCCTATTGTCAGTGCGCAAAGCACAGAAATCGTACCAGCGTCTAAAACATTGATTCAGCATCGTCTGCATGAAAGTCAGCGTATTTTGGTACAGGTAACCAAAGACCAGTTAGGAAGTAAAGGTGCTCGTTTAACGACCAATATCTCGCTGCCATCACGTTATCTAGTATATTTGCCATCGAGTGATCATATTGGCATATCGCAGCGTATTGATGGCGAAGAAGAGCGTAGCCGATTAAAGACTGAGCTTAGTAGCCTAATGCAAACGGTCAATCTAAAGGGTGGACTGATTGCCCGCACCGCTGCTGAGCGTGTGCCTGTCGATAAGCTAGAAGAGGACATATATTATCTATTGCAGCTGTGGCGTACTATCTGTGCTCGTCGCCAAGAGATTAATCATCATCAGAGCTCAGAGCTGATCTATCAGGAACTATCATTACCATTACGTTCTATCCGTGACTTGGTTCACGCTGATACCGAAAAAGTCATCATAGATAATACTCAGATTTATGAGCAAGTCAGATACTTTGCCAAAGAGTTTGTTCCATTCGTCTATGACCGAATCGTGCATTATACTGCTGAGCAGTCGTTGTTTGATGTACACCGTGTCGAGGATGACTTACGTGATGCACTAAAGCGCCGTGTCGATCTTAAGTCTGGCGGTTATCTGATTATCGATCAGACCGAAGCTATGACCACGATTGATGTTAATACAGGTTCTTTTGTGGGCGGTCGCTCATTAGAGGATACGGTCTATAAGACTAATCTAGAAGCCACACATGCTATCGCCCGTCAGCTACGACTACGTAACCTAGGCGGCATTATTATTCTAGATTTTATCGATATGCTTGAGCAACAGCATAAAGATGACGTGCTTGAGAGCTTACAGGCGCAGCTTACCCAAGATTATGCAAAAACTAAGATTACGCAGGTTAGTGAGCTTGGACTGGTAGAGATGACACGTAAGCGCACGCGTGAATCATTAGGCCAACAGCTTTGTGAGCCGTGCTCGACTTGCCAAGGACGAGGGTTTGTTAAAACCGCAGAAACCGTTTGCTTTGAGATTTTCCGTGAGATTATGCGCTGCGCACGCACTTATAATTCTCCCAAAAAGTTCACAGTGGTGGCTCATGCGGCAGTCATTGACTTACTGCTTACGACAGAGTCAGACACAGTGGCCGATTTAGAGTATTTACTGGGTAGGGTGATTACTTTTGATGTAGAGAACCTATATACCCAAGAGCAGTATGATATTGTTTTAGATTAATTTTATTCAAAACAAATGATAGTTCTAGATGAAAATGTTTGTATGGTTAGTAACCAGTCTAAGTAAGAAGGAGCATCTCTAATCACATTAGAGATTGCTCTTGCAATACCTAAAATACTATGTATAATATACACCACTGAATTATATATGCGCAGCTGAATAAAAAAAGCTGGCGCTATGACAGCTAGAGCATCGTTTCTAGCACTATTTCATTATGCCTTTGCTACTTTCCAATTAATAGGAGGGTTGGCGGGGCTTTAAACTATTTTGCTTTTGGCACGCTATAAGTTCGGATAAAGAACTCATTCTGGTTAAGAACAGAAGGCCGCTTTAAGTGAATATTTAACCAAACTGCTTTTGATCATGGTCTTGCAACGCAAGAATGACAAAGGCACATATTAGGAGCTTGCTGGCATGGCTAACCAGAGAATCCGTATCCGTCTTAAGTCTTTTGATCATCGTCTGATTGATCAATCTGCACAAGAGATTGTTGATACTGCAAAGCGCACCGGTGCGCAAGTTTGTGGTCCTGTACCGTTGCCGACTCGCATTGAGCGCTTCAACGTTCTAACCTCACCACACGTTAACAAAGACGCTCGTGACCAGTACGAAATCCGTACTCATAAGCGTATGGTTGATATCGTTCAGCCAACTGACAAAACTGTGGATGCGCTAATGAAATTAGATTTAGCGGCGGGTGTTGACGTTCAAATTGCTTTGGGTTAATGCACATTAAACACCCAACCCATTAATATAAGATATAAAGAGGTCTAAAATGGCGATCGGTTTAGTCGGTAAAAAGTGCGGCATGACCCGTGTCTTCACTGAAACAGGCGCATCTATCCCTGTAACAGTTGTTGAGGTCGATGCAAACCGCATTACTCAAGTAAAAAATACTGATGTAGATGGTTATCAAGCCATCCAAATTACCACAGGTACTCGTCGTGACAGCCGCGTAACAGCTGCACAAAAAGGTCACTTCGCTAAAGCTGGTGTTAAAGCTGGCCGTGGTGTTTGGGAATTCCGTGCCAACGAAAGCGATCTTGAAGGTCGTGAGATTGGTGGCGAGATTCTAGCTGACTTGTTCGAACAAGGTCAGATGGTTGATGTGACAGGACAGAGCAAAGGTAAAGGTTTCCAAGGCCCTGTTAAGCGTCACAACTTTAGTATGCAAGATGCTACTCATGGTAACTCAGTGTCTCATCGTGCGCATGGTTCAACTGGTCAAAACCAGTCACCAGGTAAAGTATTCAAAGGCAAGAAGATGGCGGGTCAGATGGGTAACAAACGTGTTACCGTTCAGGGCCTAGAAGTGATTTCGGTTGATGCCGAAAAAGGGTTACTTGTCATCAAGGGTGCTATCCCAGGTGCCACCGGTGGCGATGTTATCGTACGTCCGTCAGTCAAAGCCTAAGCAAGGGGATTAACGTGGATTTAAAAACAGTTACAGGTGCGGCGGTTGAGCTTTCTGATACGGCATTTGGTCGTGAATTCAACGAAGCACTAGTGCATCAAGTCGTCACCGCTTATTTAGCTGGTGCTCGCCAAGGTACACGCGCACAAAAAACACGTGCCGAAGTTTCTGGCGGTGGTATTAAGCCATGGCGCCAAAAAGGTACTGGTCGCGCTCGTGCGGGTTCTATTCGTAGCCCAATCTGGCGTTCAGGTGGTCGTGCATTCGCTGCAAAACCACAAGATTGGTCACAGAAAGTAAACCGTAAAATGTATCGCGGTGCGATGCAGTGCATCCTAGCAGAATTGATTCGTCAAGAGCGTCTGATTTTGGTAGAAGAGTTGAGCGTTTCTGGGCCGAAAACCAAAGAACTGATTGCTAAGTTAAACGATTTGAATGCACCTCGTGCACTAATCGTTACTAAAGAAGTTGATGAAAACTTATACTTAGCTGCTCGCAACATTCCACATGTCAATGTACTTGGTACAAATGAAGTGGATCCAGTGAGCTTGATCGCATTTGATAAAGTGATCATGTCAGTTGAAGCTGCGAAACAATTTGAGGAAGCACTAGCATGAATAACGCAAGACTTTATCAGGTCTTAAGAGGGCCTGTATTCTCAGAAAAATCTCAAATGCTTGGCGACTCACTTGGTGTGCAGGTATTTAAAATTGATTCTAATGCTACTAAGCTTGAAGTCAAGAAAGCAGTTGAGTTGATGTTTGAAGGTGTTGAAGTCACTAAAGTAAACACTTTGAATGTTAAAGGTAAGACAAAGCGTTTTGGTAAAAGCATCGGCCGTCGTAACGACTACAAAAAAGCCTATGTTACCTTAAAAGCTGGTCAAGATGTACAAATGGCTGATGCTGGTGAAGAAGTAGCGAATACTACTGATTCTACTAGTGAAACAGCGAATAACGAATAAGGATTACACTCATGCCTATCGTAAGAGCAAAGCCAACATCACCAGGCCGTCGTTTTGTTGAAAAAGTAGTGCATCCACACCTGTACAAAGGTCGTCCGTTTGCAGCACTTCTAGAATCAAAAAGCAAGTCAGGTGGTCGTAACAATAATGGCCGCATTACTACTCGTCACATTGGCGGTGGTCATAAGCAACATTATCGCATTATCGATTTCAAACGTACTAAAGACAATATCCCAGCAACGGTAGAGCGTATCGAATACGATCCTAACCGTACTGCTCATATTGCTCTACTTAAGTATGCTGATGGCGAACGTCGTTACATTATCGCTGCTAAGAAACAAGTAGTTGGTGATACAGTAATGTCAGGCGAGACTTCTCCAATTCGTCCAGGTAACTGCTTACCGCTAAAAAACATCCCATTGGGTACTGTGATTCACAATATCGAGCTTAAAATCGGTAAAGGTGCACAGATGGCTCGTTCTGCGGGTGCTAGCGTTCAGTTACTAGGTCGTGACGGTGTTTATGCTATTCTACGTATGCGTTCTGGCGAAACTCGCCGTGTACACGTAAATTGCCGCGCTGTTATTGGTGAAGTTTCTAACACTGAAAACAACTTGAAATCACTTGGTAAAGCCGGTGCTTCACGTTGGCGTGGTGTTCGTCCTTCTGTTCGTGGTGTCGCTATGAACCCGGTTGATCACCCACACGGTGGTGGTGAAGGTCGTAACAAAGGTCGCCATCCAACCAGCCCTTGGGGTCAGAAGTCTAAAGGACTTAAAACGCGTCACAATAAGCGTACTGACAACATGATCATCCGCCGTCGCGCCAAGAAGAAATAAAGGAAGAATTTCATGCCTCGTTCATTGAAAAAAGGTCCATTCATAGACGCGCACTTGTTTGCTAAAGTTGAGAATGCATTAGACACCAACTCACGCAAGCCAATTAAGACTTGGTCGCGCCGCTCGATGATTCTGCCACAAATGGTTGGCCTAACTTTATCTGTTCACAACGGCCGTACTCATGTACCGGTTATCGTGAGCGAGCAGATGGTTGGTCATAAACTAGGTGAATTTGCCCCGACTCGTACGTATCGTGGTCACGGCATTGACAAAAAAGCTAAGAGATAAGGTGCTTACCATGGAAGTAACTGCAAAATTACGCGGTGCCGCCATATCGGCACAAAAAGTTAGACTCGTTGCTGATGAAGTTCGTGGCAAATCTATTGAGCGTGCTTTGGATATCCTAACGTATAGCAATAAAAAAGGCGCTGTGTTTGTTAAGAAATGCCTTAACTCAGCCATCGCCAATGCCGAACATAATCACGGCTTAGATATTGACGACCTAAAAGTCGCTACTATCTATGTTGATGAAGGCATTACGCTAAAACGTATCCTACCACGTGCCAAAGGCCGTGCTGATCGTATCAGCAAGCGTACTTGTCACATCACTATAAAGGTAGGAGAATAAGTTATGGGTCAAAAAGTACATCCAATCGGAATTCGTCTTGGTGTTGTAAAAAAGCATAACGCAAACTGGTATGCTAACCCTAAACAATACTCAGAATACCTAATCAACGACATTCAAGTTCGTGAATATCTACGCAAAAAGCTAGACAACGCTATGATCAGCAACATCATGATCGAGCGTCCTACTGGCGCTGCTAAGATTACCATCGCCACTGCGCGTCCTGGTATTGTTATCGGTAAGAAAGGCGAAGATATCGAAAGACTTCAAAAAGAATTGACCAAAATTATGGGCGTACCTGCTCAGGTCAACATTGAAGAAATCACGTCACCTGACCTTGATGCACGTTTGGTAGCAGACGGCATCGGTAGCCAGCTTGAGCGTCGTGTTATGTTCCGTCGTGCGATGAAACGCGCAGTACAGAACAGCATGCGTTCTGGTGCTAAAGGTATCAAGGTTGAGCTGTCTGGCCGTCTAGGCGGTGCTGAGATTGCTCGTAGTGAATGGTACCGTGAAGGTCGTGTGCCATTGCATACACTCCGTGCTGATATTGACTACTCGTCAATTCGTGCAGAGACAACTTACGGCACCATCGGTGTTAAAGTTTGGATTTTCCGTGGCGAAATCCTTGACGGTATGAACAGTGTATATAATCCCGTCAAAGAAGAGCAGACTCGTGCGCCAAAACGCCGTGGTCGTGGAAACCGTCGAAACTCAGACAGAGGTTAAACTATGTTACAGCCAAAACGTACCAAGTTTCGTAAAATGCACAAAGGTCGTAACACTGGGCTAGCTCATCGTGGAAGCACCGTTGCATTCGGACAAATTGGTCTAAAATCATTGACGCGTGGTCGTATGACAGCTCGTCAAATCGAAGCAGCACGTCGTACCATCACTCGTAAAATTAAGCGTGGCGGTAAGATTTGGATTCGTGTATTCCCTGACAAACCAATTACCAACAAACCATTAGAAGTACGTATGGGTAAAGGTAAAGGTCCAGTAGAATATTGGGTATGCGAAATCAAACCTGGTAAAGTGCTATATGAAATTGAAGGGGTATCTGAAGAGCTTGCTCGTGATGCATTAACGCTCGCTGCAGCAAAATTGCCCTTTAAAACTACCATTGTTAAGCGGACGATAATGTAATGAAGATCAGTGAATTACGTGATAAATCATTAGAAGAACTGACCCAGTTACTTGATGAAAAGCAACTTGATGCTTTCCGTATTCGTATGGCTAAAGCAACTGGTCAGTTGGGTAATACCCATGAAGTTAGAGCCAATCGTCGCACGATTGCCCAGCTTCAGACTTTGATTAACGAGAAACAACGAGGCGACTCATGAGCGATAACAATCAAACAGCTACCAATGCTAGCGTATTGACAGGACGAGTTGTCAGCGACAAGATGGACAAGTCCATCACAGTTTTGATTGAGCGTCTGGTTCGTCATCCTTTGTATGGCAAGCAGCTTCGTCGTTCTACGAAAATCAAAGCTCATGATGAGAATAACGTTTGCCAACAAGGCGACCTTGTCCGCATCAAAGAAACGCGTCCAATCTCAAAAACTAAGTCTTGGACTTTAGTTGATGTGGTTGAAAAAGTAGAAAAAATCTAAGTAAATTGCATTAAAAGCCAGAAGCTGTTAAAATAGCCGCCTTTTTAAGGATGCTGATTGCGCCGAGCGTATATCACTCACATTAAGAGTAAGTCGCGGTTATTTATATTAAAATGCCGTCCTACTCATTCTGTGCTAGCGGCAGCAACTGGTTTTTATTGCTCATACGTGTGGAGTAACGCTATGATTCAGGTTGAGTCAATGCTGGAAGTTGCAGACAATAGCGGTGCAAGGCGAGTTCAGTGCATTAAAGTACTGGGTGGTTCTCATCGTCGTTATGCATCAGTTGGCGACATTATTAAAGTAACGGTTAAAGAAGCCATTCCTCGTGGTCGTGTTAAAAAAGGCGACGTGATGAATGCAGTAGTTGTACGTACCAAAAAAGGCGTTCGTCGTCCAGATGGTTCTGTGTTACGTTTTGATGACAATGCTGCGGTATTGTTGAACCAAAACAAAGCGCCGATTGCAACTCGTATTTTTGGACCGGTAACTCGTGAACTACGTGGTGATCAGTTTATGAAAATTGTATCACTAGCACCAGAAGTATTGTGAGGTAATCCATGTCAAAATTACGTAAAGGCGATACAGTTATCGTGATTGCTGGGAAAGACAAAGGCAAGCAAGGTACTGTACAAGCTGTAAAAAACGATCGTATTAAAGTTGAAGGCATTAATATTGTTACCAAACATCAGAAGCCAAATCAGGCAACTGGCGTTGAAGGTGGCATTCTTAAGCAAGAAGCTTTTCTGCATATCTCAAATGTCGCAATCTTAAATGCGCAAACCCAAAAAGCAGACCGTATTACTTATCAGTTTGGCGAAGACGGCAAGAAACAACGCGTCTATCGTTCAAGCGGTGAAGTAGTGGCGACTGCGTAAGACACTAAGGGTGTAATGGTAATGGCAAGATTAAAATCTTTATATAACGATGAACTAAAGCAGCAAATCAAAGAAGAGCTTGGTTTGGCAAATGTGATGCAAGTGCCTAAAATCACTAAAATCACACTTAACATGGGTGTAGGCGGCGCGTCTCAAGACAAGAAATTGTTGGAAGGTGCTGTAGCTGATATGACCGCGATTGCTGGTCAAAAACCTGTTGTCACCAAAGCGCGTAAATCAGTTGCTGGCTTTAAGATTCGTGAAGAATGGCCAATTGGCTGTAAAGTAACGCTACGCGGTGAGCAAATGTACGAATTTTTAGATCGTCTCGTTGCCATTGCAATTCCTCGTATTCGTGATTTCCGCGGTTTTTCACCTAAAGCCTTTGACGGACGTGGTAACTACTCACTGGGTATCAAAGAACAAATCGTATTCCCAGAAGTAGATTTTGACAAGATTGATCGTATCCGTGGTATGGATGTGACAATCACCACGTCAGCTCAATCTGATGAAGAAGGTCGTGCGTTGCTTAAAGCATTCGGCTTCCCATTTAAATAAGGTAAAGACGTTATGGCAAAGAAGAGCATGATTAACCGCGAATTAAAGCGCGAAAAAATGGTTGCTAAATATGCTGAAAAGCGTATCAAGCTAAAAGAAACTATCAGTGATATGACTGCAAGTGACGAAACTCGTATGGAAGCGATGTTAGAGCTACAAGCTCTTCCACGCAACTCATCACCAGTACGTCTGCGTAATCGTTGTGCTATCACCGGTCGTCCTCACGGTTACTTCCGCAAGTTTGGCTTATCACGCAATATGCTGCGTGAGCGTGTCATGCAAGGCGATGTGCCTGGTGTTCGTAAAGCAAGCTGGTAAGGAGTAACTATATGAGTATGCAAGATACCGTTGGGGATATGCTAACCCGTATCCGTAACGCACAAATGGCTAACAAAGTATCGGTAGCAATGCCGAGCTCTAAATTACGTAAATCAATTGCTGATTTACTAGTTAGCGAAGGTTATGTGGCTAGCGCTGTTGTTGCTGAAGAAGAAAACAACAAAGCAACCCTTACTATTGAATTGAAATATTTCGAAGGCCGTGCTGTCATCGAAACTATCCAACGTTATAGCCGTCCTGGTTTACGCCAGTTCCGCGGTAAAGACGCTATCCCTACTGTTAAGCAAGGTATGGGTGTTGCTATCGTATCTACTAGCCAAGGTATCATGAGCGATCGTGCTGCACGCGCTGCTGGTATCGGTGGTGAAATCGTCGCATTTGTAGCGTAAGCTATACGACGATGAAGTCTATTTGATGGTTGTTAGGCTTCTATTGGTTGAGTAATATTAAATTATTTCGAATTGATAGATGTCTAACACAGTCAACTATGCTAAACTAACACGCTTTTTAGCCTGTTAGTTTTTTCGCTAATATAAAGAAGTTAAATTTTTTAAGGAATATTCCTATGTCTCGTGTGGCTAAAGCCCCAGTGACGCTGCCAAACGGCGTAAGCGTTACTTTGAACGATCGGCAGGTCGAAGTTAAAGGCAAGAACGGTTCTATGTCTTTACGCCTGCATGAATTGGTCGAGCTGAAACAGGAAGATGATGCTATCATTTTCTCACCTACAGTCGATTCAAAAGAAGCTATGATGCACACTGGCACCATGCGCGCTCTTGTTAACAACTATGTTACTGGCGTAAACGAAGGCTTTGAAAGACGTCTTCAGTTGATTGGTGTTGGTTATCGCGCGCAAGTTACTGGTAACAAAGTAACCTTGAACGTTGGTTATTCTCATCCAGTAGAGTATACGTTACCTGAAGGTGTATCAGCTGAAACGCCAACGCAAACTGAAATTGTTTTGAAATCAAACAATAAACAGCAGCTTGGTCAAGCAGCCGCTAACATCCGTGGTTTCCGCCCACCTGAGCCTTACAAAGGCAAAGGTATTCGTTATAGTGACGAGCATGTGATTCGCAAAGAAGCTAAGAAAAAATAAGGTGAGTTGAAATGTTTGATAAAAAAGCAGCTCGTCTGCGTCGAGCTAAGAAAACACGCGCGCATATCCGTTTCTTAGGCGTTCATCGCTTAACGGTTAACCGCACGTCAAAACATATTTATGCCCAGATTATCTCTCCAAATGGTGGTGAAGTGATTGCTCAGGCATCTACCTTAGACAGCAGCTTGCGTTCAGGCGCGACTGGTAATGCTGATTCAGCAACGTCTGTAGGCCAAATGATCGCAGAACGCGCAAAAGCAGCTGGCATTACTAAAGTTGCCTTTGACCGTAGTGGTTTCAAATATCATGGTCGAGTTAAAGCTTTAGCAGAAGCTGCTCGCGAAAACGGATTGGAGTTTTAATCATGGCTAGAAATGATAAAAATGATAAAAATGAACAGACTGACGGTCTAGTAGAACGCTTAGTTACCGTTGATCGCGTAGCGAAAGTTGTTAAAGGTGGTCGTATTTTCTCTTTCACTGCATTGACTGTAGTGGGCGATGGCAATGGTCGTGTAGGTTTTGGTCGCGGTAAAGCACGTGAAGTGCCAGCTGCTATCCAAAAAGCACTAGAAGCTGCCAAACGTAATATGATTACTGTTGAGCTAAATGATGCAACTTTGCATCATCCAATCAAAGCACGTCATGGTGCTAGTAAAGTCTATATGCAACCTGCATCTGAAGGTACTGGCGTAATCGCTGGTGGCGCAATGCGTGCTGTATTAGAAGTTGCTGGTGTCAAAGATGTTTTGACTAAATGTTATGGTTCTACCAATACTGCTAACGTTGTTCGCGCAACGTTTAACGGTTTACGTGATATGTCAACTCCAGAGAAGATGGCAGCTAAACGTGGTAAATCTGTAGACGAAATCTTGGGTTAACTTAGACTAGGTGAGTTACGATGAAAAAAATGAAAGTCACTCAATTTAAATCGGGTGCCCATCGCCTAAAGAGCCACAAAGCGAGCTTGAAAGGATTGGGTTTACGCCGTATTAATCATACTGTAGTAGTAGAAGATACTCCTTCGACTCGTGGTATGGTCAATCGCGTTAACTACATGGTAAAAGTGGAGGAAGCGTAATGGGTCTTAGATTAAATGAATTATCACCAGGTGTTGGCGCAAAGAAAACTGCCCAACGTCGTGGTCGCGGTATCGGTTCAGGTCTTGGTAAGACTGGTGGTCGTGGTGTAAAAGGTCAGAAATCTCGTTCAGGTTCTAGCATTCGCTCAGGATTTGAAGGTGGTCAGATGCCTTTATATCGCCGTCTACCAAAATTTGGTTTTACCAGTAAACTGGCTATGAAGACTGCTGAAGTACGTCTTTCTGAACTGAATAAAATTGAAGGCGATGTAGTTAGCCTTGAAACACTTAAAGCTGCTAACCTTATCCGTCACGATATGAAACGTGCTCGTGTAATGCTATCAGGCGAAGTCACTAAAGCTTATACTTTCAAAGGTATTAAAGTGACTAAAGGTGCTAAGCAAGCTATCGAAGCTGCTGGTGGTAGCATCGAGGAGTAGTAACGTGTCAAAACAATCAATGTCATCGGCTGGTATACCGCTTAATCCATTCGCATTTATACGTAAGTATGATGAGCTATGGACGCGTTTATTATTTTTAATCGGCGCATTGATTGTTTATCGTTTAGGGTCACATATTCCAGTTCCGGGTATTAACCCAGTTAACTTGGCTGATCTGTTTTCGCGCAACGAAAACACCATTCTGAGCATGTTTAATATGTTCTCAGGTGGTGCGCTAGAGCGTATGTCTATCATGGCGCTTGGTATTATGCCATATATTTCAGCATCGATTATCGTACAGATGATGTCTGCAGTATTGCCATCGCTTGAAGCCCTCAAAAAAGAAGGTGAAGCGGGACGACGCAAGCTAAACAAGTACACCCGTCAGGGAACGCTTGCTTTGGCTCTAGTACAGTCATTAGGAATGTGTGCCGGCTTAATCAGCCAAAACCTTACTTTATCTACTGGTCTTACCTTTTATATTCCAGCTGTTACTTCTTTAGTAGCAGGCGCAATGTTCTTAATGTGGCTTGGTGAGCAGATTACAGAACGTGGCGTAGGTAATGGTATTTCAATGCTCATTTTTGCGAGTATTGTGGCTGGTACGCCAGGTATGATTTCGCAGTCTATTGAACAGGTCAATCAAGGTCAGATGAACTTGATTGTGCTATTTATTTTTGTACTGCTAGGTATCGCGGTTACTGCGGGTATCGTTTATATTGAACGTGCTCAACGCCGTGTTCCTGTGAACTATGCACAAAAACAGCAACAAGGTCGCAAAATTTACGCTCAGCAGCAATCACATTTGCCGTTGAAACTAAATATGGCAGGGGTTATCCCCGCTATTTTTGCCAGTTCTTTGTTATTGTTTCCTGCAAGTTTAGGGCAGTGGGTTGGTCAATCGACTGATCCTACCTTTGTACAGAAAATACTTCAAAATATGGCATTGGTACTGTCTCCAGGACAGCCGCTATATTTAGTACTGTTTGGCGCAATGATTATTTTCTTCTGTTATTTTTATACGGCATTGGTATTTAGTCCGCGTGAAGTAGCAGAGAACCTTAAACGTAGTGGTGCGTATATCCCAGGTATTCGCCCAGGACAACAAACTCAGCGTTACCTCGATCATGTATTAAACCGACTGACCTTTATTGGCGCGATGTATATGACGGTTATTTGTTTAATGCCAATGGTCGTCCAGTCATCGTTTGGTGTGCCGTTTCAACTCGGTGGTACGTCTTTACTGATTATGGTGGTTGTGGTAATGGACTTCATCTCGCAGATTCAAGCGCATTTGATGACCCATCAATATCATGATCAGACGTTAATTCAATCGCCCACTCAACCTTAAATGAGCGGTACGATATTTCAAGGAGCATGCTATGAAAGTTCAAGCATCAGTTAAAAAGATTTGTGGTAGCTGTAAAGTTGTGCGCCGTAAAGGCCGTGTACATATTATTTGTACAGCAGAACCTCGCCACAAGCAACGTCAAGGTTAATATTTAGTATTAGAAAACATTTAGTTTTCGCTGCTAATTAAATTAATACTTGAAAAATAACGGCGGATGCGATATCATCCGCCACTTGCCGTGTTTATACAAAATCTTTTATAATAGAATCGATGAGCAGACTTATAGTCAAAACATCGATAATGACTATAAAAGCTCTAGTATTAACAGCAACAAATCTGAAGAGTAAAGCCTTATCGCTAGATAACGCTTATTTTTCTTTAATGGAGAGAAATCAATGGCTCGTATTGCCGGCGTAAACATTCCGGATAATAAGCATGCTGTTATTTCACTAACTTACATCTTTGGTGTAGGTCGTACCACTGCTCAGAAAATCTTAGAAGCAGTTGGCATCGCCCCTACTACTAAAGTCAGTCAGTTAGATGATACACAGTTAGATGCTATCCGTGCACAAGTTGCAAACTACATGACTGAAGGTGACCTTCGTCGTGAAGTTTCAATGAACATCAAGCGTTTAGTTGATCTTGGTTGTTACCGTGGCATTCGTCATCGTCGTAACCTACCAGTTAGAGGTCAGAACACCAAGAACAACGCTCGTACTCGTAAGGGTCCGACACGCCCTCTCAAAAGATAATTAACTTAGGAAGCTAAAAGATGGCAAAAGACACTCGCAGTCGCAAAAAGGTGGCTCGTCGTTCAGTATCGGAGGGCATTGCCCATATCCATGCGTCTTTTAATAACACCATTGTTACGATTACCGATCGTCAAGGTAATGCATTGGCTTGGGCCACTTCAGGTGGACAAGGCTTCCGTGGTTCACGTAAATCTACACCATTTGCAGCTCAGGTTGCAGCTGAAGTCGCTGGTAAAGCGGCCCAAGAATATGGTGTTAAGAATATCGATGTTTTGGTCAAAGGACCAGGACCGGGTCGTGAGTCTGCGGTAAGAGCACTAGGTGCATTGGGTTATAAAGTTAACAGCATCTCTGATGTAACCCCAATCCCACACAATGGTTGCCGTGCGCCGAAAAAGCGCCGCGTCTAATATTAAAGACGAAGCTTTTTATACTAAAAGCTTATAGGAGACATAACAATGGCCCGCTATATTGGACCAAAACTGAAATTATCACGTCGTGAAGGTACGGATTTAGGCCTTAAGTCTGGCGTTAAACCGTATGACGTAAAAACGAAGAAAGCTGGTCGTCCACCAGGTCAGCATGGCGTAAGCCGTAACAAGACCTCAGAATATGCTTTACAGTTGCGTGAAAAGCAAAAAGTTAAGCGTATTTATGGTGTACTAGAGCGTCAATTCGCGAACTACTATAAAGAAGCTGCTCGTAAGCGTGGCGCTACTGGTGAAAACTTGCTAGCAATGCTTGAGAGCCGTCTAGATAACGTTGTATATCGCATGGGCTTTGGCTCAACTCGCGCAGAAGCACGTCAGCTAGTCAGTCATCGTACTGTTATGGTAAAAAAAGCTGGCCGTGATGAGTTTGTTCGTGTGAACATTCCTTCAATTCAGCTTCAAGATGGTGATGTCATCGCTATCCAAGAGAAATCTCGCGAACAGCTACGTATTAAAAACGCTATCGAATTAGCGACACAACGTGGTATTCCAGAATGGCTTGATGTTGACCACAGCAAACTACAAGGCACGTTTAAACATGCGCCTGATCGTATTGATCTACCTGCTGAAATCAACGAAAGCTTGATCGTTGAGCTATACTCTAAGTAATGACGTAATGCTCAATGTTATGAAAATGGCATTGAGCAATTAACGTTAATTAAACCAGTTTAATAAATCGAGGTGACATCATGATGCTAAATGCAACTGAGTTTCTAACGCCGAATGCCATTAATGTGGATACGGTTAACGAAACGATTGCGAAAGTCACGCTCGAACCGTTAGAACGCGGCTTTGGGCATACCCTAGGTAATGCTCTGCGTCGCATCTTGTTATCTTCATTACCTGGTGCTGCAGTCATTGAAGCTGAGATTGATGGTGTTGACCATGAATACTCAACGCTTGAAGGCCTGCAAGAAGACGTACTTGATTTGCTTTTGAACCTAAAAGGCTTAGCGATTACGCTTCATGACCAAAATGAAGTATTTTTGACCTTGGATAAACAAGGTCCAGGCACTATTACTGCTGCAGACATCGCGTTGCCGCACAATGTTGACATCATCAATCCAGAATTGGTCTTGGGTACATTGAGCGATCGTGGTCATCTTAAGATGCGTTTGCGTGTAGTGATGGGTCGTGGATATGAGCCAGCAAACCAGCGCCGTGAAGATGGTGATACTAAAGCAATTGGACGCTTAAAGCTTGATGCAAGTTTTAGTCCTGTGCTTCGTGTTGCTTATCAGGTTGAGAACGCTCGTGTAGAGCAGCGTACTGATCTTGATCGTCTTATCATTGAGCTTGAAACTAATGGCACTATAGATCCAGAAGAAGCAATTCGTAAAGCAGCCACTATTTTACAACAACAGATTTCTATCTTTGTTGACCTAGAAGCTGAAGAAGCGCCTGAGCCTGTGAAAGAGAAAGAAGAGGTTGATCCGGTGCTATTACGCCCTGTGGACGATCTTGAACTAACGGTTCGCTCAGCCAACTGCTTGAAAGCTGAAAACATTTACTATATCGGTGATTTGGTACAGCGTTCAGAGACTGAACTTCTAAAAACCCCAAATCTTGGTAAGAAATCATTGACAGAAATCAAGGACGTATTAGCGTCTAAAGATTTAGAGCTCGGTATGCGCCTAGATAACTGGCCACCAGCTGATTTACGTGTTGATGATCGCTTTTCTTATCGTAGCCGTTAAACTTTAAGGATTTTTGACTATGCGCCATCGTAAGAGTGGAGTCAAGCTGGGTCGTACCGGCAGTCATCGTAAGGCAATGTTTCAGAACATGACTAACTCATTATTTGAGCATGAACTGATCAAAACAACTTTACCAAAAGCTAAAGAACTACGTCGCGTTGCCGAGCCATTGATCACTATGGCTAAAGAAGACAGCGTTGCTAACCGTCGTTTAGCATTCAGCCGTATGCGTAGCAAAGCTATGGTAGGCAAATTATTTGGCACGTTAGGTCCTCGTTACCAGACGCGTCCAGGTGGTTATTTGCGTATCGTAAAATGCGGTTACCGTGATGGTGACAATGCGCCAATGGCTTATGTAGAATTGGTTGATCGCGACTAGTTTTGCACCTAAGACATATTCCATAAAAAAGCTCCAATGCAATTGGAGCTTTTTTTTGTCTTAAATTTGACTAAATATACTATTAGTTGTTTAAAGCAATAACTAGCTGCTTAGAGTAATAACGAATCGACATCAGCCGCACCTTGCCTGATAACTTCAGGAACGCTGCTAGTCATATCTACGATAGTAGTAAGCTTGGTCGTTTTTATACCTGCATTGATGAGACCGTCGATTTGGTTACCCAGTAAGTCTTCAATCTCAAACGGGTCATCCAAAATATCGTCTCGATTAGGCAAAATCAGTGAGCTGGTTAAGATAGGTTCATCCATCGCTTCTAATAATGCTTGAGCAATAGGGTTACTAGGCACACGAATACCAATGGTTTTTTTCTTTGCATGGGCCAGTTTTTTCGGTACGTCTTTGGTGGCAGTAAGAATAAAAGTAATTGGGGCAGGGGTGTGGGCTTTCAGCTGTTTAAATTGCACATTATCAACTGTTGCATAATTGGCAATTTCGCTTAGATCGCGGCACAGCAAGGTAAATTGATGCTTATCATCGAGTTCGCGGATTTGCTTAAGCTTCGCTAGGGCATCCTTTGCACCCAAACGGCAACCAAAAGCATAACTGGTATCAGTTGGGTAAATAATTAGCTGATCTTTGCGCAATAGGTCAGCGGCTTGCTCAATGAGACGTGGCTGCGGATTATCGGGATGAATATAGAAGACTTCCATAGTGGTTCCTTATTTTATAATTATTGGTTTTTAGTTGAGACAAATTTTTCATTAATTAGATGTGGTTCAATTACTAGATATATTAGAAAAACTATTTTAGAACTAAAGCAGATCGATATCTTCAAAATACTACTTCAGTTATCAGTATAGCTCAAAGCAGATATAAGTTTAGTGGCAAGGCGTTACCAACCGTAGAAAATCGTTAATAAGTAGGAACGCTTAGTAATTTAAACTAAGCGCTGATTTCAGATGGAGAAATGCAAGCGCTAAGTAATGCAGTCAGTAAAGTCTTAGCGTCACGCGGCAGAGTATGAGGTTTGGCTATATAGTTTTGGACTTGCTGATAGACATCAATAGCAAAGGTGCTACTACTAGTGTCGAAGTCGGCAAACAAATTATCTTGTGAGACTTGGAAATTTCGTCCACATGCTAAGGTGAATAAACACTCTAATGCTTGAGGTTTGATTTCTACACGCTCAAATGCCTGCTGCTGCGCCGCTGATCGTCCATCTGGTGCATACCAGTAGCCAAAATCAGATAGTTGTCTACGAGCATCACCAGCCACGCACCAATGACTGATTTCATGTAAAGCACTGGCAAAAAAGCCATGAGCGAATTCAATTCGAGCGGGTTCATTATCTTGAGCTGGAAAATACTCGGGTTCATCATTGCTACGAACCAATATAACTTGCTGATCAGCAAATAAAATATTAAATAACTGTATGAGCCAGTCGGTAGCTAATCGTTCGCTATCAATTATCGATTCTGCTGAGTAAATATCGTCAGATTGGATACTAGACAATTCTTGCCACTGACTTCTCCATTCTTTTAAATACTCATTTTTATCATGAGAGAGTATATTGCTAGATGACCTTTCAGTATGACTTTTTAATTGAATAAGCTGTTGTAGCAACGAACTTGCTCCAGCAGGAGGAAGTAAATCAGAAAAATTAATCTTGTTATCGGATAGATTCATAGAGAAGACATTGACTTAATAAATACTAAAGACAAAAAACTTTAGGTAAAAGGTAAGTAGTAGAAGAGCTTAAACAAATTTACTATCAAAAAATCTTAACATACTAGCGCTAGCAGAATATGGCACTTTCCGTTAGTATGGCAGGCAATATTATACACCGTTTTTATGAATGAGGCCGCGCATGTCAAGCACTCCAGAAACTAAACCGTCAGCACCTCACGCTGACAATAAAAAAGCGCCTGTATCTACTGGCATGCCTGAGCATATTTCTTTAGATAAGTGGGCAGACACTGGTTATGAATGGTCAGGAGAGGTAAAACCAAGCTCGTTTGATCGTCTTGCTACTACTCTGAGCACTGAACATGAGCAGTCAGACATACAGCTCAACGCTAACTTATATCGTCGCAACAACGTCTTGCATCTAGCATTTACTTTGACAGGTGATGTTTGGCTAACTTGTCAGCGCTGCTTACAACCAATCGCGATAGACTTGTCTGATGATTATGACATCGCGCTACTAGAAAACGATAGTCAGGTTCGTTTAGTTAAAGATGAACAAGATTATTTATTACTGGATGAAATCGTCACCGAGCAATCTCCAGAGCGTCTGTTGCCATTTAAGAAGTTGGTAGAAGACGAGATCTTGCTTAAAACCCCAATGGCTCCAAAGCACGACGATTGTGAGATGTCTGTTGAGCAGTTTGGTGAGATACCAGAAGAAGAGGAAGGTGAAAATCCTTTTGCTGCTTTAGCCTCGCTAAAAGGCAAACTATAAGCGTCAAAATTATCTACTCAATGCATTTAAAAAGCCTTTTATCAGCTTTGTACAGAAGAGTGCAAGGCAGGGCTTTATTAATTTAATAAACATGCGTATAATGTCCGGTTTATTGCATTCGAGCAACCTGTTGCTTACTAATAGAAGCTGACTGGGTAAATTTTTTATAGAATTCAGCCTTGGTCAGTGCTTTATGTGAGTGGCAATCTATTTAACTAATGATGCTTAAGACTTAGGTTGTTATGATTATATAGCCTCTGTCAGTATCGACTTAAGCTGAATTTCAAGCTTATCCCTTTTAAGTATAGGAGCTATATCATGGCTGTTCAAAAAAGTCGTAAAAGCCGTTCTCGTCGTGACATGCGCCGTTCACATCACCGTATGGAAATTGCTGAACTAAGCGTAGATGCTACTACTGGTGAAAAACATCGTCGTCATCACATGACTAAAGATGGTTTCTACCGTGGTCGTCAACTGTTCAAAGTCAGCCAAGACGCCTAAGACATTGGCTCTGTGATAGCTTAGGCGAAGATGATAATAGTACTGGTGACTATTATTGTTTTTGCCTAGTTATTATTAGTCAATAAGCTTTGAGCTAAAAAAAGCCAAGTTATTTCGCTATCATATATTATGTGGCTGGATAACTTGGCTTTTTGTTATTTATAACTAGACTTATTGCTTAATTCACTTGTTATTTTTAGTAGATTTAAAAATGTGCTGATATAATCTGCTCCTTTAATTTGAGCAGCGTTACTCTTGCTGTTTGGTTTGCATCCGCTATGATAATAGTGTCTGTCAGTGTATAGTTTACTGACAATCCGTTTTCTTGCATAAATACTTGAAGTAGCGGCTTTGTATAGCATCTAATAATATAATACACCCCATTGTTTTTAGGGATATTTCTAATCAGATAAGGAATATTGGTTATGGCTTCTGTACCCGATATGGTAAAAAAGCAACCCGCTCGTATCGCGGTCATTTTTCCTGGACAAGGATCTCAAGCAGTCGCGATGACGAGCGAGCTTGCCGAAATCTATCCAGAGATACGTGATACATTTACCGAAGCGAGTGATGCGCTTGGTGAGGATTTGTGGGCAATCTGTCAGGACGAGGAAAAACTCAATCAAACCCAATATACTCAGCCTGCGCTTTTGACAGCTAGTATTGCTATTTGGCGTGTCCTACAACAAAAAATAGAAGAGACGCCTTGTTATTTAGCTGGTCACTCTCTGGGCGAGTACAGTGCCCTGTGTGCTGCCAATGTGATATCGCTGGGTGATGCAGTCACTTTAGTACATAAGCGCGGTCAGTTGATGCAAGAGGCCGTTGTAGGTGTAGATACTGCTATGGCTGCAGTATTAGGACTAGAAGACAACCGAGTAGAAAACTTGTGTGAGCAAGCAACTGAACATGTCGAAGATGCGGTAGTCGGTGCAGCCAATTTCAATAGTCCAGGACAAGTGGTTATCTCGGGTAACGCGGCTGGTGTTAACGCTGTTATTGATAAAGTTAAAAACACGGGCAAAAAATCTGTTCCTCTAAAAGTGAGTGTGCCTTCTCATTGTGCACTTATGGAACCTGCCAGCAATGCATTGGCTGAGATACTAGCGGGTATCAAGTTTGATCAGGCAACCATTCCTGTTATACAAAATCGCTATGCGCGTGTCGAAACCAGTGCGGTCGGTATCAAGCAAGCATTGACCGAACAGCTGAGCGAGCCAGTATTGTGGTCAAAAACCATGCAAGAGCTGGCTGATAAGCAAATTAATATCTTAATCGAATGCGGCAGTGGTAATGTACTGAGCAATTTGGCGAAGCGTCAGGCGCAGCCAATCGCCAGCTATCCTACTGACAAGCCTGCCCGTCTAGAAAAATTATTGGAGGTGTTATCATGAGCCGTACGATTACATTAGTGACTGGCGCTAGCCGAGGTATTGGCAAGGCAGTGGCCAAGCGTTTTGCTAAAGAAGGACATTTTGTCATTGGAACCGCGACCACCGAGAAGGGCGCTGAGCTTATCGATGACTACCTTCATGATACTGGCGGTATTGGTCGTGTTTTAGACGTACGTGATACTGCTCAAATTGACAAGTTGTTTGAAGAGATCGAAAGCGTCTATGGCGCGGTGCAAGTATTGGTTAACAATGCAGGTATCACTCAAGATGGCCTACTGATGCGCATGAAAGATGAAGATTGGGAAAATGTTATCGATACCAATTTAACATCAGTATATCGCATGAGCAAACGTGCTGTACGCGGTATGATGAAAGCACGCCGTGGCCGCATTATCAACATTACCTCTGTCGTCGCTCAAATGGGCAATGCGGGCCAATCTAACTATGCGGCGACCAAAGCTGGCGTAGAAGGGTTTAGCCGTACGCTTGCACGTGAGATTGGTTCACGCCAAGTGACCATCAACTGCGTGGCACCAGGCTTGATCGAAACGGATATGACAGATGAGCTTGATGAGCGTCTATTGAACTCTATGTTAGATGCTGTACCTATCAGCCGTCTTGGTCAGCCAGAAGACATCGCTGCAGCGGTACATTTCTTGGCTAGCGACGAGGCCAGTTATGTCACAGGTGCTGTCATTCCTGTCAATGGCGGCATGTATATGTAGTCAATATACAAGCTTTACATAGTTATAATAAAAAACTGTGTGAACGAGTGTAAACTATAATAAAGGGTGCTATAATGACGGATACTTTTGAGTCAAAGCCCTGTATGATAACAGGGCTTTATTAGACATCAGACAGACTGTATAACATGTCATAGAGTACTCAGACAGCATTGCTGGTCTGGCAAACGCATTTTATATACCATGCTATGGCGTTTAAATAAGGCGATATAGCAGTTTATTAAAAATAATAGATGATAACGGAGTGATCTACATGAGTAATGATATCGAGCTAAGAGTAAAAGCAGCAGTAGCTGAGCAACTAGGTATGAATGTTGAAGACATCAACAACGATGCTTCATTCATGGAAGACCTAGGTGCAGATTCTTTAGACCTAGTTGAATTGGTTATGTCATTTGAAAGTGATTTTGGTATCACTATTCCTGATGAAGATTCTGCAGAATTGACTACTGTTCAAAAAGCAATCGATTACGTACAAGCCCAACTATAATCTGCTACTTATTTAGCAGATTTATAATGCCGCTTATCTGATTAGATAGGCGGTTTTTTTATGGGCGCGTGATTGATATTTTTAAGTACAGCAATCGAATTTAACATTGACTACGTCAATTCAACATTACTCAACATACTATTACTATCTACATTAGCTCACTTTATCTATACTAATAATAGTAAGTCGTAGAAAAAGATGCCAGTCAGACATTCAAAATATCGTTTGATTGCGTGTTTCATTAAAAGAATGACAAATAATAATATTTCAAGGAGTAGATATATGGGTATGTTTAGCTTTGCAAAAGATATCGGTGATAAGATTTTTAACCGTGATGACGAAAAGCATGATGCTAAGACAGAAACGAAAGCAGATGCCAATACACCAGTACAAAGCAGTGAGCCGAGTGCACAATCAGTTGCCAATATTTTGTTGCGCCGTATTCAGCAGCAGAACCTCAATATCAGTAACCTAAAAATTAAATATAATGGTTCTACAGATACTGCAGAAATCAGTGGTAATGCTAAAACTCAAGCTGACCGTGAAAAAGCCATTATCGCTATCGGTAACGTGCAAAACGTTGCAAAAGTTATTGATAACATCGATATTGAAGAAGATGCGCCTGAATCTACGATGTATACGGTAAAGTCTGGTGACAGCTTGTCTAAGATTGCTAAAGAAGTTTATGGTTCATCTGGCGATTACATGAAGATATTCGAAGCAAACAAACCAATGTTATCTGATCCAGATAAAATCTATCCAGGCCAAGTATTACGTATTCCGAAGCCGTAATGCTACAAGAAGTGTATAGAAAGATAGTATGTTGAATATGGCATTCTAATAAAAAAGCCTCTTATCATTAAGAGGCTTTTTTTATGTTGTATACTTCAAATAACCATTTTATCTCAGGGAGATTTGATAATCATAAAATAATTGGTTAATTGGTTAATTGGTTAATTGGTTAATTGGTTAATTGGTTAAGTCTAGCTTATTGTGCTGCTCAGCTAGAGCCCATTCGATATGCTCATCTAGCATGTCATTATGTAAGGTCAATTTAGATTTTAACTGTTCGACTACTTCTAAGCTAGCATTAGCATTGCCAAGTCCGATAGCGATATTACGTAAAAAATTCACATAGCCGGTGCGTCTTAGTGGGCTACCTTGAGTGTTCTTCATAAAGTCGGCTTCTTGCCACTGCCATAGTTCAAGCAAGCTACTATTATCCAATCCATGCCTTGGTGCGAAGTCATTGACGGTCGTAAGGTTTGCATAGCGATTCCATGGACAGATTAACTGACAATCATCACAGCCAAAGACCCGATTGCCTATCGCGCGTCTATATTTGCTATCGATGACTCCATCGTGCTCGATAGTCAAATAGGAGATACAAGCAGAGGCGTCGAGCTCATGGGGCGCTACAATTGCTTGAGTAGGGCATATGTCAATACAAGCGCTACAACTACCGCAATGCTCCTTGACTGGTTTATCGTCGGGTAGCTCAAGGCTCAAAAATAGCTCACCAAGCACAAAAAATGAGCCAGCTTGCTTATTTATAAGTAGTGTATGTTTACCTGTCCAACCGAGACCTGCTGCATCTGCAATAGGCCGCTCAAAGATAGGCGCCGAATCGCTAAAAGGTCTAAACACAAATTCTTTCTCTGAACCGATATCCAAATGTTGCCATTCAGGCAGCATTGTTTCTATCTTTAAAGCCAATTGCTTTAAACGGCTACGCATCGTTTTATGGTAGTCGCGCCCTCTTGCATAACGCGCAATGATGCCTTTATTAGGATGGTCGTTATCAGTGACAGCACGCGGTGTGGGTGCTTGAGTTAGATAGTCCATACGTACGCTGATGATGGTCTTTGCGCCCTCGACTAGCTGATCAGGATGAGCGCGCAGATCATGATTATTGTGCATAAACTGCAGTTGACCCTCATAACCTTTATCTAGCCACTTCTGTAGTTGTTCAATCTGCTTAGTAAACAAAGGATGATGCACAGATAGAAAACCACAATCAGCAAATCCTAATGCCTGTGCTTGTGCTGTAATCCACTGCTTAACATCAGCTGTGGTTGCAAATACAGTTGGATTCGTAATGGTGATTTTGTTTTTATCAGTAGGCATAGAGAGTAGGTGCTTATTAGATGTTTTCTCGTTTGTTTTAATCAGATTATTCATATCTGACAATCAGAGGTAATGTAAATACCGCTATGATAAGCCAGTGAGCAATGAGTGCAAGTATAAAAGAAAATAAACTCACATTCATATTGATACATAAGTCGAAGTAAGCTTTTGCTAAGCTGATATGAGAAATGAGCAACCAAATTTAGATAAAATAAAAAATGAGTAGAAGCACCAAGGATAAGCTATGAGAAATAATACCAATCTATCATCTATAAAAAATACAAAACCTATTGCGCTATATAATAGTGAGCAGGTTTATGCGATGGAACAGGCTTGGTTTGCAGAGGGATACGACAGTTTTGGTTTGATGAAACAAGCCGCTTGGCAAATGACACAGCAAATAGAGCAGATTTATGAGCGAAAAACCGTCAGTACTAGCCATTCTGCCAATACTAACGTTTATCACCGTAGTGCTCATCCACGTCGAGCAAGTATCTGGGTAGGGAAAGGTAACAATGGTGGTGATGGCTGGCTTATTGCTCATTATTTACAGCAAGCTGGCTGGCAAGTAGAAGTAATGACGGTTGGTTTTAGTGAAAATGATTTTGATATCCATGATCAACCAGTCACTTCTAAAACTCCTAGAGATAAAGATAGCGACAGTAGAAATATAACGGACGCGACAAAGGCGTTACAGATAGCTCTAGCTAGCAGTTGTCACTATCAACGATTTGAAGATATTATTAGTCACGATGATGCGGGTAAAAGAAACTTGCCAGCTGATATTTATATCGATGCATTATTTGGTATTGGCTTAGATCGTGCACCAGAGGGAGCCTATAAAGCAGCTATTAACGCTTTTAACAACGTTACTCAGCAAAATAACGCCTTAGCAATAGCAGTTGATATTCCAAGTGGGTTAGTGGCTTCTACTGGTGAAGTGTTCGAGCGCATAGCGATACAAGCTGACGTAACTCTATGTTTGATTGCGCGCAAGTTTGGTCTGCATACTAAAGATGGTACAGACTATAGCGGAGACATAGTCGATATACCGTTGATACCTCATCAAGAGGCGTGTCAGCAAACAGCTAGCCATCATATGGTAGCTCAGAAAAATGCCAGTCAAGCATTTGAGCCAGTTGCTACGCTGCTGACGGCTGCACATAGTATGAAGCCACGTCGCCAAAACAGCTACAAAGGTAGCTATGGTCATGTGCTAGTCATTGGCGGAAATCGTGTTGATGGCTCACAAGGTATGGGCGGTGCTGCCATACTGTCTGCGGCCAGTACGATGGCGACAGGCGCCGGTAAAATAACAGTTGCCTGCCATGAGGCTTTTCATGGGTCACTATTGACCTCATTACCAGATGCGATGACTATTAATTTACATGACATAAGCGGCGTGAAAGGTCTGATTAAGCAGGCTAGTATCGTTGCAATTGGGATGGGGCTTGGCCGTGACGAAAAAGCCAAAACATTATTTATTAATTATGTACAGGCTGCTATAGAGAATGAAAAATCAATCGTGATCGATGCTGATGGTCTTTATCACTTGGCATCACTGCACATGGGTAATCATGAGCTAATAACAGAGCTACGAGAATACAGTGCTAATCATCAGGTTTGCTTGACGCCGCATAGTGGGGAAGCAGCTAGATTACTTGATCAAAAGATAAGTGAGATTGAGTCCAATAGACTACAAGCTGTAAAACAGTGCGCCGCAACATATGGTGGTGACTGGATATTAAAAGGGGCAGGATCGTTAGTGTTAGAACAAGAAGAGGGAAAAGAGCAAATATACGTCTGTGATGTAGGGAATGCTGGCATGGCAACCGCTGGCATGGGTGATGTGCTATCTGGGGTGACCACTGGGCTATTGGCACAGCAAGACTTATCAGCAGAGGCGCGTAGCTTGCATCAAGCGGTTCTTATACATGGGTTTGCAGGAGATGTATTAGTAAATCAAGCGAATAGCGACACCAATACATTGCTAGTGGGGCAACGAGGGCTACAAGCTCAGGATATGCTAGCAGCCATTCGTCACGTCATGCAGCTTATGATAGTTTGATATTTGCTTTCAAGAGGTCTGGCTAGGTAGAAGGGTTAGAGCAATACTGAGTAATTGCTTGCTGTACACGCTCACGCTTAAGCTCAATCTCACGGCCATCTAGATACTGACGCTTACCGTTGGCATCCATCTCATAGATACGGCCGCCTACATTTAAGTTGGTCAAGTTATTACGTAATGATTGGCAGCGTTGAGCATTAGCCTGAGCTTCTTGTTCTTTAATACGTGCTTCAAGTGCTGCTACTCGTTGTTCTTCTGCCGTTTGAGCATTGCTGCTCTGGTTAGGATCTGTTTTTCCTGCCATTTGTCCTGCGTTATTCTGTCTACCGTCACTACGAAACTCAATCAGTTCGATATTTTTACCGACTTGCGGCGCGTGTTGGCTATATTTTACTTCACCATGTGCCCCAATAGATTTATAAACTTGAATAGCCTGACTGGCATTCATGGACAGCATTAGCATACACGCGGTACTCATCAACAGTTTGGCAGCGGTATATGTCTTAGACGCATATGCCATAGTAGCAATCCTCTTATTTAATAAAAATCAAATGTATATGGGTGTAAATATAACACTTGAACGTTTTATTAGTAGTAATAATGTATCGACTATCGACTCTAACAAATAATACTTATCAATGTATATTATTTAATAACTAATAGTTTGGGATAGGCTTTAGAAGTTTTTCTTGACAATAACTCGTAAACCATCGAATATAATAGCAGTTGATTGGTCAGTGAGCGGCTTTTACGATGTTGCCGTGGCACTTGAGAAAGAAAACGATGAGTTACTTATCGGTAGCTTATGCAGTTTTATTTCCTTTGTGATAATGATATAGCAAGCATAGTGGCATAACGACCACTACTGGTAGCGATACATTGTCTCCGGACTTATCTGTCTACAATGACTAAGATAAACTTATTATTTGAAATGTGCTAAATGTGTTTTTAGCAGTTGTATCAAACGCGATATAGTACGCGGTTAAGAGATTTCCCCGAAGCCTATTGTAAGTTCTAAAGATCTTATAATTTGGCATTGGCTATGAAGTTTTTTTGCTTGTGTATATCGATGCATCTGTACAAATAAAGTCACACGAATAAAGTCACAATAGGTACTTGCTAGTATCGAACCTCAATAATAAGCGCCTTCTTTTATAGATGCACTCGCATCTTGTCACTGTATATCGATAAACATCCATCACAAAGCTGACCTAAAATACACTGCTGTGTTTGATTAGTATTGTCCTATGAGACAGTTTTGATTAAACCTATTGGGCAGATATTCTTGATATGGACAAGAATTAGCGATCATTCAATAAGTAAAAATAACGACGGTAAGTAATTATTTTCGCTCATAGAATCCCGCAAATTCTCGCCGCAAAAAAAGGTGATGACAGTGACGCAAACCACGCAAAGTCCGAACATGACGGGACATACCCAAACGGGTAATGCCGCCAAAAATTTTGAACAAAAGCAACAACGTCTTGCAGAAGGTAGTGCACAGCCTGTGATGCTATCGGGCGCTGAAATGCTGGTGCAAGCACTGACTGACGAAGGTGTCGAATACATCTTTGGCTATCCAGGTGGCGCGGTCTTACACATTTATGATGCGCTTTTTCAGCAAGAAAATATTGAGCACATCTTAGTACGTCACGAGCAAGCAGCGGGCCACATGGCCGATGCTTATTCGCGAGTGACTGGTAATACTGGCGTCGTGTTGGCCACATCAGGCCCTGGTGCGACCAATACCGTGACAGCTATTGCTACTGCCTTTATGGACTCTGTACCAATGGTTGTAATTGCAGGTCAGGTGCCAAGCAGCCTAATCGGTGAAGATGCTTTCCAAGAAACAGATATGGTAGGCGTATCACGTCCTATCGTTAAGCATAGTTTTCAGGTACGCCATGCTAGCGAAATTCCAATGATTGTAAAAAAGGCATTTTATATTGCCCAGACTGGTCGCCCAGGCCCTGTCGTCATTGATGTGCCAAAAGACATGACTGCGCCTAGCGAAAAATTTGCTTACGAATATCCAGAAGAAGTGTTTATACGCTCGTATCAGCCGTCACTCAAAGGTCATAGCGGTCAAATCAAAAAAGCCATTGAAACGCTATTAGCAGCGCAGCGTCCTGTTGTATATGCAGGCGGCGGTGTGATTTGGAGCAATGCGCATGAAGAATTAACAGATCTTGCACATCGTTTGAATTTACCAGTGACTAATACCTTGATGGGGCTTGGTACATTCCCTGGCTCTGATCGTCAGTTCTTAGGTATGCTTGGCATGCATGGTACTTACGAAGCCAATATGAGCATGCATCACGCTGATGTGATTTTGGCTGTCGGCGCGCGTTTCGATGATCGTGTAACCAATAACGTCAAAAAATTCTGCCCTAACGCAACCATCATTCATATCGATATCGATCCTGCGTCAATTTCAAAAACGATTCTTGCGCACATTCCTATCGTAGGTGATGTGAAGTCGGTCTTAACGGACATGCTAGAGATTGTTGGTCAAGACAAGCAGTTAGAGCAGCACGCATTGCTCGATTGGTGGTCACAAATCAATGAGTGGCGTAAGCGTCATGGCTTACGTTATGACACCAGCACAGATAATGGCATTAAGCCACAAAGTGTCGTACAAGCTCTAGATAAAGTGACTAACAGTAACGCTATTATCACAAGTGACGTCGGTCAGCATCAGATGTTTGCGGCACTTTACTATACTTACAATGAGCCACGTCAATGGCTGAATTCAGGTGGTCTTGGTACCATGGGTGTTGGTCTACCGTATGCAATGGCTGCCAAACTTGCCAACCCTGAGCGTGATGTGGTTTGTATTACTGGTGAAGGCTCTATTCAGATGAATATCCAAGAGCTATCGACCTGCTTGCAATATAACTTACCAGTTAAAATTCTGAACATTAACAATGCGCAGCTTGGTATGGTGAAGCAGTGGCAAGATATGCTGTATGAAGGTCGTCATGCCCAGTCTTATATGAACTCCTTACCAGATTTTGTCAAATTGGCTGAAAGCTATGGTCATGTCGGTATCAAAATTACTGACCCTGCGACTATGGAAGCACAATTAGCTGAAGCAATGGCTATGAAAGACAAACTGGTATTTATCGATGTTTACGTCGATCGTAATGAGCATGTATATCCAATGCAAATCGCTGGACAGGCCATGCGTGATATGTGGTTAACAAAAGGGGAGCGTACCTAATGCAACAACAACATCTGATTTCGGTATTGATGGAAAACGAAGCGGGTTCGTTGTCGCGGTTAGTCGGCTTGTTCTCACAACGTGGCTACAATATCGAAACTTTGAACGTCGCGCCTACTGATGACCCAAGTATCTCACGTCTAACGGTTACGACCATTACATCACCTGAAAGAATTGAGCAGATCACCAAACAATTGCATAAATTGATTGAAGTGGTTAAAGTGCTTAACCTAACGGAGAACGTACACGTTGAGCGTGAATTGATGCTCATTAAAGTCCGTGCAACAGGCGGTGTTCGTGAAGAGATTAAACGTAGCGCAGATATTTTCCGTGCACAAATCGTCGATGTAAATTCCAATTTATATACGATTCAAATCGTGGGCGACAAAGCCAAACTTGATGGTTTTATCGATGTGATTGGCCGTGAGCGCATCATGGAAGTGGTTCGCTCAGGTGTTATCGGTATTGCCCGCGGTGAAAAAACCCTAAGCATTTAATTATTTATCAAAACCAGTTTAAACCAAAATTTATTTATCTAATCAACAAAGCGCTTATCTTAGTTATTATATTGACTACAGTATAAGCGCTTACTATCCATGGCAAGCCATGATTGAGAACAAGGACTCTATTTATGAACGTTTATTATGACAAAGATTGTGACCTATCTATTATCCAAGGTAAAAAAGTTGCCATTATCGGTTACGGTTCACAAGGCCATGCACACGCGCTTAACCTACAAGATTCAGACGTCGATGTAACTGTTGGTCTACGTGCAAACTCAAGCTCATGGAAAAAAGCTGAAAATGCTGGTCTAAAAGTCGCTGAAGTAGAAGAAGCGGTAAAAGCTGCTGACGTTATCATGATTTTGACGCCTGATGAGTTCCAAAAAGAGCTTTATAATGATGTGATCGAGCCAAACATCAAAGAAGGCGCTACACTAGCTTTCGCTCATGGTTTTGCAATCCATTACAACCAAGTGGTACCACGTAGCGATCTTGATGTCATCATGGTTGCACCAAAAGCACCAGGTCATACTGTACGTTCAGAGTTCGCTAAAGGCGGCGGTATCCCTGATCTTATCGCTATCTATCAAGACGCTTCTGGTCAAGCCAAACAGTTAGCATTATCATATGCTGCTGGCGTTGGTGGTGGTCGTTCAGGCATCATCGAAACAACGTTCAAAGATGAGACTGAA
Source organism: Psychrobacter proteolyticus (assembly GCF_039762275.1). Lineage (GTDB taxonomy): Bacteria > Pseudomonadota > Gammaproteobacteria > Pseudomonadales > Moraxellaceae > Psychrobacter > Psychrobacter proteolyticus_C. Next base: position 37,241 of record NZ_JBDLOB010000009.1, on the reverse strand, counting down.
ACGGATCTATTCGGTGAGCAAGCCGTACTTTGTGGTGGTGCAGTAGAGCTAGTTAAAATGGGCTTTGAGACACTAACAGAAGCGGGCTATGCACCAGAAATGGCTTATTTCGAATGTCTGCATGAGCTAAAACTTATCGTTGACTTGATGTATGAAGGCGGCATCGCTGACATGAACTACTCAATCAGTAACAACGCTGAATACGGCGAATATGTTACTGGCCCTGAAGTTATCAATGAGCAGTCACGTGAAGCCATGCGTAATGCACTAAAACGCATCCAGTCTGGTGAATACGCGAAGATGTTCATCTCTGAAGGCGCAACCAACTATCCATCAATGACTGCGCGTCGTCGTAACAATGCTGATCATCAAATCGAAATCACTGGTGCTAAGCTACGTGGCATGATGCCATGGATCGGTGGTAACAAAATCATCGATAAAGACAAAAACTAAGTTTTATACAGATAAAAGTCTTATTCAGATAAAAATCTGATTTAGATGAAGTAGCCCATGTTATCACTTGATAGCATGGGTTTTTTTATGCAGAGTATTTGATAGGTGCTCTGCGCTCTGATTTGAATCGGGGTTATCGGTTGAAAATCATTAATCGCTGCCCAATATAAGCAGGCACCTTAACATTGGCCAAAGTGCCCTTGCGATTAACATTCATTATTGTTCTCATTCGTTTCTAAGTAATTGAATCGGGCGGATGCTTCATTCTCACTTTCTATAGATAATAGGTTGTATGCTGTGCAAATATCTTATTCAGACTGGCTAACGCCGCAATTCGTATATATTACTCTTAGCGCTGTGGTAGCAGTTTTAATTTGGATAGAAGGGGAGATGCTCAAACAGACCGATGGTAAACTGCCTCAATCTAAGTTCTTCAAAGTTAGTTCATTGTTAGATACTCTATGGTTCTTCATATCAGTGGTGATTTTATATGTTATTGATTTGACTCCATTAGCTATCGCAGTGCCTGCTGCATATGGCATATACACGACCTTTGGCTGGATATATGGTACCAAGCTACTGAAGCGTAAAGGTATCCCTGACTCTCCTAAAGACTTGGTCATTCCAGCAAAATATATTGCCTATAGTCAGTCATTTTCATTGGTGTTTTTTGCGTTATGTTTGCTTGTGTTGAGTTCAGCATGGCTACCAACATCACCATTGCAGTAACTAGTATTCCAATCTACTATCATCTATGCTGACTTATTTAATTAGTGGTTTACTGATGAAGTTATAGTATATCTATAAATAAAAAATATTTAATATCAATAAGATATAAATAAAATTGCTATCGATGTTAGCTTGCAACAATGGTTAGTATTTATTTACAAAAATCAGCAATTTAGACTGTTCCTATCATGGAAAACTGTTATAATCAGACTGTACTCAAAATATTTGAGGCAAAAAATTCAAATTTTCTTTAAGAACATTTAGCATTTTTGGCCGCCGCATTTAGCAGAAAATATTAGGGTATATATCAATTAATCGGTGATGACACAAGTCTCGCCAACAGTTAAAGAGTCAGGAAAATTTATGTCAGATAAAGTTGAAGGCACTGTAAAGTGGTTTAATGAAGCTAAAGGTTTTGGTTTTATCGCTCAAGACAACGGCGGACAAGACGTATTCGCTCACTACAGCGCTATCCAAGGTAACGGTTTCAAAACTCTAGCCGAAGGCCAAAAAGTGTCTTTCATCTTAGGTGATGGCAAAAAAGGCCCACAAGCTGAGCAAATCGAAGCTATCTAATCTCATTTATTGTTAAGTTAACTGCTTGCCAGAAAGCTTAATGACAATAAGATTATCAATACGCATTGATTACTTTGTTTGTTAAAACAATAAAAATACTGTATCGACTTTAAAAAGAAGCAACCTCTTATCAGGTTGCTTTTTTTATGGGACTTTTTTGGTATGACAAAGTGTTGCTAATGTAAAGTGCTATTGATTTTGACGGTCAACATCATCAGGTAATAACGGACAATGATTTAATAAAGATGTAATAGATAAGGTTGTGTTATGAAGTGGGAAAACTGGCTTTCAATTGACTGGCAACAGGTGCTCGGGATTTCTTTATCTGCTATAGGCTTTTATGTAGGGCTGATGTTTTTTACTCGATTGATGGGTTTACGCAGTTTTTCCAAGTTATCAAGCCATGATTTTGCCATGACGGTGGGTATCGGTAGTATATTGGCGTCAACTGTGTTGTCAGATAAGCCCTCTCTACTTCAAGGGTTATTTGCTGTCGCAGTGCTATTCTTAATTCAGGGCATTATTTCAGTTATCAGACGCAAAATAAAACCGCTAAAAGCTTTGATAGATAATCAAGCTATTATCCTAATGGCTCATGGTGAATATTTAGAAGATAACTTAAAAGAGGCCAATCTTAGTACTAGCGATGTACAGGAAGTGCTACGTAAAAATGGTATCAAAGCGAAAACAGAAGTGTTTGCAGTGATTATGGAGACGACAGGTGATATGAGTGTCATCAAGAATAATGACGTTGAACCTGACTGGTCTTTATTTGACGATATACGTGATAGCGAATTATTGCTTGGTGCTAGCGAGAATAGTAAGTCGCAGGTCTGACTCGACTAACTATTCTTATCCGTTAACTTTGAAGAGATAAATAATAACAAAATATTAAGTAAAGCTAAGGCTTAGAATGCTATAAAGGGTATGAGTATTTTAAGCTACTGAACAATGAAAATCGTGAAACGATGTGCTTATAGACTATTTATTATAGAGTGTTGACAAATTTATGACGCATTATTCACGGCGTTGTCTTGACCTTATCTGCCTGCTGACGCAAGATACATAGGTCTGATAATAACGGTTGGCTTAGCTTTAGCAGATTTCATTAGTAGGAGATACAATGCTAATATGCTCTTAGATATTGGCTCATCTTTCTTAGTTAACTATATTCTGTTGATGTAGTAATAACCTTGAGCAGTATTTTGAACGACAATTTGAACCACAACGAACCTTTGGTTCTTAACTGACAATTTTTAACTCATAACATTAATAAACGAGGAACGTATGAAAGCATTAGTAGCGGTCAAGCGTGTCATTGATTATAACGTAAAAGTTCGTGTAAAAGCCGACAACTCTGGCGTTGACTTATCAAACACTAAAATGTCAATCAACCCTTTTGATGAAATCGCAGTAGAAGAAGCGGTTCGTCTGAAAGAAGCTGGCGTCATTGATGAGATCATTGTTGCTTCAATCGGTCCAAAAGAGTCACAAGAGCAGATTCGTGCAGCCCTAGCGCTAGGTGCTGACCGTGGTGTATTAGTAGTAAGTGACGAAAAACCATATCCTTTACAAGTTGCTAAGATTCTAAAAAGTATCGCCGAAGCTGAAAGCACTGATATCATCTTATTAGGTAAGCAAGCGATTGATGATGACAACAACCAAACTGGTCAGATGCTAGCGGCATTGATGGGTATCGGTCAGGGTACGTTTGCATCAGAAGTGAAAGTTGAAGGCGACAAAGTAAACGTAACGCGTGAAATCGATGGCGGCCTACAAACAGTTGCTCTTGATTTGCCAGCAGTCATCACGACTGATCTACGTTTGAATGAGCCACGTTATGCTAAATTGCCTAACATCATGAAAGCGAAGAAAAAGCCACTTGATGAGAAAACGCCAGCAGATTTCGGTGTTGATATGACATCTAAGCAAGAAATTATTAAAGTCGTGCCACCTGCTGACCGTAAAGCTGGTATTACAGTAGGGTCAGTTGATGAGTTGGTCGATAAGCTAAGAAACGAAGCAAAAGTCATTTAATTTTTTAGTGATTGGGTACTTCGCTACGGCATATCCTGTACAAGGTTAAGAATTTGAAGGCTATAAGTTTGACTGCTTTATTTCATATTAAACGATAGTTGCTCAAATAGCTTTGTACACAAACAACCGCATGAATAGATAATACGAATATATAAAGGACTAAAACCATGGCAATTTTGGTATATGCAGAACATGACAATGCCAGTCTAAAAAAGGCAACTTTAAACACCATCGCTGCTGCTAAACAAATGGGTGATGATATCCATGTATTGGTTGCTGGTAGTGGTAGCCAAGCTGTTGCTGATGAAGCGGCAAAAGCAGAAGGCGTGACTAAAGTACTATTAGCTGACAATGCTGCTTATGAGCATCAATTGGCAGGTAACGTGGCGCTATTGGTTGCTGATATCGCTGGTGATTACAGCCATATCCTAGCGGCTGCGACCACGACTGGCAAAAACTTTATGCCACGCGTTGCAGCGTTACTTGACGTCAGCATGCTGTCTGAAATCTCAGGTGTGGTAGATGCGCAAACGTTTGAGCGTCCTATCTATGCAGGTAATGCAACAGCGACAGTCAAAACGACAGAAGATAAAGTCGTACTAACAGTACGTACCACTGCGTTTGACCCAGTGGCAAGCGAAGGCGGTTCAGCTACTGTTGAAACTATCGACAATGTACAAGAAACTGGTAAAGCTAGCTTCGTTAACGAAGAAATGGCTAAGTCTGATCGTCCAGAATTGACGTCAGCTGGTATCGTTGTTTCTGGTGGTCGTGCCTTGGCAAACGGTGAAAACTTTACCAAGTACATTGAGCCATTGGCTGATAAGCTAGGTGCTGCTGTTGGTGCATCGCGTGCTGCTGTTGACGCAGGATATGTACCAAACGATATGCAGGTCGGTCAAACGGGTAAAATCGTTGCACCGCAGCTATATATTGCAGCTGGTATCTCAGGCGCGATTCAGCATTTGGCTGGTATGAAAGACTCTAAAGTCATCGTTGCTATCAACAATGACCCAGAAGCACCTATCGCTAGCGTTGCTGACTACTTCTTAGAAGCTGATTTGTTCGAAGCATTGCCTGAGCTAACTAGCAAGGTTTAATATATAGTCGTAGAACTACTAAACGGCCACGGCGTTACCCTCCTTAGATGTACGACTTGTACAATCTGCAGTCGGCTGCCTTGTATCCGTTTTAGACTTCTTTGACTACATCAGTAGTAGACAGACAATAAAAAACCCACTACCAATTGATAGTGGGTTTTTTATGCTTGATAGATAGGGTTTTAATAGCAGTTATAAATGGACGCTAAGAGTATTGTCTTTGGCGTAAGGTTTCGTACAGACATAAAGACCCTGCAATCGCTACATTTAAGCTCTCTTGCCCGTTTGGCTGCGGTAAAGCGATAGGCGTAGCACATTGCATTAGCTCATCGCTAACGCCTTGACCTTCATGACCCATAATCCAAGCCACAGGCGCAGATAAGTCGTGCTCGTAGATGATAGTGTCTGTATGTGAGCTAGTCGCCAAAAGCGGCACTTGTACGTGATCCAAAATATCTTGCGTACTCAAGCCTTCATAAATAGTCAGGGCAAACTGTGCACCCATACCTGCTCGTAGCGTCTTGGGAGACCAAGCTTGAGCGGTCGCACTGGTACATAGGATGTTGCTGATACCGACGGCTGCTGCTGTACGTAGCAGCGTACCAACATTTCCGCTATCCTGCACGTCGTTCAATATTAAGCAGTCCTCATCGATCATCGATAGGCTAGGCGTTGGTACTTTGATTATCGCCATGATATCAATGCCAGTTCCCAAGCTACGAATACTCTCATAAAGTGCGTCTGACAAAGTAAGAATAGGCGTATAAGTTGGCAGGCGAGTCAATACCTGTTGAACTTCAGGATGGTTATGCGCTGACTCAGACAATAGTATCTGAGCGAAAGGATAGTCACTACGCAGCGCAGCATCTATCAAATGGACGCCTTCTACGACTGTCTGACCGTTCTTTTTACGCTGGCGTGCTTGGGACAACAGTGCTTTTACAAGCTTCACTGTTGTGTTCTTATCTGAGGTAATCAGCTCGGTGGGATTTAATACCATAGTGGATCGCTTAGAGAAGGGTAAAGGAGTCGTTTAGATAACCAGCAAAATATCTATTATGAATTTAGAATTCTGCTGGCTGTTCTTAACAGGTACGTCAATCAATTATTTATTTAGAATAATTTACGTGTAATTCTTTCACATAATTGACTTCGTTTTTACTACCGAGTACCACAGGGACACGTTGATGGATATCAGTCGGTTCGATATCTAAGATACGATTGATAGCGTCTGTCGCACCGCCACCTGCCCGTTCTATTAATAGACTCATTGGATTGGCTTCATACATTAAGCGTAGTTTACCCGCTTTATGAGCGTATTTGGTATCAAACGGATAAGTGAACAGACCACCGCGGCATAAAATACGATGGACGTCACCAACCATGGCGGCTACCCAGCGTGTATTGAAATCGCGTCCACGTAACCCAGTCTCGCCAGCGATTAACTCATCAATGTACTGCTGCATCGGTGCACGCCAGTAGCGATAGTTTGAGCTATTGATAGCATATTCGCTCGTATCGGCATCGATTTGCACGTTGTCTTCTATCAACACATAGTCAGACGTCTCTGGATCTAGGCTAAACATAACGACTTTATCAGCGATGGTTAGCGCTAGGACAGTAGAGGTACCATATAGCAGATAACCGGCTGATAGCTGTTTGTTACCTGCCTGTAGATAGTCGCTGTTTTCACTGGTTTGACCTTGGCGCTCATATGGCAGAACAGAAAAAATCGTACCTACTGCCATATTGATATCAATATTTGATGAGCCATCTAATGGGTCAAATAACACCAATAGGCTACCATCGTCATTAGCAGGGGTGGCGTCATCGAGCTCTTCTGACGCGACACCAGCACAATGTGCGTTTTTTGCCAATGCATCTAGCAGTAAGTCATTTGCTAGTACATCTAGTTTTTTCTGATCTTCGCCTTGGACGTTTTGATTACCTGCTTCGCCCAAGATATCTGCTAAAGCGCCTTTTCTGAGTAGCTGTGAAATTGTCTTACCGACATCAGTGACAGTGGTAATCACGTCATTGAGTGCAGGGTTAGTGGCATGTTGGTTTAGATAGTCTGCTAAGGTCGTCATAAGGCTTCCTAATAAATGGTATGGAAAGTAAAAGAATGGATAGGTGTCAAAGTAAAGAAGTAGGTGGCATTTAGCACACCTGAAATAGGTAAATTCTTAAATAGCTAATACGGCATCTTTGTCCCGACCATAAAATCGGCTACACTATATCTATTGTTATTCATTTATAGTTTTGTCAGAATTATTCTCTATGAGAATATAGCATGTCTATTCACGCTTTCTGATTGTCTGCTAAGGCTATTTTTCGGTCGAATTTGATTACGGTAAATTGTAGCAAATAAGCGTTAAAATGTCCTTTGTATCTATGCCTATCAGTGATAAATGATCGAACAAAGATGAATAAGTGATTACTATAGACTCATATAAACCCACAATAAAGACTCGCCATTATGTCAAATTCTATCGATAGTAGCGCTACACAACCAGTTTCACCGACTGATTATGCAAAATTTGATCCCAATACGATTCATCAAAGGCTCAATACTTCACTAAGTCGTCCGCAGCTAAACACCGATGGCAGTATCAGACATTTCTTAGGTGTTGAAGGTCTTAATAAAGCACAGCTCAAAGCTATTATCGCAAAAGCAGAGACTTTCTTTGATGAAAATGGACAGCTAATCAATCGTCCTGAGTTAGACGGCTATACGGTCATGAATTTGTTCTTTGAACCATCGACTCGTACCCGGACGACATTTGAGGTTGCCGAAAAACGCTTGGGTGCCAATGTACTCAATATCGATATTGAACGTTCTAGTACCAAAAAAGGCGAGAGTCTGCGTGATACGCTGTGGAATCTACAGGCAATGACCGCGGATATCTTTGTGGTCCGACATTCAGCATCAGGTGCCGCGCATTTTATGGCGACAGAAGTGACGCCTGATATTGCTATTATTAATGGTGGCGATGGCTGGCATGCGCATCCTACTCAAGGAATGCTCGACATGTTGACCATTCACCGTGAAGCACCGCGCCCATTTGAAGAGCTGTCTATCGCAATCGTTGGTGATATTAAACACTCACGCGTAGCACGCTCTGATATCAGTGCACTGCAAACGCTAGGTGTGACAGACATCCGTGTTTGTGCGCCGCGCACTCTACTGCCCAAAGGTATCGAGCGTTTCGGTGTACAAGTATATGAAAACATGGATGAGTGTGTCACTGACTGTGATGTGATCATGGGATTAAGAATACAAAATGAGCGTATCGGTTCGCCGCTCTTGGCATCCTCAAGTGAATACTATAAGCATTATGGAATCACGCCAGAGCGAGTAGCTCTCGCTAAACCTGATGCATTGGTGATGCATCCGGGGCCAATGAACCGCGGTGTTGAAATTGCCTCTAGTGTGGCTGATGGCGCACAATCCGTTATCTTAAAGCAGGTAAATAACGGCATTGCCATTCGCATGGCGGTCTTGTCGCTTGCGATGGAAGGTCAACGCGCTCATCAAGCGGCTGGCAAGTAACTGGCTGCCGCGCGACTTATTCTCATTTATTTCATTTTATTGATACGGTAATAACGTTATGTCTACCATGCTTAATACGGATGCACCCATTCTTGACCATTTACCAAAAGCATTTAAAGATGCATTGCCGCAAGCCGCAATAGAAAAATTGTCTACACTCGATTCTGGCCGTGAGATGTGGTTATTACCACCACTAGTAGACCTATGCGCGCGCTTGCGTGAGCCAGGCCAACAGCAACACGGTACGCTAAAATCAGAAGGCAGTGCTGCTCGTGGTAATGGATTTTTGCATGTAGTGACGCCGCCTGATACCAATCCTATTTTAGAAAATGGCTCACTTTTGAAGGGCTTGCGTGAGCGCGCCTTAAGTGATGGCGGGATTTACTTGCATATTTTGGGTGCATTGACCACAGGGTTAGAGGGCGAACGACCGTCTAACATTGCAGGGCTTAAAAAGGGCGGCTGTATCGCAGTATCTAATGCGCGTAGACCTTTTCGCAATGATTTAGTATTGCTGCGTACACTAGAATACGCGGCGACTTTTGGTATGAAAGTATTCTTTTATCCTGATGAGCCAAGTCTGTCTGGAGATGGCGTGGCACATGAGGGCTATATTGCTTCTTATCATGGCCTGCAAGGGATTCCTTGGATTGCAGAAACTGTTGCGTTGTCTACGCAGCTGCTGATGGTTGAAGAGACCGGAATCGCTGCTCATTTTAGTCAGCTATCCTGTAAATCCTCTATCGAGCTCATGCGCTGGGCAAAAGACAAAGGTCTGCCTGTTACGTGTGATGTTGCGATGCATCAACTGTATTTAACTGATGATAACCTTGAAGGCTTTAATGCTCAGGCATATGTGTTACCACCGCTACGTAGTAATACGGATCAGCAGGCAATCCGCCGCGGATTAAAAGATGGCACTATCGATGCCATCTGTAGTCATCACGAACCACTGAATAGTACGGCCAAAAAAGCACCATTCGCTGAGAGTACGCCAGGTATATCAAACTTCGATACGTTTATGGCGTTGGCTTGTCAGCTAGTCAATGATGAGGTGTTAACACTCTCGCAACTGGTAGACAAAATCTGCCTAAATCCTGCAAAAATCGCAGGTATTAGTGAGCAGTATGAAGCTATCGGCGGTGCAGTATTGGTCGATCCTAACCTTGAGTGGCAAGTAACCGCGCAATCGATGCTATCGAGTGGTAAGAACACGCCGTTTTTCAATCAGCAGTTGCAAGGACGTGTTGTGGAGACATTCTTTGGCTAATTTGCCCCAACAGGATGACCGTCTGCCGCCATCCTCGAAGGATAAAGGGGTTACCATGAATGGTCAGCAAGAAAAATCGCGCAGTACGGCGAGTGAGTCCATCAAAGCAGTGGCCATTTATGAGGTAGTGAAAGGTGTTGGTGCGTTACTAGGAGCAGGGGCATTATGGTGGTGGCATACCAATCTTGAGCATTGGCTGACGACGGCAACGGTTACTTGGCAGCGCAGCTTCGGTCATATGCTTGCCCCGCAAATAGACAGTGCCGTACGTATTGCTCAGCAGGCAAGTAAAAACTGGCCGATGTTTTTATTATTGATATTCGCTTATGCCAGTTTGCGCTTCCTCGAAGCTTACGGCTTATGGCACGACAAAACATGGGCGTATTGGTTTGGAGTGCTGGGCTACGGGGTATTTATTCCTATAGAAATCTACTATCTGATCGTTAGCCCATTTGACTGGTTTAAGCTTGGGATATTGGTTTCTAATCTGCTGATTATTATTGTGGTTTATCGTAATATGAAACGAAAAGGTTTGATATAGCGTTTAAATTTAAGTTGAAAAATCCAGCGTAAGACAAGTATCTTACGCTGGATTTTTTGTGCCTACTATATTTTCGTCTTATACATCTACTGCTTTATCCGTACGTATGCTCTTAGCAACTTTACCAACGCTCAGACCTTGTACCAAGATAGAGAAAATAACCACTGCATAAGTGAGTGCCAATAGAATCTCTCGTTCAGATCCGATAGGTAGCTGTAATACTAACGCGACTGAGATACCACCGCGTAAACCGCCCCACGTTAGGACTTTCCATGCGCCCGTAGGCAAATCAAGCTGACGGTGAAAGGTCTTGGTCGTCATGCCTACCACGATAAACCGGGCAACGAGCGCAATCAAAATGGTCAAACCACTCGCAATAAATAAATTGCCTGAATAAGCAATCATCACCACTTCTAGACCGATGAGCACAAACAAAATAGCGTTTAAAATCTCATCAATCAATTCCCAAAATAAATCAATATAGTGCCGTGTCTTATCACTCATAGCTAGCTCGCGACCACGATTACCAACCATCAGCCCCATCATCACCATAGCGAGTGGCCCTGATAAATGCCAATGACTGGCCAGCGCGTAGCCACCGATGACGCCTGCTAATGTTAATAACACTTCTTCTTGATAGCTATCAATGCTTTTGAGCAAGTAATACAAAATCGCCCCAAGTACCAGTCCGAATACAACGCCGCCACCAGCTTCAACCGCTAATGTATGTGCGACGTAGTTGGCAGTAGGAATATCACCGCTAGATAAAATCCCTAGTAATAAAACGAAGATGACCACGCCGATACCATCATTGAACAATGACTCGCCAGCGATGACGGTCTCGATGCTCTTTGGAGCGCCTGCTGACGACAGGATACCCATGACAGCAATAGGATCGGTAGGGGAGATAAGCGCACCAAATAACAGGCACCAGAGAAACGGCAGGCCGAAACCAAACAACGGCAACATAAAATAAATCGCAGTCGCAATAAGCATCGCCGATATGATAGTACCAAGTCCGGCAAGGATGCCGATAGGTAACTTGTAGCGTCTTAAGTCACTAATATTGACGTGTAATGCGCCTGCGAATAGCAACATTGATAGCATACCGTCTAAGAGTACTTCGGTAAAATCAAGTTGCTCCAATAAACTGACTTCGTAATCAATCAGCTGATCAAACCCTAAGAAGCCCAAAAATATGGCGCCGATTGACAATAATATAGAGATGACCATGACACCGATAGTGGTCGGCAGACCAATAAAACGGTGATTAATATAAGTTAGTGAAGCAGTAATCGATAAAAATATGGCGCTGATTTCTAGGATTGTTAGGCTGGTTGCAGATGCCATAAAAAGTAAGTCTCATATGAATATAAAAAGTATCTAAAGCGCAGGGCTTATAGGGACGTTATAAGTGTTTTTAGCTATAGGTGTTGTGATTATAAGTAACGTGTTTATAAGTAAAGTGCTTATAAAGGCTGATATTGCTATTTATTTAAACAGCTAATTGGTCATCTCATTAACTAGACTGTGTCTGTAACGCTTGACGAATATCGGCTTCAAACTCACTGACATAATTAAAATGCTTGTGCTGCGCATCTTTATCAAGGATAAATTGCTTGGCTTGTTCGCACATAGCGACCAAGTCATCGACCAGCTCTTGATAATTTAAATTCTCTTCTCCAGCTCGCTGAATCAGATGCAATTCATGTAATAGCGTTTGCTGCTGTGCGCTGTTTACCCGTGCATAGTTCAAATTGACCATTGCCTGACATAATGCTTTTAAGACCATTAGGTCAGCAGCTGCATAACGACGTATCTCACCAAGTGATACATTGATAAAGTCAGAAATCTTTGGAATATGAGTGACTAGTGCCAATATGGCCAGACGCTTCTGTTTGATAGTATTTTCAGAGCTATCGTTAGTGTCTGATTGCGGTATATGAAAATGATAAGGGCTGGGTGGCTGGCGGCGCATCATGATACTCAAACAGCTGGTTAGAGACTGGACACAATTGACCGCAGTCTTTGGATCATTGATACCAGGGGATAACGCGCGTACAGCAATCTCTGTCATTTGTCCTAAGCTATAGGCGATGTCGTTAGAGTGCGCCAATCGTTGCTCAAGTCGCAGGCAACCTGCCAGACGTTGCCAAAACAGTCCATCAGGTGCTCTAGGTATTACTGCTAGATGCGGGGTCGCTGTCTTCTGTTGGTTATTTGGATGAGATGCAGGTCGCTGATAAAAGTAACCAATGACGTTTTTGTCAGTGACATAATTACCGAGGTTGACATGCATTTGTACCACGCCACCATAATCTTGTGACAGCGCAATCAATGACTCAAGGTAAATCTGCTGTAGATAACCTGAATTTGGTGAATAAATCGGCATAGCAGGCCAGTTTTGGAACTGCTCGATATCATGGTGCTCAGCATCGCGTTGATGTTGGATATCACATCGATCGTTATACCAATAGTAAATGTTTGCAATCGCATCGTTGCTAGCATTTTGAATGACGTGTGACGCTTGAATGGCATGTACCATATGCTGCACAAAATAAACTAAAAGCAGCGCACAGATAATCGCCATGATAATGGCAAAAGTCACTGCCAATTGCGGCACACCAAAAGCTACGTCAGACTTATGGATAGACTTCAATACCAGTAAGCTATAGCTAAATGTACCAATAAAAGCGCCAAGGACAAACTGATTTGGTGTGTCGGTCAAAAAGTTACGTAGCAGTCTTGGACCAAACTGTGAAGAGGCCATCGACAGGACGGCGATTGTAATCGAAAACGTCGTACCTGCCACGCCCAGTACCGCACCAGCGATGGCAGTCATAATCGCGCGCGCAGCTTCGTCATCACCAGTAAAGGCGAAGGAGATCTCTTTTACCGTTTCACGATCAAAATGTTGATCAATCGCGACTAGTAAAGGAGCAAGTAAAATACCCACGATGACACAAGCGGTTGGGATAAACCAATAGGAGCCAATCAGCCACTGCCACAAATTATTTAAGCGGTCAGGCAAGTCAGTCAGCGTTTGTATCGACCACAACTTAGTGAACTGCTTAAGCCTGTTTTGACCTGCATTGATCGTCCGTGTCCAGACACTGTCTCCATCATTTTTATTCACTGTGATGAGCCTTGGGGTTATCTGCTTCTGTAATAATAGCGTTTTTATGCGCACGTCTGGTCATATCTGTCTCAGTATGACTCTCACTAGTCCCTAGAGGTATGATGGCCTCATTGTCGTGATCGTCATATTCAATAGCGCTGTCTTTGTCATAAGCCATAGGCTCTAGATGCGGTGATGCTTCTAGATGTGGATCATTACCGTTGTAAGCACTCTCACCATGTCTATCTAGATTATCATGTCGTTGTACGTTTTCAGTGGCGGCAGAGGTTTTTCTAAATAGTTTACGGTCATCGTCATGCTTGCTAGTAGATTGTTTACGAGGTTCACTATTGGCAAAGATAGCATTTAGCGGCAGATGCAGTTGCTGTTTGGCATACGCTTCAGTATTCTCAAAACGTTTTACCAGTAAACTTAGCCAAGGCTTTTGACCTTCCAATTTCATCTCATCCAACTCGTCCTTGATAGGAAGTGGGTAGGGCAAGGTACGATAAAAGTCCCATAACGTCATCCTACTCAGGTCTCTTTTGAGTACATAGTCGTCATCATCTGTCATGGTAATCAGATTGCTGTCTTGTAGGTAGTTGATATAGGTATACCATTTTGGCAGCTCTTTGCGACCTAAGACATTACGCAGTGCTTGCTCGCTAACAGCTTCACCTTTTAAGTGGTGGGTATAAACCAAATTCAACATGTCTAACAAGCTGAGTAACGGGTGACGAGGGTAGACTTCTTCTGTCTCAAAAATCGTCAAGGTATAGCTGATTTCAACGCCTAATAAAATCAAATTCCACGACAGATAAATCCATAGTAGAAAGATAGGCAATGCAGCAAAGGCACCGTAAATCGCTTCGTAGCTGGTAAAGTTAGCCATCACTGTACCAAACAGATGCTTCATTAATTCAAAGACAATGGCCACGAACACGCCAGCAATGGCTGCGTTCTTTGCTGGTACGCGCGCCTTTGGAATAAACCAGTACATACCGATAAAGCCCGCCATCGTAATACCAATCGATGCCATTTGTACCCAAAAGCTCCAGTCGATACCGTAGCCTGCAATTTGACGATTGAGAAAACTCAGACTCTGTACGGTACTAGAAGCGATAAAAGCGGTACCCAATACCAAAGGTCCCAACGTAACAATGGTCCAATAACGCAGCATGCTTTTGATGCCACCAGAGCGATCTTCTACTCGCCAGATTTGGTTAAACGCGCGCTCGATAGTGGTCAATGTCATGATAGTCGTAAAGAACAAAATCATGGCACCGATGATGGTTAGATTGGATGACTTTTCAGCAAAGCTATTAATGTACTCACTAACTTGCATGCTCGATTGCGGCAATAGATTGCTATAAATGACGTCATAAATCTGCGCTCTAACTGATGCGAGTGCTGGTACAGATGACAAAATCATCAGTAATACCGTTAATACCGGTACGATCGACAGCATAGTGGTGTACGTCAGCGAAGCTGCCTTTTGCTGGCAATTATCTTCAAAAAAATGCCGAGTCAAAAACCGTAAGAACTGAAACCAACGCTGTTGTAAAAACGGGAGTTTTTGAGATAATTTTTCCATGTCGACCATTAAGCAAAAGTAAGAGTGACAATAGTGTAACAAAGATGAACGGTTATCATCTGCGGTTTAATTGTGTCAAAATGCACCACGTAGCGCATCAGATACAATATAAGTCAGGTTATCAATCATGGTTATTTGCATGACAGTGAATGACTCGGGCATAATGTGCACATATTCTACAATGCCAGTTAGTCGTATATTTCGCCGCATTTTTAATGGCCAGTACGACTAACGATTTTATAAGGAAGCTTTGCTAATGAGTCAGACCGACCCTTATGTTTTGGTGCTTTATTACTCTAATTACGGTACGACTAAGACATTAGCATATGCTATCGCTCAAGGTATTGAGGATGCTGGTATGACTGCGCGTATCCGTACGGTGCCGACAGTGGCACCTGAAACCACGTCAAGCAAGCCTGCGATACCTGATGAAGGCGACTTGTACTGTACGATGGATGATCTAAAAGACTGTAGCGGTCTAGCGCTTGGTAGCCCGACG
Organism: Psychrobacter proteolyticus; assembly: GCF_039762275.1. Taxonomy (GTDB): domain Bacteria; phylum Pseudomonadota; class Gammaproteobacteria; order Pseudomonadales; family Moraxellaceae; genus Psychrobacter; species Psychrobacter proteolyticus_C. Next base: position 21,771 of record NZ_JBDLOB010000009.1, on the reverse strand, counting down.
CACTTTGGTAATATGGCCGCACCCATGAAGTATTTTTGGGATAATACCGTGACCTTATGGTTGGCAGGGAACCTACAAAACAAACCAGCCTCAGTATTTACGGCGACAGGTTCCATGCATGGCGGTCAAGAAACGACGCTGTTGACGATGATGTTGCCGTTGATGCATCACGGTATGGTCATCGTAGGTGTGCCCTATGCAGAGCCAGCGTTGAACCGTACGCATCGCGGTGGCACGCCTTATGGTGCCAGCCATGTCAGCGGTGCATCGCATGATCAGCCAATATCTGCTGACGAGCGAGATTTGGGTATTGCGCAGGGTCGCCGTTTAGCGATTACGGCAGCTGCATTAGCACAGGCTAATTGGGGTTGATAAGCAACTTTTATAAACCTGCTGTCTAAAAGCGTCTGAGTCTCAAAATCTATGATTGAATGCCTATAATCACTTGCTTATAACCACTTGATTATAAGCAAGCACTAACTATTCATGTTCAGCAGTATATTATTCATTTAGGAAATCAAAATATCTAATGGCCACAACCCGCTCTAATACAAAGCCTCTTAAAACGGTTAAGTCTATCGCACCTATTACACAGCGCTTAAAGGTTACGTGGTTAATTTGGCTCGTTTATAGACTGCTCGGATTGCCTATCTTTATTAGTATCTTTAATCCTAGTAGCCCTGATATCGTTGGCGGTATTGCTTGGCAGGCATTATGGCTAGTGCCCGCGTTGATTCTGACGCCATGGATATTGCGTGGTCGTTCACCTTATGCATTGTTGATAAGCAGTATGTTTACTTTGGTATATTTGGGTGCGAGTGGCGTGGTGCTGTTTACTCGTATATATGGCAGTAGCTGGGCAGAAATCGCCGTGTACTTAACGGACTTCTTACTATTGCTTGCTATCAATGTTTGGCTATTTATTTTGCTCAAACGTTTGCCTTCGATGAACAATGTTGTGAAGAAACCTCGTCAATAATTGAGGTTATCTGAAGCCTAATAAATTATATCCATTAATCTAAAGCCATAAAAAAGCGGCACTCCATCTGGGGCGCCGCTTTTTTGTTTATAACGTTAAAGATAAGTAGATTAGTTAATCTTAGTTAATTCCAAATCCATTTTCTTACCATCGTTAATTTGGCTAACTTTAACTGGCATATAGTCCAAGCTTGGGGCTAACCAAAAACTGGTAGAGCGGCTATCGTCATCGTGAACGCGATCAACACGTACCGTATCAAAGGTACCCGCTGGTACGGTAATTTTAGTGCTGCCTGATTTTTTAAATGGCGTCTTCTCAATTTTGTCTTTTTTCGCCATGTAGTAGTTACCAGAGAATTTACCGTTCAATAAATCTTGACGAATCTGTACCTCAAGGCTCAAGTCATCAAAGGCTTGTTGCGACATGTTCATTGTCGTCGACTTGCCCTTATAGTTACTGGTGACTTTTTTACTGCTTGGGTTAAAGTCTAGTTTATGCGTGCGACCCATGCCAAGTAGTTTGTAAGTGGTGCTTGCCTGCGTGGGACTGACATTGTTGCCATTAATCGTAAAAGTACTGTTTTGGGAGGCGCTAGCCACACCAGCGACGCGAGCCTTAACGTTATATTTCCACGTATTACCAGATTTGCTTAACGTACGAGTTGCTGTGCCTTTGTATTTGTCCTCAACGGTAAAACTATAATCGGCAGTCGATGGTTGAACAGTTTTTGCGCTGGCAAGGGTAGGTGCGGTCATACTCAAAGCTCCAACGGTAGAGATACTGATGCCTGTTACTAAGGCCGATAAAAATTTAGATGGACTGCGTTTTGCGTTATTAGCATTATCAATATTGTCGCTTGATGACTTCTTGTGCATTGATGAAAAACTCATAGATACCCCTTCATTAATTTATTGCCGATATAGCAATTTTTTCGTTCGTTCTTATTATGTTTACCAGACCTATAATGGTCATACGCTGTTACATTTTCAAGCGTGGTGTCATACGGCTTCGTGTAGTGCTTGTAGCAAATGTTTCTATAGCTAATTTGGCCTTGGTCAAAATATAAATTCAGCTCGCTAATATTTTTAAATATTCCTACTTTTTGTCCTTTGTCTAACTAGCATATTGACTCTATTAAACGTAAGGCATCGATATGAGATGTTGATTGATCAATTTTTGCAAAATAATCTTGTAAATTTTTGGGCTTTACACTTGAACCGAACTCACCTTGCCCCCACTTTTTGTTACAAGCTCAAGGCTTATCTATAAAGCGTTGTTTTTGGCAGTGTTCCCTATAGATACTGGTATTGAGACCATTAATTCAAATAAACCCTTAATTTTATTAACCAACTTTTGGAGTCATATCGATGAACATTCGTCCTTTACATGACCGTATTGTCGTCCGCCGCATAGAAGAAGAAACAAAGACAGCTGGTGGTATCTTGCTTCCTGGTTCAGCACAAGAGAAACCTTCACAAGGTGAAGTGCTTGCAGTTGGTAATGGTCAAGTTCGTGACAACGGTGAAACTCGTGCGTTAGATGTAAAAGCTGGCGACAAAGTTTTGTTCGGTCAATATGCTGGTCAAACCGTAAAGGTTGACGGTGAAGAACTATTGATTATGAAAGAGTCTGATGTATTGGGTGTGCTAGAAGGCTAGTCCTTTTGAGTATCATTTTATACTCAGCACATTTTGATAGCAGTTTCTAATAATCGCTTTTGATAAGCAACTATCAAATCAATCAATTGTATTCTCATACTTATAATAGTGGAGTAATTTAACATGGCAAAAGACGTAAAATTCGGCATTGATGCCCGTAAACAAATGATGGACGGCGTAAACGTTCTAGCAAACGCAGTACGTGTAACACTAGGCCCTAAAGGTCGTAACGTTGTTATCGACAAATCATTTGGCGCACCTACCATCACTAAAGATGGTGTTTCAGTTGCCAAAGAAATCGAGCTAGAAAACAAATTTGAAAACATGGGTGCACAGCTGGTACGTGAAGTGGCTAGTCGCACTAATGATGTCGCTGGTGATGGTACAACCACTGCCACTGTATTGGCTCAGTCAATCCTACAAGAAGGCATGAAGTCAGTTGCTGCTGGCATGAACCCAATGGATCTTAAGCGCGGTATCGACAAAGCGGTACGTGAAGCAGTTAAAGAAATCCATAAACTATCAACGCCAGCTGACGATCACAAAGCAATTGCTCAAGTTGGTTCTATCTCTGCAAACTCAGACACCAAAATCGGTGAGCTGATCTCGCAAGCGATGGAAAAAGTAGGTAAGCAAGGCGTTATCACTGTTGAAGAAGGTTCAAGCTTCGAAGATACCCTAGAAGTTGTAGAAGGTATGCAGTTTGACCGTGGTTATATCAGCCCATACTTTGCAAACAAGCAAGACAGCCTAACTGCTGAATTTGAAAACCCATATATCTTGCTAGTTGACAAAAAAATCAGCAACATTCGCGAAATCGTGCCATTACTTGAGCAAGTCATGCAGCAGAGCAAGCCGTTGCTAATCATCGCTGAAGATGTAGAAAACGAAGCACTAGCGACACTAGTTGTAAACAATATGCGTGGCGGCTTGAAAACTTGTGCTGTTAAAGCACCAGGTTTCGGCGATCGTCGTAAAGCAATGCTTGAAGACATCGCAACGCTAACTGGCGGTACTGTAATCTCTGAAGAGATTGGCCTAAGCCTAGAGACTGCTACTCTAGAGCAACTTGGTACTGCTAAGAAAGTGACTGTCGGTAAAGAAAATACTGTTATCGTTGATGGCGCTGGTAACAAAGCTGACATCGAGAACCGTGTTGAGTCTATCAACCGTCAAATCGAAGAGTCTACTTCTGACTATGACAAAGAAAAGCTACAAGAGCGTGTTGCTAAACTAGCAGGCGGCGTAGCAGTAATCAAAGTCGGCGCAGCAACCGAAACTGAAATGAAAGAGAAGAAAGACCGTGTTGACGATGCGCTACATGCAACTCGTGCAGCGGTTGAAGAAGGCGTTGTACCTGGCGGCGGTGTTGCCTTAGTTCGTGCGATGAATGCATTGTCTGAACTACGCGGTGATAACGATGATCAAAACGCTGGTATGAACATCCTACGTCGCGCGATGGAAGCACCACTACGTCAAATCGTAACCAACGCTGGCGAAGAAGCTTCAGTTGTGGTTAACGAAGTGAAGAGTGGTAGTGGTAACTACGGTTATAACGCAGCGACTGGCGAATATGGCGATATGCTAGAGATGGGTATCCTTGATCCAGCTAAAGTTGCTCGTTCAGCACTAGAAAACGCTGCATCTGTTGCAGGCCTAATGCTAACGACTGAAGTTATGATCACTGACTTACCGCAAGGTGATGACGGTATGGCTGCTATGGGCGGCGGTGCTGGAATGGGCGGTATGGGTGGAATGGGCGGCATGATGTAATATATGCCTCGACTAAATTTGTACGACGTTGTTAACCTCGCTCGATGTACTATAAGTACAATCTTCACTTGGTTGCCTAGTCGTACTGCTCTAGTCAACTTATAAAGCGTTTTTCACTAGAGTTGTAAGTATTTTTGTGAAAGCGTTTGAACTATTAAAAGCTCTGTTATCGAAAGATAGCAGGGCTTTTTTGTGTTCTTTTTAAAGTAATAATGGGCGTTGTGTATAAAAGCCAAAATAAGGATAACTGACTAAAATTATCCAATACTTGATAATATTAGTATTACTAATATAGATTTAAATTTTCAATTAATAATTTATTAGGATATAGTTGATATAGCGAATATATTCGCTAATAGTGTTTTTAACTTAGAAGGAATGAATTAACTCAAAAGGAATTCAAAATGAAGATTTTATCGATTGCAGTGGTAGCATCAGCCCTAGTGTTGGCTTCTGCTAGTAGTTCAGCTGATCCTAGTTTAGATAGGTTTAAAATGCAAAAACCGATGGAGATGTCTAGCGTCGCCTATTCTAAAGTTATGCAGTTATCATTTAACAATAAAGAGCGCTATACAGGCGAAAAAGAAATTTATGAAAAAGTGATGAGAGGTGCCAAAGCAAACGGCTTTGAGCTTAAAGAAGTAGAAGCAATGAAAATCGCTCACATCGTTGACGGTGCTTTAGACAATGAGCCACCAGAAGCGGCTTCTATTAATATAACAGTTACTATCCATTTAAAACGACCAATCAAAATAGAAGTTGAGATTTCCCTATAATACGGTGAATACAAATCTATTGTTAATAAGCTACTTACTATGAATGACTTACTTATCCCTCTAAAATAAAGTCCTAGTAATATTTTCTATATTAGGGCTTTGTAGTTAAAGCTCATCAAATTCTCTATTAATCTGCTGTATCACGTCTAAACGTCCACGTCTTATCAACAGATGCTTCTTTGTAATAGCAATATTCTGTCAAATTCAAATGAACTCATTGTGGATCTTGCTACTTACGAATAATCGAACGAGACATTTTTCTCCTAATCTGTATAAAAGAGTCTCAAACAAAAATAGGTAAAGTTGTCTTATTGATTACTTTTCTCACCGATAAATGAGTGTGTATATCTTTTACGCTAGCAAGCTTGTGTAACTTACGTGTGAACCGCTCATAACCATCGAGATTGGGGCTCACTACTTCTAATAAATAATCATAAGAACCCGATACCACATGTCCATTAATCACCTCGTCCATATTGGACAGAGCGCGTTCGAAAGCTGCGATAGATTCTTCTTGGTGGCTGTTGAGACTGACCTCCACAAAGAAACTCATCGCAATACCCGCTTTGGCTTTATTTACGTTTGCCTGATAGTTCTCTATATAACCTTCATCTTCCAAACGTTTGAGGCGTCGCGCGCAAGGAGAAGGCGACAGCCCTATACGTTCGGACAGTTCGGCTGTAGATAAGCGCGCTTCTTTTTGGAGCACTTCCAAGATATGGCGATCGATTTTGTCCATAATTTACCTTTTGGCTTTTTAAGCCAATAATTTTTATTTAATTAGCATTATCCACCAAATATTTGCAAAATTGCAATGAATAAATAGAGATAAAAGCGCGTATTTTAATCGATAATTGGTCTTTGTATAGCAGCATAAGACACGACTATGAATACGATATTCCACCCCTCATCGCGCAAAAATCCTTTGTTTGTCATGTCGCCACTAACCAAAGGCTATGTGGCAATGAGCGTTGTCTTATTTATTTGGTCAGGCTTTGCGTTGACTGTGCGAGCGGTTGGAGCATCGTCGCTAAGTATTGCGGATGTCATGCTCATTCGCTTTAGTGTGCCGCTGGTCTTGTTGACTCCTTGGGTACTCTCTAGTTGGCATGAAGTCAAAAATATAAGACTGCCAGATATCATGTTCGTTTTACTTGGTGGCGTGCCTTTTCTTTTATTAGCTGCTTTTGGTGCAAGTACGGTACCAGCAGCTTACGTTGGTACTATTTTGACAGGGACACCAGTCTTCTTTGCCGCAATATTGTCTTTTATTTTTTATCGTCAGCGAATATCATTGAGGAAATTTGCCGCATTAATCCTTATTCTCTTCGGTATCGCTACTATGATTGGCGGGCGTGCACAGTCAATACCTAATAGTCTGCTGTACGGTGTGGGGTTACTGTTGATGGCAAGCCTGATTTGGGCAGGTTATACCTTAGGGTTAAAAAGCACCAAACTGAGTCCAATAGCTATTGCTATCGTGCTCTCTTATACCTCGTTTTTTCTGACATTGATGATGGTTCTGTCTGGTATCGTGGAGACGAATATAGGGTCTGTATCTTTTGATGAAGCGCTTCCGTTTATCCTAGTACAAGGACTTGGTGTAGGGGTGGTATCAACCATTGCGTTTTCTTATGCAGTCAAACAGCTGGGCTCCATTCGTACCTTATTACTTGGCTCTTTGTCCCCAGGATTAACCGCTATACTGGCTACGCTGATACTCAATGAGTCTCTATCAGTTATTATGATATGCGGCATCGTACTCAGTACCATTGGTGTCATCTTGTCCAATCGAGCGAAATAAACTAATTAAGGAAGTATCATGATGTTAGATAATATGCCTGTTATCAATGGGGATCCACTGTGGGCATTGTTAGGTAGGTTTCGCGCTGACCAACGCAAACATAAAATAGATCTATTGGTTGGTGTCTATCGAGACGAGCATGGCAATACACCTGTGATGAAAACCGTGCAAGACGCAGAAATACATCTTGCTCATGAAGCTCATTCGAAGGCTTATGGCATGCTATCGGGTAACGCTAATTTTAACCAGAAAATGGCAAAATTTGTATTAGGTGACAGTCCAAGTCTAAACAACCAATGCACGATTCAAACGGTTGGCGCATCAGGTGCGTTACGCCTCATTGCTGATTTGATAGCTATGCTCTCTCCAGATTCAACCGTTTGGATCAGCGACCCTGGCTATATTAATCATCTTCCGCTGATGGAAGGTGCTGGGTTAACGGTTAATACGTATCCTTGGCAAAATAAAAATGGCCAGTTAGACATTAATGCGTGTTTTGCTGCGCTAGAAAAAGCAAAAGAAGGAGACGTGCTGTTATTACATGCGTGCTGCCATAATCCTACCGGTATAGATCCTTCTTTAGAGCAGTGGCAACTGTTCTCTGATAAATGTAAACAGAAAAATATTGTCCCGTTTATTGATATGGCGTATCAAGGTTTTGGAGATGATCCTGATACCGATGCTGCAGGGCTTCGTTTAATGATTGAAGACGCTGACTTTGCATTTATCGCCGCCAGCTGTTCAAAGAACATGGGTCTATACAATGAGCGGACGGGTATTGCCACGGTGGTAACGACGAACCATGAGCGTCACGCAGATATACAGATACTCTTAGAAACCATCACACGTGCCAACTACTCTATGCCGCCCAATCACGGTGCAGCAGTGGCTTCTTATTTACTAGATAAACCAGACGCTTGGCTAGTCGAGCTGGCCAGCTACCGTAGTAGGGTAGATACTATTCGCCAAGCATTGGGCGCAGCATTAAAAGATAGAGGTGCACCTGCAGAGTTTTTGGATATTTCGCATCAAAAAGGTATGTTTTCTCTATTACCGCTAACAGAGAGTCAAATGCTCATGTTGCAAGATGAGTTCGCTATCTACGGCATGCCAAATGGTAGAGTCAATATTGCCGGTTTGAAAATGACGGAAATCCCTCAACTGGTGGACGCTATCATGTCGATGATTTCACGTTAGAGAATAATTTCTATCGCTCAGTACAATGGTTTTATCCATTAATCGTAACAGTAAGAAGGACACGACTATTTATACTTTATATTGGGATAAGGGTGGCGCTAATATGGCCACCCATGCTGTCTTTGAAGAGTTAGGCGTTTCTTATGAGATGATAGAAATAGACCTGTCTAAAAATATGCAAAAATCAGCTGAGTATCTAGCCATTAATCCAAATGGCAAAGTACCTACGTTAGTGCATCAGGGGCAGGTCATTTATGAGTCTGCAGCAATTTTAATGTATGTGTTAGATCAGCACCCAGAGTCTGGGCTAGCACCTGATATAGGATGCTCTAAGCGCGGTGTTTATTACCAGTATTTGTTTTGGATGTCTTCTACACTGCAGGAAGCTGCTAATCACTGGGCACATCCCGAGCAGTACATCAACGGCGAGCACAATTTGCAACAAGTAAAAGATAAAGCGAATGATGTGCTAACCCACTGCTGGGATATTGTTGAAAAGGGATTGGCGAGTCATGGTCCATGGTTGTTAGGCGATAAATTAAGTGGGGCTGATTTTCATTTATTTATGATTGCTCACTGGAGTCAGCGATATGCGAGTCGAGCACAGGATTGGACACATTTAAACGCACATTATCAAGCCATGCTAAACCGTGCCTCGATACAAGAAATGATGATACAAGAAGGGTTGTTATAATTCGTTCAATTAAAAGATATCTGATGACTGGGCTAGAAGTACTGAGTGCCATGCTTCTAGCGACTGTAGTAAATATAGTTTTTATATCAAACTACTGATCCGCCGTATCTCGTCTAAACGTCCAAGTCTTATTATCAGACGCGTCTTCACAGTAGTAATATCCTGCCAAATCAAACTGCTTTAGCTGTTCAGCCTTTCACTTTATATTGACCATTTTCTCACCTTTCTCGATGAATCGCGTTTCGCTAAAAGTATGATTTTTTCATAAAGTCTATTTGGCTATTAGAAGTGCTGTTATCGAAAGATAGCAGGGCTTTTTTGTGTCTAATTTATGGTGAGTTTCTTTTAACATGTACTACTATATATGTTATTATTTGAATATATAATGGAATGACACTTTACTTAAAAGGAGTTTGGACACATGTTGCGGGTCAGAAATCGCAAAATATCGTGTGCCATTTAATGTGATAACGATGAAAAAAATTAGGCTTGGAATATTTGTAGAAGATGAAACATTAGCATGGCAAAAATTTATGCCATTAAAGTCTCTAGTAGATGAAGGTATAGTTGAGGTTTGTATTGCTATCCAACGAAGTGCAGAACACCAAGCTAATCCATCTCATATATCCAAGATTATACCGTCTATCAATCAAAAGTTATTTTCTATTTTTTCTCATGCTAAAAAGACTACCAAGCGTTATTCTATTCATGATTTAGTTCCCAATGGCAAAATGCCTGTCGTTACATCAATACCAAGACAGAATAAATCCACTGATGAAATTGAAGACTCAGTGATTAAGAGACTAAAGGCAACAGATTTAGATTACCTACTGAGTATGGATTTTCAAACCTTAATAGGGAAAGCGCTAGGCGTTACGAAGCATGGTATTCTCTTACTTCATTATGGTGATGAAAGAATACAGCGAGGCGGGCCTGCATTGTATTGGCAATTTGCTGAGCAATGGGAAAATAGCGTCGTGACACTGCAACTATTGAGTAAGGACCATGATGTACACAAAGTGGTAGGTAGAGGTTATGGCAGTTTGTTTTACTGGGACTATAATTTGACGGAGGATAAGTTAAAAGGGGTTGCAGCATCAATACTGTATTGGTACTTCCGTAAAAATAAAATTGGCGTCGAGAGTGGAGATTCTATCAATTTAATTAACGATCGCACACTTTATAAAACGCCTCCACAGTTAACGGCCATACGACATTTACAGAATTTTCTCAAAAACTACATGATAAAAAGATTTTATAAGAGTCTGTATCTAAACAACTGGAGTATTTTTATTGGTTCTATTGATCAGCCGATACAAACATACACGGAGATACTACCTGAAAAGGGATGTTTTTGGGCCGATCCTTTTTATATTGAACGTGACTCAAGACGTTACATATTTTTTGAAAGCTTGAACTACAAAGAGAATATTGGTCGAATAGAGTGGATAGAGCTGAATGAAAGCCATCAAGTGATTGGTTCAGGACAAGCTGATTTGGGTATTAGCACGCACTTAAGCTTTCCCAATGTATTCGAGTATGAAGATGCTGTCTATATGATTCCAGAGGCTGCAAAAACCAATTGTATTAGCTTATTAAAAGCGACAGATTTTCCGTGTAAGTGGGAAAAAGTTCATGAGTTAGTTTCAGACGTTCAGGCCGTGGATAGCGCCGTGATTGAGCATAATGGATTATGGTATCTTTTTACAACGCATGGTTCAGTGTCAAATATGACTATGGATTTAGAGTTGTATATTTATACGTCCGACAAGCTACAAGCAGATAATTGGACCATTCATCCTTCGGCGCCTCTAAAAATTGATGTGCGTGGATCGCGATTAGCAGGCGCATTATTCCGAAAAAACGGTCAGCTCTTTCGTACTGCTCAGGATGGCACTCTTAGATATGGGCGTAGGGTTGCTTTATACCTAGTAGAGGAGTTGACACCGACCTCTTATAAAGAAACCTTTGTACGTTATATTGAACCTGATTGGGAGACTGATATTGATCGTCTCCATACCTATAATGTTTATAATGAAACAGTGGTACTGGATGTATCAAGGGATAAGTTGCGCTTTAGAGTATAGGACCTAAAAAATTTAGTGGTTGGAGAATAAAAAACCCATCATAAGTTTCGGCTTATGATGGGTTTTTTATAATTTTGACTCGTATTATATCAAGCTACTGATCCGCCGCATCTCGTCTAAACGTCCACGTCTTATTATCAGACGCGTCTTCACAATAGTAATATCCTGCCAAATCAAACTGCTTTAACTGCTCAGCATTGGTCAGCTTATTATCAGCTGCATATTTCACCATTAGTCCACGTGCTTTTTTGGCATAAAAGCTAATCACTTTATATTGACCATTTTTCTCGTCTTCAAATCGTGGCGTAATGATATCTGCCTTCAGTGCTTTTTTCTTTACCGCTTTAAAGTATTCATTGGAAGCTAAATTAACCAATGTTTTGTCATCGCTGTCAGCCATACGCGCATTGATAACGTTAGTCACTTCCTCGCCCCAAAACTCATAAAGATTGCCACCGCGCTCATTTTTCAGCTTGGTACCCATCTCTAAGCGATATGGCTGGATAAGATCGAGTGGCTTGAGTACTCCATACAGCCCAGACAAAATACCTAAGTGCTCATTAACATAAGTAGCAGTATCTTTGTCCATATGATACATATCAAGTCCAGTATAGACATCGCCATCGAACAAATAGCCTGCAGGCTTGGCGGCATTATAAGAGGCATCGTTAGTAAACGGTTGCGCTTCACTCCAATGCCATTGTTGATTGCGCGTGGCATTAAGCTGAGCCAAATCGTCAGATATGCTCATCAATTCTTGTAGGTCAACGGGCTCTTTTGACTTCAGTACTTTCATCAATTCTTGTGAGCGCTCGATTAGCTCGGGCTGGCTATAGTAGTTGCCTAAATTTAGTGGTATAGCGTCTGTTTCGTTCAGGGATTTGGCAGGGGAGAGCAAAAAATACATGGTTATTCCTTATTATAATGAATCGATGACGGGTTTTTTCGAGTGTCAAGTATTCTTATTATACGGTATGCATGGGTGGAACTTGACTTAACCTTGCTTATTTTATGTTTATTGACATTATATTTTTAACAAAAGAACAGATTTAGAATTAGGAAATAAATGGAGTTAAGCCTGTATCTATAAGGGTTAAGCGTTTTTTGGAAAAATAAAAGGCTTTAATATACCAACAAAAAGTATGCCAATGGTGTAAATACCTAAATTTTTATTTTACTTGTGGGTCATCATTAGACAATGAAACTTGACGAACGATATCTCTATAATAAAAAGGCATGATGGTAAAGTAGCTATCATTTATTAAATTGATAACCTTTGATCGCTGTAATGGTTTAATCATGATCAATGGGTTTTGTCCCCTGTGCTTTTTAGATGTGCGTTGAGGGTATTAAAGGTAGTCGTGAGACGTAAATATAGTCATTAGACGTAAGTAAGGAGACGGTATGAAAATCGGTGTAATCAGTGCAGATATCACGAGCGAGAGCCGTGTAGCCATAACCCCAGACGCAGTCAAAAAATTGCGTAAACTTGGGTTCGACGTCGTCATTCAGTCAGGTGCAGGCCAAGCAGCATACTATGCTGATGAGTTGTATCAGGCTGCGGGTGCCGACATTGCCAGTAGTCGCACCGAGGTGATCACCCAATCTAAGATTATTACCACCGTCAATGACCTGCCAGCAGAAGCCACTGAAAGCTTATCGTCTGGTCAGATCGTCATTGGCATGCTCGACCCATATCGCAACACTCAGCTTGACACTTATGCAGCCAAAGGCGCGACAGTCTTTGCAATGGAGTTATTGCCTCGTACACTGTCACGCGCACAGAATATGGATGTATTGTCATCACAAGCCAACCTTGCTGGTTATAAAGCAGTATTGCTCGCGGCCAATGAGTATTCGCGTCCTTTCCCGATGTTTATGACCTCAGCCGGTACGGTTAAGCCAGCTAAGGTCGTTATCTTAGGTGTTGGGGTTGCAGGTTTACAAGCGATTGCGACAGCAAAGCGTTTGGGTGCAGTAGTAGAAGCCAGTGACCTACGTCCGACCGCTCGCGAGCAAGTGGAATCACTCGGTGGTAAATGGCTTGATGTGCCGATGAGTGCAGAGGAGGCTGAAACAGCCAAGTCTACCGGTGGTTATGCATGGACGCCATCAGAGCAATATGTCAAAGATCAAGCGGCTGTCGTGGACAAAGCATTGAGCAACGCTGACATCGTTATTACCACGGCGCAGATTCCTGGTCGTAACGCACCGCGTCTCGTACATGGCGCAACGCTTGCCAAAATGAAGGCAGGTTCTGTGTTAATCGATATGGCTGCTGGTACCGGTGGTAACGTCGAAGGCAGTGTGCCTAACGAAACCATCACCACAGACAACGGCGTACGTATCGTTGGTGCCGCCAATATTCCATCTATGCTAGCCGCACAGTCTTCAGATTTGTATGCCAATAACCTTGTTAACTTTATTACGACATTGATTGCACCTGCTGGCGATGACGCATCAGCTAGCTTGGCACTTAACTTAGACATGGAAGACGAGATTCAGGGCGCACTGGCAGTGACACATGACAGTCAGGTACGACTAGCCAAACGCTAGTTTGAACAGTCTATTACCACATATTTTGTCACTACACATTTGCCAGTAATGAATAAATTTTTAGGAGGATTAGATGATTGCCACTATTTTAGCTGCAGCGCCAGCCGGTGCGGCCATGAGTAGCACACCATTTGTAGCGATTTTCACTGTATTTGTGCTCGCTATTTTTGTCGGATACTACGTGGTTTGGGGCGTTACGCCTGCATTACATACGCCATTGATGGCAGTAACCAACGCTTTATCAAGTATCGTCATCGTGGGTGCGATGCTACAGACCGTCACGATTGATGGTTCAATGTTTACACCGACCAGTTTGCTTGGTGCCTTTGCGGTATTTTTAGCCAGTATCAATATTTTCGGTGGCTTTGCTGTGACTGAGCGTATGCTTGCGATGTTCAAACCGAAAGTGAAAAAAGCACCAGTAGCAACCACTGATGCCGGAGGTGACGCATGAACGACTTCTCAGCAATGATTGCGGCAAATGCAGATTGGTTCTATCTAGTCGGCGCTATCCTCTTTGTTTTAACGTTACGTGGTTTGTCTAGTCCAAAGACCGCGATTCGCGGTAACCGTTTTGGTATGGCAGCGATGGCGATTGCCGTTGTGACTACCTTCTTCTTAGCAGAAGGCCCTGTGCTTTGGTTGATTATCGGGGCGATGGTGTTGGGCGCTCTCGTTGGTATGTGGAAAGCGAAAACAGTTGCAATGACCCAGATGCCAGAAACGGTTGCTTTGATGCATTCATTCGTCGGTTTGGCAGCGGTTGCGATTGCACTTGCGACGGTATTACACACTGAACAGCAGCATGGCGCCGTTGCTCGCATCGAGCTATTTATCGGTTGCTTCATCGGTGCAATTACGTTCTCAGCCTCGGTCTTTGCCTTTGGTAAATTGGCCGCGAAAAGCTGGGCGAAAACATTGGTTGGCGGCTGGGTAAAACCGGTTCAAGCGCTATTATTTATTGCGATGATTGGGTTCGGTGGGATGTATTTCGTCACTGACTCACTACCAGCATTTTATGCGATGGCAGTGATTGCCGTTATCTTTGGTTGGATGTGGATTGCCCCAATTGGCGGCGGTGACATGCCAGTAGTCGTATCACTACTGAATTCATTCTCAGGTTGGGCAGCAGCAGGCATTGGTTTTACGCTTGGCAACTCGATGCTGATTATCGCAGGTTCTCTAGTCGGTTCATCAGGTGCGATCTTGTCTTACATCATGTGTAAAGCCATGAACCGCTCACTACTTAATGTATTGTTTGGTGGCATGGGTACGTCAGCTGTTGCAGCAGGCGGCGATGATGGAGCACCGAAGAACTACAAAGCAGGCTCAGCAGAAGACGCAGGGTTCCTCATGTCTAATGCTAGTAGCGTGGTCATCGTGCCAGGTTACGGTATGGCGCAAGGCCGTGCACAGAATGCAGTAAAAGAGCTATATGAGCTATTAAAAGAAGAAGGTGTGAATGTTCGCTTTGCCATTCATCCCGTTGCGGGTCGTATGCCAGGTCACATGAACGTCCTATTGGCTGAAGCTGATGTACCTTATGATGATATTTTAGAAATGGACGAGATTAACTCAGATTTCGCGAGTACAGATGTGGTCTTGGTTATCGGCGCAAACGACGTTGTGAATCCATCTGCGAAAGACGACCCTACTTCTCCAATCTTTGGTATGCCGATTTTAGAAGTCAGCAAAGCCCAGACGGTTATGGTCATCAAGCGTTCAATGAGTACTGGTTATGCAGGTCTGGATAACAGCTTGTTCTATATGGACAAAACCATGATGATCTTTGGGGATGCCAAGAAAATGGTAGAAGAGATGGTACGTACTATCAATGGCGGCGGTCATTAATCTCTAAGCTATGTTTTTAACCATTATTATTTGCAGATAAGTTTTTAGATAAAGAAAGTCACTGAGGTGGCTTTTTTTGCGTTAAAGTGGGCGACATTTATGAGCCGACTATAGACTGAGGTTATTGCCAACTAGAGTTGGTTTTTCAATGATCACAAAATCAACTGTGCTTTGTGTACTCAGTATACGGTTTGCGCTTAATTAATTTTTTAGCTAATTTGCACTGCTTTAACGATAGACAATCACCAATTATAAATACGATGAAATAAGAGAAAAATTTATGAACATGTTACTGCGTTTTTTTATTATGGTTAGCTTACTTAAACAACAGCTCAAGCATCAATCGACGAGTGAGACTATCAGTCTAGAGACATTGACTGCACCGACTGTACGTCATTATCGAATTTTGCCCCACGATATGGGATTTCGCGATCATTTGCCCAATTATCGTTATCTATCATTTATTGAGCTAAACGTGACACGCTGGGTAAAGGCGTGCTGTCACCAAAAAGGCATTAAACCGCTGAATTGGGTGATTGCCATGCAGGAGATGATTTATCTCAAGCAAATTAAATTTTTGGATAAAATGACGCTTAGCAGTGCAGTCGCAGGATGGGATCATAAATACGTGTATTTTGAGCATCGGTTTTTTGTCAAAAATCAGCTGATGGGCGTTGGTATGACCAAGTTTGTTTTTACAGATAGTAAAGGTATGCGCACACCAGAAGTATTAGATATGATGGGTGAGCAGTTGACGGATACCATTAACACATGGAATGAGCACCAAGTCGCGGTAAAATCGACTAAATCAGCCTAAGCCATATCGCAAAACAGTATTGAAACCCAGTATTGGAAAACAACATCGTAAAATAACTTGGCTATAATCATTTGCTGAATTTTGGTAGGATAGAGCCCATCAAATCGTCAGTATTAGGACGATAGCATCACTTTTAAGACGATGATTCTCAAAACGACTAAAAAAAGGTACCGTTATGACCCCACAAAAATTAAAATGGACAGACAGTTTAGATATCGCGATTGAGCTTTATGAAAAATTCCCAGAAACAGATCCACAGTACATTCGCTTTACTGATTTGCATCGCTGGGTAACTGAGCTTGAAGGCTTTGATGATGATCCACAAAAATCAAATGAAGGCATCCTAGAAGCCATTCAAATGAATTGGATTGATGAAGCCGATTAATCGATTCGATCTGCCAGCATTGCCATAAACAGAAAACTAAATAAACAGATAGAAAAGGCCGCATCATGACCTCACAAATTAAAGAGCTACCAGAAGCGATCGCTTGTCGCGGTATCAGCGTTCGTACCACCAACAACGCTGAGATAAGCCATGACACTGCCAAGCTTGGCAGATTATGGCAGAAGTTTTATCAAAATCACGCGGGTGAACTCCCTGAGGGTGAAGACATTTATGGTGTCTATCACAACTATGAAAGCGATGATCTGGCAGGAGCGTTTGACGTTGTGGCCAGTTGGAAAGTAGCCAGCGAGCAAGATGCACAATCAGAAAGCGACAGTGTGGCCAATGCTAGTAATGTAGTGACTGTTGATATTCCTGCAGGAAAGTACTTGGTATTTTCTGAAGAAGGTTATATGCCTAACACTGTGATGAATGCTTGGGAAAGTGCTTGGGAATATTTCAATACGCCCGATTGTGAGCATACCCGTACTTTTAATGTAGACTTTGAGCATTATATCGGTGGTAACTTAGAATACGGTCAAGTTGATGTCTATATTGGTATCGAGTAGAGCTTATAATCGGCTTAAGTAATTTGAGCCGCTCGATCCATTATTGACAAAAACAATGACAAAAAAAGCGCTAACCTAAATCAGGTAGCGCTTTTTCTTTGGGCAGATGTCATCAATTAGACAGGCGCAATTAACCTGATAATCAGTCCAATAATAAATTTTCCAAAATGCCTTCATAAATTTGGGCAAGCTTCCCTAGATCATCGACTTCTACTTTTTCATCTACTTGATGAATCGTCGCATTACGCACACCCAGTTCGACCACTTGGGCACCAGTTGGTGCGATAAAGCGTCCATCGGAGGTACCACCAGAAGTTGATAGTGTGGTATCGACATCGGTCACTTTTTTGATGGCGTTCTGACAGGCCGAAACCAGTTTTCCTTCAGGGGTCAAAAATGGCTGACCAGATAACTTCCAATGAATATCGTAGCTTGCTTTACTGTTGGCAAAGTGCTTATCAAAGATAGCATGCGTTTTTGCTTTTAGTTCATCTTCAGTAGTTTCTGTAGAAAAACGAAAGTTAAAGACCACGTTTAGCGTTTCAGGGATAACATTGGTTGCGCCAGTGCCGCCATTGATATTCGATATTTGCAATGAGGTGGCTGGGAAGTAGTCATTGCCATTGTCCCATGCGGTAGACGTCAGTTCAGCAAGGGCAGACATCGCCGCATGAATCGGATTAGATGCCAGATGTGGATAGGCGACATGGCCTTGTTTACCTGTAACGGTAAGCTCTGCACCTAGCGAGCCACGACGACCGTTTTTGATGATATCGCCTAACGTATCGGTACTCGACGGCTCGCCAACGAGACAATAAGTGATTTTTTCTTGGCGAGCTTCTAAAGTCTCGATTACTTTGACCGTACCATTAATTGACGGGCCTTCTTCATCTGAAGTAATTAAAAAAGCAATAGAGCCATTGTGCTCAGGATGATTGGCGACGAAACGTTCGGCTGCGACAGTAAAAGCTGCAATACCAGTTTTCATATCGGCGGCACCGCGTGCCCATAAATACCCATCAGCGATGGTCGGGGTAAACGGAGGATAGGTCCAGTTTTTTTCGTCACCCGTTGGCACGACATCAGTATGTCCAGCAAAACAAATAACTGGATCGGTAGTACCGCGGCGTGCCCATAAGTTTTTAACTTCGGCATGTTCGCCACTTTGTTTTCTATCACCGAAATACATAAACTCGCAATCAAAGCCTGCTTGTTCTAACCGTGCTGACAACATATCTTGGCAACCATCGTCATCGGGCGTCACTGAAGGGCGCTCTAACAGTGCAATACTTAAATCTAAGGTTTCTTGCTGATGAGTCGTTTGTTGAGACGCGCTTGATTGGTTATGAGAGTCAGACATGAATAAGCCTTTTGTATAATAAATTAAAATGGTAAATATAAATAAAGAGTAGAGGATAAATGCTAAACGGCTACTTCGACAAAGGGTACAAGACCGTCACGGCGCATCCAAGTAGCGATGGAGTAGCGTTGACGATGTGCAGTTTGTACTTGATGACGTAAATCGCTATCAAAAATGATTAGTCTATTGGCAACTGGCATAACTTCATGATGAACACCATGTTTATCCACGACTTCTAGCGCACCGCCGTCAGCTGTTTCCCAATCATCATTGAGATAAAACACTGCTGAGATAACCCGTTCATCACGTCCAGCAGGGTTGTCACTGTGCCATTGATAGCCAAAGCCAGTCGGATAACACGCATAATGCGCTTCACTATGGCGAATACCAGCAAACAAACTACGATTGAATAGCGAGGCCAAAGTATTGATGCTTTGTAGATAGTAATAGCCTGCAAAAAAGTCTTCGGTAATCCAGCGTATTCTATCACCGCGAATATCACTGATGCGAACACCCGCGGTCAGCTCTGCATCACGATAGTCAATAAAACCGCTTTCTGCTTGTAGTGCTAATAAGGCAGTACTACTGAATACGTCATCAACGATGAGCCAGCCGTCAGTGACAAAGGTATCAAGCTGTTTATTCATCAGCTTATCTTCCCAGTCCACCGCAAAGTCAGAGATCTGCAATACGTGCTGAGTAGGAATTTCTTGGCTATCATTATGAGTATCTGGCAGCAGTAATGGTGGATTATCCTGACCTATCGGATGATCAACGACCAACGCTGTCTTGTCCAAGTTGCTAATAATCTGCGTCATTTCATCTCATTATTATCAATCAGCTGTCAATATACCGTCATTCAATACGTTTTTATTGAAAGCACTTACTAAAACCACATTATCTTTTACTCTGCCTATGCTACCATAGATGCAATTTTTCTTATTTAAACTTTTGAGATTATGAACTATAAACACGCCTACCACGCTGGTAACTTTGCTGATGTGGTTAAACACATTTTATTGGTACAACTGCTTAATCAACTGGGGCAGAAAAATAAACCGTTTTATGTGCTTGACGCTTATGGCGGTCGTGGACTGTATTCACTAAGCAGTGAAGAAGCGCGCAAAACAGGTGAGGCCAAAGGCGGTATTCAAGCTTTTCTAAAAGCAGATACCGAAAAAGCCCCAGCTGCTGTCAAAGATTATATGGAAGGCATTAAGCAAGCCAAATTCACTTACGACAATAAAGTCTATCCTGGTTCGCCGTGGTGGGTTGCCCATCATGTCGAAAAAACTGCGGCTAAAAAGCCTGATGCTGGCGTGCGTGCTGAGGCTTTTGAAGCCAAAGCGACTGAATACGACGCGTTGAACTATCAATTACATAAGTTGCCGATTGGTATCCAGCATCGTGATGCTTTTGAAGGTATCACCGCTGTTATTCCACCAAAAGAAAAGCGCGGTTTGATTTTCCTTGATCCTCCTTATGAGCAAGAGCACAAAGATTTTACGCGCCTTATCGACTTATTGGTCGCGGCTTATAACAAATGGCCACAAGGAACTTACGCACTTTGGTTCCCAATCAAAAACATCGAAGCCGTAGAGCTCTTTTACAAAAAGCTCAAACGTACTGAAATGAGACGTCAGCTGGTTTGTGAGCTAAATATTTATCCTAATGATGTTGCGGTTGGTCTGAACGGTACAGGTCTACTGGTTATCAATCCGCCATGGCAGTTTGATAACCGTGCACGTGAGATATTACGTTTCTTACAGCCAGTACTAAAAGTAGAAGACGCGCCAAACTTGACGCCTGATAGTGCGACTAATGTGCGCTGGCTCGTCGGCGAATAGCAATAACGGCCAATAAGGATATTAAGATGACGACTCAGCCACCTATCGGCCAGCCGAATAATGCACC
Organism: Psychrobacter proteolyticus; assembly: GCF_039762275.1. GTDB lineage: Bacteria > Pseudomonadota > Gammaproteobacteria > Pseudomonadales > Moraxellaceae > Psychrobacter > Psychrobacter proteolyticus_C. The sequence continues at coordinate 1,351 of NZ_JBDLOB010000009.1, read as the reverse complement.
TTTGAACAATTCATCGCTAAACGACGGCTCGTTGCAAGATAATGCAGCGACTCAGCCACCGTTCATTGATGAGCATGAGTTTAATATCCGTCTAGCGGATAATGATAGTTACGATGGTTTGACATTTGAGGTGATTGAAGCTGAAGTCGCCGAAGGTAAGCGCGTGGTTAGTCGCGGTGTTTATTTAGCACCCAATCTGATCACTACCTTATCGCTACTATCAGGCTTTTACTCGATTTTGGCGAGTACCCAAGGCGAGTTCTATAAGGCGGCTTTGGCTATCTTTTTATCCGCTATTCTTGATGGCGCAGATGGACGTGTCGCACGTATGCTCAATGCGCAAAGTCCATTTGGTGAGCAATACGACTCTTTAGCAGATATGCTAGCATTTGGTGTTGCCCCTGCTATTTTGATTTATAGCTTTGCTTTAGAACCGTTAGGTCGTATCGGAATTGGCTGTGCATTTGTCTTTACCGCTTGTGCTGCTTTTCGCCTTGCACGCTTTAACGTTCAGGTCGGTATCGTCGATAAAAAATACTTTGTTGGCTTAGCCAGTCCGCTTGCTGCTATATTGGTGACGTCCGCTGTGATGGTTGCAGTTGATCATAATGAGTGGATTGGTCAATACGATACAGCCGTCATGCTATTGTTTGCAGCTTGGGTCGTCACTTGTGGTCTACTAATGGTCAGCAATGTCAAATACTACAGCTTTAAAGAATTTGACAAAAAGAAAGTGCCTTTTGTAGTGCTTATCATTGGGGTGTTAGTCATGAGCATCGTGCTCTATGATATTCCTGTTGGTATCTTAGCGATCGGCATTATCTACGCGTTATCAGGTATCGTAACTACGATTAAAACGAAAGTGAAAAGCTAAACGCTGTATTTAGGTTTTAAAAAAAGGAACTTACCGTCAGGTAAGTTCCTTTTTTTACGCGCTCTATATACTGCTGAAAATACGTAAACCACTATGAAAAAGCTAAATCTGTAGATATAAAAGACAGTATTTAAAGTTTGATAGTGATAACAATGGGTTAGGTTGATATGATATTAGTGATAGAAAATAACTGAGATTATTTATAGAGTTTCCTTGTTTTCTATCTAAAACTCCGTATAATGCCACCCAGTCGAAAGGGAAGTGGATTGCTAATTTGGACGATGTAAATTGTTTAAATTAAATAGAAAATACTTCTTGACTAAATAAATATAGCGTCTATAATACGCACTTCATCAAGACGAGCTGGAAAGCTTATATGTTAATTACATATAAATAACCCAGTTAACTTGTTGAAACAAATTAAAAAAAGAAGTTGACAGACTATTAAAACATGATATGATGGTCAGCTCGCTAAAT
>NZ_JBDLOB010000008.1:0-157137 GCF_039762275.1 Psychrobacter proteolyticus | reverse complement strand
CAGCGTCAGCATCAGCGTCAGCATCAGCGTCAGCGTCAGCATCGGCATCGGCGTCGGCATCGGCATCGGCGTCAGCATCGGCATCAGCATCAGCATCAGCATCAGCATCAGCATCGGCGTCTGCATCAGCATCGGCATCAGCATCGGCATCGGCGTCTGCATCGGCGTCTGCATCAGCATCGGCATCGGCGTCGGCGTCGGCATCGGCGTCAGCATCGGCATCGGCATCAGCGTCTGCATCGGCATCAGCGTCTGCATCAGCGTCTGCATCAGCGTCTGCATCAGCATCGGCATCAGCATCAGCGTCTGCATCGGCGTCTGCATCGGCATCAGCATCGGCATCAGCATCGGCATCAGCATCGGCATCAGCATCGGCATCAGCATCGGCATCAGCATCGGCATCAGCGTCTGCATCGGCATCGGCATCAGCGTCAGCGTCAGCGTCAGCGTCAGCGTCAGCGTCAGCGTCAGCGTCAGCGTCAGCATCGGCATCGGCATCGGCATCGGCGTCAGCATCGGCATCAGCGTCTGCATCAGCGTCTGCATCGGCATCGGCATCAGCATCAGCGTCAGCGTCAGCATCAGCGTCAGCATCAGCGTCAGCGTCAGCATCAGCGTCAGCATCAGCGTCAGCGTCAGCATCGGCATCGGCGTCGGCATCGGCATCGGCGTCAGCATCGGCATCAGCATCAGCATCAGCATCAGCATCAGCATCGGCGTCTGCATCGGCGTCTGCATCGGCATCGGCATCGGCATCGGCATCGGCATCAGCATCGGCGTCTGCATCAGCATCGGCATCGGCATCGGCGTCGGCATCGGCATCGGCGTCAGCATCGGCATCAGCATCGGCATCAGCATCGGCATCAGCATCGGCATCAGCATCGGCATCAGCATCGGCATCGGCGTCTGCATCGGCGTCGGCATCAGCATCGGCATCGGCGTCGGCGTCTGCATCGGCGTCACTATCATCACCACTGCTTGAGAAAGCAGCACCTGCAATACCAGCACCTGCTAGACCCAACAACCATGGTAGAGCTGCAAAACCTTCAGCTTCTGTGGCCCCAACCCACCAAGGACTTATTTGTGGATCTCCGCCTAATGATTGACTTTGTGCCTCACCTATTTGTAGTTCAGTGACATAGTCTGTCACTTCGCCTGTATCAGGAAGATAGTAGTAATAGTTACCATCTTCAGCAATACCTATTAATGCATTATCTGCATTATCATAAAACCCCTCAATAATAAGGTCTGGGCCCTGTCCGTCATTTTCAAAAGAAATATGAAGGCTGTTATCTACTCTTTTAGTAATAACATTATTTGGTGCACGATTAACAGTTGTATCAAGCAGCTCGTAATTAGTCCTATTAACAGCTTTAATTACTGTAGGCGTTTCATTTTTCAAGACCACTGTATGCTCAGCGATTGTCTCAACTTTATTATTGATTTTCACAATTATAGTATTCATAAGACCGTCCTTGATTGACTAATTTTGACTAAATATAAACACAGCTGTTCGATAAGATATTAATATTCCATAAGGCGATAATGAAAATACCTCTAAATCATTTTTCCAAAGAACTTTGGATAACTACACTTATAAAGATATAATTATATGTAAAATTAACTAAATCCTGACTAAACCGCTAGCTTTCTAACAGTACTCTAAAAACCTTTTGTTAAAAAAACTTTACTATATATTTCATTGTTTAAATTAACTTAACAAACTATTTATATCTAACAAAACGAATATAAAAATAAAATATTTTTTTAACTTATGATAGTGACGTAAGAGAAATATCAATCTTTCTTAGCGATGCATTCTATCAACAAATATCCAATTTACAAACAATTTAGAGAACTTTTGTTACTTATTATTAAACTTTGTAAATATTCATTTTTCATTAGAAAATACTTGTATGCGTTTCATAGCAAGCTTCGAATATATTTTGTGCTATTACTTTTATAATAATACGCTAGGTTTATAGGTCAACACAGTTTCTTTATTTAATTGTAAACAATATTCTATTTTACAAATATAATCTTATTTTTACAGAGTACATAATTCTTGAATCAACCTGTATAGGTACGTTTCAGTAGTTAAGGTCATAGATAACGAGTAGGTTCGATAAAGAGAAAATAACCATAATAAATTTTTTATAGATGAATATTTTTTAAGGATTAGATAGTAAACCAATCAATAATAATCACTCTCATTTCTTATAAAAATAAATAGAATTTTTGATGGTAAAAAGACAAGATTAGCCAAAAGCGCTTTTTAGAAGCATTCTGTTTAATTGCTTAGGCTAACTTTCTAGAAGAAACTACTTGGAAGGTTGTTATTTTTTAGAGGTAGATGAAAAAAGATGATACTTGGTATCTTTTTTTGATGAAGTTCACATAAAAATGAGTATTATTTATAATAACATTAAGGTTATGAAGAGATAATTTGGTACGTCATAATTAAGAATTAGAAGTACCAAATTATTTTTATATTTTGTCTATACAACTAATAAATATTATTTAAGTTTCCTCAATGTCTAAACCGATGACATGATTAAGATGGCCAGTTTTTAAGTATATGATTGCACCCTCCATCCCTGCTTTTATTTGTACGCTTTCATCTACCGGTAGGCGTATCCAACTATTTTGCTGATATACCTGTCCACCCTCTATTAGCTCGCCTGCTACAACTAATATTTCTGCACCGCCATGGACTGTCTCAGTGAATAGCAACTCGCCTGCATCGATACGCTGTAGACTAACGTGCTCTACCCCATTGAAAAAAAGCGGGCAGACAGTACGGTTGGCTTGTTGCTGCCAATTAGCATCATTATAAGTGTCGATAGCCACATGCTGCGTTTCGTCAGACGACATTTGCCGTAACTTGACGAGAATAACAGCACCTTCGTCACTATAAGGCCGATGACCTGAAGACGGTGGATTACGCAGATACCAACCTGCTGGATAATGAGTGTCATCTGCAGAAAAAGTACCTGATAGTACTAAAATCTCTTCGCCGCCTGGATGCAGATGATGCGGAAAGTAAGAGTTTGGCGCGTAACGTACAAGACTGGTAGCACGAGCCTTCTCTGCGCCTACACGATCAAGCATGACACGCTCCACACCATTTTGTGGTGACTTAATCCATTGATGTGCTTTAGAGGTCAGTGAAGCACGTTGTGAAAAATCTGCATTAATTAGCATAGAGTATTCCAAAGGTATTAAATGATTAGGGCGTACCCACAATATAAAACCGAGGACACGCCCTAGACGATAAACACAAATATATGACGTTATTACCGCACTAGAATGACCGGCGATAACGTGCTAGCGATAATTTCTGTCGTTGTACTTCCGAGAAACAGTTGCTGCCATTTCGAATGTCCGTACGCACCCACCACCATAATGTCGACATTGTTCTCTACCTGAAACTTTAACAATCCATCTACCGCATCAGAAGCAGATAAGTGATGTGCCTCAACGACAAACCCAGCATCTTCTAACTGTGCGGCGGCCGCGCTCATACTTTGCTTGGCGGCGTCGTTATGATTGCCCACCATCACGATGTGACCTTTTAAACCTTTTAATAGTGGACTTTTTGACACCATTCGTGCCGCTTTAATAGAAGTTTTGCTACCATCGAAGGCAATCATATAGGAGCTTGGCTCTTCAAATTTCTCTGAGCAAATCAATATAGGTATATCTGACCCACGAGCGACCGTCTCAATCTGACTACCAATATTGATCCGACTGTTCTTATGATCTTCTCCGCGGCGGCCCATCACAATCGCACGATTTTCTTCTTTAAAATGCTCAATACTAGGAAGCAACTTGCCGTGGCGTTGATAAACGCGAACATTGACATCAGTGAAACTGCTTTGAATATGGCTTTTTGCATCTTGTACCAGTGCATTACTATAGCTGTTGACGACTTTTGCTCTTTGCTCATCCAATTGGGACAACTCTTCTAATAAAAACTGGCGGCTATTTATGCCTATAGCACCTGATAAATCTCGTCTGGTCGATGCTGGTATGTCACTGACATGCAATAATCCAACAGGTACGTTTAATTTACTGGCATACCACGCTGCATAGTCACAAACCGATTCAGTCACTGCCGAGCCGTCAATACAGGCCAAAATGTGCTGTGATGTTGTCATAATCTGTCCTCAAATTTAATTATTTAATCCTATACAGCTTATTAGTTCTGAACAAGCTATGCTCTTTGGCTTATGTTCTCTGACTTATAATCTTTAGCTTATGCTCTCTGGCTTATGTACTCTGACTGGGGTATGTTTCATTTACTTCATAATAGTTATCTTTCAAAAATTATCTTATCAAGTAAATTTACCCCTTCATTTGATAATAACCAATTTAAACGGCTTCATCCAGCGATGTGTGCGACCCTTTTGCAATAATTGCAATTTGTTACTGACAGCATCGTGCATGGCTCACCGCAGACTGATATCTAGCTATATATAAAGTCTTATCATTGTCTGACCACATGCGCTAGCAAAGTTTGCTACAATGTATTTTTTAGCATTTATGATTTCGGTAACGTTATTTAGGTGATTGGATTATGGCAAAAAATGCCCTACAGGCTCAATTATTAAAGGCTGGCTTGGTTGATAGCAAAAAGGCCAAGAAGATCAGCAAACAAACGCAACATGCCAAGCGTACTGGTGACTCAGAAAGCGTCGAAGCAAAAAAAGCGTTAGCAGAGGCGCAAGCTCAAAAGCTAGAAAAGGATCAAAAGCTTAATCAAGAAAAACAGCGCGTATTGGAAGAAAAAGCATTAAAGGCCAATATCGTCCAAATGATTAAGCAGCATCAGATTACTGAGACAGAAGGTGAGGTCAGCTATCAGTTTGTCGATGAGTCCAAAGTAAAGAAAATCGCTATCACTCAGAAACTGTACGATCAAATCGTGGCTGGTCACGTAGTCATCGCACGCTTGGAAGAAGGCTACGCGCTATTGCCTCGTCCATTGGCGGATCGTATCGATTCAAAAATGGAAGGCTTTATGGTTGTGTCCAACGACACTGCCGAAGAAGCATTGGCAGAAGATGATCCGTATGCCGCTTATGTGATTCCAGATGATTTGATGTGGTAAGGCATTATTCTACTGCTGTTGGCTTTACTATAGTGTTATAAGCATCCCCTCAAAAGCCCTTTATAGAATTTACATTCTATAAAGGGCTTTTTGCATTTATACAGGTTAGGCAAATCTTTATAACGCAAGATAAACATTAAATGTGTCGATAGACTCAATCAAAGGTACACAAATCGGGCTTCTTTAACCTAACATTGCTGGTTTGGTTAAAGAAAGTAACCCAACCCTATAATTGCTAGAATATGGATATAATCAACTTGAACAGTTATTCAATAACTACTACAATGCGTTTTTAGTACATTTTGTGGTAATACTTTGTTTATTTTTGAGTAATCGCTCAACATTGTTCATATTTTACCTATGTTTGTTACCTGATAGTTCGGTGCCATCGTGCCCATTTTATTTGCTTAATTTGTTCCAATTCACTTTTACTTTTTCTCAAAAAGAGATAATTCATGCCAAAACATTTGCCACTCTCACTATTGTTTCTTCGCCTTGGTGTTTTCATCGTATTCTTCTTTTGGACACTCGACAAATTTGTAAATCCTGAGCATGCCGCCAATGTATTTGCTAAATTCTACGCTTTAGAAAACTTGGGCATCACTATTGTTTATCTGATTGGTAGCTTACAAATCATTCTTATTTTCTCGTTTGTCATGGGTCTATTCAAAAAGTGGACATACGGCATCATTTTATTACTACATGCCGCTTCTACTTTTGCATCTTTTGGTCTTTACCTAACACCTTTTGATAACTTGCTGTTCTTTGCTGCATGGCCAATGTTAGCGGCTTGTATAGCGCTGTTCTTAATGAGAGACTATGACACCCTAACATTGGGTAAAAATACGTCTCCAGTATAAATGTCAGCGGCAGTGCTTATTGCTTAAGTAGTATAAATATCAGACAGCAAGACATAATTTATATACTATTAAGACTGCCGACTTAAATTTTTTATCGTAGTTAGGCGATTTAGATGATTCGATTTGATCGCCACGTTACTCAACTATAGTTACTTAGGTATTGTTACTTAAGTTTAGTTATTCAGATGATGAGTATTCTACTGCTTGAGTAACAACTACGATTTTAGCCTTCGCTCCCTTATTTGGCCGGATTTTCCATGATTAAAAGAATATTTTTAATACTATTAATATTGATATTAGCGGCAAGCTTTTTTTATTTTGACCTAAATCAATTATTGACGCTTGATGGCTTAAAAGGGTCGATGGCACAATTTAATGAATACAAAGCGCAGTCACCGCTATTGATTATCGGTGGGTTTTTCTTACTATATGTCGTCGTCACTGCCCTCTCCTTACCAGGCGCTGCGATTTTGACGCTCGCCGCTGGTGCGCTATTTGGTTTGGTTCAGGGCTTACTCGTTGCCTCATTTGCATCGAGTATTGGTGCTACCATTGCCTTCTTGGCATCGCGTTATTTACTGCGTGACACCATCAAACAGCGCTTTCCTGAGCGGTTGGCAGCTATTGATGCAGGCGTCGAAAAAGAAGGTGGGTTTTATTTATTTACCTTACGTCTGGTACCTATATTTCCATTCTTTTTGATTAACCTATTGATGGGTGTAACGTCTATTAAAACATGGACTTACTACTGGGTCAGTCAAATCGGTATGTTGGCTGGGACGTTTGTCTTCGTCAATGCAGGGACACAGCTAGCACAGATAGACAGCTTATCGGGTATTTTATCTTTCAACTTAATTGTCTCGTTTGCATTATTAGGTTTCTTCCCATTAATAGCAAAAGGAGTGTTGAACATGTTTAAAAAACGCCGTGTTTATAAAAACCACACCAAACCTAAAAAGTTCGATCGCAATATGATTGTGATTGGCGCAGGCGCTGGCGGATTGGTCACAAGCTACATCGCTGCTGCCGTCAAAGCAAAAGTCACACTGATTGAAGCAGGTGAGATGGGCGGTGATTGTCTCAATTATGGCTGTGTACCTAGTAAAGCCATCATTAAGAGCGCAAAAATCGCTGACCAAATTCGTCATGGGGAAAACTACGGTCTAGAGAACACCGTACCGCAGTTTTCGTTCAAAAAAGTGATGGCACGCGTGCAGCAAGTAGTGGCTGATATCGCACCACACGATAGCGTTGAGCGTTATACCAATCTGGGCGTCGATGTGGTCAAAGGCTATGCTAAATTAGTTGACCCGTGGACAGTAGAGATTCAACTGAATGACGGCGGCATGCAGACCCTAACGGCGCGGACCATCGTTATCGCCACTGGCGCTCGCCCATTTGTACCGCCTCTGCCAGGTATAGAAGAAACAGGCTATGTAACCAGTGACACGCTATGGACCAAGTTTGCTGAGCTAGAAGAAGCCCCGAAAAAGCTAGTAGTACTAGGCGGTGGTCCAATCGGTAGCGAGCTTGCGCAAAGCTTTGCTCGACTGGGTTCTAATGTGACGCAAATTGAAATGAGCGATCGCATTATGGGTAAAGAAGACCTTGAAGTGTCTACTTTTGCTCACCAGTCGCTTACTGAAAGTGGCGTCAATATTTTGACCTCACATCAAGCGATGCGCTGCGAGATGTGTGATGGCAAAAAATACATTATCGTCAAACACAATGAAACAGAAATCGATATCGAGTATGATGAGCTACTTTGTGCCGTTGGTCGTAGCGCACGCCTTGAAGGTTATGGTTTAGAAGCGCTAGGTATCGAAACCAATCGTACGATTGTGACCAATGAATATTTAGAGACGTTATATCCTAATATTTTTGCTGCCGGTGATATTGTCGGTCCATACCAGTTTACTCATGTCGCCGCTCATCAGGGTTGGTACGCCGCAGTGAATGGTTTATTTGGTAATCTGAAGAAGTTTAAAGTAGATTATCGTGTGATTCCGTGGGTTACGTTTATCGACCCAGAAGTCGCTCGTGTCGGTATCAACGAGCAAGAAGCTATTGATAAGGGCATCGATTACGAAATCACTCGTTTTGAATTTGAAGAGCTAGATCGCGCTATCACAGATGGTGCGGCTAAAGGCTTTATCAAAGTCATCACGCCAAAAGGTAAAGACAAAATATTAGGTGTGACGGTAGTGTCTGAACATGCAGGCGACCTAATCGCTGAGTTTGTACTGGCAATGAAACATAGTCTGGGTCTCAATAAAATATTGGGCACCATTCACAGCTACCCTACTTGGGCTGAAGGCAACAAATACGCCGCTGGCGAGTGGAAACGTGCACACGCCCCTGAGACTGTATTAAGCTGGTTAGAGAAATACCATACTTGGCGTCGCGGTTAATTAATGACAGTTTGCTGATCAGCGTTATCAAATAACGCAAGCAGCAAAGTTCTAAAAGACTCCAATAAAGCTGGTTTAGATGTCGTAGTATCTGTTTGGTTTGACATGGCAGACTATGAAATCTTTACCAGCTTTACTAACATTTAAATCATAACGGAAACTTGAATGCGCGTTATTACCGCTTTACCGATGCTCAAACGTCTTACGCGATATAGCACCTACGCTATGGTGATGAGCATTTGTATTGGTATATCAGCAAGCACAGCATCGCCAACTACTGCCAATATTAACCAAGTCTTATCACCTTGGCAGCAGATAGAAGCCCAAGGTAGCAATCAGGACATTTACTTTTATGCATGGGGCGGTGACCCACAGATTAACGCCTATCTACAATGGGTCGCCGATCAAGTCGATGATAAATATAATATCAACTTAGTCCATGTCAAATTAAGTGACACCAGTGAAGCAGTCAGTCGGGTACTCGCAGAAAAATCTGCCCATAATGACGATCAAGGCAGTGTTGATTTGGTTTGGATTAATGGTGCTAACTTTGCCACCATGAGTGAGAACTCATTGCTACTTAAGCAATGGGCAAACAAACTGCCCAATTTTGCGTTGACTGATCCGGACAATAATCCAACCGTAAATTTCGACTTTGGTGTGCCGACCAACGGTATGGAAGCACCGTGGGGACAAGCCTCTCTGACGTTTTATTATGACAGCTTATCAACCAGTAAACCGCCAACAACGCTAACTGAACTGACTACTTGGACAGCACAAAACCCTGGCCGTTTTAGCTACCCAAAGCCACCTGATTTTTTGGGTATGAGTTTCTTAAAATACGTCTTAGTCATGCTGCATGAACAACAAGACGCTCAAACGGGTGAAAACATTAGCGCACAGCTCAACTTGCCTGCCACTGAAGAAAACACCGCGCTCGTATTAGATCCGCTATGGGCATTTTTGGATGACTTTCATCCAACCTTATGGCGTAATGGCGAGCAGTTCGTGCAGACAGGTGCGCAGATGCGGCGCTTGGTCGATGATACTGAGCTGAGTCTCGCGTTTACCTTTTCAGCACCAGAAGTTCCTGCAGCCGTACAGCGTTATGACTTACCCCAGAGCATTCGCAGCTATGCGATGAATGACGGCAGCTTAAGCAATACTCATTTTGTCGCTATCCCTTATAACGCTAGCCACCCTCAGGCCGCGCAATTAGTAGCCAACTTTTTGATGAGTCCAGCAGCACAAGCAAAAAAACAAACCCCTTCGGTATGGGGTGATAAAACCGTACTGGTCCAATCTACACTTAGCCCTGCACAACAAGCATTATTCAAAGCCAAGCAGCCTCATCCAAGCGCCCTGCCCTTTGACAGTGTCAAACGCACGGTAAGCGAGCCGCATCCAAGTTGGGTAGAGGCCATCCAGCAAGGCTGGCAAGCACGTTATGGGGTGAATCCATGAGCCAAGGTTTTGATAAAATAACGAAAAAAGGTGATAGCCCTAGACCTATTACGCTTGAGAAAAAAGACCTGTTTACGCGTATCGTGTCTTTTAGTCCCAAACTCTTAATTCTCATATTAATATTACCCGTACTCTGTGGTCTCATCTGTGTTCTGTTGCCTGCTCTGAGCTGGGTTCCTGCCCTAGAAAAAACAACCTTGAATCTGCAAGGGTTTATAGACCTGTGGCAAACGCCTGGCATCACGCAGATGGCTGCGTTAAGTCTCGCTACAGGACTTATCAGCACCTTACTTGCTTTTGTCATTGCCCTGATGATATTGGCCGCATTTTTTAACAGTGTTTGGTTGCAGCGTATTGAGCACTTACTAAGCCCTATCTTGGTCATTCCTCATGCAGCTGCAGCCATTGCCGTTGGGTTTTTGATTGCGCCGTCAGGCATGTTTGCACGGCTCATCTCTCCTTGGCTAACTGGTTGGGAGATGGCACCCGATGGTATGTTTCCACATGATCCATACGGTATCAGTATCATCTTGGGTTTAACCTTAAAAGAGCTGCCGTTTTTATTATTAATGGCACTGGGCGCACTTGCTCAGCCCGAGCTTGGCAAAAAATTGCGTCAACAATATACCGTTGCGCTCAATTTAGGTTATTACCCAATTACTGCTTTTTTTAAGGCGGTCTTGCCACTGTTATATCCTTTTCTACGTTTACCGATTTTGGCCGTATTGGCGTATGCTAGCGCGAGTGTCGAGATGCCATTGATATTGGGTCCTAACACACCGCCGACGCTTGCTGTCTCTATCATACAATGGTTCAACGATGTTGACCTGACATTGCGTATCAAGGCATCAGCAGGCGCATTATTACAACTCGTACTGACAGCTGGTTTAGTCGTCTTTTGGCTGGGCGGCGAAAAAACTATCAAAGCCATGTTTAATGTTTCGTCAGTTAATGGCAAACGTCATTATACAGATACTATTTGGCAAAAAGTCACCGCTATACTTACCGTAGGCGTGATTGGTTTTATGCTACTGTCACTTGCCGGCCTTGTATTATGGGCATTTGCAGGGTTTTGGCGGTTTCCGGCGATGCTACCAGAACAATTTGTGCTATTACATTTTCAAAGTGCCTTTACCCAAATGAGCACACCATTGGTCAATACGCTTAGCATTGGGGCCGTTAGTACTGCCTTTGCTGTTTTTCTGACTTTGCTATGCTTGGAAGCTGAGCAATTGAGTGCTAAACCACTGTCACACTTCACCAGTTTTATTATTTACTTACCGCTCTTGGTGCCAAGTATTGCGTTTCTATTCGGCTTAGTATGGTTACAGCAGTTGGCCAATCATCAATCAGAATTTTTTAACGTGGCATTCGCCCATCTTTTATTCGTGCTACCGTACGTGTTTTTATCATTGGCCAGTAGCTATCGGCGCTTAGATCCTCGTTTCGCTCATGTGGCCGCCAGCCTTGGTGCTGCACCAATTAAAGTATTTTTCCAGATAAAACTGCCGCAGCTATTTGCCCCTATTTTGATTGCCATTGCGCTCGGTCTAGCGATCAGCTTTGGTCAGTATTTGCCAACTCTATTGGCGGGTGGCGGACGTATTGCCACTATCACGACAGAAGCGGTGACACTGGCAAATGGTGCCAGTCGGCGTACCAGTGCTGTTTATGCGATTATGCAAATGGCGCTACCGCTTATCGGTTTTATATTAGCTTGGATGCTACCCAAGTACTTTTTTAGAAGTGGTGCTCGGTAGCAGGCTGACAACGAATAAGAACAATTATGAAAAGCATCAGCTATCGAAAACAGCTGTTATGAAAAAACTAGCCACTAAAAATACTCAATATTAAAATAATTAGTCGTGAAAAATGTAAATAAAGGGTTCCTGATGCCATCATCTCTACAGATAAAAGACTTACAACTATTTCGTCAAAACGAGCAGTTATTGAGTATCAATGAGCACATCGCTGGTGGCGATATCCTAACCGTGATGGGCCCTTCTGGTAGTGGCAAGTCCAGCTTACTAAACTGGCTAACAGGCACTTTGGCGAGCGATTTTACTGCGTCTGGTACGGTTTGGTTAAACGATGAAAACGTGACGCACCTGCCTGCGCATTTGCGACGTATTGGTGTGCTGTATCAAGATGCACTGCTGTTTTCGCATCTATCAGTCGCGGGTAATATTGCTTTTGCCATGCCAAAAGGAAACAAAAAACAGCGTGTTGAAAAAATAGCGCAATCTTTAGCGCAAGTGGGTTTAGAAGGGACGGGGGATCGTCATCCTGATAACCTATCAGGTGGTCAACAAGCACGTGTCGCCTTATTACGCACGCTACTGAGTGAGCCCAAAGCGATACTACTTGATGAGCCATTTAGCAAACTTGATACTCAGTTGAGAATGGATACGCAGCAATTGGTATTCGATCAGATTCGTACTCATAAGTTGCCTGCTATTATGGTCACGCACGACCAAAGTGACGCTGAAGCAGCCAATAGCAAAGTTATTTATGTAGGACGATAATTTTAGATATCAGAGTCAAATATCAACGCTAAATACCCAGTCAAAGTATCAAAATAAGCAGAATATAAAAGGCAGCTCGCATGTTAGACAAGTTCATTACGCCCGTCATCAAGCCGCTGCTAACCCCGATAGTAGCGACATTGCATAAGCTCGGCATCACGGCTGATCAGCTTACGGTAGCTGGATTCTTGGTTGGTATGTTGGCACTACCACTACTTGCATTTGAGCTATGGTATGGCGCGCTGGCAGTGATAATATTGAATCGTATCTTTGATGGACTTGATGGCGCAATGGCACGCTACGCAAAGCAAAGCTCAAGCGCTGGTGGCTACTTAGATATCACGCTCGATTTTTTGTTTTATGCCGCTGTGCCACTTGGGTTTATTTTGGCCAACCCTGCGCAAAACGCTATTACAGGTGCCTTGTTGTTAGCGACATTTATTGGGACAGGTTCGAGCTTTTTGGCCTTTGCGATTTCTGCAGAAAAGTTTCAATTAGACAAGCCGCAGTTTAAATATAAGAGCTTTTATTACCTCAACGGTCTTACAGAAGGCACCGAGACCATTGCTCTTTTTATCGCTCTCTGTATTTGGCCTCAGCATTTTGTGCTACTTGCTGGTATCTTTGCTACTGCCTGCGCTGTTACTATTTTCACTCGTATACATGGTGGGTATCATACCCTCAAGCAGCTCGAATCTACCAAGTAAGCGTCTAGAGATATACGTCATATTGAAACCTAGCAACGAACCTCTAAGCATTTACTGAATCATCGAGTCGCAGTGCTTCTATAGATAAAGCCATATCTTCAGCAAGGGCGTGTACCGTCGAGCTCTCTATGTCACGCTGGGCAAAGGCACGTAGCCCCATAACTTCTGCCTGTAGACGGCGTCCAAGCCTAACCGGATCAAGCTCACTATCCATCTCACCGACATTCTGCGCTTCCTTAAAGCATTCTATAAAACGTGTCTCCATACCTGCCAGCAGCATTTCCACCTTGGTTAACGCTGTCTGCTCACGCGCGCCCAGCTCTAGTAAGCTTTTGACCAACATACAGGCTCGGCTCGGTAATGCCTTATCACGGATCCCGCCAAGCTGACGTATATAAGCGGCCAGTCCTAATAAAGGCGTTTCATGATGGTTCAATACTCGCTCAAGCTCAGTCAATCCTAGATGCGCATAGTATTCTAGCGCCTCTTGAAACAGGCCTTCTTTATTACCGAAAGCAGCATAGATACTACCTGGGCGCATATCGAGCGCTTGCTCTATGTCTTTTAGAGACGTGGCATGAAATCCCTTTTGCCAAAAGAGCTGTAGCGCACGCTCCAAGGCGTCATGACGGTTGTAAAGTGCGGTGCGTGACATAATGTGCCCCATTTAAAAAGCCGTGACCTCATATAAAAATGGGCACGGCTATAAAACTTGAATGATTGCTCAATTTTATCCTGAATGGGTGCGACAGTAAAGTTAATATAAGAAACGGTCTGGTAAATAAACGTAATGCTAGGGCGCGACTTAGCTATCAACAATCACTCTACAATAATTCAACAGTCATGCTGATAGCTAGTAAATGGTCTCTACAGTGGCTAGTGATAATCTAATTAAAAGTCCAGTTAATCGGTCAGTAATACATGTTTGCTCTTCTGATAAGCGGACAAGCCATCACCGCCCAACTCACGGCCAATACCGCTTTGCTTAAATCCGCCCCAGCCTGCTTCTGGTAATACGATTTGTTGCTCGTTAATCCAAATATGTCCGGCTTTGATTTGTAGCGCCATCTCAAGTGCTTTAGTCTCATCGGCGCTCACGATAGTTGCTGCTAGAGCAAACTTGCTATCATTGGCTAGGCGAATAGCCTCTGCGTCGTCAGTAAAGGCTGTACAGACTAATACAGGCCCAAACACTTCCTCCATCCATAACTGGCTGGTCGTTGGCACACTCGTATAGACAGTTGGCGTTGCAAAATAGCCAGATGCTTCTAACAACTGACCGCCGGTTAAGCAATTTAGATTTTCAGCTGTCGCAATATCAAAGAATTTTTTAACTTGATTCAGCTGCTGCTCGCTCACCAATGGACCCATTTGCGTCTCTGTCGCAAAACCATCACCAATTTGCAAACTTTCCGTTTTAACTTTTAACGTCTCAAACAGCTGCTCAGCAATATCTTGATGTACAATCAGACGCGACGTGGCCGAGCATATCTGACCTGCATTGGTAAATATACCGCCAATGATTAAACCACAAGCGTAATCAATATCAGCATCTGCACAGACCACAATAGCAGACTTACCACCCAACTCTAGGCTAATGTCTTTGATGCCTTTTGCTGCTTGAACCATGACCTTTTCGCCGACTACATTACTACCAGTAAACGATACTTTGTCAATCAGCGGATGGCTGGTCATAGCAGTGCCCACTTCAGCAGCACCCGGTAAGATATTAACCACCCCTTTTGGCAAGTCAATCTCAGACAAGATATTGCCTAGCATAAGCTCTGGTAATAGTGTCACTTCAGACGGTTTCAATAGCACGGTACATCCTGCCGCTAGCGCAGGAGCCAACTTCCAAGAGGTCGTCACCATTGGGAAATTCCAAGGGGTAATCAGCGCACAAACACCCACTGGCGAGTATGTCTTTAACAAACGAATGCCTGACTCAAGCGTTGAGACCTTAGACCACGTTGCCTGCTCTGTGATGAGATTGGCATAATAACGGTAGCAAGCAATGGCGTCCCCTACGTCTATCTTTGCTTCTTCAATTGGCTTACCGTTGTTTAATACAGACAGCCCAACCAACTTATCGAATTGCTGCTCCATAGACTCTGCAATTGCATTTAGATAGCGGGCGCGCTCACTTACACTAGTCTGTGACCAGCTAGCAAACGCTTCATCAGCTGCTTCAACTGCCTGCTCTACATGGGCACTGGTGCACAGACGTGTCGTTGCAATCACCTCGCCTGAATTTGGATCATACAACGCATGGTTATTTGAATGATTAGAATCGGTCACAGGTGCTGCAATCGTAACCCAATCACCATTGATATAAGCGGCATTTAATACAACTTCGTTTTGAGCCGTTTGTATGGCAGTTTCTCTGGTTAAATCTGTAGAGTTCAGCATTTCCATAATGGTCAATCGCCTTATATTTTTGATCAAATTGTCTTTATGTGCGTAACGTCCGTAACGTGATTGGCTAAATGGTCGGTTTAACTGCCTACAGAAAAACCGACCATTTGCATATTATCGTCAGGCTAGACGCCTTGTGAATACTAGACGCGCCACTAATACAGTAGATGCGCCACTGATGTAATGACTACTAGGCTGATAAGCGTGCGAAGGATAAAGATTAAAAATAGCTCTAACACGTTTAGCTTGATATTTGACTTCAAAATCAGCGCACCAACTTCAGACATATAGATAATCTGAGTAATTGAGGCAGCACCAACGATAAATCGTGTCATCTCACTTTCAATGCTTTTGCCAACTAGCGCTGGCAGATACATATCTGCAAAGCCCATAATCATGGCAGGAGCTGCTTTTGCCGCCTCTGGAATCTGTAACCACTCAAGTAGTGGTACAAGTGGTGTCGCAAGCCAATTAAAGACTGGCGTGTATTCTGCTAAGCCAAGACCGATGGTACCAATCGCAAAGATAACAGGAATCAGTCCAAAATAGATATCAAACAGATTGTGTACGCTGCGTTTGAACACTTTACCTAAGCTTGGCATAGAATGCGCGCGAGTAACCGCACGATTAACTGCCCATTGATACGTTGTATATTCAGCAGGAATGCCTTCATCTAGCATGCTTTTGCCAGAGTGATACGTATCAGGCTTGAGTGACAATGGCGGTATACGCGGCATGATAATCGCAGCGATAAAACCAGTTAGCGCAATGGTCAGATAAAAGAAAACGAAGTTATTGTCTACGCCTATGGTTTTGGCAACTACGTAGGTAAAGGCGATAGAAGTGACGGAAAATGTGGTCGCAATAATGGCGGCTTCACGCTGACTATAGAAGCTTTTGTCATACTCTTGCATGGTGACTAGCAAGCCGATAGATGCTGCACCAAACCAAGAAGACATTGCATCGACAGCAGAACGACCAGGTAGTTTAAAGAGTTTGATAAATACTTTACTGGCTAACGTACCCAAAAACTCCATCAAACCAAAATCAGTCAAAAATGGCAGCGATAAAATGGCGAAGAAAAACAACGGAATCAGAATAGGAATCAAATCTTCGAAAATGACGCCGCCCGTATTACGATTGATAATAAACTCGGGGCCGACTTGTAGGAAAATCATCCAAACAAACAACATACCTAAAAAACGCGTGGACAGCCAAAACCAGTCAACATCAAAAAGCTTTTTTACCAGTGAATCTTCATGCAAATTGGGCTTTAATGCTTTGACTGCTAGCGCACCAAGAGCGGAGATAGTCACTATCGCCATCGCAATATAGGCCACAAATCCACCTAACACGGACTGTAGCGTATCAGTCAACACACCTAATAAAATTGTGACTTTACCATCCCACTCAAACGGTATGATAAACAGCGCGATACCCAGTGCTGAAAATAATAAAAATTTCCACATAGCTGCACGCCATTGAGCGGCTTTTGGGGTCTCTGGATCGACAGTATTGTTTCCTAAAATCGGCTGCTGCGATTTATCAATAGTATTCGTCATTTAACTTCTCCTTGATGGGCGATGATTGCCAGTTTTTCCATTTCTCTGTCTGACCAATACCTGGGTTAAGCGAATTGGTTGGATCCAGTTTTTTATAAAAATAATGTAGTGCCGTTTTTGCAGGATATACGTGCCCCACGTTGTGCTCAGCAGGGTACTCAATATGACGCTTATCATAAAATGCCAGCAGGTCTTCCTTGAACTGCTTGGCATTGGTCTTAGGTTTTAATAAATAGTCTTGGTGCATGACATGACAGAAAAAATGCCCCAGATAAAAGGTTTTACTGACTTGTTCTTGCAAGTGTTCAGGTAGAGTCTCGTCCCAATCTACGGCATTTCTAGGTAAAGCAATATCGGTCGATAGCAGCTCGCCAAATTTATCTTGATTTAAATTATGATAACGGAACATAGCAGCGGTCGCGGCACTGCGAAATACCAATAACGATTGCGATTCAAGCTCTGTACACACATGCAGCGCACCTTGATACTGCTGTAGATAGTTTTGCAAAAAATCCTGCGCAGCGGCGATATTTTCGCCATCAGTTTTATTAGAATCTTTATCTGAATTTTTATTAATGCCATTATCAAAGTCGTTAACAAAACCATCTGCGACTTTTATAATCAAATGGTAGTTATATGAGAGTGCCTGCGTGGTCAAAGTGGCTGGTAACGACGGCGGCATAAACCTAGATGTCATCTGTAATATCCGATCTGGCAGCGTCTTTGGGAGATGCCACTTATCCAGATAGTAGCCAATCTTTGCTTGCAGTCGATACAGCGACCCTATCTTACTAGCAGGAAGCTTACGCATACTCAGACAAGTGTCTCGACCATAGTACATCGTGATGTCGTTATAGTTTTTATGCATATACTCAGCCAACACGGGCAATTTCAACTCGCTCTTTAACCATTGTTTTCTGAGTGTGGTCAAGGTGTCAGCGTCGTTGGTCGAGATATAAAATGTTTTCTCTTGCTTGGGCTTGGCAAAGGTCGCTACCCTTACCGCAAATACAATGACCTTGCCAGCTGAACCAGACGCTTCATACAGGCCGTTAGGATCGTTGTTAAATCTAGCAGGTGTCTCTGCCTCACAATCACGGACTTTATGTTGATAATGATGGTTGGTGCAGGCGTTACTGTTGCTCGTACTGTTTGAGACCTTATTAAACGTGCCAGCTTGCAGGTTCTCTAGCATTTCCTCTGGCTGATCACCCAAATCCAGTCCTAAGTGATTGATTAACTCAAACTGACCTAAGCTGTTACGTCTGGCAAATATCGCCATCTCAGTATAGGCAGGTCCACGCTGCACCAACATGCCGCCTGAGCTGTTACAGATGCCGCCTATCACCGATGCACCAACACAACTAGAGCCCAGTACTGAATGCGGCTCACGCCCTAATGGCGTAAGGATAGACTCTAATTGCTGCAAAGTAGCGGCTGGCAAAGCAATCAGTTCTGCTGCATCATTAAGTAAATGCACACCGCCCAACAACTGCATAGAGATTACGACTAGTGGTCTGTCATAATCTCCATTCGGTGTTGAGCCACCTGTCAGACCTGTATTGGCCGCTTGAGCAATGATAATCACATCAAAAGTGGCACAGATATTAATGACGCGCCATAGTGCCACAAGAGAGTGCGGTATCACAACTGCGATGGTCGCGTCTGTGATAGCCTTAATTGCACCTTGTACATAAGACTGCTGTTGGCTAGGTTTTATCAATACATTGGTCGTACCAACGACAACAGCAAGCGCCGTCAACAAACGCGGTATTTGCTCATGTCTACTTTCCGACATTTCTCTAGCATTGGGCGTCATGAACGTGCTTCCTTGCGTAACCAGCGTTTGTCATTTTTTTGTCGTTTTTTAGACCTGTGACTATCGGTCTCGTTATTATCCGTAGCATTAAAGACCGTATTACTGTTAATTAAAATAAGTCACTGTCTCAGCCATTTCTTTTAGAAAGTCATCTGCTTCATCAATCTCATAAATGATTGGTTGTTTACCCTTAGTGTCTGTCTTCAATGCCTCTAGCAGTTGCTGCTTATCGGTTATTCTACGATAGCCAGCGCCAAATCCTGCTGCTAATGGCTCAAAGTTTGGTGTTTTGATATTGACACCAATCAGTGGTAAACCGCCCTCTTCCATGTAACGACGAATCTCACCGTAGCCTTGGTTGTTCCATAGCAAAACGATCAATGGTAGCTCAAGCTCGGCTGCGCAGATAAGCTCAGCAATCGTAAACTGAATACCGCCATCACCCATTAGACTGACGACGGGTAGATTTGAGCCAACCATGGCCCCAATAGCAGCAGGCAGACCATAGCCTAATGTGCCGAAACCTGTCGATGAATTAAACCATTTACGCGTCGCCAAGGCTTCAAGACCAAGGTTACCGCTATAGACAGGCTGCGTTGAATCACCAACGAAAATGACGTCTTCTACTTCATCTCTAATCAGCTTTAGTAATGCATTTTGACCTGCAAAGTCTGTCGTTACATCCTTCAAGATGGCTTGTTTGGCTTCACTGACACGTGACAGTGCTTGGTGATCAAATGTCTGCCCTTCTAAGCGTTCACATAAACCACTAATCGCCATTTGTGCGTCAGAAAGTACCGCGATATCCGCTCTAAATGGACGCTGCAATTGCTGGGCATCACAGTCGATACGGACCAGCGTGCCGTTGATTTTAAACTCACCATTAAAGAACACATCATAGTCAGTCTCCCCAAGCTCAGTCCCAATCGCTAATACCCAATCCGCCTCGGTAATCACGGCGCGGCCTGCGTCTAATGACTGGTTACTACCCAAACTTAATGGATGACCAGGTGGCAGCAACCCTTTGGCATTAATCGTTAAAAACGTTGGTGCATCTATCAGCTCTGCCAATCGCTGTGCATTAAGATCGACATCGACACAGCCGCCTCCATAAAGTATTACAGGATTTTTCGCGGTTTGTAATGACTGTATAATTAGGTCTAATTGCGTAGGATTCGGCAATGGTCTTGTGACCTGCGGTAGGCTCAAGCTATTTGTACCAACTTCGCTATTTGCTACAGCATTTAACTTAGGCGGCTTGGCAACATGACGGGCATCAGCAGTGATGACATCGATAGGCAGCTGAATATGCACAGGGCCAGGACGTGCACCGTTAAATAAAGCAAAAGCTTCTGCAATGACTTTCGGTAGCGACTCAGGTTGCCAAATGGTCTTACTCGTCAATGCTACTTTACTAATCATGCCTTGCTGATCGTGAAGCTCATGTAAATGCCCTTCGCCACTACCTGTGTCTTTGACTTTATTGACACTAGAGATTACTAGCATCGGTATCGAATCAGCCAGTGCTTGCGCCATCGCTGTCATAATGTTAGTCATACCAGGGCCAGTGATGATAAAGCATACGCCGATTTTTCCAGAAGCACGGTAGTAGCCATCTGCCATAAACCCAGCACCTTGTTCATGACGCGGTGTCACATGACGGATATTGGTATTTGGAAGGCCGCGATACAGCTCTACCGTGTGTACACCAGGGATACCAAAAACGGTCTCTACACCATAATATTCTAGCCACTGCACCAATAGCTCACCACAGGTCAGTGACGATGTGTCAGACAAAGAAGAAGGCGTTTGCGTCAATTGGGTCATGGGTCAGTCATCCTAAAAAATTTCGCTGAATATTCAGATAGTTATCAATACCTCAAAACAACCTTTGTATTTTTTCTTTCATACCGATTATTAGTCACTAATTACTGGCTGCAAAGGTTGCTCATTATAAAGGTAATCATTGATGGTGATTAGTAAACTGCCTTAACCTTGTCGTCATAGCGTACGCCTGGCAGGATACATAGCATCTCAAACAATAGATTCGCCGCCAATACCGAGGTGTTACCGAATGGATCATAAGGTGGTGATACTTCGACTAAATCTCCACCCACCACATCTAGACCACGCATACCGCGAATGATTTCGATACCTTGAGTAGAGGTCAAGCCGCCGATTTCAGCAGTACCCGTACCTGGGGCAAATGCAGGATCAATACCGTCGATATCAAAGCTCAAATAGACAGGACCATCACCTAGCTTTTCACGTACTTCAGCCATGAGCGGTGTTAGCGACTTATACCAGCACTCCTCAGCAGGTACCACGCGGAATCCTTGCTCAGTTGACCAGTCAAACTCTTCAGCGCTATAGCCTGTACCACGTAGACCAATTTGCACCACACGATTACCATCGATGAGGTTTTCTTCAACAGCACGGCGGAACGGCGTACCGTGCGCGATTTTTTCGCCAAACATATCATCATTGATATCAGCATGAGCATCGATATGTACCATACCAACAGGGCCATGTTTTTTGGCAAGTGCGCGCAGGATAGGCAATGCGATAGTATGATCACCGCCTAGTGTTAGAGGAATCGCACCATGTTTGACGATTTTATCGGTATAGAATTTTTCGATGATATCAACGCTTTTTAGGAGATTGAATGTATTGATAGGCACATCGCCGATGTCAGCGACTTGTAATGACTCAAAAGGCGCAGCGCGAGTGGCCACATTATAGGGACGAATCATTCTTGACTCATCACGAATCTGTCTAGGACCCAATCTTGCACCGCTACGGTTGGATGCACCAATATCTAAAGGTACGCCAACGAACGCCACATCTAACCCTTCAGCATCGGCTTGAGTTGGCAGACGCATCATAGAAGCGAAACCGCCAAATCTTGGCATATCGTTGCCGCTTAATGGTTGATTGAATGTCATAAGTTACTTCCTTGTTCTATTTGGTTTAAGTACACAATTTGCTACATGCCATTGACAATACATAAATATAAGAGAAGGAACCATGGTAAAATTTAGAAGTAAACTTCTATTTTTTCGTAGTAAAGTGCGCTTATAGGTCACTATCAGAAGTTTATGAGAGGCAGTATCGATTAAAAAAAGATAATATTGATTTAATAAATGAGGAGCCGCTTTTGATATTGGATGAACTGATAAAGATAGACATCAAAACACTACGCAGCTTTATGGCTATCGTAGAGTGCCAAGGCGTGACGGCCGCTCAGTCGCGTTTGAATGTTACTACTTCTGTCATCAGTGGACACTTAACCCACTTAGAAGACCGCTTAGGCATGACGCTATGTCATCGTGGTCGAGCAGGATTCAAACTCACGGAGGACGGTGCGGCGGTGTATGAGGCATGTTTAGGCTTTACCGAATCAGTCGCCAGCTTTCAACATCAGCTGCATTATATTAAACAATTAGACTCAGTTCACGGCGGGCACATCAGGCTTTGCTTGATTGATCAAATGCCCAAGTTTTTTTATGATGCACTTAGACAACGTCTAGCCAACAGCTACCGTAATAACCCGTTAATACACTTTTCTATCGACGTACAAAGCCCTGAGAGCATGTTAGAAAAGCTCTTAAGTAACGAGAGTGACATTGGCGTAGGTTATTTTGGCAGCTTTCCACCTTTACTGACCTTTAAGCCAGCATTTGTTGAAAAACAAGTGGTCTGCTGTGGACGCGAACATAGATTGTTTTACAACTCAGACGGATTAACTTTTGATGATTTAGAACAGAACTATCCGTGGATAAAAAGAGGCTATGTGGTAGAGCATCATATCAATCATATTCGCCCCAAGACATTAAGCGCGACTACTTATCATATGGAGGCAACAGCACAGCTTATCCTTGCAGGTCACCATGTTGGCTACTTGCCGCGTGATTTAGCGAAGCGTTATGAGGGTATGGGACTGATGAAAATACTGCTGCCTGATGAGGCAAGCTATGATGTCGAGCACCATTGGGCATATCGAGAAAATCAGCCTAAACAAGCAGCTGACTTTTTGAATAAGATGATGAACTTATTATAAGATACCACTAGGTTTATTACACTATTGCAGACGGTTGTTGGTACTTTAGACCAATGGTTCTTAGCTTCCCTTTGTCATCGACATCTTTAATAACCAATGACCACTCGTCACTCACCACAACGGTATCGCCCGACACTGGCGCGGTACCTAAATGTGATTTTACGTACTCGGCCACCGTCTGCTCCCACATGTTTTTTGCGCTGTCTTCATCGGACGTTTTAAGTGTTTTTACCAGTGTCTCAGACGCCATAATTCCTGTAAAAAATGGCAAGTCTCCAAGCTTAACACTCGGTGATAGCAACCAATCGCCATAGAAGTCATCGATAGCTTTGCGATCTAATGTTGTGTCATTAAAAATCTTGGCGATTTTGCTCGCGTGATTACCTCTCATCGCATACCAGACACTGTCACCAAATTTTAGCTTTGTGTCGTCATCGACTACTACGATTTGCTGATTACGGACTAGCGCAAAGACACTTATTTCATCTGGGTTAATACCTTTGGAGATACCCATAGGATGACGCCCAATGGCAAATGCGCCCGACTTTGCCTCAAACTCATACAGCGTGATACTGGCCTTATCGGATACCCAAACCTCGTGTTCTTCTTTGGGGTCTTTGTTGGTTGGAATACGTACTTTAAATAGATTCGCCATCGTAGGAATGGTTGTGCCTTGCAAAATCAACGACAGAACCACGACACCAAAGGCAATATCAAACAGCATAAAAGCATTATCTATACCAGCCATGACGGGTAAAATCGCTAAGGTAATAGGCACTGCACCGCGCAAACCAACCCAAGAGATAAACCCAATCTCTCTGTCTTTAAATTTGAATGGTTTGACACTGGTATAGACGGCAATAGGACGCGCCACAAAGATCATAAAGAGCGCGATTGCAACCGAATAATGCCAGACATTGAGGACGTTTGACGGAGTGACCAGCAGTCCTAATACTACGAAAAGCACCGCCTGCGACAACCAAGCAAAGCTGTCCATCACTCGCATGACATGCTCTGTCGAGCGCACCTTATGGTTGCCGATTAGCACACCAGTGAGGTATACCGCCAAAAATCCACTGCCGCCAATAAGATTGGTCGCAGCGAACACAGCCAAGCCAGCGGAGAGGATTAAGATCGCGTACATGCCTTCTGCTAAATGCACTTTAGGCAATAATCGGGATAAAAAATAACCGAACAGTAAGCCCATGCCTAATCCAAAGCTCAGCTGCTGTAGCAATAAAACTAAAAAGCCAAATACTGTCTGACCAGCAGGATCAACATTTAGGGCAATCAAACCAGTAACTAATAAAATAGCCAAGGGATCGTTGGCACCAGACTCAAGTTCAAGCGTTGCTTGTACACGATCGTTAAGCTTGACACCGCCATTACGTAATAGAGAAAATACCGCTGCTGCATCGGTTGAGCCAACAATCGCTGCCATCAGTAAGCCAAAGCGCCAATCGACATCAAGTAGCCAAGTAACAAATACCCCTAGCACCATGACCGTGACCAACACGCCCCACGTGGCCAGCGTAATCGCAGGTTTTAGCCCTACTCGAAACGATTTAAAGGATGTGCGTAAACCACCATCTAGCAAGATACAGGCTAAGGCTGCCTGCCCAACGAAATTGGCTAGCGCATATTGAGAGAACTCAATACCCAAGATACCCTGCTCGCCTGCCAACATACCCACTATCAAAAACAGCAACAACAATGGTACGCCTAAGCGCGCCGACAATGTACTCGCCATGATACTGGCGAAAATTAGTACTGCGCCTACGAGATACAGGATATTTAAGGTATCCATTTTTTTTGAGCCCTATTTTTTATTATTAAGAATAGTAATTGATTGCGATGGGGTTTTCGTTATCTTGCTGTCAGTAGATATTACACCAGTGAGCCTATCATAAGCGGCCATTATTCAAAATATGAATGACAATTATTTATAATGATATTAGAACCACTATCAGAACTAGCAGCCAATACTAAATCAATAAAAATACTTCAATAAAAAAAGTTCAAATATTAAAGTGAAGCCCACAAAATGCCATTGCTAGGCTAAAAGAGTTTACGTCTTAATATCACTTAACCCTGAATGTATTGCCATGTCAGTACCAGAATCGCAGCCGCAACCGTCCAAGCGACCACCCCTAATAGCAGTGCCTTGTATAAACTCATATAACTGATGCTAAAAAACACCACAAAGGTATAAATCAAATGCGGTATGACACCAAGCATACTAAATATCAACGCGACCTTTAAATCAGCAGGACTGCGCTCAGTACCAACGATAAAGTGACTGATTAACGTAAAGGTGGGGAATAGTGGCGCAAGTGCCGCCAAATAAAAAAATCGGGTTTGGGCGAACATTTGAATCGCCAGTACCATCAAGGCGCCGATAAGCATTTTTAACCAAATCACGACGTGTCTATCTCCTGTTGACTATAAAGGCTGAACGTAGCCCAATCCGCCATGATACTAAAGTCTGTAAACTGACATAAGAGCAATCACTGATTAATTAATCCGTATGATAAAAAAATGCAAAAAACCCCATCTAGCTATTTCGCTAAATGGGGCTGTTACTTTTATTCAGTAAGCTTTTACGAATGACTTAATCTTTTTTTGGTTTCAGTGCCGCACTGATGTCTGCTAGCAATGGCGGTATATCATGCTTGTCTGCGATCACCTCAATCATTATAAGCTTATCGGTAGTCGCAGCAGCTTTGTCGAAAGCAGATTTTAGCTCGCCTGCTGTCTCTGCTTTTAGTAATACGCTATTCGCTTCTGTCGCGCCAAACGCGCGCGGCATGATTTGCCAATCGCATTTAGGGATATCATTATAGTATTGGTTTTCACCATGAATCGCGCGCTCTACCGTATAGCCGTCGTTATTGATTAAGACGATCACAGGATTGATGCGTTCTTGAATCATGACCGCCAACTCTTGGATCGTTAGCAATGCTGAACCGTCCCCAATTAATAACACACTGCGCTTATCTGGTGATGCAATCGCCGCGCCCAAGCTGGCTGGCAACGTGTAGCCAATTGACCCCCACATCGGCTGCCCATATGATGTCACCCCTTCTGGCAGACGCACATCACTGATACCAAAATAGGCAGTCCCTTGTTCAGAAAACACTAAGTTATTGTGGTCTAAACGGTCAGCGATAATATGCCATAAATCATCTTGGCGGATAGCCTCACTGTCTTTACCTTTTTGTTCGTGCGGTTTAACTTCTTCACAGAAAGGTTTTGGCACGATATTAATGCCAGAAGTCATTACTTCATGTAGGGCTTGCAACGCATCTTTTAGCGCAATCGGTGCAAAGTTCTTACCACTGATAGAAGCACGCTCATAGTGCAAGTCTACGACCACATCTTCATTGATATCTTGGCTAAACCCTGCGGTAGTAGTGTCAGTATATTGCACCCCTACTTTGATAAGGCATTCGCAGTTTTCTACCGCATCTTTCACAATTGGACGCGAAGCAACACCCGCATAAGTACCTGCCCAACGATCGCTATTTTCATCAAGCAGCGTCTTGCCCCAAGATAGCGTGGTATAAGGAATATCGGTATCAGCGATCAATGCTTTGAGCTGTGATTGTAACCCCAAACGATGCACCATCAAATCTGCCATTAATGTCGTGGTCTTATTTGGCAAAAACTCGGTTAGTGCTTGCTTAAAATCTGATAATGCCGCTTGGCTAGTAATATCTTCTTGACTATCGATCAGCTTAGTCGTCGGTGGATAGATAGGCTGACGCGCAACGTCTGGTGATAATAGTAAGTAACCTGGGCGATGCTTTTTAAGTATTAAGCGAATCACTCGATCAATTTCTGAGGCAGCGTTCTCAGGAGTAAGCTGCGCTCGTGCTACTGTTACTGGCTCGACCATCTTAATAAAATGATTGAATACACCATCACCAAGCGAATGATGAATACGGCGCTTTGAGTCTTGTAGCGCTGTGCTTGGTGCACCGACGATATGCAATACAGGCGCGTACTCAGCAAAAGAGCCTGCCGTCGCATTAATCGCTGACAACTCCCCTACACCAAAAGTCGTCACCATGGCGGCAAACCCACGCTCACGTGCGTATCCATCCGCAGCATAGCCAGCATTTAGCTCATTGGTGTTGCCTACCCAGCGTAGCTTGTCAGAAGCAAGAACGTTATCCAAAAAAGTTAAGTTAAAATCACCAGGTACGCCAAATATCTCAGATGCGCCCGCTTCTGCGACACGATCAAACAAATAATCAGCGATGGTATATTGTTGACTCATTTTTTATCCTTATGACTTATCTTTGTAAGTATTGATAATTGTGAATGTGATTGATGTTAAATTATAAAGTGCGTCCCAGCTTATTTATGTACTACAAAGCTTTTGGAATACATATTATAATAAACCGTTATAACATATATCTATGGCCAGAAGACACGCCTATTTTAATAACTTTAATTTTTTTCGTCCTAGGTGTTGACACCTAAAAAAAACTGCGTATAATACGCCTTCATCAACTGACGATAGTTAATTGATAATTAGCGGGAATAGCTCAGTGGTAGAGCATAACCTTGCCAAGGTTGGGGTCGAGAGTTCGAATCTCTTTTCCCGCTCCAAATATGGCTTGAAAGAGCACTAAAATCCTCACTTCTTAAATAAGAAGTGAGGATTTTTTTTGTTTGTTTTTCAAGGTCTGTAGCGTTTTTCAGTATTAGCTATTCAGTCTAATTGCTAAGTTTAACTAATATATTAAAAGCTCAAAAATCAGCACCGTGACCAAAACGTGACCATTTTCTAAAACTGAAATTTCTTTTCAACTATTAAAGTTATAGTACTATTGGAATGGACTATCACCACAGTGCATTCTAATCAATGACATAGGTTGCGCAATATTTATAGCGTTAGTATCATTTCAGTTTTGAAACGACTCAATTATAACTAGGAAAATATTATGGCAAAATTAGAATCAAATATTGAGCTAGAAGCCGCGGCATTTCGTCGCTTACTAGCTCATTTAGACGAACGTAAAGATGTACAGAATATCGAACTGATGAACCTTGCCGACTTTTGTCGTAACTGCTTATCTAAGTGGTATAAAGCGGCTGGTGAAGAGCGTGGTATTGAGATTGAATACGAGGATGCGCGCGAGCTTGTTTATGGTATGCCTTATACTGAGTGGAAAGAGAAGTATCAACAGAAGGCAACGCCTGAGCAGCTAGCGCGTTTTAACGAGATTGAAGCTGCTAAGAATAAAATGGATTAAAACTGATAGTGATGGCTCAAATAAAATAAGCCATCACCAGAGAGTGATATCAA
This sequence comes from Psychrobacter proteolyticus, assembly GCF_039762275.1. Classification (GTDB taxonomy): domain Bacteria; phylum Pseudomonadota; class Gammaproteobacteria; order Pseudomonadales; family Moraxellaceae; genus Psychrobacter; species Psychrobacter proteolyticus_C. The sequence continues at coordinate 128,884 of NZ_JBDLOB010000008.1, read as the reverse complement.
AAAATCCAACATTGCCGCTAGACTAGCGGCTTTCTATAGATTTGAGTATGCTACTAAACCCTATAGTTCCTTGTTTCTGCATTTGACGGTCAAATAAACGACCGATTAATGGCAATGGTACAATCAATCGACCCTCAGACACCCAAGTCACATGTGTGGTGCCATCGCCCAAGTCTTTTAAGTCAATGATGCCTTTATCATGCTGCATTTTGATGGGTTTAGATTTTTCGATTTGGTATTGCATATGAGTAGGACGCTCAAACGCTGTAATCCGTTCCCAGAACTTAACGGGTCCCGTTTGAATGCTACGTAAAGCCCCGACGCCATTGCGCTCTTCGTTACCTTCGGCTACTAACTTAGCAACACCCACCGCTTTAAATGAGCCATAACTGGCATGGTCACTCAGTGCTTCAAATACCTTATCAATCGGTTTTTTGACAATGCGCTCTACTTTTATTTTAAACATAATATTATCTCATTAAGACTAAATTTATTTAGCTTACGGCTATTTTAGAAATAAATATAGCAGTCACATTGTGAAAAATTATTACCGTGAAGAGCCTCTACCTTTCGAAGGACGCCTGCCATTGGTAGCAGGTTTTCCATTGCCCCCTGACGGCTTACCACGACCAGTAGGACGTCCATCCCTACCTTTAGAACCTGCTGGTTTTCTAGCATCATCCTTGGCATATTTGTTACGCCCCTTTGCTGCCCCTGCCGATTTTGTAGATGGTTTTGACTTTGACGAAGCATCAGCACGAGGTTTCTTTCGTGGCGTATTGCGAGATTTCTTGTTTGAGTGATTGTCTTGCGAAGAAGAGTCTTCTACAGATTTAAGTAACACAGACAGCTCTTTTGGCGTTAAGTCTCGCCAGTCACCAACGGGAAGCCCCTTAAGACTTACATTCATAATCCGCGTACGTTCAAGCTTGACGACTTCGTAGCCAAAGTGTTCACACATACGGCGAATTTGACGGTTCAAACCTTGTACGAGCGTGATATTAAAGACATTAGGAGCTACTTTAGTCACTGGGCATTTTTTGGTCATCTTGCCGAGCATCGGCACACCGCCCGCTAAACCTTCGATAACACTATCAGTTAACGGCTTGTTTACTGTAACTAGATACTCTTTCTCATGATTATTACCAGCACGTAGTACCTTATTGACCAAATCACCGTTATTAGTCAAAAAGATCAAACCTTGAGAATCTTTGTCCAAACGACCAATCGGAAAAATACGCAAACTATGTCGCACAAAATCGACAATATTATTTTTCTCAGAGCTTTCCGTGGTGCTCACAATGCCCACTGGCTTATTTAATGCAATAAAAATAAAATCATCAGGCTCTCGCGGCTCAATAAGCTGCCCGTTGACTTTTACCGCATCTCCAGCAACCACTTGATCGCCTACCGACGCACGTTTGCCATTAATGTATACATTACCTTGTTCAATGAAGCGGTCAGCGTCTCGCCTAGAGCAAATACCACTTTCGCTGATGTATTTATTTAAACGAGTCGAGGAAGCGTTGAACATAAAGCACCGTTTTACCTGATAAGAAGCGTTTTTTGCTAAGAAAAAAGCCTAAATTGAATGGATCAATAACAACGAAATAGCTCACATTATATAGGAAATCGATTAGACCTTTTAGGTTGAATTGAGATGTGTATGAACTGAAACTTATAGAACGATGGTTCACTCTACAGAACCTTAACCATTTAGCATTAGTCGTTTATTCATGCTTAAACAGCGCTTTGAATCGAATGATTTTTGAGATTTTTTCGGTTGAGCTTGGCAGTATGGTTAATCATTCATATGAGCTAAAAAGTAGAAATCATGTATAAAATCATAATAAAAAAGCCGTCTATCACTGATAAACGGCTTTTTTACTACAAGGTACTGTAAAGTCATTAGACGCTGTCAGATACAGTCATCTGAGTAAATACAGTATTGATTGCCTGAATGGTTTGCTCGATCTCAATAGCAGTCAATGTAGGATGGACTAAAAACATGAGACTAGTTTCCCCCAATTGCTTCGCTACCGGTAGCGGCGACTCTGGGCGCAACCCAGTATTATCAAACGCCTTTTCTAAATACACCTCAGAAGCGGACCCCGAAAAACACGGTACATTTAATGCATTGATCTCATTAATAATTCGATCGCGTGACCATCCTTGTGGCAGAGTCTCTGGCTGCACGTATACATAAAACTTATAGTAAGCGTGGGTACAGTCAGCAAACGCGGATGTCGCCTCTAACCTAGGTACTGATAAATAGCCTTGTGCCTCCCAACCAGCGCATGCATCTAATATTGCATGGGCATTGGTAGTACGCTTAGCAGTCCAGTCGTTCATACGCTGTAACTGAATACGACCGATCACTGCTTGCATCTCAGTCATACGCCAGTTGGTGCCAAAGCTCTCATGTAACCAGCGATAGCCTGGTGGATGCTCGGTCTCATAGACCGCTGCATAGCTCTTGCCATGGTCCTTATACGCCCACATTTTTCGCCATAGCTGCTCATCATTAGTAGTGACCATACCACCTTCACCACCCGTGGTCATGATCTTATCCTGACAAAAGCTCCATGCCCCAATATGACCAATACTACCAACGCTACGGCCTTTGTATTTACTACCATGTGCTTGCGCGCAGTCTTCTATGACATATAGATTATGCTGCTCTGCTAGCGCCATAATACCGTCCATATCACATGGCCAGCCAGCCAGATGCACACAGACGATGGCTTTGGTTCGCTCAGTCAATACTGCGGCAATTGTCTCAGGGGTGATATTGCCTGTCTCGGCATCGACATCAGCGAATATCGGAGTCGCACCTGCATTGACCACGGATGAGATACTGGCGATAAAGGTACGCGAGGTAACGATAACCTCGTCACCTACACCCACCTCTAGTGCTTGCAAGGCAACATCTAAAGCTAGTGTGCCATTACCCATGGCGATAGCGTAGCGACTATTTGCCCAGTCAGCAAACTCACGCTCAAACTGACGACCCTCGGTTCCAGTCCAATAGTTGACTTTATTAGATAATAAGACTTGGCTGACAGCATCAGCCTCAACTTGTGTAAAACTAGGCCAAGGTGAAAAGGCAGTATTTAGCATAAGAATCTCACTGTATGTGTATTGTATTTGGTGGAGGCTTAACGTCGACTTGCTTATTCAAGACTCTAGCCGGATTACCCACGACCACCGCTCCAGCTGGCACATCTCTGGTTACGACTGCACCCATACCGACAATAGCACCTTTACCAATGATTAAAGGTTTATTGGGTGTTCCTTGTTTAAGGATGGCTCCTGCGCCTATATACGCATGGTCATGAATATGCACATTGCCATTACAGCTTACTCTAGGGGCAAAGGTAACATAGTCACCAATCACACAATCATGCTCTACATAACTATATAAATTGGCATGAAAACATTTACCAATAGTCACATTTGACGCTATCGTCACAAACGGGCTAATCGCTGCTCCTATTCCAATAACTACTTTTTCCATGATTAGTGTAGTCCGATCTTGAACGGACCATAGCGATATGCCATCGTTCAATAGTCTGTTAGCGATTTTTTGACGAATATTACTGTCTGCAATAGCAATCAATACATGTTTATTCGCACAGTCTAGACCTTTAAACTGTTCATAATTCATAGCTATACGGTCGTTAATAGTACTTTGTAGATCTAATGAATCATCAATAAACATCGCTTGATTAGGATTACTCAGTTGTTTTAGTTGAGCCGCAGCCACGGGCATTAGACTACGACCACAACCCGCTGCCCCATATACAGCAAATGCTTCATTCATTATCTTACTATTCATGATTTTATTTTTAACTTATTATCTATAGAACCTTTGAACTTACTCATAGTGGCTTCGCCATCAGCACTAATACCATCTTTAATAAGTACTTTTTTGACAGTTTTGAATAGTATCTTGACATCTAACCATAACGATTGGTTGTCTACATACCATGTATCTAATTCAAACCTCTCTTCCCAAGTAATAGCATTACGGCCATTGATCTGCGCCCAGCCTGTAAGACCCGGAAGCATTTCATGGCGCCGTTTTTGTTCATCAGTGTACAGAGTCAAATACTCTTTTAAAAATGGTCGTGGACCGACTAGACTCATATCACCTTTTAATATATTTACAAGGCTAGGTAACTCATCAATACTTAGCTTTCTAAATATATTACCAATTCTAGTGATGCGATATTTGTCTTCAAGTAAATCGCCGTTCTCATCTCTTTCATCTGTCATTGTTTTTAGTTTAAAAATATTAATAACTCTACCGTCTTTCCCACCTCTTTCTTGAGTGAAAAACGGAGATTTTTTTAAATCAAGCCACACAATAAATGAAGAAACTAGCAAAACACATGACCAAATAGGCAAAGTTCCTAATACTATTATCAGATCAAATATTCTTTTGAGCATTTAAGTAACCTTTAATTTCGTTGAGTTGATAAACAGAAGATATAGACAGAATCGTACTTTTGATAGCAGGCTCTAAGAAGTTATACTCTAATAGTTTAATAACACCTTCAGACTCAATTAATGCTTTATCAGCAGAAAATGGACGTATACTAACCACAGTACCATCGTCGCAATCTGTTAATATCCGATCATACTCTAGCTCTTGAGGGTTTCTATAAACACAGAAACCATCAAATATATTAGACTGTAACGCCTTTTCCATAAACTCTACTGAATAAGGAAAACATAAAGCACTACCTACCAAACCGCTTTGCTTCAAATCTTTTATATCATGTCGCATTTGTTCCTGCTGCTTAATAAAACCATCTATTCTTTGTGTATCAGACAAACTACTACGCCACATCCACTGCATGGCTTCTAGTTCATCTATCTCAAATATACTGAGATAGTTTCTTACTTTTTCCTTTAATCTATTACTAGAGTATCTATGGTCAGAAAAATGTGGTTCAGCCAATTTGACAATATGTTTAAAAACTATAGTGCTATCTATCAAAGATACTTCTTTTAAAACCTTTTGTAATAGAGAAAAAGAGTCATATTCTGAAGATGAATGTATGGTATCGATTCCAGCATAGTATGCTTGGCACAATAGCTTGGCCCAATAATGCTCATCTCCTTTGTCTTCACTCATTCTCATTGAGCCAAAAATAAGTGGGCTCATAAAAAATTACCCACATCGAAAGCACACTTCCAAATAAATCGTTCACCTTCCATAGTGGCTGAAAATGAGTTTCTACCGTGAATTACTTCGTTGTCTTTCCATAAAATGGCCTGTCCAGGCTGTAACTTGACCTCAAGTAAATTTTTATGTATCGAAGGACTATTTTTTAGGAACATGTGGAAAGTTTCTGCAATTTTGCTAATTTCTTGGTCTGCACTTTTCTCCACACAATAATAATTCCAGTTAATTTTCCATATACCATCACTCTTACTAATAACTTTATCATGTCTACTATCACCTGAACGGGCATGAGTGACTACATTAGCGGTCAAATAAGAAAGTAGTTTCGGTGCCTCTGTTTCTAATGCATTAACGACATCACTAGCATTTATAAAAACCGTCTCACCACCATCACCGGCATTTGTCACACAACATAATAAACTTGAATTTGGGAAGTCTGGTATATAACTGCCATCAGTATGTAAAGGTTGTGCTTCTGAGGAATGACGATAAGCATTTTCTATTTTCGGATCATATCTAATTTCCATCCATGCTTCACCAGTACGTTGTGAGCTCCTATCTTTAATAGTGGCATCTTCAGCAAAAGGAGCAACTTTTCCTAATTGTGGAAAAAGTGAATCATAAAATTCTTTCACATCAGCCACTTTTGAAGTAGGATCTAAAACTACCACTTTGATGGCATCATCGTCCCATGCTGAAAGCAGATCATGACAGCCTTGACTTGGATTATTTGGGTCAATAGGTATATTTTTAAACATAGTGTTCTCTCTTACTGTAAGAATCGATATAAATTAAAGCTTAATACTGAAATTATAGAATCCTTAATAATTTCATTAATATTTAATCAACCTTCATAAAATTACTTTATGTAGAAATAACTTTAGATATTCACTGTGCAGTATACTTGATGTTATTAGTCTTCAAGAATTGATTTATAGTAATCAACTAAAAGTCCAGAAGATAATTCGTCAGAAAAATTTTCCTTTGCTCTTTTCATTCCATATTCAGATGCTTGCTGTAATATTTCGGGATTTTCAATACCGTAAAACATTTTATCTGCTAAACTATCAATACTGCCAACTGGGAATAGATAACCACTTTTCCCGTCTACTATGGCATCGCTTAATCCATATATTCTAGAGCCAATGGTTGGTGTTCCACAAGCGGCAGCTTCAATAACAACGGTTCCAAAACCTTCTCGATAAGAAGGTAAGCACAGCATGTCAGCCATAGCCATAAAGTCTTGAGGCCTTGGTGTAGCTGAGTGATAAAAAACACTTTCCCCATAAAGCTTATGAGCTTCAATAAAGGGTATTATATTTTCCTCATCTGATCCTACAATCAGTAATGCAGTGTTAGGATATTTAGCCTGCACAAGCTCAAAGCTTTTTATTAAATCAAAAATACCTTTATCTTTATTCAGGCGTCCTATAAATAAGAAAACAAAACTTTTATCCATCAAACCAAGTTTTATTTTTAAATCATCAGTGTTTTTTGGAGAAAATTTTTCAAGGTCAACACCAGAAATTGAGCCCTCACCTAGAACTTTTATTTTATAGTCAACAGGGATAGATTCGCTGATCAAAAAGTCTACCTGACTTTTACTGTCTGCTAGTAGGTGAGTCGCTAGAGAGGCGATAGCAACATCTACTTTTTTCAAAGCTTGACGTTTAATACCAGACTGACTAGCCCAAACCTGACCCGTAAATATATGGAGACGAAACTTAGTACCTGTTATAAAACCTGCAATTTGTGTAATAAATCCAGCTTTGGGAGTGGTTGAATGTATCAAAACAAATTTTTCTTTTCTGAAGATAGCAATCATTTTTCTTAGCGTCTTTAGATCACTAAATATTGAAGGCTTTCTCTCCAAATTGATAGAAATTTGTTTTACGCCGTCAAATACTGGTGCTTCTTGATCAAAGTTTGCTATTAGAGTCACATCATACTTCTCTTGTAGCGCTTTTATATGATTTTGATAAAAAGCATCAAATGTGACTGGTACAGATACAATTAAAGCTATTTTCTTTTTCATTTTCCTTTCTCACTATTTATCAATGTTATCTCTCGTATAAGCATTGGTTCAAATACATCTAGGCTTTGGACCTGAACTCTTCTTTTATACAAAAAATCATCTAGATTTGTTAAAAAAAGCGCCCTAACAATAAGTTTTTTAGATTTTATTTTAGTCAAATACTTAACACGATCAAAAAACGAAATATCTTTACTTGAGACACTTTTTATAATATTTACTTGTGTGTTATAGGCCTTTAATAACTTTTCAATTGTAATATTCTGTTCTTCTCGATAGTAATAAAGTGGCTCTTCTATAAACCCTACTTTCAAATCATTTTTAAGAAAGGCATTCAACCATAACTCGTAATCTTCTGCTAGACTATTATTTTCATTGTAGCGATTTCTATTAAACCATGATTTTTTAGCTATTATTGATGCATGTATAATACCTGTTGTTCCTACAATGGCATCAGCTTTAGTAATAATTTTTTGAGAAGATGTACAACGATACCCCACCAAAGTTAAATCATTTTTTAAAGACAAGATTCCGGTACTTACCAAGTCAATAGTAGGATTTTTATATAAATAGTTAAACTGCGTTTCAATTCTGGTTGAACTAATAAGATCGTCAGCATCCATTCTAGCAATATAGCCATGCTGAGATTCATCTATAATCTGATTTAACCTGTAAGGTAGTTTTTTATTCAATCCATCAGATATAACTCTAATTCTGCTATCTTTTTTTTCAAATTCTCTGGCTATCTCTAATGAACCATCAGTTGAGCCATCATCAATCAAGATAAGTTCCCAATAATTATGAGTTTGAGCCAATATTGAGCATATAGCATCTTCTAAATACTTTTCAGCATTATAAAAAGGAATGCCAATAGATATATATTTTTCATTATTCATTAAAACACCATAAACATAGGATTAATAATATACGGACTCAGATTGCTAAACTTAGAGGTTGTTAAGATGAAATAAATAATAAAAGCAAATACACTTATACTAGAAATATAAATATTATTTATTTTTTTAAAAACTATAGGCAATATTAAAACAAGTGTCCAAGTAAAATAGTTAAGTAGTCTCTGCGGGCCTGACGGATTTGTACCCAACATCGCCAAAGGTATGATAAAAAATACACCTGATGTATAAAAAACTATTAATTTCTGAAAGTTTATATCTTTAATCTTATAAATATAGCCAATAAAAATAGTTCCTATCATAATTATTACGTAAAACCCTAACGTTAAATACCCACCTGCCTCTTCAGATACTTTTGTATAGCCTTCATACCTGTCATTGGTAGAGGCAATATAAGATACCAACAGCCTACTCAATAATAGCGATCCAAAAAATGTCATAATAATTTTATATATAGGCTTTATTTTTAAATTTACAATAAAATAAAATGGAACCACAAATAAAGCGGTAATATGGAATAACGATGCAATAGCACATATTAGCAGATATGGAATAAATCGCTTTTCTAGTAAATATGGAATGGATAATATAAATATAGCCATTGCCAAGCCCTGGCGCAACCCATTGAAAAAGAAAGTATACGTGCCTAATGTTATAAACAAAAAAACTGAAAACCAATAATTTACACTATACCTTTTAATGATTTTAAGATAACAATAGACAATTACCAAACTAGTAATTATCAGCAACCAAAAATAGTTTTTTGTTAAACTTAATATTATATATTCTAATGTTTGATATCCAAACTCAATATCTTCGCTGAATCTGAAATTTTTAATACTTAGTTGGTTATTAAAGTTTCTCGTGTAATTCCATGTATCTGTACCAACACGATAACTACGACCGCCTGCAAATAAAGTGAGTACAATTAAAGGCAACCAGAAAGACGTACGATTAAGAGATTTTTTCTCCAGTACTATCCAAAAAACGACAAGACTAAGAACTAGCAAATACGGAAGCATTTAAATCTCTGTGAATTATGTGAATATGAAATAGAGTAACAATCACATACTTAAATAGATTTCTGTTAATTTTTTAGCATTCGTTTCCGCGCTAAAACCATTTTTATTTAAAGAGTCTGTTATACTTTCCTCGTTTCGCATACGTGGTTTAGACAAAATCAAACGGTCAGCCCATTCGCTCGCAGACTCAATAGATAAAAAATCAACTAAATTCAATCCTAAGTCCACCTCAATGGAGACTCGATCAGAGACCAAGGCTGGTAGACCAACCGTTTGGCTTTCTACTAATACGACAGGAAATCCTTCATGTAAAGATGGCATTATCATATAGTCTGCACTGGCCATCAATTCGGTAATATGTGTACACATACCTAAAAACTTTACGCTATCAACTAATAATTTATCTTTCACTTGTTGCTTTAATATCTCATCCAGTGGACCTTGACCAATAATATACAAGGCAAAGTCTATCCTGCGTCTTTTCAACTCTTCTGCAATCTGTAAAGAGAATTGATGATTTTTGACATTACTCAACCGACCAACTTGGATAATTTTTATACCTTTACTGCCAAACTCTTGACTGAGATAATCTCTCGCTTGATTCGCATCTGCCATCATTTTCTTTATATCAACAGCATTTGGTAACAACCATACATTTCTTGTAGAACCAAATAAATAATTAGCTGCCTGCTCACCACATCCAATTCTATAAGTTGCTACTTTACGATTGGTTATTAGCGCCCACTGTTCATATATTTTTTGAATAGTCCTAGACTTACCATTACTTGTACTATGAGAGTGTGAGATACGGTGAGGTATACCAGCATGCTTAGCTGCAAGCAAGTGGAAAGCATTACTGAGTAATGTATGAGCATGTACAATTTTATACTCAGGATGATTTTGCAAAAACTGCTTAAGCTTTACCATGCGTTTAATTGGATTACTAGCTATGATAGGAATAATTTTACCGCCAAGGTTTGTAATCTCTGCATCATAGTCACCAACCTCGTTCGTAAAAGTTATAAAATCAAACTGAATCTGGCTATGATCTATATGTCGATACAGATTCATAAGCATTGTTTCTGCTCCAGCACGGTCCATTTTGCCTACAATGTGTAAAACTCTTTTTACATTTTTCATTTACTTTCCTACAAATACATACAATATTATATCCAATACGGTAAATTTTTAATTTTGTTTAGCTTTAAATACTGCTTTTACTTTTAGTGCTGCGCGGAGTATCTTTAAAGCAGTTAAATCAATACTATTAGGTAAATTTACTATAGTGGTAATAATATTATTACGTAAATTTGGGGTGCTTTCATATTTGTATAACTTCATTAGCTTTTCTGAATTTTTAGCTTCTGCTAATGCAGCGCTTAGATATTGAGCATCTATACGAGTAAGAATACTCCAGTGACTCTGTATAATTTTATTTGCGAGTATTTTTGTGACCTCATCTGCCTGATAATACTGCACTAGACTCATTACCTTTGAATGAATCACAAAGAGATCTAATAATTTTTCACCAGTTGATCCAGTGATAGATGTGCCACGCTGTCTATATAAATAAAAATAATTAGGCAACTCATATCTAACTTTAGTAGACAGTCCTAGATGCCAATGGAAAGGCCAGTCTTCATAGTACAAGCCCACGGGAAAATGTAATGATGCAGACTTTACAACACTAGATCGAATAAATTTAAGCCATGCAAAATGAGGCAAGTCAAAATATGCATGATTTTCTTGTCCAGATTCTATTACTAGGTTTTCAGCTAGATATGGTAGTTCTGTGTCTTCTAGTCCATCTTCAAATGGTGTAAACCCATAGGTTATTACCTCTGCATTTGTTTTGATTGCACATTCCACGCAAGCTGCGACCAGACGACTATCTACAATATCATCCGAATCGACAAACATCATATACTCGCCTATAGCAGACTCGATACCTGTATTACGCGCAGCAGAAAGACCACTGTTTTTCTCATGTTGGACAAGTTTTATTCTATCGTCTTTAAGATGTGGCTGAAGTACTTGTCTAGAGTTATCCGTCGAGCAGTCTTCAACTACAACAATTTCAATATTTTTATAGGTCTGATGTTTGATAGAATTTAAACAAGCATCAATATATAAATCGACATTGTATACTGGAACAATAATACTGACTAAAGGCTCTTTTATAGTAGTCATATTTTAGTCAGCGCCTCTTTTAGATCATTATATTTATTTATATCAACTAAAGAATCATTCATCATGCCGTGAGGCATGGCCAACAGTTCATCAATAAATTTTGGGATTTCGTTAATATCCTTTAATTCTAAAAAAACAAGTCTCGTATGATCACTCAACCAATCTATATGAGTTTGTCTGATTTTATGGTTAGAGTTTGGCAGTACCAAACATGGCGTACCTGATATTAAGCATAATATCATACCGTGTAGACGGTCAGTAATTACTAGCTTGGCTGCGCGGAATTGACTCAATTTATCAGCTAGTAACTTTTCACATTGCTTATCATCTAATCGCGAGCCACCAGCATGAGTATCGGTCTTCGTAATTTCATGACCTGTATCAGCTAAAGCCTTGTCAACTATAGCGTGCTGTGTAGTCGATAGAGCAACCTCTTTATCATTTCGTAGGCACTTTAGAATACCTGAGGCTTCTAAACTATCTGTAGCACCAAGCGACTCTGCCGACGCACTCATTACAATATCTGGCACTAAACCAATATTGACATTATTATATTTATTAAAGAGCTCGATGAGCTTGTTATGTGTAATAGATTCTCTTGCAAAAATGTGTATATCTGGATGCCTAGCATATTTCTTTACGATAGTTTTTAACGCACGCTTAGATTTAGCTGAACCATCCCAATCCAGCGTCTGTGGAAAACAGACAATACGATTATAAGGAAAAAACTTAATAACTAACTGTCGTAACTCTTCGATATCAGGATAAATGCCACCCATATTACCACCACCAATGATGGTAACGATATCGTCATTTTTTATTTGCTTCTTGATCGAACTGAGTACAAATCTTGTCTGACTAATAGGTATACTAATGACCTCATATCCAGTGAGCACGTTTTCAAGATACTGTTTTTGAGCGCGAGAAATGGCGATATCGCCAATATTGCCATAGTCTGCAGCAAGGAAAATGAAGCAACGCTTACAACTTGGTAGAGAGAGATCTCGCGAACCAATGTAGGCAGATACATGTTTTTTTACTACAAGTGGAACTAGCTGCTTGATAACGGTAATACTCATTCAAAATATCCTTAGCTATTTTTTGCTAATATTTTTTTAACTAGCCTACGACGTTTAGAACCTATGGGCAAAATTGTACTAAATTTAGGAGACGATTTACGCTTGAGCACCTGCTCTACTTTAGGCAACCACTCTACTCCTTGCCCTGTTTCTATCATTTCACTACGAATTAGTTTCCACTCGCTACGAGCAGCTTCGCTGCGCAATACTACAGAGTTGAAATCTGATTGCTTTAAAGAGGAAGTGAAACAGGCTGGGTCAGTCACACCTGAAATTAGAAAGTTCAAACGCGTTCTAACGCATTTCTCGCAATAACCACAATTACGTTCATGGTTGCCACCAGCCCAGCAAACACGTAAATTCTTTATCCCTAACGGCCATTCTGAAATAGCTTTAATTTTTTCTGATCGATTAAAACCAGCACCATCATGTATAACTTTAAAAGTGCTAGAACTTAATAATGGATCAGTTATTGGGTGTGAGCCCCAAGGCGTAACTAATTCATCATACGACTCGCCACTACCTAGTAAACCAACACCTACATATTTATTAAAACCACATAAAGTAGAAGCTAATGCTGTACCACAGTAGAGTTCCCAATTCATATTCCAAACTTCTCGAATATTCGTTTTAACTGTAAATAAAGTCAAGTCGATACTTTCAAGTACTTCGGCAGCCATTTTAGCCGCTCCTAAAAACCCTTGTGTATCAGCTAAAGGTATATCGAAACCATGGACAAACACTCCTGCTCTGATATCTTGAGTAGAATATCCAGCGATGCCTTTAGTATGACGATAAGCAGCAAATTGAGCATCTGCACCTCCAGAAAAAGCTACAATAGCTCCTTTCTGTCGCTCTTCGCTATCACGAATACTATCAACTTTTATATCAACTAAAAAAAACTCTTCTGGACACCACTTGTGCCAGACATATTGCAGCTCTGTCAGATTGGATAATAATTCCTGAGATACGCTTCCGTGTACGATAATGTCAGCTTTCATCTGCATTGCTGGCAGCAATATGGCCAATAAGTAGGAGTCGCAATCGCTATTATCTGGCATTGGTAATTCGTTTGGATACAAGAACCATAATTCTTTCTTTGCAGTATCTCCACTTACATTAATCTCTTTGATCAAACAAGAGCGACGCTGTCCATCTACCGTTGTCTCTAATACTAGAGGAAATAACTCAAAAGAAGCTTGCATAATAATTCCCTACAACATGGTTTTTACTAAATCAAAAAAATTTAATAGAATAAATAATGAACTGAGTTAGCAGATTAAATACTTTCGTTATCGTAAATGAGCTTCCAATCTTTACTGTTTTTAAAAAGGTGTCTAAAAGCAACATATACAATGGATAAGCTCAGTAAAAATCCAACAATTGAAAATAATGCGATTGCTATAACATCGGACTCAAAAAACTTGAAACCTACATAAAGAGCAGTGGCACGTAATATTACTGAGAAAACTTCTCTAATAAGTAAAAATCTTTGTAAGCCTAATGCAGGTAAGGTAGCGACACTTGCACCAGTTACTAAGTTTGATAGAAGCCAAATAGAGAGCCACTGTGAATAGTTGCCTGCTACCACCCATTCTTGTCCAAATATTATAGAAAAAAGATATTCTCCAAAAATCATCATAGTGCCAAAAGGAATCAATCCTACTGCAAAAAGAATAGCAGAAACTTTGAATAAGAGCTTATAAGCACTAGGCGACTTTGCCGTAATTGCACGAGTAATCTTTGGATAGAAAACTTCACCAACAGAGCTTCCCAACAACATAACTGGAGCGCCAAGAACAAGGACAGCCACTGAATATTGTCCAGCCGAAGATGCACTAAATAAAGACGTTAATAATATAGTTGGTAAACCTAATGAAGCTGCATTAAGCACACTCTGTGGCATGCGATATATAGCAAAGTCACGTTGCTCTATGGCTGCATTACGAACACCATCTGTACCAAACCAGTTACTTATCTTTAAAACACCTGTTCTAGGTACTCTTAGCATCTGCATCAAAAAATTTGTAAACTGCCCTATTATCGTAAGTAAGATAAGCAATAGCTCTGAAGGAGCAATTATCCCTCCAATAAGTTTGCTAGTATCTGTAAACAGCTTGCTTTCTACATAGGCTCGAGCTTTAGCTTTAAAAAGACTTGCTCGAATAGCGGATTGATTTGTAACAGATAGAAATGCGCCTATCACTAACGTTAATGGTATTAGATATAGCATCTGAGGTGCTTTCTCCATACCTGTCCATACTGCCAACCAAGGTTTTCCTACGTGAACTAAGATTAGTGAAAGAGGTGCAATGATCAGGCCACATAATATGGATAATCTTGCTACTGCTGCTGCATCCCTATCACTCTCAGGCATGACGATAGCATTTGCATAACCCATAGTAGAGATTGGGGTAATGATATTAACGATTGCTGCAAACGCAGCGGCAATGCCAAAGGATTCAGGGCCATATAAACGTGTGAGAAACGGCATAAAGGCCAAAGCTATAGCTTGTCCAGCAGCGATACCACCACCTACCATAGCTACATTACGCACAAAATTACTGGTTTTAAGTCTCTTAGTTATACTCTGTAACGATGAAAATACTTTATAGGGCATTTATTACTATCCAAATTGATACTTCATAGAACTATGAGGACTTCATAAATCTCATTAGTAAATTATTTTTTATACTCAGTATTATTTTTTCAAAGTACTCACAAACCAAGGCATTACTATTTATTTTATTGCCGATTTAAATTTTTAACGGTATTGTTGGTAGGTTTATGATTGCTATTGGGTGACTCTGTCACAGGCGTTCCTTCCTGATAGCCTTCGACATAGACTTTAAACTGTTGTTTGAGCCATACCACATCATGTTCTTTTGCTTTATCAATGAGTTGATATAAAGTATTCTCAATATCTACCAATGGAAAACAATGCTCCATCGCCTGCATGATAAGCGGATGAGAGGTTTTTTGCACATTGTCTTCACCAATGATCAGCTCTTCATACAGTTTTTCACCTGGTCTAAGCCCTGTGAATACGACCTCTATATCTCCATCTGGATTGCTACTATCTTTAGGCTCATAGCCACTTAGGCGTATCATTCGATGGGCTAGATCCACTATTTTTACTGGTGCACCCATATTTAGGACAAACACTTCACCACCCGTTGCCATTGCTCCAGCCTGAATCACCAAGTTTGCCGCTTCTGGTATTGTCATAAAGTAGCGTGTGACGTCTGGATGAGTCACGGTAATAGCATTACCTTGCTCTATTTGTTTGGTAAATAGCGGTACAACCGAGCCAGATGAACCAAGCACGTTACCAAAGCGCACCATACTTATACACGTCTTACGACCCGTTATTTGGGCAGTTTTCTGCTCAGTATTCTGTCCTATCGATTGGCTCAGACCTTGACATACCAGCTCTGCTAAGCGTTTAGATGCACCCATCACGTTGGTTGGTCTTACCGCTTTGTCAGTAGAAATCAGTACAAAGGTCTCAACCTGCGCTTCGATAGCTGCCCGAGCGCAGTGATAAGTGCCTTTAGTATTATTGATAACACCCTCAAATGGATTGTGCTCAACGATAGGTACATGCTTATACGCCGCAGCATGATAAACCGTTTGGATACTATGATCCTTGAGTACTCGTATCAAGTTGGCTTCATTGGTTACGTTACCGATAATAGCAATGACCTTGATACCTGCATAACGCTCTTTGCTCGCCACTTTGGCAATCAGCTCTTGATGAATGCTATATAAGGCAAATTCTGATAACTCGTATAGTACTAGGCAGCTTGGTTTGTTTTTGATGATTTGGCGACACAGCTCACTACCGATAGAACCACCAGCACCAGTTACCAATACACATTTGCCAGTTATATTCTGCTGTAATAAGTGCTGGTTTGGCTCAACTGTCTGTCGGTTTAGTACATCAAGAATATCTACCGGACGCATGGTACTAACCGTCACCTTTTCATCAGCAATCTCATGCAAGCTTGGTAGCTGCTTGATTTTCACTGGCACATTGGCCAGTTTGTTAATAATCATGCGATGCTTCGTGAAACCAGCAGACGGTAGTGCCAAAAATACCTGCGCCACATCTAAGTTTTCTACTACGTCGATCAGCTCATTGGCGTGGTATATTCTTTTACCACCAAAATAAGCGCCACTAAGCTGGGCGTTATCGTCAACAAAACCTACGATGCAATACTTATGCGAATGCTGTAGTGCCTCAAATAACTCTTTACCAGCAGAACCTGCACCATAGATAATGACATTCTCATAAGTACCATAGCGCTTGTCACGACTGCGGAGCTTACCCTGCCAGCTTGCCAAAAGCTCTTTGATAGTAAGCCGGCTACTCCACAACCAAATAAACAGTAAGAATAGATAAATAATAGGCGTTGAGCGTGGTATTGCTGGCAACCAATCAGAGAAGATAATGAGCTGATAGGCCAAAATAATGAACACAAACAACTGCAATACATGGCGCATCACCGTATCAAAGAAGACTCGTGATACCCCCTTATAAAAACCTATTGCGTACAAGCCTACAACAGGAATCATTGCGTATAAGAGTAGCGCTATAGGGCTAATATGATTGGCGATATAACCGTATCGTAATGCCACTGCTAGAAATAAACACAGCATAGAGATTAGTAAATCAGCACTGATCAATATACTACGCTTGATACCGCGTGGCAGAGACAATAGCCATTGCGCATGACTACGCAACCAACGATTTCTAGCCTTAATATATTTCTTACTAGAAAAAGGATGAGTGCTATCATTCAAGTCTGATTGTATCGACATAATTTCCAACTATTTAACTATGAACATAATCAAAGATAAGCTTTGATTGAATGTTTACCATTCATTGATACCTACCTATAGATTACCTACTAGATGCTACTAGCTACTTAGTGTCGCCATACGCGTAATTGTAATGATAACTATATTTGTCCATCAGACCTCTTTGTACATCATTGAGAATAATGCCATCTACCTGCATATTGGCTTTATGCATCTGTTTGACAGCATATGTGACCTGCCCTTCTATCGATTTATCATAACGCGCCACCATCAGCACTTTGTCTGCACTCTGCGCCAATATAACTGCATCTGAGGCTGCAAGTACTGGTGGTGAATCGATAACGATATAATCATAGTGAGTTTTTAGCGTTGTCATCAGTTGAGTGAACTTGTCACTCATTAGTAGTGAGGCTGGATTGTGAGGGTGACGGCCACGCGGTATAAAATCGATGTCATCCACACCTGTTGGGTGAATGAAGTTTTTGATATTTAATTCGCTAGCAGACTGCGCTATTGAGGCAGTATCAACTTTTCCTAGGCGACCACGGCCTTCGACCAGATAGTCAGCCAACCCATTATCTTGGCTTAAATTGAACATCTTATGTAGCTCGCCCAGACGCATATCTCCATCTATCACCAGTACTTTTTTATTTAGCTGCGCAAAAACCTCTGATAAATTGGCACTGATAAACGACTTACCAACACCTGGACTTTCACCAGTAATCAAGATGACCTTGCCTGCCGGGCGAGTAGACTCACTATTACTACCACCCATTACCTCAAATACAGTTGAATTTTTCGGTTGATTTGGCATCGAAAATATCAGACTGGTTCTAAGGCTTTTGATAGCTTCATAGCTCAAACTGCTGTGATCTACGTGTGCCAACAAACGCATAGTTCCTTGCTTACTTTTACCAATTCTCGATAGCAAAGGAGAGCGCGGTATTGTGGCAATCACTGGCACACCTGTCTTCGTCTCTATACGTTCAGGGTCTTTGACCACATTGCGTAATAGATTTTTTAGCAGTACAAGCATTGTTCCCAACATAGCGCCTAATAATAAAGCCAACACGATGATTTGTAACTTTTTGGGCGCGATGGCTTTATAGGTACTAATAGGCAAATCAATAATACGTGCAAAACCAATCTGACCTGCTTTTACGATTTTAAGCTGTTCATAGTTTTTGAGGAGTGTAAGATAAATCTCTCTGTTGATGGCTGTATCTTCAGATAGCTTCAAGAAATCTCGTTGGATTTCAGGTAGGCCAGCAATTGTATTATCAATCTCTCGTTTTCGACGATTGAGCACTGCCAATTGCTCGTTGATTTGTACTACCAATGGATGCTCACTGGTATAGTACGTGGTCAGGTCTGCTTTTTTTAGCTTCAGCTCATTAAGCTGCGTATCGATTTGCGAGTTTTCTGTCAATAACAGCTCCGCTTCTTTCGCCACATCGATAGTGCCATATTCTTTACGGAACTCATTAAAAGTTGCCTCAGAGCTCTCTAAAGTAGCTTTGAGCGCTGGAATCTGAGTCTCCATAAAGTTAATCGTTCTGGTGGTCTCCTCTGAGCCCCGCGACTGATTCTGATCAATATAAGAAAGCACTATTTGATTAAGGACATTGGTGACTTGCTCTTGACTATCACCCGTCATAGACAACTGAATAATTCCTGTTTGCTGCCCTTGCTCAACGACTGATAGTGCACTATTGATACTATCTGTCGTCGCTTTTAGCGATTGCTTATGGATAGTAACTGGATAACCATCGTCAGGCAGCTCATTGACCGTAATATGAACCTGACCATTGCTACCACGAAATTTATGCGCTTGACCGAGCTGACCTTTAAAGTCATCCAAACCATCTGTTAATACAAAGCCCGTTTTGGTCTTAGTCAAAGTAAATTCATGATTTAAATAAGCGCGTGATACATTGAACTGACTGACCTGGGCACGACCTTTACCACTCTCTAAAAAAACCCCTTCTGAAGTATTGACTTGAGTATCAATACGGTCGGTTTTGATTTTGTCAAATGCACCAATATTGGGGTTAGCAAGTTTAATCCGTAGGTGTAATAGCGTCACAACTGGCTCTAAAATCATACGCGATCTAATAAGCTCAGTTTCTGTTTGCGCTTTACTTGCTTCAGAGCCCACCAATTCAGATATGCTCTCACCTAAGGCAGCAATACCTTGACTGTTTTCTTCAATCTGTATCAGTGCATCAGATTTAAAGGTAGGGTTGACATAACGGCTATACAAAACCCCGATAACTAGTCCCAGTAATGCAAAAAACAGAACGAGCTTCCAGCCGCGTAACAGCACCAAAAGCAGCGCCATGAGATCAATCTCGTCATCGTCTTTTTCAATCTTTGCTTTGGAAGTGTTCTGTGAGTCTATAGTCATAACGGTTTATTCATCATGTTAAGTTATTAGTGGTCTACTATCTAAAAGTTCGTTGTCAAACAATTAGTCGTAAACGCTTAGCTAATCTGTCCAGTCCATAAGTCAAGACTAGAAACAATACCTTGTTGAGCAGTCTCAAATGCTGCTTTTTCTTGCTTATAAGGGTCTGCAATATCTTCATCAATCCAGTGGCCAATCCTAAAAGTTTTACCTCGGCAATGCGGCCAGCGCTCGGTTATCCACTTCGTTTGATTTGCCGACATTGTCAAAATCAAATCTGCACGCATGACTAATGTTTCATCAATTTGTTTGGCGACGTGTCCAGACATATCTATACCTAGCTCCGACATGACAGTTATGGCAATGGGATCAGCTCCATTACCAACCACAGCAGACACTCCAGCAGAATCAATAGTTTTCTGTGGATATTGTTGCTTTAGTATTG
Organism: Psychrobacter proteolyticus; assembly: GCF_039762275.1. Lineage (GTDB taxonomy): Bacteria > Pseudomonadota > Gammaproteobacteria > Pseudomonadales > Moraxellaceae > Psychrobacter > Psychrobacter proteolyticus_C. The sequence goes on along the minus strand of NZ_JBDLOB010000008.1, from coordinate 108,777 downwards.
CTTCGGCAATGGGGCTACGGCAAATATTGCCTACACAAACCACCAAAATATTGTCAAAGGCCATAACCTTAAATTCCTATATTGACCTTTACAGTGTGGAGATGGTTCGGATAGCAGAAGTTGAAGGTAATAGCGAACTGATAACACGATTCCAGCGTGTCAGACCTGTAGGATCGACATAAAGGATGTCATTTGGCTGCATCTCGAAACGATTAGCAATGGCTAGATTGGTAATCGTCTGCATATCAACATAGTAGATATTGGTACGTTGATAATTTGGGTTATCACGTACGATGTATACTTTTGCTGCATTGGCTGTAGCCGAGTTCAAACCTCTAGAGCTACCCAAAACTTGTGCTAAGTTAAGGCCTTCTTCTAATATAGGTACAGGTTCGATCTGACCGAATTCCCCCAATACATAGACTCTATTGCGGCTCTGACTATTAACATGAATAGAGTCGCCATCCTGAATATAAATTTGATTGCCTGATGAACCTATTTGACGAAGCATCTGTAAGCCAATCGTGTAATTACGACCATTGCGATTTAAAACAATACTATTTGAATCTCCAGCTTCTGTGGCCCCACCTGCTCTTGAAATTGCGCTATATAGCGATACAGGCGCATCATCAATAGTGAACTCACCTGGCTGCTTGACCTCACCATCAATGAAAAACTTATTGCCACGATAGTTAATAATTTTGACTTGTGGGTCTGAATATTTTAGATAGCGCTGCAGCTTGCCCTGTAGAGAGGCGGTAAACTGAGGGACACTCAAACCAGCCGCCTTTACTCTACCAACCAAAGGAAACTGTACAAACCCTTGTTGATCTACTGGATAACCTGACGCATAAGGGTTATTACCACTTTGGGCTACGGTAGGCGTCATGTCTGGGTAGCCAACCAAATTAATACTAAGTATGTCACCCTGAGAAATACGATATTCGGCCTTCTTGGAGCTAGCAATAAGATGATAAATATCGTTGTTAGGTTGAGTTACTTGTGGTGGTGGCAAAGTCGTCAGGTTAAGCGGTTGAATATTGAATTTGAGACCATTTTCAGCGGTAAAGTCTCCTACCGGCGGCAGTTCTCCAGCTTGTAAACCAGAATTTATAGTCGTTGTAGCGCATCCAGTAGACCACAAAGTAGTAAGCAATAAAGCCGATACACTCAACAACTTAAAAGATTGCCGCATAATAAAAACCTTTTAGGAAATCACAATAATGAACAGTAACTAGCAAAATCTTCTGCTTTACAAAAAGATAGGTTTAACTTCTATAGAATTACACAAAAAATGTTTATGTGTTATAGAAACATTTTATCATAATTTTACCTATCCTATACATTATTTACAATTTGTTTAATCATATTAACATTTTAATCAATAACTTACATTATTAGTTATACTAACTCCATAATTAACATTATCTAATCAGTATTTTTACATCTCGACTTTTTTGTAGAAATATATAATTATTTATTTATACTTTGACTAGCAAGAACAAGAGTTAGTAGTTCAATTTTTTTCTTACAATCAGTTGCCACTCGAGCAAGTGAGCGTGAATACTGGAGTGATCATATGCCAAAGCTGGGAGCAGATATTGCGCGCAGTGCTGATGACGTTATTCATCGTACTGGCGTATTTGTGATTCCAAAGGCCGGCCATTCGGTAGCACTTGAGCAACCAGAAATCATTAATAGATATATTATAGATTTCATTTCATCGCATTCGTAATGATATAAAATGTGCTTTACCGTAAAAGTAAAAGGGCTCTTCAGATATATAATCTGAAGAGCCCTTTTTTGTAGTGTGCCAAATTACTAATTATCTTACGAAATAGCTCTCCACACTACTCAGCATCATCCAACAGTTTATTAAGCTCATCTACCATGGCATCGTCTATGATGCTGTTTTCTACATAGCTGACCATTTCATCTATCGTTGTCAGGTCCATTGCACGAATACCTAACTCAGCCAGTTGCTTATTGATAGACTCTAAGCTGTCATTATCTTCAGCGTCATCTAATAAATCCTCTTCAAATCTACCTCTAACAAACCAGTACATTTTTTCTAGTACAGTTTCCTTTTTAGTCAGAGTAGAATAACCATCGCCATAAATGAATAGGTTGAAATGATAAGGTATTTCTACATCATTGATGAAAAATGTACGTTGGCACTCTAATGTATAGGCTTGAATCTCTTCACTCTCAGCTCTTTCATCACTTTTGTTATCTTCATCATACTCAATCGCCTCTTCTATCAACTCACCTAATATCTGATAGTTGCCGACTTTAGTTTTGTGATTATAAATGATAGCAGAGTCTGCAATTGCATCGAAAATAATGGCACTGACATCTAAGGTATGGTTGTCGATATCATAGAATGCTTTTAACGCTGGCAAAAACTCGGTCAGCTCTTCTTCAGGCACTTGAATGAGAAACTGCTGCTCGTATATTTTAATCATATCTTCAGGAGCATAGGTATTAGCAGTATTGGTCTCATTTCTACCTGTTGGTTGCAAAGGTAAAAAATTATACGGGTTATGTTTGGTCATTCAGAACTGCCTTTTTGCTTAAGTTAGATTTATTAAATGTCTGTGTTGCTCAATCTCTAAGAGCCTTTGAACGCGCTACTATTTTTCAGTACCGTAAGACTTTAGGATTTATGGGCGTATTGTCTCTTATTCAGGCAATTTTAGATAGACAGTTATAAATATACAAGTTCAATCACTCTGATTTAGACAGGCAGTCAGAATAATACAGACTAAAGAGACGATACTAGCCAGTAGCAGCTTGGTATTGCCTTCAAGTGCTAATCCAATTTTCACTTTTCTCTAAGACTACTTACATACTAGTTGTTAATTCATTTGTTGCCATCCTGATATTGCATGATGTTCATCTTGATGTGCAAATAAAGGGTGAGCTTTAGCTTCCTGCAAACTTAACACAGGGGTCACACAGACATCCGTTGCTGCAAATACACGTTGCCAATGCTCAAGCGTTTGACTGGCGAATTTTTCCGCGATTGTGTTGGTCGCGGCTTCACTCTCAGGTCTATTGGGCATGATACCAAGTTGCCAATGTATTTCTTTAAGCAACGGTAGCTCCAATACCTGACATAGCCCTTGCCAAAACTTAAGCTCCAAGGAACCAACTGCCATATAGCGCTGGTTAGCGGTTTGGTACAATCGATAGCATGGCAATGCACCGCCCAAAAAGTCATGCTGCGGCAGTAGAGCATCGTTTAAGCCATTTCCTGAAAGGCTATTAATCAGTTTGCCTGTGACCTTTGGCATGACCATATGATTGTACAAACTGTGCGTCATACTAATAGCAATGTGTCGTCCCCTGCCCGTACGTTGCGCGGCAAATACGGCAGCCAACAGGGCTATCACGGCTGTGTCACTACCACCTGCCAAATCCGCAAACTGGATATTAGGCATAGCCTGCTCACCCTGCGCTGTTTTTAGCTGATCTAGTACACCGCTCATAGCCATAAAATTGATATCATGACCGGCTTTGTTGGCCCAGTCATGATTCACTTGAGAGCTATTTTTTGACTCAGCACTTTCTAAGTAGAGACCTTCTTTTGCATAATTGCCTGCTACGCCATAACCAGTAATAGATACCATTACTAGCTTTGGGTTGATGGTATGCAAGGTCTTAGCATCTAGTCCCATTTCTGCCAAAATACCTGGGCGAAAGCTATCTAGCATCACATCAGCTTCTTTAAGATGTGCTTTTATAGCTTCAATCGCTTTAGCGTCATGAAAGTCATATTTTTCGGTCGTCTTACCGTGGTTTAGAGCTGCGAATAATTCACCAAATACCCGAGCAGGATCACCTTTTTGGGGTTCGATTTTAAGGACGTCCGCGCCCAAATCCGCAAGCAAACGCGTGGCAAAGGGCCCAGGTAGATTACGAGTCAGATCGACCACTCGTAACCCTTGTAGACAGTCTCCCATTTGATCATGATTTGATACATGCATGTCAGTCATCGGAGAACGCCTCGCCTTTGGCTGCCATATCTAACAAGATTTGAGCTGGCTCAAAATGTTCGCCATATTTCGCAGCCAGCTCACGACTCCGCTCAACAAACGCACTCACGCCCATTGCATTGATAAACTGTAGTGTACCACCGTGCTGCGGTGCAAACCCCCAACCAAAGATAGCGCCTATATTGGTATCGGCCACTGAGCGCAAGACATTTTCCTGATAGCATTTAGCAGATTCATTGGCTTGAATAAACATCAGGCGATCCACCAAATCTTGCTGCGATGGTTGCTCTGATTTCGGCGGATATAAATTTATCAGCTCAGGCCATAGATGCTTATCACCCTCTGTTGGATAGTCATAGAATCCTTTGCCATTTTTCTTACCTTCGCGCCCATGCTCATTGACCAATGTTTTTAGTATTTCATAAGAAGGACGCACTACGATTGGCTTACCTTCGGCTGCCATATCCGCTTGCTGCTGTTCGCTGACATGCAATGCTAGGCTTAACGACACTTCATCTTGCAATGCTAAGGGCGGCATTGGCATACCTGTTTTCATACCGGCAACTTCGATGCTACGCGGATGCACACCCTCTCCTAGCATCGCAATGCCCTCTGACACATAGGTACCAAATACCCGCGAGGTATAAAATCCGTGACTGTCATTGACGACGATAGGCGTTTTACCTATTTGCACAACATAGTCGAAAGCTTTGGCCAATGTCGCATCGTCGGTTTGCTCGCCCATGATAATCTCAACCAGCGGCATCTTGTCTACTGGCGAGAAAAAGTGCAGACCGATGAACTGGTTTGGGCGCGTACTGGCTTTTGCCAATCCAGTAATAGGTAGCGTTGAGGTATTAGACGCATAGACGGCCGTGCTTGGAATCACTGCCTCACTCTGCTGGGTACATTTGGCTTTGATTTCTCGGTTTTCAAACACTGCTTCGATAATAAGATCGCAATCTGCCAAATCATCGTAAGAAACTGTTGGCGTGATACGTTCTAGGAGGGCTTGCTTTTTCTCTTCGGTAGCGCGCTTTCGGCTGATGGCTTTATCCAAAATATTGACAGAATACGCTTTGCCTTTTTCAGCATTGGCAATATCCGTGTCCAATAAAACAACGTCTATCCCTGATTTGGCAGTGACATAAGCGATGCCTGCGCCCATCATGCCAGCGCCCAAAATACCGACTTTTTTGGTGGGTGTGCGTTCAAAGCCTTGAGGACGAGACTGACCTTTTTTGATGCTATTCAGCTGAGTCCATAAGGTGTTGATCATGTTTCTAGATTCAGTGGACAGTACGCAAGCGGCAAAATAACGCGACTCAATTTCAAGTCCTGTATCAATGTCTACGAGGCATCCTTCAAACACACAAGACATAATATGAGTGATCGCTGGATAATTACCATGAGACTTTTGATTAGCCATGGCTGGGGCGATAGAAAATATAGGTACTACCTTTGGATGCTTACTATCGCCGCCAGGAATTTTAAAGCCTTTCTTATCCCATGGCTGCTGCGCACTTGGATTATTTTGAATCCAGTCTTTTGCTTGCTTCAGCATATCTGCTTGATCAGTAGCTGTTGCATCAATAAGTCCGATGTCTTTTGCAGCAGCAGCGCGAAGTTCTTTGCCTTGCGTCATCAGCTCTAGTGCTGCTTGAATACCGACCAATCGCGGCAAACGCTGAGTACCACCGCCGCCAGGTAGCAAGCCCAATTTCACTTCAGGCAAACCAAGCTTGGCCTTAGGCGTGTCAATGGCAATACGATAGTGACATGCAAGTGCTAACTCTAAACCACCGCCTAATGCGGTTCCTGTCATAGCAGCGACCACAGGTTTGCCTGAGGTCTCAAGCTTACGCAAACTACCTTTTAATTCTTCAGTCAGTGCAAATGCTTGCTCGGCTGTTTTTATCTGGTTCAATTGATCGATATCTGCGCCAACCACGAAGGTTTCTTTAGCCGATGTGAGAATCAAGCCTGTGGCGGCGTCATCATTGATGAAACTATCGACTATCGTGGCAAACGACTCCGTAAAGCCATCACCGATGACATTCATTTTACGTTTGCTTTGGTCAATCGTGACGGTGACGATACCATCCTCATCACGCTGAGCTGAGAAGTTTTCTAATTCATTAATGGCTGTTACGCTATCTGCTATCTGGTTATTTGTCATCATTTTTATCCCTTAAATGATTCTTTGTATATTGCGTTTTAGTCTAATTGGTTTTCAGTCTATTTTAGAAAAAAATTAAACACGCTCGATAATAGTGGCAATTCCCATACCACCGCCTACACATAGCGTAATCATCGCGGTCTGTAAATCGCGTCGTTCTAGCTCATCAAGGACAGTCGTCATTAGCATCGCGCCAGTTGCTCCAAGCGGATGACCCATGGATATCGCACCACCGTTGACGTTGACGATATCAAGCGAGATGCCAAAATCATCGGCGGTATTCATCGGCACAGCAGCGAAGGCTTCATTAATTTCCCACAGGTCTATATCAGAAGCTTGCATACCCGCTTTATCGAGTGCTTTTTGGCAAGCTGGTGTTGGACCTGTCAGCATAATGGCAGGTTCTGAGCCAATGACTGAGGCCATCGTGATTTTGGCGCGTGGTTTTAACCCTGCTTTTTGACCAGCTACCGCGCTACCGACCAAACAGATGGCCGCACCATCGACGATACCAGATGAGTTGCCTGCATGATGCACATGATTTACCGTTTCAATCGTGGTGTATCTGTCCAAGATAACGCTATCAAAGCCCATTTTTCCCGGCATGATAAAGGAAGGTTTTAGCCCAGCTAAGGTCTCGACATTGGTATTAGGTCGGATAGTTTCATCTTTATCCAATAGCATCATGCCATTGATATCGGTGACAGGGACAACAGACTTATCGTAATAACCCTTCTCCCAAGCCTGTGCCGCGCGGCGATGCGACTCAGTGGCAAAGGCATCGACATCACTACGACTAAAGCCCTTCAGCGTTGCAATGGTATCTGCACCTACTCCTTGTGGCACAAAATGCGTGGCTTCATTGACACGTGGATCCATATACCAAGCACCGCCATCTGAGCCCATCGGTACGCGGCTCATAGACTCAACGCCGCCTGCCACCACCATGTCTTCCATACCTGACATGACTTTGGCCGCAGCTAAATTGATAGATTCTAAACCAGAGGCACAAAAACGAGATAAGGTAAGACCTGCTACACTTTGCGCCCAGCCAGCATCGATAGCAGCAATGCGGGCGATATTAGAGCCTTGCTCACCCACTGGTGTCACGCAGCCAAGTACCACATCATCGACCAAACTGGTATCCAAGTTGTGACGCTGCTCCATCTCTTTTAATAAGGTGCGTGTCAGCCAAATCGGTGATGCCTGATACAAGGAGCCGTCCTTTTTTCCTTTGCCCCGTGGCGTGCGGATAGCATCATAAATATATGCAGTCTCAGTCATAAAAAATCCTTTTTTTATTTTTTAAATAAACAATAATTATCGTAGTCTTATAATATAAGCGTCTACATAAAGCGTGAAGCCAGTTCCTTCATAATCTCATTGGTGCCGCCATAGATTTTTTGCACGCGCGCATCGGCATATAAACGTGCGATAGGATACTCTGTCATATAGCCATAGCCACCAAACAGCTGCACGCATTCGTCGATGACTTCGCACTGTTTTTCAGTGACCCAATATTTGATTAATGAGGCATGCGGTACAGAGAGTTTGCCATCTAACATCGCATCTACTGCCGCATCACACATGGTGCTAGCAGCGAGATAATCGGCATAGCATTCTGCCATCTTAAAGCGCGTATTTTGAAACTTCCAAATAGGTTTACCAAAGGCTTCACGGCCTTTTACATAATCTAGGGTTAGATTGATAGCAAGTTTCATCGAGCCAACCCCTGATAGCGCAATGATTAAGCGCTCACGCGGCAACTCCTGCATCATTTGGATAAAGCCCATACCTTCTACCGTACCCAATAGATTTTTTTGTGGTACACGGACATTGCTAAAAAACAACTCCGAGGTATCCTGCGACGTCAGACCAATCTTGTCGAGATTGCGTCCACGCTCAAACCCTTCTACTTTGTCCGTTTCTACGATGATAAGTGAGACGCCTTGTGCGCCTTTTTCACGGTCTGTTTTGCATGCTAATAAAATTAGATTGGCATGCTGACCATTGGTGATAAAAGTCTTAGAACCATTGATAATGTAGTCATCACCGTCTTTTACTGCATAGGTTTTGATGTTCTGCAGGTCGGAGCCAGTGCCAGGCTCGGTCATGGCGATAGCGCCGATATATTCACCCGTTGCCATTTTTGGTAGCCACGCTTGTTTCTGTTCCTCAGTACCGTGGTCTAAAATATAAGGCGCGACAATGCCTGAGTGCACCATACCACCAAATCCCGATTGATTGGCCTCAGTCTGTGCGTAGATAAGTGCCGCTTCGTGACCAAAATCACCGCCGCCGCCACCATACTCGCTTGGTATCGCCGCACACAAAAACCCCATCTCGCCTGCCTCTTCCCACGCATCGCGATCGATCATGCCATTTTTGCGCCACTGCTCATCTTTAGGTTCCCAAGATTGAAACATTTTCAAGGCGCTGTCATGCACCATCTGATGCTCTTCGGTCATCCAGTTTGGGGTGAATTTTTCGATACTCATGATGTCTATCCTTGACAATATTGAATGAATAACAGCTATATCCAAGCCATTTTCTAAATTATGGTAATTTCTATTACCGTTGTAAATATATTATAAATTCTTTGTATTTATTAATATACAAGTCTTATACTAGGCTACGAAAAACCACTTCGCAATCAATTAAATAAAAATGGTAATTTATATTACTTGTTGATTTAATCATGTTAAATTATCGAGCAAATCATTTCACTAGTAGGACGTATCAAATAGCCAATATTTTAAGAAGCGATAAATATGAAAACCTTTAGTCAGTCAGATAGCCTCACGCAAACTCGATCTCTAGCGCCCCTATCCGATATGCGGCCCGCAACTTTGGATAAAATTGAGCAAGCCGTTCGTAAAGTCTTTGCAGGATTTGATGCTAATGAGGTGACGATGGCGCAGATTGCAAAGTCTGCAAACGTCTCTTTGCAAACGCTCTATAAGTATTTTGGAGACAAGCAGACGCTGTTTTATACCATTATGGATATCGTGCTTGGCAGATTAGCCGCTCGAATTATGGATCATCTGCAAGGGATTGATAGCGTACAAGATCGTCTACGTAAGACGCTGTGGGTCTGCTTTGATTTTGTCGACTCGCATCCAGATGCGGTGATGGTGCTATCTTCTGTCTCAGCCTCGCGGATACGTAATATCGCAATCTATGAAAACAAAGAGCTAATTGGCGCGTTTTTAGCGGTATTAGAAGATGGACAAAATCGTGGGGTGCTCAATGACACTGTCCCACTGCACATACTCTTCGATGTGTTTATGGGCTTTATCAGCCGACTTGGTTTAATGCATACCATTCGCCAAACAGAAACACCGTTAAATGCAGAGTTTGATGCGCTATTTGTGATTTTATGGCGTGCCATCTCTAAGCCTGAAGCTTAAAATGAATTTTATAAAACTGATATTTAGCAGTGTTTGACTCTTACAAGAAAACATAACGTAAAAAACCAAAAAGCCCCACGATAAAGTGAGGCTTTTTGATATTTTTTTTAGTTAATTTGATTATTCAATCAATGTAATTAACAGCTCGTGCTGTTTATACGCTCAAAAAATTTTAGATACTGCTAGATTTTGGCAATCCATACTCTGCATGGTCAACCACATGGTTGTTTTGTTCAATAGTCAGTCGATAGCCTTTGATAATGCCGTCGTATGGCAAACTGCCCTCATACTGCTGATAATGCTCGCAGATACTGTCTTGAATCACTGATTTACGTGCAGCATCGTCTAATTTGGCAAAACTGCTAGGCAAGTGTACTTGCGCAAAACGTGAAGCTGCACCACGAGACATCCAGTTATCAGCACTCGTAAATGTAAAATCCACTTCCGCTCGTAAGCTATATCTAGGTAACGTATTAGAGTAATTCGCCAAGTCATATTTAATCTGCGCAATATCTTCTGCGAATGGCTGATACGGTATCTCAAGTACGGCAAACAGTTTTGCTAAAAATCCATCAGCGGTAAAGTGTTTGTCCATATAGCTACCATCAAGCCCAAGGAATTTGCTCGACAGTACATGGCGCAGGCGGTCATAGGCTGGAATGGTATGTTTAAGAGGATAGCCCATTTGCTTGACGATATCTTGCGGGCGCAGCTCAAGCGACTCTATTTGATTGATAATATATTGCGCTAGAGAATGGCGTGGGTGATAACGACGGGTATATTTAGATGGATTAGCAATGTGGCTCATGATATTGAACACCTTAGACTCCTGTAACTCCGACGAAAAAGTATGATATACGCCCAGATAGGCAAAAAATCAGGCACAAATGAGGTTGTCGGAGTACAGGCTCATGCGCTTTACCAGAGTTGTTTTATATCGTGCTGGAAGTTGCAAGGTTTGTCATGCCGCCATTAGACTATTGTCATGGTCGGAAACAACAAAGCTGTTAAACCCACGATAGATCGTTCAACGATGATAGCACATCAGATGACAAAAGATAAATACCGATATTTGTGACCGTTTGTGAATAATTATTTTTCACTTTGATGATTCAATCTTAGACGTTTCGATGCATCATTTGTTCATGTATTAAAAAGAGGCTCAACATCGAAACTTTAATGTTGAAGTATTAAAAATTATGCTCGATAGCCTAACGATTGACATCAACGACTATTCGACCACGAACCTTACCATCCAATAACTCGTTGGCTGTCGGAATGACTTCGCTTAGACCAACCTCTCTGGTGATCGCATCCAATTGCATCATATCCAAGGTTGTGCTCAAACGCTGCCATGCTTCTACACGCTCATCATAAGGTCGCGTCACGCTATTAATACCAAGCAAACTGACACCGCGTAAAATAAATGGCGCAACAGTAGCAGGGAAATCCATGCCTTGAGCCAATCCACAGGTAGCGACTACACCATCCTCACAGGTACTGGCACAAACGTTGGCCAGCGTATGACTGCCAACAGAATCGATTGCAGCGGCCCATCTTTCTTTACCAAGCGCGCGTCCCGGACTGCTTAATTCAGCACGGTCGATGATCGTCGTTGCACCAAGGCTCTTTAAGTATTCTGCTTCTTCTAGACGTCCCGTAGACGCGGTGACAGAGTAACCTTGGTTTGCTAGAAGTGCGATGGCAAAGCTACCAACGCCGCCATTAGCACCCGTCACCAATACTTCGCCACGCTTTGGTGTCAGTCCATGACGCTCTAATGCGATCAAGCAAAGCATTGCGGTATATCCTGCCGTACCTATTGCCATTGCTTGACGTTCAGTCATCGATTCAGGAAGCGGGATCAGCCAGTCACCGTTTAATCGCGCTTTTTGTGATAGACCACCCCAATACTTCTCGCCCACGCTCCAACCATTCAATAACACCTTGTCGCCAGCTGTATAGCGGGGATGGCTGCTTGTTTCGACGGTACCCGCTAAATCAATACCTGGAACCATAGGAAATGTACGTACCACAGGGCTACGACCCGTGATGGCTAATCCGTCCTTGTAATTAAGCGTGCTAAATGCCACACGAACCGTGACATCGCCTTCTGGCAATTGCGTGTCCTGTATCTCAGTCAGATTAGACTGATAAACATCATCATTTTTTTCAATTAATATTGCATTAAACATAACAGCTCCTATTTAGACCAATCGTCTATAAATGAATAAAAAATAATTTAGACCAGTCGTCTGAAAATATAGATAAAAAAATTACTTCTGTATCCCTGCTACAAATCCTCGGAAAAAAGTATCTAACGGACTAACATCTTGCGTCAACTTAGCACGTAAAACCGCACCTTCCCAACCAATCCAAAAGAAAGCAGCAAGCTCATCACAATCACTATTAGAATGTATTTGTCCTTGTTGTACTGCTAGGCGTAAGCAAGCTGCTAAACGCTCCTGCCAATCAAGTAGTATGTTTTCCAACTCACAACGAAAACTGTCAGGCAACACGACTATCTCTTGACCCAAGTTTCCTACTAAGCAGCCGCGTCGAAATTCATACTTAATCATTCCCGACTTAGCATCTTCAACAAAGTCACTAATACGCTGCATAGGAGATACTTGATCATTCAAAAGACAATAATCTAGCTTGCGAGCAAAATACAACGCATATTGCTGCAACACTTCCTGTCCAAATGCTTCTTTGTTCTTGAAGTAATTGTAGAAGGAACCTTTAGGCACATTGATACGTTTGAGTATGGCATCGATACCAGTGGTCGCAAAACCTTGCTCTGTCAACATCTCCATCCCAGATCTCAAAAGAGCTTCACGGGTATCCGTAAACTCGCGTTCAACATTGGGTGGACGCCCTCGACGGGCTTTTGGCTTAGTAATCGTCATGCATGAATATTATGACCGATCGTCTTTAATGTCAATTAATTATTTTAAGCAGTTTATTTATCCATCAGTCGCGACAGTTTTTTGACTGCCCTTGCTATCAGTCTTCACCATGATACGTCGCTTCATCCATCCAAACGATGGAATCTTCGCACAGATGAGTTAAGTGATACCAGATATCACTACTACGAGCGATACGGTGATGACCACCTGCAAAATAATCGACGTCCCAGCTATCAGGTAGATTCACTAAGGTTTGTCTAGCCACTGCCACATCTAAGCTTTCATCATCGACTTCTACCATAACTCGTACTATCTCGGTATTGGTCGTGGGAAAAGACAGCTTCATATCAGCCACGTCAGGGATACGGTCAACCAATACCTCACTTGGATAGATACAAGGCGCAATCAATAGCGCGCGCAAGTTATATTTATGGGCAAAATGATTGGCAAACCAACCACCAAGCGAATGCCCTGCCAACACCACTCGTGGATACTGTGTCATTTTCTCACGAATCAAAGCATTATAAATCTCAAATACTTCTACAAAACTCTCTCGATAATTGACCGTTTGACAGTATTTGGGCTCACGCGTGATACAGGTATATTTACTGGTCTCATTACTTGAATCAAGGCCGTGAAAAAATAGTAAAAACGTATCATTATTTTCGATAGGAAACATCATAAGGCACTCCTTTTTAATTATTATGCGTTAGAAACTTCACAGCAGTACGGGCATAGGTGCTGGGGTAAGTTTTTCGAAGCCTCTGTCTGCACCGGCACAGCAAGCGAGAAAAAATTATCCCAGCAATACTAGACATATAAATACACAACTGTTATTGGTAATTAGCTTAAGTCAGAGCGTACTTTGATTGGCAGTCTGCGCTTGGTACAAGCTTAAAAGCTCCTCACAAGCCTGCATTGAGATATTTTTTGCAAAACCTTCGTTAAACCAAAAGTCATAAACCGCTTGGACAATAGCTTTCACCGCTTCTGCATTTTCTGGCTTTTGTTCTGTTAGTTTCATCGCAATGTCTTGCGCTTGTATATCCGACTCGCTATAGGGCGCGCTCCAGCCCACGCCATAACGATAAAGCACATCATTGATTGCCAATATGAATATAGCATTGGACACCCCAAATGACCTGATAAGTCTCTTAAGCATTGCACAGCGCTCTTCATAAATACTGGCCTCTATCGGCATATCAGCCCGCTCAGACAGACAGTCACAACTCACCATGTGCAAGGGTTTACTAAAATCATCCCACAGCAATGGATAAATTCCGCGAATCCCGCCCTTTTCCACTACATTAAATTGCCAAATTGCATAATGCGTATCTGGCCCCTTATATGGCACATGTATAAACCACTGCACCATCGCATCACTGTCATACATCATATGAGTACTACCAATCCGCACGCCCTGCTTATGCAGTACATCCTGATATACGCTATCCATGCCATCACTATAGAGCGTCACTTTACGTAAGTTTTCATCACTGGTATCGCCTAGCTTTGCTCTGGCTTCTTTTATATTTCGACAGGGTTTAAAAGGCGCTACCCAACTGAGCGTCTCATCGGTATTATTCACGAAGTAAATATCATCTTCATAACTGTCTACAGAAACCGTTTCGAGGTAAAACAATGGCTGTTTTCGTATTCGGCCTTTCTCATCATTTGCTAGTGCCGTTATACCAGATAGCTTTGAGCCATCCGACCATTGCATATTATCTAACCGTTTTTGCTCAAACTGATACGTTAATGTCGTCATCGTTATATCCTTATTATTTTGATTTTGGTTGTTTAGCTGCAGTTTTTCGTTGTTGTCATATTCTGAGTGCCGATTTCAAGCCAGCCGAGCCTATTCGCCATTGTTTAAATGACGTCATTATCTATAAAGTTGAGTAAATTAATCGACTTGGTAAGGTAGTAGTTTTTAATTCTGATAGGCTTTTTAGCCACAGTTTTTCGCTGTTACATTGCTAATATTTTTGCAACGTTAACGAGCTTTTTTCTACTAAGTTTTTTGTTTATTAATAAATATAGTTTTTTGGGTTTGTACAGGCGTAGAAGTTTAGGATTAAACGCAAATAACACTACTAGAAAGACTTCGCTGAAATAGCGCTTTAAAAACTTAGTTAAGAAGTGAAGCGTTGCGCTCCGAGGGTTAACTGGTTTTTATCTCATGTCATTTTGCCTGACTTAATAACTATAGTATAAGCTCACATAAAAATAAAGCTGTTTAAAACCTTATACGACAACTGGTGTCGCTTCTTTTTAAATGAATTGTAGTTTAATCATTAGCAAGTATCCCAACGCATTAAGCATCATTAGCGATAGTTTCATAAGTTTCATATTACTCAAGTATCCTCAATAAACATCCAATTAACAATCCTTATCAAAAAACACCTTTTACGATTGACGTGGGCTTGCTATCTTGCCCCGCAAACCTTGTATTCTAATTAAACCTGCCCCACTTTGACCTATCACACGTAGTATTCGCATCTGTATTGGATTTTATGACACATAACCTTGAGGCTAGCTCAAACGCTCGCCGAACTCAGTATTTTCAAGTATTTTTGATGGGCGTTAGTGCCTTTATTATGAACACCACAGAATTTGTCCCTGTGGCGCTGTTGAGCGACATTGCTCAAGACTTCTCCATTACGACGGCAGAGACTGGCTGGATGTTGACACTCTATGCTTGGATTGTCGCAGCGATGTCATTGCCACTAATGCTATTGACCAGTCGATTTGAGCGCAAACGCTTACTCTTGGGGCTTTTTGCCGTCTTCATTGCCAGTCACGTACTATCTGTATTTGCGTGGAGCTTTAACGTACTGCTCATTAGTCGAGTTGGGATTGCGTTATCGCATGCGATATTTTGGTCAATTACAGCCGCAATTGCGATACGCGTCGCGCCTGAAGGCAAAAAAGCCATGGCGCTTAGTGTACTGGCGACTGGTACGTCGTTAGCAATGGTATTAGGTGTGCCGCTGGGCCGTTTAATTGGGCAATGGTTTGGTTGGCGTGCGACCTTTGGCGGTATTGGCGTCATTGCCTTAATTGTATTTATTCTACAAGCGAGGCTCTTACCAACGCTACCTAGTATGTTTGAAGGGTCTTTTAGAAAGATTCCAGAACTACTTAAAAACCCTTTATTGATTTGTCTATACCTGCTTATCTTATTGGTCTTTACAGCGCACTATACGGCTTATTCTTATATAGAACCATTCATGCGCCAAGTCGGTAATATCAGTGAAAACGCTGCTACTTTTGTACTGTTGCTATTCGGTGCAGCAGGAATTGTGGGCAGTGTGATTTTTAGTCGTTGGGGCGATCGGTTCAATACCAGATTGATGCTGATATCGACCATATTGATGCTCGTGTCTATGCTTGCGCTGTTGCTAGCAGTGACCTCTGTATGGGCGCTCAGCTTTATCGCCTTGCTTTGGGGCGCGGCACTCATGCTACTGATTATCTCAATGCAGGCCAAAGTCATCATGGTCGATGTCAATGCGCAAGACATGCTGATGTCGATGTTTTCAGGTATTATTAATTTGGGGATTGGTACGGGTGCACTATTCGGTGGTTATGCCGTCACGCACATTTCACTATCTAGCGTAGGATACACAGGTGCGGCTATCGCAGTTGTGGCGTTACTCTTAATGCTATTTATGATCAAGCGTTTTCCTGAATTAAGTAAGCGACTTGGCTAGCTAATAAACTGATATTGGATAATAGCCAAAAATAGCAGTCGGGAAGGAACCGTCAGAGAACAATAAGCAGAATGCCAGCCATCTAAATGGGCTGGCATTTTTTGTTATGGTCTATGAAAGCATTACGAGGATTGCCTATATATTCATTGAACGAACGTTCAGGTGCAGTTATACTAATTTTATTGGACATGAGTATGCTTAGGCTATAAGTATACTTAATAAAGGACTGATAAGGATTAAGCACAAAAGGATGAGTGTGAGATGGATACTATTCAAAACAAGGAAGTCATTACCTACGATCTAAATTTAGTAACGATATATATTGCGAATTTTCAACTTGTTGGAGATTCGTGATGCCTGATGGAATGACTCAACAAGACAGTCCAGAGCAAGGAAATCAAGATAACACTGCGCCCCTTAGGTTGGGTAAATTGCATTATGCTTGGATCGTTGCTGCTACAGGCTCTGTAGCAATGTTCTGCGGACTTGGGTTAGGACGATTCGCATTTGGCATGTTACTGCCATCCATGTCATCTTCTCTAGGATTAAATTATACCCAAAGCGGTATATTGGGATTCACCAACCTAATAGGATATCTCGTTGCTGTGCTTCTAAGCCCGCTTATTCTACCTCGGTTGGGTACTCGAACGACTGCGACGGCAAGTCTCCTCCTCATTGCTGTCTCTATGCTCGGTATGGCTTTTACCACCAGTTTTCCAATACTCTGCGCACTCTATGTGCTGACTGGTATCGGTAGCGGCGGCGTGGTCTTACCAATGATGAGCGTCATGTCGCATTGGTTTTTTCCTTCGCACCGCGGGCTCGCTTTAGGATTAGTCATGGCAGGACCCGGCTTTGGTATCATTTTATCAGGCTTCGTCGTACCCAAACTCTTACCCTTCTCTACTCTATTGTCTTGGCAAACAGGTTGGCTAATTTTCGCCGTGATTAATATTGCGGTAGCTTGGCTTACTTTTACTTTGATTCGCAATCATCCAGACGATGTCAGACAAAGCCCTTTTGGGCGCGCACCTACCTTACCTGTTAAAAATAAGAAAAAGCTAGAACGTAGCAATATTAAGCTACTCGTACATTTAGGTGTTATCTTTGCCATTTATGGCGCTACTTATATGGTTTACGTTACCTTCATCGTGACCAGTATGGTTGGCTCGTATCAACTGAGTGAAGCGACTGCTGGTGGTGTTTGGGCATGGATTGGACTGCTTAGCATGTCCTCAGGCATGTTGTTTGGCTGGATTTCTGACCATATTGGTAGACGCCTTGGTCTGGCGCTGGCTTTTTTCTTCCTTGCCATCGCTTATCTGTTGGTCGGACTTACTGATTGGAGTTTAGGGCTTTACTTGTCAATTATACTGTTTGGCTTAGTGGTTTGGAGTGTGCCTGTCATTATGGCAGCTTCTGCAGGCGATTATTTCGGGCCTGCGGCGGCGGCAAGTGCGCTCGCAGCGCTGACCTTTGCTTTTTCAGGTGGGCAAGCTCTTGGGCCAGTAGCCGCAGGTTATCTTGCAGAAGTCACTGGTGACTTTAGTATCAGTTATATGATATCTGGTATCGCCGCTTTTGTAGCGCTTGGACTTGCCTTATTATTGCGTCCACAGAAACAAGCTTAATTCTAGTCTCTATAGTATTGATACTCCTAACTATACTTTGCTCTTGCTGCCAGTGACATCTGTATGCGCATTTGGCCTGATTACCTTATTATGGAGTGCTGAGTTTATACTATATATAATTGGGCAGTTACTTAGGTTAAACAAGCAACATACTTTTCAATGAAAATAACTGAATAAAAATTAGGTGCTTACAGCATAATTACATAGAAGGAAACAAAATATTATGTGAGCGAGACAGTATGATTTTTTAATACTTGAATACCCCTTTTTTATGCTCTAAAAACTTATTCAAATAAGGAGATATTCTTGCAATTTTGCAATCAAAACGATTGCTAGCTTTCTAAAAAGTGGTTACACTCGGTTGACAAACTATTACATTGATGACAAGGAAGTCGCTATGCCTCGTAATACCTCACGTTCTAAAATTAGCCATACCACTCTTAAAACTTTTACTAAAAGCATGCTGGCTATCAGCCTATCTATCGCTGGTATTACTCACGCAAATGCTTATGACAGTGTCACCTTTTTTGGTGATAGCCTGACCGATGGGGGCTATTTTAGTCAAGTTGTACCAGGTCCTGCTCAGTTTACTACTAACCCTGACAACACATGGGCGACCTCATTCGCTGAGCAGCTAGGTACCACGGCTGTTCCCGTTGTATTCGGTAGTCCTCAAACTGGTAATAACTACGCTATCGGCGGTGCCAGAGCAGGCGAAGGAGCGCTTTTCCCTGGCGGTATTCCTATTGCTTCTGCCAATAGCCAAGTCGATAGCTATCTCGCTAATAACACAGTAGACCCTAAAGGACTCTATGTGGTGTGGGCAGGTGCAAATGACTTGCTTGCAGCGGCTGAAGATCCTGCTAATGCTCAAGCGACCATACTTGGAGCAGTAGCTAGCCAAACCGAAACGATTAATGCATTAAAAGATAATGGTGCCAAATATATCTTAGTACCTAATATTCCTGATGTCGGTCTAACCCCTAGAGTTATTGATCAAGGGCCTGTAGCACAGGCGCAAAGTACGGGTGCTACTAGTCTATACAATCAATTCATGCTTAGTGCCGCAGCAAATACTGGCGCTAATATTATACCGCTAGATATGTTTAGCTTAACTCAGGAGATCATTGCGTCGCCTGCTCAGTATGGTTTCACTAATGTCACCGATGAAGCTTGCGGTGACAACAATAGCTCTCTAACTTGTGGACCTGATACGCTTGTAGAAGCAAATGCCAACGAAACCTACTTCTTCGCTGATGGTATACATCCAACAGGCGCTACCCACCAACTGATCGCCGACTATGCAAATGCTGTTGTCACTGCGCCTAGCCTAATCGGTGTACTGCCTCATATTGCAACGACAACGGGACTTGCAACCAATGAGCGCTTACAGTCACACGTCAACCAAATCCAAAGCAGTGAGCAAAAACCTGCCCGTACACTATGGGCCGTTGGTGAAGTCGCTAATCAAGAAATTGCAGGGCTTGATGGTGATAATAATACCCAAGTATTGCTGGGCGTAGATTTTGCTCATCCTAACTCAGCCAACGCTGTGACAGGCTTATACGGTAACATCACTCAAAAAGACTTTGAAAACTCAGACGTCGGCACAGGTTTGAGTGATATTGATCTAGGAGAGGTCGGTTTTGGTGTCTATCACAGCAACAAGTTTGGCGGTTTACAGATCAATGGTGCTGCAGGATTTGGCAACATGGATGTCGATGTCACACGTGCTGTCACACTAGGCAGTAACCAACAACAGTTTAAGTCAAATGCTGATGGCAAGCGCTTTTATGCCAACTTGCAGGCAGGCTACCCAATGCAAGTGAGCAATATTGCCGTTACGCCTTATATCGGTGCAACAGCGAGCCGCGTAAAAATCGACGGACTCAAAGAAAAAGAGATGTCTGGCATTGCTATGCAGTTCGATGAGCAGAAATACTCTACAACATATGGCAAGCTTGGTCTCAAAGCCAATCATAGCTTGATGGAGAACCTCAACTTATTTGGTGATATTCATTACCAAAAGCAGCTGAGTGACAATCGTGAAGCGGTAACCGCACGTTTGAATACGCTACCAAATATCAGCTTTGAGACGCCTATGGTCGAAACTGATGATGATAACGTTGCCATGACACTTGGCCTATCTAGAAGCTTTGGTCTATTGAACGCCAATGCTGGTGTCACACATTCACAAGGTGATGACGACGACTCAACCAGCCTATTTATTGGACTTAATGGTGCATTCTAAATAAGTCGTTAATCTAGAAGAATGGTATAGGTGACAATTAATCGCCTATACCATTCTAAATTCAAAAAAAACCTAATAGCCTACTACAGCTTTTGCTCTATAAATTTTCTGCCGCACAACTTCTCAACGACAAAACCTACTATCACAAACTCTCTAAAAATCTACTTTACCGCGCAAAGCCTTTGTCTTACCGCGCTGTGTCTTTTTATCCACCCGTTTACGTTTGGCATTTCTACTTGGCTTGGTAGGCCTTCTGGTTTTATTAACGTAAGTGGCTTTGGTGATAAAACTTTGCAAACGCTCAAGCGCATCTATTTTATTGCGCTCTTGCGTTCGAAACTGCTGCGCCTTGATAATCAGCACGCCTTCCTTTGTTATTCGGCTATCTTTGCTACTTAGCAGTCGCTGCTTGTACTCATCGCTCAGACTTGAGTTGTTAATATCAAAACGCAGGTGAATGGCAGAAGATACTTTGTTGACATTCTGCCCCCCTGCGCCTTGCGCTCGTATGGCGCTGATCTCTACCTCATTATCATTGAGGCTGATATTATTGTTAATGAAAATCATAGTATGCTTTTATCGAATGTGAATGGATATGGTTTATGATAAAGCATTATATAGTCAATCCTCTATAAATTAGGTACGGTGTCAGTCTCGCTTAGTATACTGCTTGTAATACTTTCACTCAGCTTCCTGGTAACCAAATTGTATTGAACCGACTACTTATATTTAACTAAATATGGATTGACCTGCTACTTTGCCAACAGTTGACGACTGCGCTCAATCACTGGCGCATCTACCATCTCGCCATCTATTTTGAATACTACCTGCCCGCTACGCTCATACTCCTCGACCACACGCTGAGCAAATGACAATGATTTGTCTGTTGGTTGCAATGATTGTTGGACGACTGCCACTTGTTTAGGATGAATACACAGCATTCCTGACATCCCCATTTGTGACCATAACTGTACTCGATCGCTCAGTCCAACTTCGTCATTGAAATCAGGATAAATAGTATCGATGGGCGGCGACAATTGGTGCACCTTTGATGTCAGAATTAGTTGATAGCGGATTTGATTGGCGATGATATCTGCGGCAGGCGTTCCTACTTGTACTTGCAAATCGTTGCACAGATCTAAAAATCCATAACTAAACGCGGCTAGCCCGACTGCTTTTGCCATACTATCGATTTGATACAATCCTATCGCACTCTCAATCAATGCAATCACAGGTAAATTGGTAAGCTGATGTACGTTATTAATATCTTCTGCTTGCTCAGTTTTGGCCAATAACACGCCAGCCAAATTAGGCATCTTCTGACAGAGAACTATGTCTTTAAAAAATTCTTCGCTACCTGCCTTATTAATACGCACCCAAACTGGCTGATAACCTGCACTGTCGTGATATTGCTGCAATGCTTCGCGTGCGGACGCTTTATCTTCTGGCGCAACGGCATCCTCTAAATCAACAATAACCGCATCTGCGCCACTTGCAAATGCTTTCGCTACTCTATCAATGCGAGTCGCTGGCACAAACAGCCATGTTTTATTTTGAGAAATCATATTTATTTTATTGTTGATAACTGAATCCATGCGTGACTCCATCATATTGTCCAAGTAGCTATTAGCATATTTATTATGCCACTATACAGCTGATGCTCATTTAAAATTAGCAATTTATTCGATAGTGCAAAACCAAGATTACTTAGACATTCTATTAAAAAACCAAATCAAAAAAACCGCATGAAAATTAATCTCATGCGGTTCTTGAGTCTCATGCAGTTTTAAACAATTACTTTCTTATCTAACCTATGTCTTATAGATTGTCTAATTAAGCCAGCATGCCACCGTCGACAACGATTGTTGCGCCTGTGGTATAGCTTGAGGCATCAGATACTAGATATAACACCGTACCAGCCATTTCATCAGGCTCAGCCACACGTCCTAGCGGAATTGAGTGTAGTGCCATTTTTAAGACTTTATCATTGGTCGTCAATGCAGAGGCAAACTTAGTATCTGTCAAACCTGGCAATAGCGCGTTGACACGGATATTAAGTGGGCCACATTCTTTAGCAAAGGCTTTGGTCATACTGATGACAGCCGCTTTAGTAATTGAGTAAATACCTTGCTTATCGCCTGCTACTAAGCCATTGACCGATGCGGTATTCAAGATGACACCGCCACCCTGCTCTTTCATCATTTTGCCAGCGGCCGTCGACATAAAGAAGTAACCACGGATATTAACTTCAACCGTTTTATCAAAGGCGGCTAAATCCGTATCTAAGATATGGCCATAGTAAGGGTTGGCTGCAGCGTTATTAACTAAGATATCGATTTGACCAAATTCACTTTTGATATGCTCAAAAATTGCGTCAATTTGCTCCATGTCTCCTACATGACAAGCAAAAGCACTGGCCTTATGACCGTCAGCTTTGATGCTATCAGCGACTGCTTGGCAAGCATCGATTTTACGGCTAGAGACAATCACATGTGCGCCTCTTGATGCCAATAAACGAGCAATAGACTCACCAATACCACGGCTCGCGCCAGTTACTAAAGCAACCTTACCGGTTAAATCAAATAAATCTTTCATCGTTGTTCCTTATATTTTTATAAACTTTATATTTTCAATAATTTTTGAGCGCTGAATTCATGTATCTAAAACGTTTATCTAAAATCAGATAACTAAACGCAGATAATCGCTGTCATAACTAACAGCGATTATCGAGCACTAATGAACTGAACAAAGAGCACTCAACGATCACGGTTACGCTAGCATACCACCATCTAAGGTGAAGGCGTGACCATTCATAAAGCTGCTTTCATCGCTGGCAAGCCACGCAATCGCACTAGAGATTTCATTCACATCACCTAGGCGGCGCAGTGGACTGGCCTTAATCGTTGCTTGCTGTGTACGCTCATCCATCGTTGCCATGGTGTTGCGTACCATTGGCGTATCAATGAAGCTTGGGCATACGGCGTTAAAACGAATATTGGCACGAGCATACTCATGAGCAGCAGATTTGGTCAGACCCATAACGCCATGTTTAGCTGCACTGTAGGCTGAAATCATAGGCGCTGAACGCAGACCAGCAATAGAGGCGACATTGATCACATGACCACCGCCATTAGGTATCATGCAATTGACGGCAGCACGCATACAGTGCCAAACACCTTTTAAATTCACTGCGATATTACGATCAAAATCATCATCGCTTAGCTCATGCATTGGTGAAGGCTTGTGGTCGATACCAGCGTTATTTACCACAACATCTAGGCCACCAAGCGTTTCTACTGCGAAGTCAAATAACGCACGCACTTCATCACCACTGGTCACGTCTACTTTTTTGAAGACGATACTGTTACCAGCATCTTGACCTTGTTTGGCAACTGCTTCGCCCATTTCTTCTGCCATATCACCAATGACGACTTTTGCGCCGCGACTGGCCAGCAACAACGCACTGGCTGCCCCAATACCTGACGCACCGCCCGTGATCAAAATTCGTTTGCCAGCTACATCTGATGCAATTCCATTTGTATTCAGTGTCATGATCTATCCCTCTACCTTAAGTACTAGTTTGCCGAAATTTTCACCGTTAAAGAGCATCATCAAAGTATCAGGGAACGTCTCGATACCTTCAACGATATGGTCTTTTACTTTCATATCACCTGACTGAATCCAGCCAGCAATCTCTTTCATGGCGATTGGATATTCTTTGATATTATCGAACACCACGATGCCTTCCATGCGAGCACGATTGACCAGTAATGATAAATAGTTCGATGGGCCTTTTACTGCTGTGGTGTTGTTATATTGGCTGATAGCCCCGCAAATAACGATACGCGCATGTAGATTAATCTGAGTAAGCACGTCATTTAAGATATCACCGCCTACGTTGTCAAAGTACACATCGACACCGTCTGGGCAGGTTTTCTTTAGTGCTTTTTTCACATCTTCGTTTTTGTAATCAATCGTCGCATCAAACCCAAGCTCATCGACCAAGAACTTGCATTTCTCAGCACCGCCCGCGATACCAACGACGCGGCAGCCTTTAATTTTGGCAATCTGACCAACTAAGCTACCAACCGCACCAGCAGCTCCTGATACTACTACCGTTTCGCCTGCTTTTGGTTGACCTGTTTTTAGCAGACCGAAATACCCTGTCATACCTGGCATACCAAGTACACCCAAGTAGTAAGACAGCGGCGCTAGGCTCGGATCAACTTTATGCAGACCAGTACCATCGCTGACCGCATACGACTGTACGCCGTCGTGACCTGCGACATAGTCACCTACTGCAAATTTCTCATTTTTACTTTCAATCACTTCACCCACAGTACCGGCGCGCATCACTTCACCAATTTGTACTGGCGCGATATAAGATTTGGCATCGTTCAACCAACCACGCATCGCCGGATCGATAGAGATGTATTCAACCTTAATCAGTAGCTGACCATCGGTAATCGTCGGTATTTCTGTCTCGGTATAATCCCAAGTTTCAGCGCTTGGCTCACCTACTGGTCTTGCTTTTAGACGCCATTGTTTGTTTATCGTTGTCATGTCTCTTTCCTTAGAGTTGTCCTTAGAACCAGTCCGCTTGCATATCAGTGCAAACCGAATTGGTGTTGGTTAATAATTCGATGTCGCGTTTAACTAATGGTAGTTCCCAATCGATGAAGTATTTGGCTGCTTGTATCTTGCCTTTATAAAAGTTCTGCCGCTCGACATCTTGCGTCGTACTTAGTAGCTGCTCGGCTTTACTGGCTTGGCGAATCCAAATCCAGCTCAGTACAATTGAGGCAAAAATATTCATTAATGCTTGAGCATTACCGGTAAGCGTCAGTGCTTCTTCTGTCTGCAACACTTTGCCCAAATGCACGAGCACTTCATGCAACTGACCCATATAAGGCATCAGCTTGCCTGCAAGTTGCGCGCTCTCAGGCGTAGTGATACTTTCTAAATCTTTTGTAATTTCACGTTTTAGGATTTGAATACCCAACCCACCTTTTTGCCATAACTTGCGGAATGACAAATCTAGCGCCTGCACACCGTTTGTGCCTTCATGGATAGGATTTAGACGATTGTCACGCCAAAACTGCTCAGCCTGATATTCACGCGTATAGCCTGCGCCGCCCAATACTTGAATACCTAAGTCATTGGCTTTTGGACCATATTCAGATGGCCATGCTTTTAGCACTGGTGTTAGCAAATCTAATAGTTCAGTTAGCTCATTTTTTAGCGTTTCGTCTTCACAGGTATTGATACGGTCAATCAGGTTTGAGCCATATAGACATAATGAGATACCACCTTCAGAATAAGCTTTTTGTGCCAATAGCATGCGCTTTACGTCACCATGCTGAATAATAGCCGTTGCATCATCTTCAGGCTTATTGTTTGGCGCAATGCGACCTTGTGTACGGTCTTTGGCATAATCTAGCGAATACTGATAACCGCGATAACCAATCATAGACGCACCAAAACCAACTGCGATACGTGCCTCATTCATCATCTTGAACATATAACGCAAGCCAAAGTGCTCTTCACCGATTAAATAACCATGACAATCGCCTTCATCGCCGAAGCTCAATGCTGTAGAAGTTGCACCTCTATAACCAAGTTTATGAATCAACCCAGTCAAATGTACATCGTTACGCTCGCCTACAGACATATCATCGTTCAAGCGATACTTAGGCACCGCGAATAAAGAGATACCTTTTACGCCGCCTGGGCCACCTGGCACTTTTGCCAATACCAAATGCACGATATTATCAGACAGCTCATGATCACCTGCTGAGATATAAATCTTGCTGCCTTTGACGCGGTACGAGCCGTCTTCTTGTTTTACCGCAATGGTTTTGATATCAGCAAGTGATGAGCCTGCATGTGGCTCGGTCAGAGCCATGGTGCCGGTGAACTCACCTGTCAGCATGCGCGGCATAAAGGCTGCTTTGATATCGTCACTCGCAAAATGCGAGATGACGTTGATTGCCGCAGTGGTCAGAAATGGATAGGCAGTCGTTGATGGATTGGCTGCCATAAAGTAGCCTGCCACAGCTGTCATCACTGTCTCAGGTAACTGCATGCCGCCGTCTTCGAAGCTATAACGACCTGCGATAAAGCCAGAATCACGGAACGCATCAAAAGCGACTTTTACATCGTTTATCATGCTGACTTTTTTACCATCGAACTGCGGCTCTTTCTTATCTGCGATATGGTTGTGCGGCAGAAATAAATCTGTTGCAATCTTATTTGCCGTCTCTAGCACAGCATCAAATGTCTCGCGGCTATGTTCTGAAAACTTTGCGTGTTCAGTGAGTGATTCTGTGCCTAGCACATCATACAATTGGAAAGGTAATTCAAAATCGTTTAGGAGGGTATCTGCGGCCATAGTATTCTCGTTAACTGATTAAATGTGGTTATCAATTGATATTAGTCTAATTTGACACCTGTCCGTATTGTCATTTATGACATAATTATGGTCAAATAAGACATAAACAGAGTATCTAACTGGTTAAAATCAACCAAATAATGGCTATTTTGGTCAGCACAGCAAAGGAAACGAGTGACTTATGCCCTATTTCAAACCTTTTAAAATGATTATTCTTGGCTTCGATGGTGTGCTCGGTAGTGTACTATCTGGCGCATTGGACTTATTTTCATTCACGGGGGTCAGCTGGCAGCGCTTTTCAAATGAGTCTGTAGAGCCACGATTTAATGTTCAGATTGCAAGCTTAGGTGGTGGCGATATTAGATGCAGTAATCGATTAATCATGCAAGCCCATTGCGATATTCGAGACGTGACAGAGTGCGACTTATTGCTCGTGCCCACTATTGGCGATTCTATTGATAAGGTATTGACGCAAAACAGTGAGCTGCTGCCACATTTAGTACGGCTTGCAAATACCAAAGCCGATATAGCAAGCAACTGTAGCGGAGCATTTTTTTTGGCAAAGGCAGGATTATTGGATCATAAGATAGCCACAACTCACTGGGGCTATGCCAATAAGTTTAAGGCAGACTTTCCATTGGTGGACTTACAAGAGAATCAGTTTGTGACCCATTCAAGAAGCGAGTCAACAAACCAGTCGGGCAATATATTTTGTGCAGCTGGCGGCAGCGCCTTTTATGATTTGGGGCTATTATTAATTGAGCGCTACTGCGGACGTGAGATTTCTACACAGGTAGCAAAAACTCAAATTATCGATAGCAAAAGAGGTAGTCAAAATAGCTATACCAATGTGACCCTGCACAAGCCACATTCCGACCATTTAATTAAACAAGTACAAGAATATATCGAAGAAAACTTTCAACATTCTTTGCAGGTCAGCAGTCTGGCTGCCATGGTAAATATTACCCCGCGCACTTTAAACAGGCGCTTCCAGTCCTGCGTGGCAATGCGACCGATCGAGTATATTCAGGCCGTTAGAATTGAACAAGCCAAACGCTTACTTGAGTTGGGCGATGTATCGATAAAGTCGCTTGCCGATCAAGTAGGCTATGATGATATCTCTTCATTCACGCGTCTATTTAAACGTGCGACTGAACTGACACCAAAAGAATACCAAGATAAATTTTCACGGTTGGCTATTTAAAAAGGACAGTGATTAACGTTTAAGCAGTCTGCCACAAGCCTTCTACTTGGATAGCATCAGCCTTGATGGTTGGATAATCGGTAAATGCCAACTGATAGCCGCCATTTGCATTAGGACTCAGCTGGCAAGTCGCTCCCAGCGGAAAACTGTATTTTTTGCCGATATGACCAAAAGGCATACCACTATATATCGGCAATCCTGTTAGTTCATGCAGCTGACGAATGACTGTGGCGACATCATAACGTTTGTCATAGCTGTCCTCGCCCGTACCAGACACTGCTCCAAATACAATCGCTTGCTGACCTTTAAACATGCCTGCGAGATATAAGTCATATAACATGCGCTCAATACGATACGCCTGCTCACCGACATCTTCTAAAAACACAATACCGCCATCGATACGAGGTAAATACTCACTACCTGCCAGCGCTGACACGACACTTAGGTTACCACCCCAAATCGTACCAGTTAATGGTTTCGGCTCACCCTTTGTCAGTATGACAGGTAGCTGCTGACTGGTTAAGGTAGCATCTTGTATGCTGATAGTTAGATTAGGATTGGTTAACACTTCAACAAACTGCTGACAGCTGACTTTATCGGGCGCGGTTTTACCAAACTCACTATAGAGCATCGGTGCGGCAAGTGAGCTCATTGACCCTTTTGCCAATAGCGCACATTGGATAGCCGTCACATCGCTAAAGCCTGCGAGTATCGTGCCGCGCTCCTTCATAATCCGTCCTAGTGTCGACCAGTCCACCATAGGCAATATCCGCATGGCACCGTAACCACCGCGCACACCTAGCAGCAGCTTTGGTGCAGCTATTGCCCCAGTAGCAAGGTTTTGAAAATCGCTAGCACGCTGTGAGTCCGTTCCTGCAAAGCGTAAGTACTGACGATTGGTAATAGCAGGATTTTCCACTTTAAACCCAGCACAAGCCACGCGATCTAATGCCAACTGATTACGCTCATCACTACCGCCGACGTTAGAGCTAGCAAAAAGTCGCGTCTCAATCGTAGGCGTGATACAACCTGCCTGCGTCAGTGATTCCTGTGACGTTTGTGATGATGAGCTATCATTCAACAGCGAAGTTGGTAGATCATCCTTGGTCAGCTGCGTACTATGACCAGACTCGATAGGGCTGGCTGCAAGCGCTTGAGAAATACCTTGGCTCGCTAATACTGCTGTGCCTGCGCTCACACCGATTTGACGTAGAAACTGCCGACGGTTTAGCCCAGAGTTTGTTTCAGTTGCATGACTATTTTTATTATCTGTCCATGCCTGACGCTTAATCCCCATATCTTACTGCTACCTTATTGCTTTTATTTTTATGACTTGTGTTTTTAGACCTTGTGTCAGCATATTGTAGACGCTTTTCTGACACTGATGGTTGCCTAATCTTTACCGATATTTACTTTTTCGCTACTGAGACACACAATATAGGTCGATTAGATTTGTTACTGTAAATACAAATTCATCGCAAAAAACAAAAGGTAGTAATTATGTTTAATAAAAAAACGGATAAAAACAAGTCACTTGATTCTAATTTGGAATACCTTCTGGGCAAAGAAGATAAGCTGAAAGAAAAGTTAGAGGACAGCGGCTACCTTGAGCCATTTAGTGATGATTTAATGCTATTTATGAGTCTTGTCAAAGATTATTACAAAGGTGACTACCGTAAAATTCCTTTTAAGACAATCTCAGCTGGCGTTATTGGTGCGCTCTATGTGCTAAATCCAATTGACCTCATTCCTGATTCTATTCCGTTTATCGGCCATATCGATGATGCGCTAGTACTTAAGTTCTGTCTAAAGCAAGCTAGAAAAGATCTGCAAAAATACAAAGAATGGAAGCAGGAACAATCAGCTACTAAGGATAAATTAGAAGCTAACAACGACACTAGTAAGACTGATAACGATAAAACTAGTAGTGATGAGAAAGATAGCGACGAGACTGGTACTAACCTGAAGAAAGCCTCATAAATATTAATACTTTCAGCGATTAAAAAAAGTGATTCATAATCACAGTATTAAAAAAGCCACGACCGCGAATTAACTTTTCGGTCGTGGCTTTTTAGTTTTCATGATTCATCTGTCGTTAAATTTTAATCAGGCACTTCATAATTAGCCTTTTCTGGATTAAGACCAAACGAGTAGACGAAGGTCGCAACGAGGCTGTTGACAATAATGAAAGGTAAATCAATCGCAGCATGACCAAGTGCATAGCGACCAAGCAGCCAAGAGACGATCAACATGATAATAAAAAATGCACCCAAATATGCCAAAATCGCAGGGTGTTTTAGATTATAAGGCTGCTCAGGCGTCGGTTGTTTGTCTAATGCATATGTCCTTACCGCCCAACCAGCTGCATAAGAGAATCCGCCTAACACCACGTAACTGAAAAAATTCATATCGCTTAACTCTAATGGTATGACTGTTTATAACAAAATACTGTCTATGCAAATATCATCGACCAACAATGATATTTATAGTCGATACTTATCTAAATAATATCATCAATGCCTATTTAAATACTGTCATCAACATTATCGATAACAAGATTGGCATGTGGATTGGCTAAAATATCAGTATTCACCTCATCGCACTCCACGCGATAGATCGTGTTGGCACCTCGGTAGATATACGACAAGTACTCACTGTCTAAGAGCGGATCAATATTTGCGTAAGCTGGTTTGACATGAGCCAGTACAAGCACTCGATCAGGACGACCAATAACCGCATCGACATTATCTGGATCGATAGAGAAAAACTGCGGTATGTCGCTATTCTCGATCACTTCTAACGGCTCTGGAGTATCCCAAACGCGCTTAGCAGTGACGGGTTCTTTCATCTGCATCACCCAAGTGTCATCTTGCTGACTGATCTTTATCTGAGCAGGCTCATCTTGACTCACCGTATAACAACCCTCAAAGACAGACAGATCTGCTGCAACTTCGGTATCTGCTTGAGGGCTAGTATCATCACAAGCGCTCAGAAAAATCGCGCTGCTGGCAGTCACACTGAGCATCAAATACGTCAGTCTCTTATTAAATAAATTCGAGCGTAAGGACATAATGGGGTTATCCTGCAATCATGCATTAAAAACTTTTATTAAGTGTACTATTGTCAAAAAACCATCAAATAGCAGATACAAAAAATGCGCTTGGGCATCTTTGTAGCAAAGGCAGCTCTGTCATTAAAAAACCAGAGACTTTCAGCGAGCTTCGCTATTTTAACAGAAAACCAAGACGTTACTATTATGTTATAAGTTACCGTAACGGTTTTCTAACTTTGTGCGTCACGACTGCCCATATTTATGATAGATTTGCTATACTCACAACGTCATCATCGTCGTTCGAATAACGTAAACGAGATGCTCTAGTACTACCCTATGCTTACCAATTATCAGGTCCATACTCTTTTATGTCAGACACCCGTAATTCAATGCCAAACACTTATAAAGACAACGCGATTGATCCATTGGCTGCTAAAAAAAATACCACTGTGGCCTATACTGATGGTGCTTGCAAAGGCAATCCTGGCGCTGGCGGCTGGGGTGCACATCTTATATTTAGTGATGGCAGCACGCAAGATTTATACGGCGGCGACAAAGAAACCACCAATAACCGTATGGAACTAATGGGTGCGATACAAGCCCTGACCCATAGCCCGCATGAGCATACTCTTGAGATTTGGACTGACTCCAGTTATGTCAAAAAAGGCATCACTGAATGGATTGAAGGTTGGAAGAAAAAGGGCTGGAAAACTGCCAGTAAAAAGCCCGTCGCCAATCAAGACCTATGGCAACAATTGGATAAGCTCTGCCAACAGCGTGATGTTAGCTGGCATTGGGTCAAGGGTCACGCTGGACATGCTGGTAACGAAAAAGCAGATGAGCTGGCAAACTTAGGTGTTACATCAAACAGCGGGCATTCAGCTATAGTCAGTGAAGCAGATACGACTAAAAAAAAAGACCAAATAGTGAATGACATTAATCCTAATGCTGACATCAACACTGATACCTTGCAAAAATCGTCTAGCGCTGACTGGCTAAGTTTTGATCCATTGGGTCTAGATATGATGGACGATGAGTTTGATGAAGAGCTCTTAGAAAATGAGCCGCTAAGAGAAGATGGTCAGAGTACAGCTAACACCCTTAAGATGAACGAAGACATTGCTGTAGAATCTAACAGCCATCAAGACAATACATACAATCCGACGAGTACCAAAGCTATGCCAGATATTCAAACGCACCTAGATGATACCGTCGACAATGATATGTTGCCAAGTGTAGAATCTGACGCCCCTAAGTTCGATGGTGATACTAGCCGTGCTAACCCACATTTTAAGCCGCTACTACCAAAGCCGATACACCGCCATGAAGCAGATCGTCAGCTTATCATGGATACAGAAACCACAGGGCTTGATGCACTAAAAGGCGACCGTATTATCGAGGTCGGTATTGTGG
Source organism: Psychrobacter proteolyticus (assembly GCF_039762275.1). GTDB lineage: Bacteria > Pseudomonadota > Gammaproteobacteria > Pseudomonadales > Moraxellaceae > Psychrobacter > Psychrobacter proteolyticus_C. The sequence goes on along the minus strand of NZ_JBDLOB010000008.1, from coordinate 76,623 downwards.
AGCTGGTCGGACGTAAGTTTACTGGTGAAAAGCTGCACGTTTATATCAATCCGCAGCGTGGCATGGATGACGAAGTCATTCGTATTCATGGTATCTCTGAAGCATTTTTGACCGATAAGCCAACCTTTGATCAAGTGGCTCAGTCTTTGTATGACTTTATGGACGGCGCTGAGATTATCGCTCATAACGCTACTTTTGATATGAACTTCTTAAATATGGAGTTTGCAAAAGTTGGTCTGAATAACTTTGCTAATCGAGTGCAAGTAACCGATTCACTGGCGATGGCCAAGCAGCAATACCCTGGGCAAAAAAACACGCTAGATGCCCTCGTTCGTCGCCTAGATGTTGGTAAGCAAGACCGTACTTTTCACGGGGCATTACTTGACTCAGAGATTTTAGCCGAAGTTTATTTGGCGATGACTGGTGGACAGGTCACGCTTGCCATCGAAGAGGATACAGATACCGATGGCGGACAAACCGCTCATGCAAGTTTCGCCAATTTAGCGAATTTATTGCTGGCATCAACGGCGGATGAAACTGCTGACCAAAGCTGGTATGCCGCTTTGGCAGAAGATTATCCTGCCCTAAAAGCTAGCATATAATTGTCGTTCGAATTTTTATTGAACCGACATTTGTATAATTTAGTCTTGATTATTATGATAGAAAGCGTTAAAACATCACTAGCCAATACTTTCTAAATCAAATTTATAATATTGCTATTCTCATCAGTACATTATGGAAAAATACTTATGGACCAGTCTGCGCAAATGAAGCTAACCGCCCCAACGCTTAGTGTTACTGATTTTAACTTACCATCACTCCATTTACTGCATGATGAGGTTATAGCAACGCTTAAAGATACTGAAATTCATTTAGGTGAGTTCAATGATGATAGTAGTCAGGCACCTTTGTTGTCAGACTCTATCGAAGTATTAAAGCAGCTGTCTTGTATTTTTAAACTGATTTCTTTGGTCGGTGCAGAAGCATTGAATGACGCCATTGTTGGCGGTCTACAGAGACTTTATGACAATGGTGATAACAACGATACTGATTTGATCATGGATCTATCAGAAGCCATCATGACCTTGGATCGTTATGTCGAGTTTGTCCTCTTGACTGAATCGGTAGAGCCTACTCTACTGATACCTGTCATTAACAAGCTTAATGCACATAGTCAAAAAGCCCCTATTACAGCAGACTATTTTTCTGCATTTGGCAGCAGTAGCGTCATCATCGCCAATCCTGAACAAAACTTTGAATCTCTAAGCACGCTTAACCTAGATACAGAGCTGCTGACCAACGCGTATCGTAGTGGCCTTGGCATTGCATTACTCAATCAAGATGGCAACATTGACTCTGCGGATCAGCAAAAGCTGGATGCTATGAGTGCAGCCTGCGCATTAATCGCGTCAAATACTGATAGCTTATTTTGGCAAGCGGCGACTGCCGCCGTGACTGATATCGCAGCAGTATTACCATTAAACCTGAGTCAAAAACACACACTTATCTATTTAGAGCAGCAATTTCAAAGCTATTTACCAGTCATGGATACCCGCTTTGCAGATTTAGTGAGCTTTGCCTGTCAACGTAATAACGAGCAAGCGCAGCAATTACGTGAACAATATGCAAATAACCATTTAGAAGGTGCTCAGCTAGAACAGATGAAGCGCTTTTTATTCGGTCCTAACCGCGAACTTACCGATACGTTAAACACAATTATTCAACATCAGATCAATAACATTAAAGAACACGTCGATAGTTATGCACGTGGCGATTCAATTAATCCTATTGATATGCAGACAGCGCAGATTATTAAAGAGCTGGCCGAACTGAGTTCGGCATTACGTTTATTAGGTCTGTCCAACGCAGCCAATAGTCTTAGCGAAGCAGCAGAAGCTGTGAGCCATTGGCAAGCGCCTTCTCCTGAAGATTTCGATCATTTGCTACTAGCGCTAATGCATGCAGAGAACGCAACCATTGCTATGGCAGAGATGCATACACCAGGGGCAATCTATCTGCCACTGAATAATCCGCATATCTCATTGCATCAGCTTAATACAGCCAATGATACCTTGATACAAGAGAGCCGAACTGCGATTGCTAGTGCTGAGCAAGCCATCAATGATTATTTGGCGGAGCCTGAGCGCGATATGCTCAATATCCAAAATATCCCTGGGATGATGCGTCAAGTAGCAGGCGCAGTACGTTTCCTACAACTGCCCACACCTGCCAGCATGCTGAGTCAGCTAGCCAACTACATTGAAAAGCGTATCGAAGGCGGACGACGTATCGAAGACAGTACGTTAGCCTACATCGCTGATGTTATTATGGCGGTCGATCATCACTTAGATGGTTTTGAGAATAATCGCCCTGTTAGCAAGCAAGCACTTGATGTTGGTCAACAAAGCTTAAGCCACCTACTTGCTGCTTAACTTTTCTTATTGTCATGTCATGGTCATTATCTCTGAGCCATGACATCTCATTTGAATACAGATAACTCAAGATAATGTAGGTACAAGTCAGGCACGTGAAAGCACTATATTCATTAGGTTAAACTAGCCTAGTCATTAGGCTGAACCAACCTGACAATATATATGGATATCTGGGTATCTGGTTTACATAGAATTGATGATATTTTACTCTAAAATAGTCTGTGTCTACCTCGATGCGGACTTACTTTATAATGTTTGGAATTTTATATGACTCATGCTTTTGTATTAAGTGATGACAGTATCCTATGCCGTCAAATGCCAGATGGTTGGTGGCCTTTACAAGTTCAGCTATCGCCCGAGAGTAATGACTTAAGCGAGCAAGCTTATCAGGTTGGTCATGTCACGCTGCACGAGAGCCTAGCACCACATCATTGGTTATCAGATGACAACAATAGCGCTGGCAACCATGCAGAGGGTACGGTTGATGCCAATATGGATCATAGCTTTACCGCTCAAGCGACGAGCGCCATGACTTATGACTATGCAGTTGCTCATAACGTGACGCTACCAATTATTGTTGAAAGTAGTGGTAACACTTTTGTTCCTTATCGAAAACTGATGACTCATTTGCCAGTCGCCTTGTCAGATCAGATTAGCCAGGCAATACAACTATTAAGCTGGCAAACAGATACGCAGTTTTGTAGTCGCTGTGCTAGCCCTACCGTACATGCTGACCAAGGCGAGCGTGCCATGGTTTGTCCAGCATGTCGATTGCGCCAGTATCCTCGCGTACAACCGTGCGTTATTACTGCTATTACTCGGCCAAATCCAGTGACGGATGAGATGCAAATCTTATTGGCTCACCATCATCGTCATGGACAGCAGAACCTGCCGCCAATGTATGGTTTGATCGCAGGGTTTGTAGAAGTTGGAGAGAGTCTGGAGCATGCCGTAGTACGTGAAGTCGCAGAAGAGGTCAATATCAGCGTATCAGATATCCGCTATGTCAGTAGTCAGCCATGGCCATTCCCCTCTAACTTGATGCTTGGTTTTCGCGCCTCGTATGCCAGTGGCGATATTATCTTGCAAGAAGATGAGTTAGCACATGCTGATTTCTTCGATCTCTCAAACCTACCTAGAATTCCACCAAAGGGTAGTATCGCTCGCGATTTGATTGACCAAGTGGCTAAAGAACAAAATGTAGATTTATAATCAGCACTTATCTATAAACACCACATTTCGCTATAGTATTGTATTTTCAATCTCATCTCTTTAAAATCGCTGCTCCTGTTATAAGCGTTTTACTTCGAACTTCATTTTTAGTAAGTAACACGCCAAAATGAGCAGTAACACGCTAACATGAGCAAATGCTCTTATAAATACTGTTTTACAAAGACCGCTTTCTCAACCTTTTATCTCTATTTATACTAATACCAATTCTAACGACTGGTATTAAGGTCCTTAATTAAATGCAAAGTAGCACCAATATACGCTTAGTTAATCTACCTATCTTATTCGATGCATTACACATTGATACCTTGCCCGCTGACATACAAGCAAAAATTGCACGTGTGGATGCTTGTTTGCCACAGACGCAATGCGGACTATGTGAGCATCCAGATGGTTGCCTGCCATATGCCGCTGCGATTGTATTAGATGGCGAGCCGTATAACAAATGTGTGCCTGGTGGTCAGCCTGTCACCAATGCGATTGCTCAGACTCTCGATATAGATACTCTTGACACTACGCTAACGGCAGTGCCTTCACAGTGGCCAATAGATGCCACCTCTGAACGTCCGACCGAGGTTCGTGCGGTTATCCGTGAAGATGACTGTATCGGCTGCACCAAATGCATCCCTGCTTGCCCAGTCGATGCTATCGTTGGTACTGGTAAGCATATGCATACGATTTTTACAGATTTGTGCACGGGCTGCGAGCTCTGTATCGCGCCCTGCCCTGTTGATTGCATTGACTTAGTTGCGATTGAGCGAGAAATATTTGAGCCTGAGCGAATAGCAGAGCAAGAGGATTTGAGACAACGCTACCATACCCATTTGAAACGTGTCACAGAACAGCTTGCCGATACGAGCAATAGTAGACCTGTCGTTAGTATGGTAGAGGCTAAGCTCAATAATGCAGCAAGCCAGTCTCTAAACATCAGTGAATCGCAAGCGAAAAACACCATTGCAGCTGCCAAGCTCCGTACCAAAATCAAAAAACTGGAAAAGCAACTGAGTGTTCGTGCAAACGATAAGAAACAAGCAGAACTCGAATCCTTACAAGCCGAGCTTGAGTCATTGCAAGTAGCGCTATAACAGTAATAGCAGCTTACGCAATTAATGCGTTAATAAATTAACATTTTAATCATTAACATGAATGCTAGCGCTAGCATATAATTTGGCACCACCATTCATCAAAATAATAGTCAAAATGCCATGAGTAAAACGGTCAAACATAAAACAGCTGACACGCCGCCCTCTAGACGAATGCCCAATCGTGACGTGCGTCCCTTCTTTGAAAAGCTGGCAGCGACTATTGATGAACCTGTCACCGAACTCAATTATGACAGTAATTTTGAGTTACTTATCGCGGTAATTTTGTCCGCACAAGCGACTGATGTCAGTGTCAATATTGCTACCAAGCAATTGTACCCAATAGCTAACACGCCTGAAGCAATACTGGCACTAGGCGAAGACGGTCTAAAATCCTATATCAAAAACATTGGTTTATATAATACCAAAGCAAAAAACGTCATCAAAACCTGCCGTGATTTGATTGAGAAATTTGATAGCACCGTTCCTGATAACCGCAAAGACTTAGAATCACTGGCAGGTGTCGGCCGTAAAACTGCCAACGTTGTATTAAATACTGCTTTTGGCCAGCCGACCATGGCCGTTGACACGCATATCTTTCGTGTGGGTAATCGTACCGGGCTTGCCACTGGTAAAACCGTACTTATCGTCGAAAAAAAGCTGGTCGAGCGAATTCCAGAAGATTTCATCGTAGACGCCCATCATTATCTTATCTTACACGGCCGCTATACCTGTCAGGCTCGTACACCCAAATGCGGCGCTTGTCCCGTCTATGAAGAATGTATGTTCAAAGATAAAGCTACATTTTTAGAGTTGTAACGTATTGTTCATTTAAAGCAGACGCTACTGCTTGCTAATCGCTCAGCTAGCTAAACTGCTATCCAGTAACCACCTTTGATTGCAGTGAACTGCTTGTTGAGCATTTCTTATAGTAGAGCAAGTGTTGCTCACTAGAGTTTTATAACGTTTCAAGGTAGAATAACCCTATTTTGCGTTAAGAGATTTTGGCTATTACCCTGCTTCTGATAAGGCAATCTGCACATTAGCGTTGTCTATTAGGGCAAGTACTGACTCAACTCATTACCGCCAAGACCATATTAGAGCGAGGCAGTATCATTTTATATATATTGATTGAATGATAGTCCGCTCACCCTTTGGTCATATTTATTAGCAAAGATTTTAGTCAAAACCGATTTTAAATTAAGAAATACCGATTATCTGCCGCGTAAATGCGTGGTCAAAATTAATTAGAGCAGCACCTAGATGTGCTGCTTTTCCTACCCTTATTGATTCAATTAAGCGATCCCATTATGCGTGAATACAACTTATTTACCTCAGAATCTGTGAGCGAAGGCCATCCTGACAAAATGGCTGACCAAATATCAGACGCTATCCTTGACGCTATCTTACGTGAAGATCTGCACGCACGTGTGGCATGCGAAACCTTAGTAAAAACAGGCGCAGTCATACTTGCAGGTGAAATCACTACAACGGCAAATATCGATTTAGAGCGTCTGGTTCGTGACACCGTAAATGGCATCGGCTATCACCATTCAGACCTAGGCTTTGATGGCGAGACTTGTGCAGTCATCAACATGCTAGGTAAGCAATCTCCTGAAATTGCGCAAGGCGTCGATCGTAGCGACCCTGAAGAGCAAGGTGCAGGCGACCAAGGCTTAATGTTTGGTTATGCCAGTAATGAGACCGAAGTACTTATGCCAGCGCCTATCGAATATGCTCATCGTTTGATGGAGCGTCAGTCGGAGCTGCGCCGTGCTGGCGAGCTACCATGGTTGCGTCCAGATGCCAAAGCGCAGGTGACCTTGAAGTATGACGGCAATCGCCCTGTCGCCATCGATGCTGTTGTATTATCAACACAGCATGATCCAAGCATCTCGCAGTCAGACCTACAAGAAGCCGTGATGGAATCTATCATCAAGCAAGTGCTCCCAGCTGACTTATTGCACGCTGGCACACGCTATCATATCAACCCAACTGGCAAATTTGTGATTGGCGGTCCTGTCGGTGATGCTGGTTTGACTGGTCGTAAAATTATTGTTGATACTTACGGCGGCATGGCACGTCATGGTGGCGGTGCGTTCAGTGGTAAAGATCCTTCAAAAGTCGATCGCAGTGCTGCTTATGCGGTACGTTATGTGGCCAAAAACATCGTAGCAGCAGGATTAGCTGAGCGCTGTGAAGTACAGGTCAGCTATGCGATTGGTGTCGCTGAACCTACTTCTATTTCTGTCAATACCTTTGGTACTAGCAAAATCAGTAACGATGAGATCATTCGCTTGATTCGTACTCACTTTGACCTACGTCCTTACGGCATTACCCGTATGTTGAATTTACTACAACCAATGTATCAGCAGACTGCTACCTTTGGACACTTTGGTCGTCCAGGTTCAGAGACTGCCTTTACGTGGGAAAAAACAGACAAAGCTGATATCTTAAAAGCAGACGCTGGTTTATAAGAGTCACTACTTTAAAACGTTTACAAACCATTTTTATATACTAAAAACTACTGACACTTATTATTAGGAGTTGCTTATGTCTCAAGACAATATTCAAGACCAAAATGCTGATGCTAACATCGAAATCACCCCTGAAATGCAGGCATTCTATCAACGTGCTGATGCTATCATCGGTATCGCCAACAGCCAGCTAGGCCCTGAAGCACATTCAGGTCAAGTAGGTGCTTCTTTATTGTATGCGGCAGCACGCTATAGCGCGTCAGTTGCCTCTATCGGTTTCGTCAAAGGCGATGATTTCGCCAAAGAAAAAGACGATATCGTCGAGTTTTATGTCAAACAGTATCGCCAAATGCTGAGCGATAACTTAACGGATTATGCTCAAAACTTTGACAAGTACGTGCAGCTAAATCAAGATGACAAACCAGCTGAATAAGCGAATGTCGTCAGTCTAAATGTCTCTCATTTAGACATACTGTCGTAGTATCAATATTTGATGGCAGAAAACAAAACCCCAAGCTTAATTGAGCTTGGGGTTTTTTGTATGATGCTTAAGTGGATAGCTACTGACAAATGAGCTACCATAAATGCTTAAGCGTTTGTCATCAGTAGGCAAATCCATCAGCGATAACAGGATGCTATCGAATATTATGAATAAGGACATTTCTTATGAAACAAACTATATCTACTCGTCGATTTTCCACAATTAATCAATCTTCGTTCAAACCATCGTCACTTATATTGATATTAGTTCTAGCTTTAACGGGCTGTAGCTCTATGTCTGATGTAGGCATGTCTGGTCAAACACCTACCCCATCCAGTCCTGATATCAGCCAGCAATTTGAAGGTGCTGCTCTTACTCAATGTCCACCCGCTAACCCTGCCAACAATATCTGTACGGCACAATATGAACCCGTCTGTGTAAAAACGAAAGTTGGATCAGTTGTTAGCTACCGAACGGCTAGTAATGCCTGTTCGGCCTGTAATATTCCTGAAGCTATCGGTTATACAAAAGGCGAATGCAGCTAATCTATAAAGCTGTTATATCGAAAGCTGCTGTATTAAAAGAATTCCTATTAAAAATATTGAACATACATAAAAATACCCAGCTTATGACAAGCTGGGTATTTTTGTAGCTAGAAAATACACTTTAAAGCTTAAGCATCTTTCTCAAGTGCTGGTGGGCCTTTTAGCAACTCTTCATCACGGAATTCATTAGCTGAGTTATGCTCTGCTGACTCTTCTGTGGTGAACCATTGCTGATTACGATACAGTATCAAGCGATCTCGACTGAGACCGCGCAGTAGAGAATACATCATCACGACGATCACAATAGCAAAAGGAAATCCTGAGACAATCGATGCCGCTTGTAACGCACTCAAACCACCTGCTGCCAATAATACAGCGGCGATAACGCCTTCAGAACCAGCCCAAAATAAGCGCTGAATCTTTGGTGGATTGGTATCACCACCTGATGTCAGCATATCGATGACAAAACTGGCTGAATCTGATGAGGTAACAAACCATAGGACAATCATCACCACGATGAGCAAGTTGACCGCACCCGTTAATGGATAAGACTCCATCAATTTAAAGATAGCACTACCTGTATCGGCTTTGACCGCCTCGATCAGACCTGGACTAACTATGTTAGGGTCTGCTGCTGCCACCAGCTCCATATTTACCGCAGAACCACCAAAAGCAGTAAACCATAAGAACAATATCGTGATAGGAATTAATAGCACCCCTAAGATGAACTCACGGATAGTACGACCACGAGAGATACGGGCAACGAATACCCCAACGAATGGTGACCAACTAATCCACCATGCCCAATAGAAAATCGTCCAAGAGGCTTGCCAATTTTCTTCGCCTCTATAAGACTCTGTCCACAAACCTAATGGCACGATTTGATGCAAATAGTTGCCGATGTTTTCTACAAAGCTGTTAAAAATAAACTGCGTAGGCCCAAAGATAATCACAAAACTTAGCAATATCACAGTGAACAATATATTGGTATCACTTAGACGCTTGATGCCTTTATCCAATCCCATAAACAGAGATAGCCCTGCTAGCATGGTGATAAGGCCAATCAAAATAATCTGCACCGTAATATTATTGGGTATACCAAATAACGTCTCAAGGCCCGAGTTAATCTGCAAGACGCCAAGACCTAACGTGGTCACTACCCCAAACATCGTACCAAATACGGCGAGCGTATCTACCGTATGTCCCCAACCACCGTAGATCTTTTTACCCAATATTGGATAAAGGGTCGAACGGATAGCCAGTGGTAAACCTACTCGATAATGAAAATATGCGAGCGATAGCGCAACCATGCCATATAGCGCCCATACATGTAGACCATAATGTAGGAACGAGATATTCATCGCTTGTTTGGCAGCGGCGACTGTCTCCGCCTCGCCTAATGGTGGTGCCATGAAATGATACAGCGGCTCAGCGGTGCCCCAATAAAGCAGCCCGATACCGATACCTGCTGAAAACAGCATACCAATCCAAGAAACCATATTGTACTCTGGCCTTTCATTCTGATGACCGAGTCTGATATCGCCGTAGCGGCTAAATATCATATAAATACTCATGACCAATGTTAAATTGACCACGACAATAAAAAACCAGCCGAAACGTAAAGAGACAAATGCTTTTGCTTGGTTAAATACTACTTCTGCTTGTTCGTTAAATAAAGCGCCAAAAATAATGAACGCCAGTATCAAGATTGCTGAAGTCAAAAATACAGGTTTACTTACCCGCGGAAAAGGGCCTAATCGGCCAACTTTTACATGATCCATAGGTATATCCCCAAAAAAGTGCGTAACCATACCAAGGTATGAACGAATTATCAAATATAACACCTTGTAAATACTACCGAATGTATAGAAATAGTAGTAACATTTCGGTAATAATTTTCAACAATACGAATTTGTCCTGAATAAATTTAAGTATTTTCACCCAATAAAGAAGCCCCAATTTAAAAATAAATCAGGGCTTCTTCTATCAAAAGCTTAAATAGCAGTCTTACTTTTACCTACTTTTTAGTCACCTTTTACAATCTTAGGTGGCCCTTTTAGTAGATGCTCATCAGCAAATTCATCTGCCGAGTTGTGATCTGCTGACTCTTCAGTAATATAGTGCTGCTGCGCTCTATATAGTATTAGTCGATCGCGACTCAAACCACGCAGTAGCGCATACATCATGGCAAATATAACCACGGCAAATGGCAATCCTGCTACGATAGCGGCTGCTTGTAACGCGCTCAATCCACCAGCAGCCAACAAAACAGCAGCAATGACGCCTTCGGTGCTTGCCCAAAATAAACGTTGGATCTTTGGCGGATTGGTATCACCACCTGCGGTCAGCATATCAATGACAAAACTTGCTGAATCTGATGAGGTCACAAACCACAATACAATCATAATCACAATCATAAATGTGATGGGTTGCGCCAACGGATAGTACTCAACCAATTTAAAAATCGCACTACCAAAATCTGTTTGTACCGCCTCGACCAGTCCAGGACTAACCAACGCCGGATCAATAGCAGCGAGCAACTCCATATGAATAGCAACGCCGCCGAAAGTTGAAAACCAAAAGAACAATATGGTCATAGGGATAAGCAATACACCAAGTACAAACTCTCTAATCGTACGACCACGGCTGATACGAGCAATAAACACGCCGACAAATGGTGCCCAACTTACCCACCATGCCCAATAAAATATCGTCCATGCTGACTGCCAGTTTGCCTCACCTTCATAAGACTCACCCCACAGACCTAATGGCACAACCACTGAAAGATAGTTGCCGATATTTTCTAGGAAGCTATCAAAAATGAAAAGCGTCGGCCCTAAGACGACCATAAAACCAAGCAAAATAGCCGTTAGACCAATGTTCACATCGCTTAGACGCTTGATACCCTTATCCAAGCCCATCATGACAGAACAGGCGGCTAAAGCAGTAACAAAGGCAATCAGAGCGATTTGTATTGTGAGGTTATTAGGAATACCAAATAATTTCTCAAGCCCTGAGTTAATTTGCATAACGCCAAGACCGAGTGACGTCACCACACCAAACATCGTACCGAATACAGCTAAGATATCAACGGCATGACCCCACGAGCCATATATCTTTTTACCCAATATAGGATAAAGGGTTGAGCGAATCGATAGTGGTAAGCCACGGCGAAAATGGAAATAGGCTAAAGATAGCGCTACAATCGCGTACAATGCCCAAGCATGTAAGCCCCAATGTAAAAAGGTAATATTCATCGCCTGCTTGGCGGCTTCTATCGTTTCCTTTTCACCGAGTGGCGGTGCCATAAAGTGATATAAGGGCTCTGCTGTACCCCAGTAGACAAGTCCAATACCAATACCAGCAGAGAACAGCATACCAATCCACGAGAATAGACTGTACTGTGGTGTCTCAGTTTGAGCACCAAGGCGAATATCGCCATAACGGCTCATAGACAAATAAACACAAAGTCCTAAGGCCACATTAACGAGAATAATGAAAAACCAACCAAATTTATCGGTAATAAAGCCTTGTAAAAAACTGAACAACGTACCGGCAGATTCAGTAAAAAAAACACCAAGAACAATAAATGTAATAATCAGTAATGCTGAAGTTAAAAAAACAGGTTTACTTACCCGCGGGAAAGGGCCTAACCTGCCAACTTTTACATGATCCATAGGTATATCCCCAAAAAAGTGCGTAATCATACTAAGGTATGAACGAATCACTAAATATAACATCATGTAAATACTGCCGAATGTATAGAAATCGTAGTAACATTGCAGCAATAATATTTCGACAAACTGAATTTGTTCTGAATAAATTTAAATATCTTCACCCAATAAAGAAGCCCCAATTTAAAAATAAATTGGGGCTTCTCTTATCAAAAGCTTAAGTAGCTGTCTTGATGCTATCTACTTCTTAGTCACCTTTAACAATCTTAGGTGGCCCTTTTAACAGATGCTCGTCAACGAACTCATTCGCTGAGTTATGGTCTGCTGATTCATCTGTAATAAAGCCTTGCTGCGCTCTGTATAGAATCAGACGATCGCGACTCAAACCACGCAGTAGCGCATACATCATGACAAAGACAACCAAAGCAAACGGTAGTCCTGCTACGATAGCGGCTGCTTGTAACGCGCTCAATCCACCAGCCGCTAGCAAGATAGCAGCGATAACACCTTCTGTCGTTGCCCAAAATAAGCGCTGGATTTTAGGTGGGTTGGTATCGCCACCAGCAGTCAACATATCGATGACAAAGCTAGCAGAATCTGACGAGGTCACAAACCATAGCATAATCATGACGACAATCAGTAGCGTAATCGGTTTTGCCAATGGATAGTACTCAACCAACTTAAAGATGGCACTACCAGAATCCGCTTGTACTGCTTCAACCAATCCTGGGCTAACACCTGACACAGCAGAAGCAAGCTCCATATGAACAGCAACGCCGCCAAAGGTGGTAAACCAGAAGAACAAAATCAGCATTGGAATCAGTAGTACACCAAGCGTAAACTCACGAATCGTACGGCCACGAGAGATACGAGCGATAAAGATACCAACGAATGGTGCCCAACTAACCCACCATGCCCAATAAAATATCGTCCAACTACTTTGCCAATCTGTCCCGCTATAAGACTCACCCCATGTACCTAGAGGTACAATCACAGTCAGATAGTTGCCGATGTTTTCGATAAAACTATCAAAGATAAACAGCGTTGGTCCTAAGATGACCATAAACGCTAATAAGACGATAGTGAAACCAATATTGATATCACTTAAACGCTTAATACCTTTATCCAAACCCATCAAGACTGAAGCTGCCGCTAGCGCTGTGATGAAAGCGATCAAGCCAAACTGTACGGTAAGACTGTTAGGCGTACCAAACAGCTTTTCGAGTCCAGAGTTGATCTGCATAACCCCAAGTCCAAGCGAGGTAACCACACCAAACATCGTACCAAACACAGCCAAAATATCGACCGTGTGCCCCCAACGACCATAGATCTTTTTACCAAGTAAAGGATACAAAGTAGATCGAATCGATAATGGCAGGCCGCGACGGAAATGAAAATACGCTAAAGATAGCGCTACAATCGTATAAATCGCCCAAGCATGTAGACCCCAATGCATAAATGAGATATTCATTGCTTGCTTGGCGGCTTCTACTGTCTCGGCATCGCCCATTGGTGGTGCCATAAAGTGATACAGCGGCTCTGCTGTACCCCAATAAACCAGACCAATACCAATACCTGCAGAAAATAGCATGCCAATCCAAGAAAACAGATTGTACTGCGGTCGCTCTGTTTGGTTACCTAGTCGAATGTCACCATAGCGACTCATTGCCAAGTATATACAAAGCGCAAGCGCGGTATTGACCAGAATAATGAATAGCCAACCAAACTTATCGGTAATAAAATTTTGTAAAAAACTAAAAACAGCCCCTGCTGTTTCGGTGAAAAACGCACCGAAAATAATAAAGCCAACAATCAGCAGTGACGATGTAATAAACACAGGTTTACTTACCCGCGGAAAAGGTCCTAATCTGCCTACTTTTACTTCTTCCATGTGCAAGTCTCAAATTTCAAGGAACGTTACCTTAACAAAATAGGTCTTAACTATCAATCTATTACAAAATAAAACTTGATAAAACTATTAATTTACTCTAAAAGACTTTGATAGTTTTATTAAAATAATTAAATATACAGGCAGGTAAATACGTCCTTAATTCGATGCTGTTTCGATGTTTTTTTAATATTGTTTCGATGTTATTTGGGCAATAATCTAAGTAATTGTGCATCATTACCGTCTTCAAGTGTCCACACTTGCCCGTCTACTGCTAGCACACTGCGGACACGCTCTCCCATGTCATAGCGATAACGCTCAGCGGCGGTATTGTCGTCGTTTATGCCCACTACGATAAGCGCTTTAGACGATAGGCCACTGATAAGCGCATTGCCTTGCCAGCTAGGAAAGTCATTATGAGTACCAGCCACATAGATGCTCATAGCAGATGGTGATATGACAGGTGTCCAAGTAATTTTTGGTGCCGTAAACTCTGGCTTTGTGTCATGGTCAGGAATATCTAAACCTGAATAATTACGGCCATTGGATACCACTGGCCAGCCATAATTGTTACCCTTCTCAATAATATTAAATTCATCGCCACCTTTTGGTCCCATCTCATGCGCCCACAGCTGTCCGCTATCGTCAAATGCCATACCAAGCACATTGCGATGTCCGATGGTCCAAAACTGTTTGGCCAACTCATTGTCAGTAAACGGATTGTCTGTCGGGGTGTTACCATCAGGACTCAACCGTATTATCTTACCCAGATTGCCATTCATGTCTTGTGCTGGGTCTTTGTCTTGACGCTCGCCTGAGCTGATATATAGATAGCGTCCATCAGGCGAAAACAGCAAACGATGACTATAATGTCCCTGCCCTGTAACTTTCGGAGACTGTTGCCAGATAGGCGTGATATCTTGCAACGTAGGTGTGGCTGTCTCTAGTCCTGAAAGTGTCGCTTTGATAACTTTAGCGCCAAATTTATTACTATCACTTCCTGTTCCTGCTTCCGCGTAGCTGAGATAGACGGTATTGGACGTCGCAAAATCTGGAGCCACAATGATATCCCCCAAGCCACCTTGACCACCGTAAGCGACTGTAGGAATGCCTTCGACTTTAGTCTTATTACCCGTCGCGGTATCTACGATAAATAGCTCACCTGTTTTTTGTGTTACTAACAATTTTGGCGCTTCGTTATCTGCAATGGGTAACGCTGTCATAGCCCAAGGCTCATCAAAGGTAGCGATTACTTTGGTGGTAAAGTCAGGCTTGCTAGTCTCTGTTTGTGTGGTAGTTTGTGTGGCGGTTTGAGCATCGCTATCTGAAGTGGAAACTTTTTTAGACTCTGTTGCGGTACTTTTATTATTACTAGTACTTACTGCTGAAGGATTGGAGCACGCGGCGGTGCTAAACAGCAATGCTGCAATGATTAGTGGCGAAGTTAAAGGTATATTTATACGTTCAATATGAGCTGTCATCGTTCTGTTTCTCCATTCAATTGATACTTATACTATTAGTCTTTGATTTAGTTATAGCATAGTCCTGAGACTTAAGAGATATTGAAATGGTAAAAGAACAGTAACGTAAAACGCGCCTTATAAATAAAAACCCCTTACCTACGATTGTAGATAAGGGGTTTGTTTTAAGCGTAGAGTTGGGTCATAAAGATGTCAAGGATAAACTGATTAGCTCATTCTAAGCTTATCAAAAGTTAGCTTGTCGTCGGCACCCACATCGACTTTGATAATATCACCAGCGACAAAATCACCTGCTAATAGTTTCAATGACAATGGGTTTTCGATCTCTTGTTGAATGGCACGCTTTAAAGGACGAGCACCATAAACAGGGTCATAACCCACGGCAACCAATTTATTCATCGCGTCGGCTGACAGCTCAATATCCATCTCACGCTCTTGGATACGCTGACGTAATCGATCCAGTTGAATATCCGCAATACCTGCCATCTGCGACATACCAAGCGGGTGGAAAACTACGATTTCGTCAATACGGTTGACGAACTCTGGACGGAAATGCTGCCCAACAGAATCCATTACTTCCGCTTTGATATCCTCGTAACTTTCACCAACCATCTCTTGAATCTTATGCGAACCCAAGTTACTGGTCATGATAATCACAGTGTTTTTAAAATCTACCACCCGACCTTGCGAATCTGTTAAGCGGCCATCGTCCAATACTTGCAATAAGATATTGAACACATCAGGGTGCGCCTTTTCTACTTCATCGAACAATATGACGCTATATGGCTTACGGCGTACCGCTTCAGTCAATGTACCGCCTTCTTCATAACCGACATAACCTGGAGGTGCCCCGACGAGACGGCTGACACTGTGTTTTTCCATATATTCACTCATGTCGATACGTACAATCGCATCTTCAGAGTCAAACAAGAAGTTTGCTAGTGACTTAGTCAGCTCGGTTTTACCAACACCCGTAGGTCCTAAGAATAAAAACGAACCAGAAGGACGGTTGGGGTCAGATAAGCCTGCACGGCTACGACGTACCGCATTGGCCACCGATTCGACCGCTTCGTTTTGACCAATGACACGCTCATGGAGCTTTTCTTCCATTGCTATCATCTTGTCACGCTCACCTTGCATCATTTTGCTGACTGGAATACCAGTCGCGGCTGCCACCACTTCGGCGATTTCATTGTCGGTGACTTTATTACGTAGCAATTTCACACCGCTACCTTCACCTGTCTGCTCTTTTTGCTCAGCCAAATCAGACTCATGAATACGACGTTCTAACTGCGGAATGGTTTCGTACTGCAGCTTACTCATGGTCTCATAGTCGCCTTCGCGGCTAGCCTTATCATACGCAATACGGGCTTTATCTAGCTCATCTTTTAGCTGTTGACTGCCTTTGACCAGTGCTTTCTCTGCCTGCCAGACCTCGTTGAGATCAGCATACTCTTTTTCCAATTCTGCTATTTGTGCATCGAGCACTTTACGCTCTGCTTGCGCGCCAGCATCCTCTTCATTTTTGAGCACTTCACGCTGCATTTTTAGCTGAATCAAACGGCTATCGAGCTTACCTAATGATTCAGGCTTGCTATCCATCTCCATGCGCAAACGACTGGCTGCTTCATCAATTAAGTCAATTGCTTTATCTGGTAGCTTACGATCGGTGATATAGCGGTGACTCATGCGCGCAGCAGCGATAATGGCACTGTCTTGAATATCGACGCCGTGATGCAGCTCGTAACGTTCTTTTAGACCCCGTAATATCGCAATAGTATCTTCGACCGTTGGCTCATCGACCAGTACCTTTTGGAAACGACGCTCAAGTGCGGCATCTTTTTCGATGTACTTACGGTACTCATCCAGCGTCGTCGCTCCGACACAATGCAGCTCACCACGTGCCAATGCAGGTTTTAGCATATTGCCCGCATCCATCGCGCCTTCAGATTTACCTGCCCCGACCATCGTATGCAGCTCATCTATGAACAAGATGACGTTGCCTTCTTGCTTAGCCAAGTCGCTCAATACGCTTTTGAGACGCTCTTCAAACTCACCACGGAATTTTGCCCCTGCAATGAGCGCGCCCAAGTCTAATGACAGCACTTCTTTACGGCGTAGACCTTCTGGTACTTCGCCATTGATAATTTTTTGTGCCAAGCCTTCGACGATAGCCGTTTTACCAACGCCTGGCTCACCAATCAGCACAGGGTTGTTTTTGGTACGGCGCGACAGTACTTGAATGGTACGACGAATCTCTTCGTCACGGCCAATGACTGGATCTAGCTTGCCAAGTTCTGCTTGTTCAGTTAGATTTATCGTGTACTTGTTGAGTGCGTCACGCTGATCTTCTGCGTTTTGATTATTCACCGTATCATCGCCGCGTAATTGCTCAATCACCACTTTTAACTTGCTTGCCGTCACGCCGGCGCTTTCAAATATCTTTTTGGTTTCGCCTTGCTCAGCGAGTGCCAACATCACCCATTCCGTCGCGATAAAATCATCGCCTTCTTTTTGTGCCTGACGATCGGCCAAGTTCAAGATTTTGACCGAGTTTGGGTTTAGGTTGACGTCACCTGTCGGTTCCGAAATGGTCGCTTGGTTATCTAGTGCTTTAGCAACGCCATTTTTTAGCGCTGGGATAGAAGCACCTGCTTGTTGGCAGATAGATAAATTAGACTCATCTTGTAGCAATACGGCAAGCAAATGCACAGGATCGATACCTGTATGATCGCGACCTAACGCTAGACTTTGTGCTTCTTGAATGGCGGACTGCAGTTTTTGAGTAAACTTCTCAAATCTCATGTCTATATCCTTTTATAATTGGTATTTTCAGTAGCACCTCCAAGGATTATCTTAGTTTAGTGCCTACTGTTATCTGTCACTTATATAAGGTATATATACACCTATTTCAAGACGATTACTAAATAAAACCTTACTTAAAATAATGATATTTATTATTAATAATATTTAAATGAGCTATTAATATCAGTTAAAGGTAGTTAGTAGATAAGTTATGCCATTTTATTAGTGCAAATGAAAGATAAATCTTCATTAAATACGCTAATAAATAATGCACCTACTTAGTATAAATTAGATAACAATCCGACTATTCTACTCCACGATTTCGATAGGAGTACCAAGTATCACCGTTGCCATAATTTCATCCATCTCGTCATTGGTAACCGCGATACAACCATCTGTCCAATCACGTCGTTGATTCAACCAGCCCAAATATCCAAAGCCATTCATCTGCCCATGAATCATGATATTGCCGCCTGCATTGACTCCTAGTTTTTTAGCATATGCTCTATCAGCAGCATTGGGATAGCTAATATGAATAGAGCGATGCGCAATAGAGTTCTCATTTTTATATTCTAATGTATAAACCCCGACTGGCGTGCGCTGGTCGCCTTCTTGTTGCTTATGACCTGTTGGATTGCCCCCTAGCGCAATACGATACGACCTAATGGCTTTACCATCGCTCATCAGTTTTAAGACACGATCTGATTTATCGACGAAGACTCGGTCAATGATTATGGAAGGAGGAATAGGGCTTTTGGCTTTTGAGGTGCTTTTAACATAAGCAATAGCGCTGGTGCTAACAATAGCAGCAAGACTAAGACCAATGATAATGGGCAACCAAGGCGTACGCTGCTCATTTGATAAGTAAGATTTTTTATAAAAAAATGGCATAGACTTTGATTTCCATAATTAATTTTTTGTCATTAATCATATGTATCAAAGCACTATGCCAGATTCTGTAGATACGTTTTGTGCAAAAGTGATGAATCACTCACTAGACTGCTACACCATACGAATAGCACCATCTAAGCGAATGACTTCACCATTTAGATAAGCATTATCGATGATGTGAGTGACCAATTTGGCAAATTCATTGGGAGCGCCTAAACGTTTAGGATATGGCACACCTGCTTCTAGCTGCTCGCGTGCCTTTTCAGGAATACTGTCCATCATCGGTGTAGCAAAGACACCTGGTGCGATGGTCATCACACGAATACCATGCCGTGCCAGCTCGCGAGCAAGTGGCAAAGTCAGACCAACCACGCCTGCCTTAGACGAAGAATAGCTGGCTTGACCTACTTGTCCGTCAAAGGCGGCGATAGAGGCTGTATTAATAATAATGCCTTGATCTACATTCTTCTCTACATGGTCGCCCGCACTACTGTCATTCGCTATGCGCTTGGCAATGCTAGCAGCAACCAAACGAGCAACGTTAAATGAGCCGACCAGATTGATATTGACCCCACGGCTAAATGCCTCAAGGTCTGCCGGATTATTATCACGATCCAGTAGCTTTTGTACCACTACGATACCAGCACAGTTGATTGATCCTTGCAGGCCACCGAAAGCTGACTCTGCCATGTCGACCGCTGATTGCACTTCATCACCGTTAGTGATATCACAGCGTACAAATCGCACACTATCACCCAACTCAGCGACCAATGCTTGCCCAGCAGATTCATTTAAATCAGCGATAACGACGTTGCCACCTTGACCCACAATCGCCCGAGCCACTGACTCTCCCAAACCTGATGCACCGCCTGTGACCAAAAAGCTGTTTTCTTTAACTTGCATGATTATTCCTTTAAATTTTTGCTTCTTATTAGATATTTTTCTATTAAATTTATAAATGCTTTACCAACTCACTCATGCAGCAGACAGACTACGCAGCAAAAAGCGTTGAATCTTACCACTTGGCGTTTTCGGTAACTCGGTCACAAACTCGACCTCACGCGGATAAGCATGAGTGGATAGACGTTTGCGTACTAGCTCTTGGATTTCTTTGGCTATTTGCTCACTGCCTTCGATGCCATCTTTTAGCACCACATAAGACTTAATAGTGTGACCACGCACTTCATCTGGCACGCCTACTGCCGCAGATTCTGCCACTGCTTCATGCTCTAACACAGTGTTTTCGACATCAGTAGGCCCTACGCGGTAACCTGCGGTAATAATGATGTCATCATCACGGCCTGAGAACCAGTAACTGCCGTCACTATGACGCTCAACCACATCACCTGTCAGATAGTAATCATCTACAAAGGCCTGTTTTTCATTCCAGCTATAGCCACGGAAATAAAACGCAGGTGACTGACTGACCACGACTGCTAGCTGCCCTTGCTCACCATCCGGTAGCACATTCATGTCATCATCTAGTACGACTAGCGTATGACCTGGGAGCGCCATACCCATCGAGCCAACAGGACAGTCATGTGCCAGTGCATGATGTGCACAGCAAGTCATACCGGTTTCTGTTTGCCCGTATTGGTCTTTGACTTGGCACGCCAGATAGGTTTCAACCCAGTTAACGACTTCAGTATTCAGTGTCTCTCCTGCCGAGTTGGCACAGCGTAAAGACAGCTTAGCACTAGTATCGTTATGAGCGCCTTCATTAACACTATCAAACACACCGCTAGACTTCATCATTCGAAATGCAGTTGGTGAAGAGGCCAAATTGGTAATCTTGTGACGCACCATAAAGTCACGCGTATTAGTCGCGTCAAATCCTGCTTCATTAAAATAAGTGGTGATGCCCAATAGCAGCGGCCCTGTGATTGCATAGTACAAGCCATATGCCCAGCCTGGATCGGCCATGTTCCAATATTGATCATCTTCGCGTAGATCGATGGCATAACGCATATATAGGTAAAAAGCAGGTAATGCGGCTAACGGAACGCTGACGCCTTTTGATTTACCGACTGTACCAGAGGTAAACATTTGCAAGAATGGCGCATCCGTATCGAGAATCACTGGTTCAATCGTTTGCGATTGTGCTGCCATAGACTGGGTGTAGTGATCGTCACCCCATGTCTGAGCATCCTCAGCACTGCCGACCAATACCATTTTGGTTTGCTCAGCCAAATCTTCAAACTTGCTGCGATTCTCTAGGTTAGTAAAAACGACTTTGGTATCGGCTTTGTCCATCCGATACTTGATGGAGTCATAACCAAAAGCAGTAAATAGCGGCTGATATACGGCTCCGATACGCCATGTCGCCAATACAACGGTTAGCAGCTCTGGCGTGCGCGGTAGCATCGTCGCTACTTTGTCTCCCGCTTTTACCCCATACGACTGTAGCAAGTTAGCGATTTGAGCACTCGCTTTGTCAAGCTCACCAAAGCTCATGCGCGTTATATTGCCTGCGGTGTCTTCGTGTACTAGCGCGGCATTGTCAGCGCGGCCATCGCGTACATGGCGACCACAGCAAGCCATATAAGCATTTAAACGATCATCCACCTGCTCGCCAAATATTTCTGACAGCAGTGTATTCATATCAAAATTATTATAGTAATCGGTATAGTTTTTTGGCGTGATGGTAATATCTGTATCTGTATCAATATTCGTCGGAGTTTGAGAGGCGGTGTTCATAAGCTAATCCTTTAGCAATAGCAGGTCACTGGTAAAATGGTATTTATGATTGCAAAACGGCCATATCCTATAGACCGTTTCATAGGTTCGTATTTATCATGCTCTATTAGTAACGCATTTCCACGTTTATTTCAATACATAACGTATCATTTTTATTTTATAGAAATAAAGATAATCTATAACTAATTATCATTAATTCGCTATAAGTCCGCGAAGACACCTACAATCAATAGCCAAAGTACTGCCACATATTTTCAATTTCCTATTAAGGAGTTAACACCTCAATATTACTATCTACAACCTCAACTTAAACATCAGTTCTTAAAAACCCTAACAATGCTTTTTCTTCACAGCTTTGGTATTTTTTGGTTCGACCACGGCGCGCTTGTTTGTAAGCCTCAAAAAATTGCCCTGCCAAAAAATGCTCAATGACAATGGGATGAATATAAGAGGCACGGCATACGGTCGGCGTGTTGCCTAGCTCTGCTGCCACACTTTTTACCATATCAGTGACTAATTGCTGTCGCTCAGCGCTTTCTGGCGCACTGGCTAGTATGTTAGCGCCTGCAGTCGTTTGTAGTTCGTCATAAAGGTAGCTTGCTGCGAGTACACTGGCCATCCATGTGCGAAAATCTTTTGCGCTGTACAGCTTGCTTTCGCAGTCCATGCCGCACGTATGCATCCGTAAGTAGTCATTGATATCGCTACTGTCAACGACTTGCTTATGTCCGTTGTCATCTAGATATTTGAATATTTGATAACCTGGCAGCTCAGAACAGGCTTGCACGATATCTATTAAACGTTCATCTTGTAGTTCAATATGATGCTCTTTCGCGCTTTTTCCGACAAAATCAAATGCCAGTCCATTGTCGGTTTCACTGACATGCTTGCTGCGTAGCGTACTCAGACCATAGCTTTTGTTTTGTTTGGCGTAGCGGCTGTTGCCAATACGAATTAAAGTGGTCTCTAGCAATTTAACAACGGCAGCGAGTACATTGGTGCGTGACAGCGACTCTGCTTCCAAATCTATCTCCACCTGCGCGCGTAGATTGGGCAGCGCCTCTGCAAATCCTATCATCGCATCAAACTTTGCTTGGTCACGGATATTATTCCATGACGGATGATACAAGTACTGTTTGCGCGATTTTTCGTCTCGCCCTGTTGATTGCAAATGACCTCTTTCATCTTGGCATATCCATACCTCTGACCACATAGGTGGTATCACCAATGCATCAAAACGCTGGCGCAATGCTTTGTCTTTGATCGTGTTGCCCGTTGCATCACGATAAGTAAAGCCGCGACCCCAACGTCTACGCTCGTAGCCTGGTTCATCGTCACTCACATAACGCAAATTAGCACGGCGTGCGAGATGCTCGTAATCATGACGCACGTCTTTGGTCATTGTTTGCTGGCTTGCCTTTACTGTTGCCTTTGTCATAAACCTGTATACCTTTAATAATTCATGGCTTTAGCATAATTAATGACGGTAGTTTTTGCTGTTTATTTGGCACAGACAAAGTGTAATGCTGTGTAAAACATGGTTTTCAGGATAGTAGCTTAAAATTTATTTGAAATATGACACAAAAAAAACGCCAAGCATAAAATACTTGGCGTTTTTCGTTTTGATACTGCTATAACTTAGAAGTCGTTATTTACCATATACACATAGATAAGCGGTTTCGACGTCTACTTTTACTTGGAACTTTTGATTGGCTTCAACCGTGAATTGCTCGCCAGCGTTAAACGTTTGCCACTCATCACTCTCTGGCAGCTTAACCGTCAATGCACCGCTCACCACGCTCATGGTTTCGAATTCACTGGTGCCAAATTCATATTCACCAATTTCCATGACGCCAACAGTCGCAGGCTTGGTCGCCGTTTGAAAAGCAATAGAAGTCACTTTATCATCAAAATAATTATTAACGCTTGGCATAATTTTCCTTAATTAAATATTGGTTACTATTTTAAAACGGCTGCTTATTTAAAACGGCCTTTTACAGTCCTGCTTTTAGACTCGCTTCGATAAACTGATCGAGGTCACCATCTAGCACCGCTCCGGTGTTAAAGGTTTCAACACCCGTACGCAAGTCCTTGATACGTGAGTCATCGAGCACGTACGAGCGAATTTGACTGCCCCAACCGACGTCAGACTTGCCATCTTCGACTGCTTGCTGTGATTCCATACGTTTTTGCATTTCAAGCTCATACAGCTTAGCACGCAGCATTTTCATCGCGGTGGCTTTGTTACCATGTTGACTACGCTCATTCTGACAGGTCACTACCACGCCCGACGGCTCATGGGTAATACGTACCGCAGAATCTGTCGTGTTTACGTGCTGACCACCCGCCCCAGATGAGCGATAGGTATCGATACGCAAATCCGCAGGATTGATATCAATCTCGACGTTGTCGTCAATCTCAGGCGAGACAAACACCGCAGCAAACGACGTATGACGACCATTATTACTATCAAATGGTGATTTACGTACTAGACGATGGACACCAATTTCGGTACGCAACCAACCAAAGGCATAATCACCTTTAATCTCAATGGTTGCCGACTTGATACCAGCCACGCTACCTGAGGACACTTCAATCACATCTACTTTGAAGCCATGAGCTTCTGCCCAGCGTGTATACATGCGCAGCAGCATTTCAGCCCAATCTTGCGCTTCAGTACCGCCACTGCCTGACTGAATATCCAAGTAGCAGTTGTTTGGATCCATCTCACCGCTAAACATTCGGCGGAATTCTAAATCAGCGACACGTTTCTCGGCGCTATCTAGCTCGCTCTGCACATCAGCTAGCAAGGACTCATCTTCTGCTTCGACTGCCAACTCTAGCATAGCAGACGCGTCCTCTAGTGTGGTTTCAAGAGAAACCACCACATCGATGACACCGTCAAGGTGACTTTTTTCTTTATTAATTTTGGTCGCGCGCTCTGGATCGTTCCATAGCTCAGGGTTTTCTAACTCTAAATTGACTTCTTCTAAGCGTTCTTGCTTACCATCGAAGTCAAAGATACCTCCGCAAGTCCTGCCCACGCTCTGATAAATCTTTAATCTGCTCTTGATACGGATTGATTTCCATAAATATTCCTGTTTTTCTAATAAAATAAATAACGCATGTGGCGCTATTTTAAATGAGATTGATACTAAATGGTTCGCTAATTATCGCTGATGCCAATGTTGCTACTATTACTAGCTTAAATAATCTAGATCGACCAATCTTCTACTGCCCATCGATGGGCCAAAGCATGCGCATGTAACGCATCATCAGGTGATACGCAAACGGCCACATCAGCCCATTCGAGTAACGGAATATCATTTTTGGAATCTGAATACGCATACGTTTTTTCAAACGTGATACCAGAGGCTTGCTGTTTATTTAGCCATTTATCCAAATGGTATATTTTGCCCGCTTGAAAGTTTGGTCTGTCAGTTAGCTTACCTGTATAGCGATTATCTTTGATCTCTAATGGCGTTGCCAATACATTGGCTTCTTCTACACCAAAACGCTTGGCAATGGCCGACACTACAAAATCATTGGTCGCAGAAATAATCACGACTTCGTGCCCTTGCTCAATATGCTGACACAATGCTTCCATTGCTTTTGGGCGAATATGTGGCTCGATTTCGCTTTTGATATAGTCTTCTCTTAGCTCATCCAGTCTATCAAGCGGCAGACTACTCAAAAACTGCGCAACGAATTCATTGTACTCTGTCGCGTCTAGTGTGCCTTCAATATAATCATTATAAAATTTCTGGTTGGCAGTGCGGTACTGCGCCTCATCGACAAGGTCATGCTTTACGATATACTCACCCCAGAGATAATCGCTATCAACATCAAGTAATGTATGATCTAAATCAAATAGTGCCAGTTGTTTTTGTTTTGTTTGTGCTTGATTTGCCTGCATGGTGAGACCTTATCGTTGGTTACGAAAAAATATGAATCGTTTAATAAAATTGGGTACGTTATGCATTAAGGCTGACCGTATTAATTGAACAGTCTATCAATGAAATAAGTATGCGCCCTATCGTCTATCTATTTAAACTTAGCTCGTTTACTTACCCTTAGTCAGGCATCGCTATTTCTGTCAAGCTTGTTTTAAATTTCTGGCAACGCTCAGCATAATGTAGCGCTGACATTTTTAGCATCGCTGCTTGCTCATCTGTTAGCGTCTTGACCACTTTTGCAGGCGCGCCCATCACTAGCGAGTTATCAGGAATAACCTGACCTTCAGTAATCAAGGCTTTCGCCCCTATCAGACAGTTTTTACCAATTTTGACATTATTAAGTACCACAGCGCCAATACCAATCAAGCTATTATCACCGACTTCACAGCCATGCAACATAGCCAAATGGCCAATAGTCACATAATTACCAATAGTAACTTTGATACCTGCATCAGTATGAATCACACTGTTTTCCTGCACATTACTATAGTCACCGATATGGATACGATCGTTGTCACCGCGTATCACTGCACCGAACCAAATATTGGCTTGATGGCCTAAATACACATCGCCCATCACTTGCGCCGAGTCTGCTACCCAGCCATTGAACGGTGCGGCAAACTCAGGGGTTTTGTCTAAATACTGATAAATCATAACGACTCCTTGTCATCTTCATTATTGTTATAACAAATGATCATAAAAACTGGGACTAGCGCTTCGCTGTCCATTGTGGCAAAGCCAACTGCGAAAATCCAGCGCTATTAATACACGCTTGATGTCGAGTTTGATAAAAGAAAAGGTAGCTTGTATTTGCTTAGGCTATTTTTATAGAGTCAATATCTCTATAAAGTCCTCATTATTAGCCATGAAATGACTATTAATCCAGTAAATCGGCTAGCTATAACCGTCTATTTTGTATATAATACGCAAAATCTGTGCCTAAGCGAGCGGACATGATGCAAGTTAC
This sequence comes from Psychrobacter proteolyticus, assembly GCF_039762275.1. Taxonomy (GTDB): domain Bacteria; phylum Pseudomonadota; class Gammaproteobacteria; order Pseudomonadales; family Moraxellaceae; genus Psychrobacter; species Psychrobacter proteolyticus_C. The sequence goes on along the minus strand of NZ_JBDLOB010000008.1, from coordinate 50,017 downwards.
CTATTCACTATCTAGTGGGTTTTGTAGTTTTCATCAATAATGTCTTCTCGCTTTTTTGTGGAAAATTTTTGTGTATCGCCCTTTTTTTACTTTTATATGACAACAGTCAAATGCCGTAAATAAAAGGATACGGAGCAATTTTATACCAACAAAACACGATGGCACTCACCAATAACAGCGGAGGCAATCCTTGAATTCATCGGCAGAAATACAAGCAATTTTGGCACTAGCAGACGGTACAATCTTTCGCGGTGTCAGTATCGGCAGCCTAGGTCATCGTATTGGTGAAGTGGTGTTTAACACAGCCATGACAGGGTATCAAGAAATCCTAACCGATCCAAGTTATGCCCGCCAGCTGGTGACTTTGACTTACCCTCATATCGGTAATACAGGCACCAATAGCGAGGACACAGAATCTGGCAATGGCCACAAAGTATGGGCAGACGGTCTTATCATCCGTGATGCCACCATGGCAACTTCGAACTTCCGTAACTCAGAGTCACTCAGCGACTATTTGCAGCGTAATGAGACAGTGGCTATCGCTGAAATTGATACGCGTCAGCTAACACGTCTATTACGTGATAAAGGTGCACAGAACGGCTGTATCATGACTGCCTCAAACGGCGAGACTATCAGCAGCGACGATGAGCAAAAAGCGATTGAGTTAGCAAAAGGCTTTGCAGGTCTAAAAGGCATGGACTTGGCAAAAGAATGCTGTACTACAGAGAACTTCGAGTGGACAGCAGGTACCTGGGATTTATCAGACACCCTACTCAACCGTGATATTCCTGGTAGTCATGATAGCGGTACTGGCGGCTTCTTTAAGCAACTCGGCACTCATATTGATTCTAAATACAACGTCGTCGCTTATGACTTCGGTAGCAAAACCAACATCTTACGCATGCTCGTTGACCGCGGTTGTCACGTAACGGTTGTACCAGCACAGACCCCTATCGCAGACGTGCTAGCAATGAACCCAGATGGCATCTTCTTATCAAACGGCCCTGGTGACCCTGCAGCTTGTGATTACGCAATCGATGCGGTACGTCACATCATTGAACAAACTGACGTGCCAACGTTTGGCATTTGCTTAGGCCATCAGCTGATTGGTCTGGCTAGCGGTGCAAATACTATCAAAATGAAAACAGGCCATCATGGTGCCAACCATCCAGTACAAGATTTGGCAACTGGCACGGTTATGATTACCAGTCAGAACCATGGCTTTGCGGTTGATGAAGACACGTTACCTGACAAAGTTAAATCTACTCATCGCTCATTATTCGATGGTACTAACCAAGGTATCGAGTTGACCAATAAGCCTGTATTTAGCTTCCAAGGTCACCCAGAAGCCAGCCCTGGTCCACATGACTGCGCGCCATTGTTTGATAAGTTTGCTGAGATGATGGAAGCGTCTAAAACTGCCCAAGCGTAAAAGGTTGATTATAACTACATAATAAGTAAACGCTTGAATTGTCCATAGCAGTTCAAGCGGCACTAAATAAAGCACTGCAAGTATAAAACGCCTTGAGCGTTATCAAAAATAAAGATTACTCAAATTATCATCCAAACGAAGGTAGCTCTAACTATGCCAAAACGTACCGACATAAAAAGCATTCTTATCATTGGCGCAGGCCCTATCGTCATCGGCCAAGCATGTGAGTTTGACTATTCAGGCGCACAGGCGTGTAAAGCACTAAAAGAAGAAGGCTACCGCGTCATCTTGGTCAACTCAAACCCTGCGACCATCATGACCGACCCTGTCATGGCTGACGCGACCTATATCGAGCCGATTACTTGGCAAACGGTTGAGCAAATTATTGCCAAAGAACGTCCAGATGCAATCTTGCCAACGATGGGCGGACAGACAGCACTAAACTGTGCGCTAGAGCTAGACAAGCACGGCGTATTGACCAAGTATAACTGCGAGTTGATTGGCGCGACCAAAGACTCAATCGAGATGGCAGAAGACCGCAACTTGTTTGATAAAGCCATGAAGCGTATCGGCCTTGAGTGCCCTCGCGCTGAAACGGCTGAAACCATGGAAGAAGCCTTTGCGACTCAAGAAAAAATGGGCTATCCGTGTATCATTCGTCCATCATTCACGATGGGTGGCTCAGGTGGCGGTATCGCTTATAACCGCGATGAGTTCATCGAAATCTGTGAGCGCGGTTTTGACTTATCTCCAAACCATCAGTTACTTATCGATGAGTCATTGATTGGTTGGAAAGAATACGAGATGGAAGTGGTTCGTGACAAAAACGACAACTGCATCATTATTTGTGCCATCGAAAACTTTGACCCAATGGGCGTGCATACCGGCGACTCAATCACCGTCGCACCAGCACAAACCCTGACCGACAAAGAATACCAAATCATGCGTAATGCGTCATTAGCAGTATTGCGTGAGATCGGTGTAGAAACGGGCGGCTCAAACGTCCAGTTCGGTATCAACCCTGATACTGGTCGCATGGTCGTCATTGAGATGAACCCACGCGTATCACGCTCGTCTGCCCTAGCCTCAAAAGCCACTGGCTTCCCGATTGCCAAAATCGCAGCAAAACTGGCGATTGGTTATACCCTAGATGAGTTGCAAAACGACATCACTGGTGGCAAAACGCCAGCCAGCTTTGAGCCTGCGCTTGATTATGTCGTGACTAAGATACCTCGTTTCAACTTCGAAAAATTCCCACAAGCGGACAATATCCTGTCGACTCAGATGAAATCGGTCGGTGAAGTGATGGCAATCGGTCGTAACTTCCAAGAGTCGATGCAAAAAGCATTGCGCGGCATGGAAACAGGTGCGGATGGCTTTGATGAGCAAATTGACTTATCAAAAGTCAGTGCTGAGAAGGCTCGTAGCGAAATCATCAACCGCCTAACCATTCCAACACCTGAGCGTATTTACTACGTTGCAGATGCATTCCGCGTCGGTATGAGTGTCGATGAAGTGTTTAACTTTACCAAGATTGACCCATGGTTTTTGGTACAGATCGAAGACATCGTTAAAACAGAAGCTACCGTAAAATCACTTGGTTTTGGCGGATTGAACGAGAAAAATCTACGTAGCTTTAAACGTAAAGGTTTATCAGATTTGCGTTTGGCTAAATTGCTTGGTATCTCACAAAAGCAACTACGCAAAAAGCGTTGGGATCTAAACGTCTATCCAGTCTATAAACGTGTCGATACCTGTGCAGCAGAGTTTGCTACTAGCACGGCCTATATGTACTCGACGTACGATAGCGAATGTGAAGCAAACCCAACAGACAAAAAGAAAATCATGGTTATCGGTGGCGGTCCTAACCGTATCGGCCAAGGTATTGAGTTTGATTACTGCTGTGTGCATGCAGCACTTGCCATGCGTGAAGATGGTTACGAGACCATCATGGTCAACTGTAACCCAGAAACGGTTTCAACCGATTATGACACCTCAGACCGTCTATACTTTGAGCCAATCACGTTAGAGGACGTGCTAGAGATCGTTCGTATCGAAAACCCTGATGGCGTGATTGTACAATTCGGTGGTCAAACACCATTGAAACTTGCTCGTGCACTAGAGTCAGCAGGCGTTAAAATCATCGGTACTAGCCCAGATGCAATTGACCGTGCTGAAGACCGTGAGCGCTTCCAGCATATGATTCAGCAGCTAAACCTAGTACAGCCGTCAAACGCACTAGCAACCAGCTTAGAAGACGGCTTGGTTAAAGCAAAAGACGTAGGCTATCCATTGGTTGTACGTCCATCTTATGTATTAGGTGGCCGCGCGATGGAAATCGTCTACAACGAAGACGAGCTAAGACATTACCTACGTACTGCGGTACAAGCATCGAACGAGGCACCTGTCCTGCTAGATCGCTTCTTAGATGATGCTATCGAAGTTGACGTAGACTGTGTCTGTGATGGTACTGATGTCGTCATCGGCGGTATCATGCAACATATTGAACAGGCTGGCGTCCACTCAGGTGACTCAGCATGCTCACTGCCGCCATACTCACTGTCTAAAGAGCTATGTGACGTGATGCGAGCACAGACGGTCGCTATGGCAAAAGAGCTAGGCGTTATCGGTCTGATGAACGTACAGTTCGCAGTAAAAGGCGAAACCGTATATATCCTAGAAGTGAACCCACGTGCTGCACGTACAGTACCGTTCGTCTCTAAGTGTATCGGTACTTCGTTAGCACAGGTTGCTGCTCGCTGTATGGCTGGTACTTCGCTTAAAGACCAAGGCTTTACCACTGAGATTGTCCCAGCATTCTATGCGGTCAAAGAAGCGGTATTCCCATTTGCTAAGTTCCCAGGTGTTGACCCAATCTTGAGTCCTGAGATGAAATCAACGGGCGAAGTTATGGGCGTAGGCAAAACCTTTGGCGAAGCATTCTACAAGGCCATTATCGGTAGTAATGAGCGTCTGCCAGGCTTGCCAACTGAAGGCGAGACAAAAACCGTCTTTATCTCAGTTCGTGACAGTGACAAAGCCCAAATCGCTCCGATTGCTCGTCAGCTTGCAGACTTTGGCTTTAAAATTGTCTCGACCACTGGTACGCAAAAAGTATTGAGCGACGCTGGTATCGAAAGTCAACAAATCAACAAGGTCACTGAAGGTCGCCCGCATATCGTTGATGCCTTGAAAAACGGCAAAATCGACCTTATCATCAATACCACTGAAGGTAAGCAAGCTCAAGAGGATTCGTTCTCTATTCGCCGCAGTGCGCTACAGGGCAAAGTATTCTACGTCACCACGTTAGGTGCCGCTGATGCCGTCTGCAAATCTTACGCGATTGACTTACCGTTTGATGTCTATAAGTTACAAGATTTGCATGAGCAAGCAAAGTCTATTGACGTGGCTGAATAATTTCAGTAGATTAAGCATAACCGTTAGGCTTGCCTAAAAGCTCACTCAAGTATCGTTGTTTGCTTTAAATATAGCCAACCATGCTTGAGGAACGATACCTTTACCGTGATAGACCTAAAAAGCATAGTGGCTAAATTGCGACTATGCTTTTTATTACGTAAGCTTAAGTACGCCTATGCTTGAATTGAGGTGAGATACACTCATAAATGATGGCCAACTTATTCATTACATCGTCTTAATTATCACTCTTTCATATTTTATATCCATTGCAACAACACTGACACCATCTCATTATGAGGTGGTGTGGTGTTATTGGTTTAAGGAAAAAACATGCAACGTTACCCAATGACTCCGCAAGGACACGCGGCTTTAGAAGCCGAATTAAAACAGCTAAAAAGTGTCGACCGTCCACGCATCACAGCATCGATTGCTGAAGCACGCGAACACGGCGATTTGAAAGAAAATGCTGAATACCATGCTGCCCGCGAGCAACAAGGTTTTTGTGAAGCACGTATTCGTGATATCGAAGCCAAACTTGGTGGCGCTCAAGTCATCGATCCTTCGACACTGCCAAAAGAAGGCCGTATCGTGTTTGGTGTTAGCGTCGTGATCGAAAACATGGACACCGAAGAAGAAAAACAATACAAAATCGTTGGTGATGATGAAGCCGACTTTAAAGCTGGCAAAATCTCAGTCAACTCACCAATCGCTCGTGGTTTAATTGGTAAATTCGAAGGCGACGAAGTGCGCATCGAAACGCCAAAGGGCGTGGTGGAATACGAAGTGATGAAAGTTATCTACGACTAATAGCTACACTACGTTCTAATCTATAAACTTGATACTCTCAATTGTAGACAGTTCGAGAAAAGACTTTTAGATAGCAGCTTCGATGACAATGATTGCGCCTGATTACTTTGCTATTCAATTCCATAGGTGAAAGCTGTACTACACATAGATAGCATTTATACCATTTCGGTTACACAATGCTGCTTTTATCCATGTTTTGTTTTGGCGCATAATTATTTGAGTTTGAGTGCACCACAGCTTCAAAATTCAGTTTATTCAATAAGAAATAGTTAAGGTTGAATAACTTTTATACAAGTTAGTATTGCGGCGCTTCTACTAAAAATAATGATGGTCTGATCGCAAACATAGGCTAATATCAGCACTACTACCCTCGTTATTTGGCATATTTTTCGGTGTCATTTAGCGGGGGTTTTGTTTATCTAGGCATTATCTATTGTTGTATTACTTACTATTATTTTTGAGGAGTCTTTTATGATTATGAACGATGGTTTTCAAGCATCAACTGCTACAACGACTATGGCAAAAAATGCAGCTATGTCTGCAATGCTAGCAGGTATCATGTTGGCCGCATCATCGGCCAATGCTGCCCCTGAGATTGCTATTAGCTCCTCTGCGAGCGGTAGCACCACGGTGGTCGAGCAATACTCTGATGGTAAAACTGCTACTATTACGGCGACGCCAAACGGTATCACTATGCAAGATGGTATGCCGTACTCGGTAACTCAGGTGACCACTGTGCCACGCTATGTCGTGCGTCAGTCTCCTGTTGTCCAAGGTATGACGACCGTTACTAGCGTACCGGTGACTAACTCTATTACCAATAAAGTCACTAAAGTAGATGTGATTACCACGCCTGCCAGCAGCGTGACGCAAGTGCTACCTGTCACAACCAACGTCATCCCGCCAGTGATTATGCAGCAGCCAGTGACCAATCAAGTAACGACAACGACGACAACTTTAGATACGTTGCAACTGACCCCGACTTTTAGCACGCCTGGCGTGGTCAATGCCAATACTAAAGTGATGAAAATTTTAAAAAATGCTGATGGACGTGAAGTTGCCGTTCCTGCCAATCATATTGCTCCTGGCGATGTAATCGAGTATCACACCACGTACACCAATACCACGGCACAGCCAGTCAATGACATCAACGCCATGATCTCATTACCAAGTGGCGTCCAGTTAGTCTCGTTGAATAGTCCTCTACCGACGCTTGCTACCACTGGCGGAGACAGCTATCAAACCATTAAGCAAGTTGGCAATACGGTGGTTGTCCAAGAAAACTACTCTGGTCTAAAATGGAACTTGGTGAACTTTGATGCCAATGCGGCCAAAACTGTCGTCATACGTGCCAAGGTTCAGTAAACATTAAACTGTCGCATATTATTATTTGACAGCTATCTAAATATGTAAAAGGTCTTGTGGACTAGTCATCTAGTCCATAAAATCTTTTTTTTGTGTCGGCGGCTTGGTTTTGCGTGAGGTAAAGCACTGCTTTAAGCTTAGGATATAAATGCTTGATGCAGTGGCAGAAATAGCTGAGCTTTTAGAGAAGATCATTTTTCTTTATACAGAATAGGTCGATTAATTAGATTATTAAGTTTTGTCATAAAAAAGATAAAACCAAAACCAAAGATTAACGTAGTGAGCACTCCTATCATGTTTTGATTGAACATTAGGTTTTTGGTATCTTCGTAAGTTATTTGCAGATCCTCCTCTGATTCTCTAATGTCTAAGCTGACTAATTGCGGTAAATTATTCGATACGCCTAAAAAATTGGGCTGATAGTACCAACCAACTCTTGCGTACTTGCCAAGCCTAGGTTCAAGGTATGTAGGACCCATACATGACCCAGTATTAATAAAGCCAAATACATTATAGCTACAGCCGTAAAGCGTTATTTGTTTAGGATTTTCGATAGATTGCAAGGCTATACTAAATCCCGTATCAGTGATAATGCCTTCACTGTATTGTAGCTCCGACTCCTGCGGAAAATCTCTACCCTGCCATTCCAAAAAATTGAGTGCAATGAAAAAAGATATAAACGAAACATTTAGAAACGTATCGAACTTTTGAGATGCTGATTTTTCTTTAAATTTTTTGAGCATAAAATTTCTCTAAAAGACCCTTTTATGGAATGTTTGAAAAAATCTATATTTACCCTTAAAAAGTGAATATATTAAGCCACAGAGTTTAGCCTTTAAATAAACCTCAAACTACTGTTTACTATATTAGACATGCACCATACGACACTATTTGTCGTGTTATTTTTTAAATTTTCTTATAGATACAATGACTTAGCGATAATTTTGGTAAAATAGTCTTTCATCAATTAATTGGTAAAACGCGACTTATGGCAAACATCAATTATGAAAGATTACAGGGCAAACTCAATATTTTGGCTGATGCTGCCAAGTATGATGTCTCTTGCTCATCTTCCGCTGGTACTCGCAAAAACCAAGGCGGCGGACTAGGCGATGCCTCAGCAACGGGTATCTGTCACAGCTATACCGAAGATGGTCGCTGCGTCAGCTTGTTAAAGATTCTTTTAACCAATCACTGCATTTACGACTGTGCTTATTGCACCTCGCGCAAGAGCAATGACACGCCGCGTGCTGCGTTCAGTGTCGAAGAAGTCGTCGACTTGACCATGCAGTTTTACCGCCGTAACTATATAGAAGGGTTATTTCTTAGCTCTGGTATCTTTAAAAGTGGTGACTATACGATGGAGCGACTGGTCGAAGTCGCCAAACTCTTGCGTACGCGTGAGCGCTTTAATGGTTACATCCATCTAAAGACCATCCCAGGTGCGTCAAAGGAACTGCTATTAGAAGCAGGGTTATATGCGGATCGTTTGAGCGTCAATATCGAGATTCCGACCAAATCAGGGTTGGCTTTGCTCGCGCCAGAAAAATCACATGACCAATTAAAAGCACCGATGGAGACTGTAAAAGAAGAAATTATCACCATTCGTGAAAGCCGAAAGACTCATAAAAAAGCGCCTAGGTTCACGCCAGCAGGTCAGACCAGTCAAATGATCGTTGGTGCGAGTAACGAGACTGACTTGCAGGTGATTCAGCTGTCGAGTCACTTTTACAAAACGTATGATCTCAAGCGGGTCTATTACTCAGGTTATGTACCTATGCTCTCTGATAATCGTTTGCCTGCGATTGGAACGCCTGTGCCGATGGTGCGGGAGAATCGTCTGTATCAAGCAGATTGGTTAATGCGCTTTTATGGTTTTGGTGCGCATGAGATTGTGGAGCCAGAATCGCCGTTCTTAGATTTGGACTGCGACCCAAAGCTTGCTTGGGCAATACGCCATCGCGAGCATTTCCCAGTCAATATCCAGACAGCGACTTATGAGATGATTGTACGCATCCCAGGTATCGGTACAAAGACTGCTAAGAAAATCGTCAAAGCACGTAAGTTCAATCAATTAACGCTATACCATCTAAAAAAGATGGGCGCTGCGGTTAACCGTGCTAAATACTTCATCGCGACCACTGGCAAAAACGAACACCTTGCACATCTAACGCGCGATAATTTCCGTCAGTATGTATTGGCTCAAACACAGACCAAGTTTAACGACCAACGTACTGGGCAGTTGGCTTTATTTTAGAATGGCTTTAGATAGTATGTGCTAAAGAAGGTTGCCATCTCGCTACTGTATTTATGATAGAAATGTAGGATAAAACATGTCAGCACTTATGCAAAATGACTCTTATGCTGTCGGTCAATTGACACCTAGCATTGTACTGTATGAGCCTAGCTTTGAAGGTTGGCTGAGTGCGGTGTTTTATGTCTATGCCAATCGTCTACAAAACGATGTGGCGCTAAAGCTAACGGCGCAAGATTGCTATGTACCCTCACTTATCGCTCAGGCGACTAGCGTGGCAACTGATGAGGATAAAGCCGAGCGCGTGTTGGTTAAATTAAATACCCTAATGGGACGCTCAGGCATGCGAAATATCTTGTGGGGATTTTTATCAGAGAAGGACGATATCGGTACGACATTGTTCCGCGTGGTCAAATATGCCATCGACTACCCTAGCCGTCAGATCATGCAGGATTTGGGTAATTTGGACGTGCTTGAACTAGTGCAGACGGTCAAATCAGTTGGCCGTGAGAAACATCGCATGGAGGCTTTTGTACGTTTTGAGCATACGACTGATGATATTTATTTTGCACGTGTAGAGCCTGATTTTAACGTATTACCACTGATCGGAGAGCATTTTCGACAGCGCTATCAGGATCAACACTGGGCGATCTATGATCTAACGCGAGGCTATGGCATCTATTATGATAAAAGTAGTAGCACGCCATCACGTCCAGCGAAGCTGCAAACCATCACTGATCTTGATGATGCGGTACTACGCAATCCTGCCAGCATCCATAGTCCTGATGAGCAGCGTTATCAGAAATTTTGGCAAGGCTACTTTAGCAACGTCAATATCAAAGAGCGCAAAAACCCTAAGCTGCATAAGCAATATCTCCCTCAGCGCTACTGGAAATACTTGAGTGAAAAACAAGTACTGCCCAATGCTGAGCATTTACAGAAACGACGCTAATGTCTTTTGGTATTTATTAATCCACGTCTTACGCTTATATATTCTAAAAACCACCTATCTGATCTCATCTTTTTATCTTGATGGTTGAGTTTTAATCACTTTTAACTGACAATAGCAAATTGATATTACTAACCGGTGACCAACGCTATTATGAAAGTTATGCGCTTACTGTCGTCTCTAAAGCATGATGAATCCGAGCGCGGCATTTTTCATCTTGGGCGAGCATTGGTCAAAAATGAGCATACCTCTATTATTGTCTCGAGTGCCGATGAAAACAATGACTTGGTTAGACGTCTCAAGCGCGATGGCAATATTTACCATCAGCTACATGTGAATAAAAAGTCTTGGCTATCGCTATTGCAAGTCTCTGCACTACGGCATTTGATAGAAAAGTACGAACCTGATGTCATTCACGTACATTCGCGTACCCCTGCATGGATATTGCATTTGGCACTGCGCCGCGCGCGCGTCAGACGTTTTCCCAAACTGGTCTCGACCATGTATGGTTTCTATCCTATTAATAAATACTCTCAAGCCCTACTCAATGTTGATACGATAATTACCGTATCTGATAGTGTCACTCAATACTTAAAAAAAGGACTGCGCATCGAAGACGTAGATCCTAAAGTCATCACGCGTATCTATCGTGGTATCGACACTCGGCGCTACCCTTATCGTCATAATCCTTCGGTCTATTGGTTACGTCATACCTTTGCTGAATACCCTGAGCTTGAGCACAAAAAATGGCTCGTATTCCCAACCGTCATCGGCAATGAGTACGGGCAAGAGTGGCTGATAGATATCTTGGGTAACCTGCAAGAGCAATTCCCAAATATTCATGTCATTATTATGGATGAAGACTATAAAGACGGCGATGTCGCTCATGAGGATTTTCGCCAACGTACCAACAGCTTAGGCTTAGCTGAACGCATTACCTATGTGGGTAGCAAGCGTAATGATATGCGGGAATGGCTATCGGCGGCCAATATTGTCATGGCACTTGCCAATGAGCCCGAGTCAATCGGTATTAACGCTCTACAAGCTATACATCTAGGTACGCCAGTCATTGGTTGGGATCAAGCAGCCTTTAGCGAGATTTTACAACCGCTCTACCCGCAAGGATTGGTAAAGAAGTACAATGCCAATGCGCTTTGTAAAGCAGTTAGAAACCAGCTAGAAAGTGTGACGCGTCCTGAAATGACCAACAAGTTCACCATGCGTGAGATGATTGAAAAGACGCTTGAAGTGTATCAAAGCTTACATGATGCGGCGCTTGCAGAAGAACAAGCCGAAGCAGATGCTATCGCAGTTCGACGCATCAAACGCAGTCTCAAAAAAGCGGCGAAGCCTGCCTTAAATGTCGCCGTAAAAAATATCGAACCTGTTGCTAAGAATCCAAAAATAAAGCTGACTAAAGAAAAATCGAAGGCAACGGATAATGTCGATACGATAGAAACAGCAGAAGACAATCAACAGCTGTAAATACTTTCCAGTCGGGCGATGTCTGTATCGCCTCATATGCCAACTTTTTGATTTGTAATGACGCGGTCATCGTACCGCAATATGATGATATAAATGATGCACTCGCCATCGAGCAGCTTGAAAAAGTCTTTCCTCAGCATCAGGTAGTGGGAGTACGAACAAGAGAGATTGTTTTTGGTGGCGGTAATATTCACTGTATTACGCAGCAGCAACCAAAATTATCGGTTAAAGGCAATAATTAAAAGCATTAATCAAAAGCTTTAATTAAAAGCACCCGCATAAAAATATAGACCCAAATGGATTTTGAACCCAATAATATTTTAAAATAAAGGACATAATATGAGCGATTATCAAGTTAATAACCCAGCCACTGGCGAAATAGAAGCCACTTACCCTACCGCCACTGAACAAGATATCCAACACGTCATTAAGCAAGCCGACACTGCTTATCAAGATTGGCGTAAAGTGCCATTAAATGAGCGCAGTGCACTACTGCATAAAATCGCTGATATCTATCTTGAGCGCCAAGACGAGCTATCACGTATCGTTGCAAATGAGATGGGCAAACCTGTTGCCCAAGCAAAAGGCGAGATCGGTCTGGTTGCTGATATCTACCGCTACTATGCAGACAACGCTGAGCAGCTACTAGCGCCAAGCACTATTGATGTAGACTCAGGGTCAGCGTCGGTAGAAAAGCACCCTGTAGGCGCGCTACTAGGTATCATGCCGTGGAACTATCCACATTACCAAGTAGCCCGTTTTGTCGCGCCAAACTTTATGGCGGGTAATACAATTATTCTAAAACACGCACCGCAGTGTCCAAACACCGCAGAAGTTATCGTCGATATCTTCAAAGATGCAGGCGTACCTGAGGGCGTTTATAACAATATTTTTGCGACCAATGAGCAATCAGCGACCATTATCAATGACACACGCGTACAAGGTGTCTCGCTAACGGGTTCTGAACGCGCTGGACAAGCGGTGGCAAAAGAAGCTGGCGGCGCACTCAAAAAAGTCGTTTTAGAATTGGGCGGTTCAGATGCCTTTATCGTCGCAGCCGATGCCGATATCGAGCAAGCGATACAAGGCGCTATCTCTGGTCGTTTTGGTAATACTGGACAAGCCTGTAATGCAGCCAAGCGTTTGATCGTCATTGAATCAATCTATGATAAATTCGTCGAAGGCTTTACCAATGCGGTCAGTAACATGACTTTGGCCGACCCGCTTAAAGAAGATACGTTTATTGGCCCAATGTCATCAAAAGCTGCTGCGGTCAACTTGCAAGCGCAGTTAGATAGCGCTATCCAAGCAGGTGCAACGGTATTGGTAGAAGGCGGCATGGACAAAGACAAGCCTGGCGCTTGGTTTAAGCCTGCGGTACTGACAGATGTGACTGAATCCATGGATGTATATCGTGAAGAGCTGTTTGGTCCTGTAGCAGTCGTCTATAAAGCAAACGATATCGACCATGCTATCAAGATTGCCAACGACGTGCCTTTCGGTCTGGGTGCGTCTATTCAAACGCAAGATGCGGCACTGGCTGCTGAAATCGCTGACAAATTAGAAGTGGGTATGGTCACTATCAATGCGCCTTCTGGCTCTGAGGCCAATACACCATTTGGCGGTGTTAAACGTTCAGGCTTTGGCCGTGAGCTTGGCACCCTTGGCATCACCGAGTTCTTAAATTATAAGCTGATCCGTGATAAGTCTTAATAGATTAAAACCTTAGTGAAATAAAAAAAGCCTAACGTTTGACGTTAGGCTTTTTTATTAACGATAAGTAAGTCTACTTTTTATATGGATTTTCTTATTTTTAGTTGACGATATCGAACATCAAAGTCTTGGTTAATCTCATTGATCATACTCATTTCACGAAATCTAGAGTTTAGACGTAGTTATTTTTCTATGCATGTTTAAGAGTATTATGATTGCACGTATTTCAGAACGTCAAAAAAGGCCTCATATCAAGTATTAGGTCTTTTCGTTGGAATATTTTTATTCATTATTTTTACGTTAAATTGTCTCTACATAGTTAGATGATGCGATGTCGAGTACACTGCCAAAAACTAGAAAAATGTCGTTCTGTTTATTGAGCATACTATCGGGCAGTAGCAGCACCTCAATCCATTGCCTGACACTCGAAACCCACAGCTTTCTCAATGAGACGCTAATACTATTATTTTTCTAAAGCAAAAAAGGCGTCATTGACTAAGTGGTCCTCGTGATTAAAACGAACATATATCCCTTCACTGTCCCTTGTTGCATACCAATACTCATCATTTGCACTAATATTTATTTGGAAAAACTTATTGCTTATAATATTACCGACAGTGTAGACCGAGCCTTCTACAAAAAAATCGTTGCCACAGATACATTTTAGTTTATCTCCACTTCTGATCATATAGCTAACCTTCACGACAACGATAATAGTAAACAAGAGTGAGCTATTTTACTTTTTTATTGTTAAATGTCAATATGCGAATATTATGCTAGTTGATTATTTAACAAAAATAATTAAGACTCTCATCTAATCAAGAAAGGATAGAAAACGACTTTAAGTAAATTATTACTGTCCTAAATGTGTAAACTCATTTTTGAACAGAACAAAAACAACAAAAAAAGCCTAACGTTTGACGTTAGGCTTTTTTATGCAAAGGTAATTAAAGTAAGTCTACTTTTTATATGGATTTTCTTTTAACCATTGTTGATTAACAATTTTGAGCTCATGCAGCTCATGATCCATAATCTCTTTACTCTTACCAGGATTCTTCATCGATGCATAGCCATACATTGCGCCGCCAAGAACCGTCCAACCAAGGAATATCCACCACTCGATAGGAACAAGAGCTGATGGCATACCCGGTAGATAAAGCGCCAACATACCGAGACTTAAGATAATAGTGATGATGCCAACCAACTTACCTGCTGGTATTCTAAATGGTCGTACCATATCAGGCTCACGGTAGCGTAACACTAGGAATGACAGAGCCACACAAGTATAAGCAATAACGATACCGAACCCACCTGCATCTACAATCCATACCAACATTTTACGGCCAAACAATGGCGCAAGTGTTGCGAGACCGCCGATCAATAAGATCGCATTAACGGGCGTATTGTATTTCGGATGCAGTTTGCATAGAAACTGCGGCAACATGTGCGTTTTGCCCATAGCATATAGCAGACGACTACCACCGATAAGAAACGCGTTCCAGCTCGATAAAATACCTAGCACGCCGCCAATAACCAGTAACGTACCTGCCCATTTACCATTCCAAGCATTGGTCATCGCATCAGCGGTCGCCAATGTTGAGTCTTGCGCTTGTAATAGTGGTAATGTTTTACCCACACTCCAAGCGACTGCTACATACCAAAGTACCGCAATAATAATAGAGACAATCAAAAATTTGCCGATATTTGGACGGGTAAGATTGATCTCTTCTGCAGCTTGCGGAATAACATCGAACCCAACGAATAAGAACGGTACCATCACCATCACAGTCATGATGCCACCCATACCACCGATAAAGTTAGGCGCTTGTACGGTATTAGAGGTCTCAGGACTAAACATCAACGCCCCAACGAACAGTAATATACCTACACAGAAAATACCCACGACTGCCAGCTTTTGAAACCAAGCACTCACTTCCATACCGCGTATATTTAGCCATGTGACAATGATTGAACCAAGCATCCCCACAGCGACCCACGTGGCATATACATCCCAGCCAGCGATGTTCCAAAGATACCCTTGGCTGTAATTAGGAATGACATATTCAACAACGGTCGGTAATGCCACCGCTTCAAAAGCAACGACGGAAAAATAACCAAACAAAATACTCCATGAGCAAATAAAGGAGACATTGACTCCTAACGCTCGATGGGTATAAGTATGCTCACCGCCAGTAATTGGCATGGAGGCTGCAAGTTCAGCATACGTCACACCAATCAATACGACTACTAGACCGCCTATCAAAAAGGCGCTAATTGCGCCCCATATACCTGCTGAGATGATCCAACTACCTGCCAGTACAACCCAGCCCCAACCAACCATTGCACCGAATGCCAGCGCAATAATATCAAAAACACCTAATGTTTTCTTTAATTCAGACATAACCTACTCCTTGTCTGTGTGTCATCCGTGTAGACCTTTCACAGTTACACTAATTTTGTTTAGTGGGATAGCACCCATTATATTTACTGTGTATGCCGTTTGGTCTTTTGTACTATTTGTCTATTATCCAAATAATATAAATAAAAAAACGGCGTCTTGACTTGCAAGGCGCCGTTCAAAAGCTCACTCAAAATGAGTGCCATGATGGCAGCCTTGCCGTTATCTTAAATACAACCTTTTAACCAAAATCATTGCTTGATTAAAAGTGGTCCATCGCTACAGTAAATGACACTCAATATTGATTAAACAGTTAGAATACCTTTGATAATATCAAGACCTTCTTGTAATACTTCATCTTCGACCGTCAATGGCACCATCACACGAATGGCATTGCCATACATACCACAAGACGCTAATAGCAATCCTTGCTCAAATGATTTTGCTTTTAGATTGGCGGCGGCGGCGGCATCAGGTTTGCCTTCGCTATCGATTAGCTCAAACGCTAGCATCGCGCCTTTATGACGGATATGACCAATGCTGCTTAGGTTCAAGCCTTTTAAGAATGAAGCAATGGTATCGCCAATCTCGATACTACGCTCAAGTAAGTTTTCTTCTTCGATCACTTCCATAACAGCAAGCGCCGCCACACAAGCAAGTGGGTTACCAGAGTAAGTACCGCCTAGGCCACCGACTTGCGGCGCATCCATAATGTCAGCACGCCCAATGACCGCAGAGATAGGATAGCCACCAGCCAAACTCTTCGCAGCAGTCATTAGATCAGGCTCAACGCCTAGTTGCTCAGTGGCAAACAACGTACCGGTTCTCGCGAAACCACACTGTACTTCATCAAAAATGAGCACGATGCCATGCTCATCACAGATCTCGCGCAACGCTTTAGCAAATGAAGGCGTCACCTGATGGAAACCACCCTCACCTTGGACTGGCTCAATAATCATTGCAGCGACTTCACTAGGATCGATGTCTGCTTGGAAAATCATGTCAAGGCTATGTAGTGCTTGCGCTTCTGTTACGTTCAACTCTTCTGCAGGGAACAACGCATGGAATACAGGTCCTGGCATCGGGCCAAAGTTCTTTTTGTATGGCAGTACTTTACCTGTCAGGCTCATACACATCATCGTGCGACCATGCCAGCCACCAACAAAAGAAATCACGCCTGGACGACGGGTTTTAGCACGAGCAATCTTGATGCAGTTTTCAACCGCTTCTGCACCAGTGGTCAAAAAGAATGCTTTAGTATCGCCGCTGATTGGCGCTTTTTCACACAGCTTTTCAGCCAAGTCTACATAGCATTCATAGTTGATCATTTGCGCCGCAGTGTGTGTAAATTTGTCTAGCTGCTCATGGACACGTTGAGTGATTTTTGGATGGCTATGACCCGTGTTCAATACTGAGATACCACCGACAAAGTCGATATAACGCTTGCCTTCGATGTCCCAGATTTCTGAGTTCTTTGCTTTTTCTGCAAAGATAGGAAAGGCAACCCCAAGTCCTGTTGGTAAAACAGCTTTGCGGCGCTCAAGTAATGATTGATTGGTAGTCGTCATGGGAATGTCCTTTTCTGTGTTCGTAACATAAGTGCCATCTAAAGATTGGCGGTTTATTTGATGTCTGTTTTTGTACTCAGTAGATATCAAATGGTGTTTGTTTGACCCAAAACACCACAGATATCCAAAAATTTGCGCTAGTTGATGCTTTGCTAATTGTTACTTTGCTAACCATTAAGCCAACTCATTAGGTTATGGCTATTAGGTAATATCAGAGCACCAGTATTTGGTCGTGATATAGTCTTCGATACCGTATTTTGAACCTTCACGGCCAAAGCCAGACTGCTTCACACCACCAAATGGGGCAACTTCTGTAGAAATTAAACCCGTGTTATGACCGATGATTCCGTACTCAAGACCTTCGGTAACGCGCCATGAGCGGGCATAGTCGCTACTATAGAAGTAAGCGGCCAAGCCATAGATCGTATCGTTAGCAGCACGGATAACTTCTGCTTCGTCTTTGAAAGTAAATATGGTCGCAATCGGTCCGAAGATTTCTTCAGAAGCGATGTCCATATCACTGCTAATATCTGTGATAACCGTTGGATTATAAGTCAGTTCTGAAGCGTCATTGACACTACCACCAGTGACCAGTTTTGCGCCCTTGTCTAGCGCATCTTTTAGCAAGGCTTGGACTTTATCTAAGGCTTTTTTGTTGACTAGAGGGCCAATATCTACGCCTTCTTCCAAACCGTTACCAACTTTTAGCTCAGCGACTTTTTTGACAAAGATATCTAAGAATTTATCTTTGATGCTGTCTTGAACGTATACTCGGTTGGCGCAGACACAAGTCTGACCAGCGTTACGATATTTAGAAGCGATTAAGCCGGTAGCGGCTTTTTCTAAGTCTGCATCATCAAAGACGATAAATGGTGCGTTGCCGCCTAACTCTAACGATAGCTTCTTAACAGTCGGTGCACACTGTGCCATCAACATACGACCTACTTCTGTAGATCCAGTGAATGACAGCTTATGAATACGGGCATCGCCAGTCAGGATTTTACCAATAACAGAGGACTCACCCGTTACCACTTGAATAACGCCTGCAGGAATACCTGCTTGCTCTGCCAAAGCGCCAAGTGCCAATGCTGAGAACGGTGTCTCGGTAGCAGGTTTGACGATAATCGTACAGCCTGCCGCTAGTGCAGGAGCAACTTTGCGCGTGATCATCGCAGCTGGGAAGTTCCAAGGCGTGATAGCGGCACAAACACCGACTGGCTGCTTGAGAACGACATGACGTAGCTGTGTGCTATTGGCAGGAATCACATCACCATAGACGCGTTTGCCTTCTTCGGCAAACCAACGGATAAAGCTGTTGGCATAGCCTACTTCACCACGTGATTCCGTCAGCGGCTTACCTTGCTCAGCGGTCATGATAATAGCCAAATCTTCTTTATTAGCATCAATGAGATCTGCCCATTTCTGTAATAGGTCTGCACGCTCTTTGGCTGTCTTGGCTGCCCAAGTAACTTGAGCTTCATGAGCGAAGGTGACGGCTTCATTGACATCTTCCGTCGTAAGGCTTGGTACAGTACCAATGAGCTCGCCGTTAAAAGGATTGTCCACATCGAGGGCTTCATTATCACTGGAGACATGCCAGCCGTCTGTGATAAGACAAGATTGTTTGAGTAGATCTGGATTTGATAACTGTAGCGTATGTGACATGTAAACGCTCCTTGTCATTTAGAGTGTATGTTTATAAGAGTGGATATAATGGTAACTATTAAATAATTATTGATAATTCATTATTTGTTCAATATACTGAACACTAATTCTATATACGAGACATTATTATAAGAACGATATGATGGGATTTGCAACCCTTAATCTCATTATTTTAAAAATTATCTTGTATTTTCTCATTTTCTTTTACTTTTATAGGTTACTTATGAGCTCGACTGCCGTGCCTGCGCTAGACAAAACATTTCAGATTTTGGACTTGATTACTGATAGTTCACAGCCTCTGACCGCAGCTCATATCGCTAAGGAACTGGGGCTACCTCGCAGCTCTACTCACAACATATTGCAAAGTCTATTGACCAAACATGTCATTTACAAAGACCCTGAAAGTCGCTTTCATTTGGGTTCATATTTGATGTATTGGGCAGGAAAATACGAGCAGCAGCAAGGCGTCACCCAGTTGTTTAAAGATTTGATTGTGCAGTATCCGGTGCTCCTTCAGCACACGGTTACCTTATCCAAACTGGATTTAGGAGAGGTGGTATTTTTGGCATGTCATGAGTCGCCTGCTCCGCTTGGCTTTACCTTTCGTGCAGGTGTTCGTGTGCCTGCGGTATTTTCTGCAACTGGCAAGGCTATGCTATCTACGTTATCTATGGACAACATCAAATCGTTATATAAAGATGAGTTTCCGACACCTATGACCCAGCATGGGGTCAAGAACTTTACGGATTTATCCGCTGAGCTTGCAGCGACTCAGAAAAGTAGATTGTCACTCGATGATGGACAGTTGCGCGATGGAATGTATTGCTTGGGCACTTATATTCGTAATGCATCAGGCAATGCAGTTGCTGGTATGGCAGTGAGTTTTTTGCAAGGAGAGTATGAGTCTAAACGAGCTGAGGTCAGTGCAGTATTGATTGAATTGGCGGAGCAAATTGAGCAGCATTTAGGCTTTAATCCTAACGCTGAAAGGTAGCGTTAAGATGGAATATCGGTGCAGGTCTAAAAAATATAATTCAAAAAATTCTGTTAAACAATCCCATCGGCTTTTAGCTTGGCTATCGTAGCCTTATCATAGCCCAGTTCAGCAAGTGTACTATCAGTATGTTCGCTTAACTGCGGTGGCGGCGTACGATAGCTGACTGGTGATGCGGATAACTTGATAGGGTTACCAAGTGCGCGTACTGGACTGCCTTGCTCGGTGAAATTAACGATCATATTCCTTGCTTGCGCTTGCGGCATGGCCAAGGCTTCAGCCACATTATGAATCGCGCCGCATGGAATACCTGCTTGATCTAAAACCTCTAGCCAATAGGTACGTGGCTGCTTGGCAAATTGCTTAGTCAGCTCACCGCACAGCAGTTCGCGATTGGCAACGCGTTGTGGATTGGTCGTAAAACGCTCGTCGGTATGCCAATCAACTGCTAGTACGTCACACAGTTTGGCAAACTGACTGTCGTTACCACAGGCTAAAATAAAGTGCTGCTCACCCTCGCCCGCAAATACTTGATACGGCACGATATTAGGATGCTGATTGCCCAACCTTGGCGGTATCTTATCGGATGCCAAATGATTCATACCGACATTGGCCAGCATAGCGAGCGCACTATCGAGCAATGCCACATCGACGTGTTGTCCAACACCTGTATTTTGACGCGCCAATAGTGCCGCCTGAATACCAATGGTCAGCTGCAACCCTGCAAACAAATCGACGACTGCCACGCCAATTTTGTGAGGTTCACCATCACTAGGGCCCGTGATACTCATCAGACCTGACAATCCTTGGATAATATAATCGTAACCGGGGCGCTTAGCATCGGGACCTGTCTGACCAAAACCTGTCAATGACGCGTAAATCAGCCGCGGATTGGACTGTTTTAGACTGTCATAATCCAAGCCGTATTTTTTTAGACCACCGACTTTAAAATTTTCGACCAAGATATCACTGTCAGCGATTAGCTGCTTAATAATGGTTTGCCCTGTCGGCGTAGTGATATCTACCGTCAGCGATTTTTTATTGCGGTTAATGGTAGCGTAATAAGCGGAGGTGTCATCGCTGAATGTTGGCGGTGCCCAATGACGCGTCTCATCACCGATATGCGGGCGCTCAACCTTGATGACTTCAGCACCAAGGTCAGCAAGTACTTGAGTACAAGAAGGGCCAGCCAGCACTCTCGACAAATCGAGCACCTTGATACCATACAATGCGCCCTTTGGTATATTAGCCATATCAATCATATCTGTCATGAGATTCCCTTACTCTGTCGCATATTTTTTGACTTTTGATCATAAAATTGTTCTTCATGATTTAGCTATTTAACCGCTAAATCATGAAGAACAACTGAAAAACGTACGCTACTGTTAATGCTCTTTTCGATAAAAAGCTAAGCAGTAACGTACGTTAGGGCGTGTCCTAAATCTGAATATTTAACTTAAATTCAGTTTAAAAGAACGCTTGTATGCCTGTCTGTGCGCGGCCTAGGATAAGCGCATGAATATCATGTGTACCCTCGTAAGTGTTGACGGCTTCCAAGTTCATCACGTGACGGATGATATGGAACTCATCAGAGATACCGTTACCGCCATGCATATCACGAGCGATGCGAGCGATATCGAGTGCCTTGCCGCAGTTATTACGCTTAATAAGTGAAATCATTTCAGGTGCTGCATTGTCTTCATCCATCAAACGACCGACACGTAGCGCTGCTTGTAGACCTAAGGTGATTTCTGTCTGCATATTAGCCAGCTTCAACTGCACGAGCTGCGTTGCCGCTAGCGGACGACCAAACTGCTTACGATCGAGCGTGTATTGACGGGCGGCTTTCCAGCAGAATTCAGCCGCACCCATCGAACCCCAAGCAATACCATAACGGGCTTTGTTTAAGCAGCCAAATGGTCCTTTTAGACCACGGATATCTGGGAAAGCATTGGCTTCAGGAACGAATACTTTGTCCATCACAATCTCACCCGTGACTGACGCACGTAATGAGAACTTACCTTCAATTTTCGGTGCAGATAAGCCTTTCATGCCTTTGTCTAAAACAAAACCGCGAATCTCGCCAGCATCATCTTTTGCCCACACAACAAACACGTCAGCGATAGGACTGTTGGTAATCCACATCTTATTACCAGTCAACTCATAACCGCCATCCACGGCGCGCGCACGAGTCGACATCGATGAAGGATCAGACCCCGAGTCTGGCTCCGTCAGACCGAAGCAGCCGACGTACTCACCTGTGGCAAGCTTAGGCAAATAACGCTCTCTTTGCTCTTCTGTGCCATACGCCCAAATAGGATGCATAACCAAGCTCGACTGTACGCTCATCGCTGAACGGTAGCCCGAATCAACCGCTTCCACTTCCTTGGCAATCAGACCATAAGCAACACTTGATAGGCCTGCACAACCATAACCTTCAATCGTGACACCTAGCAGGCCCATTTCACCCATTTGACGCATGATATTACGGTCAAAATTCTCGTTACGATTGGCCTCGATAATGCCAGGAATCAACTCTTTTTGAAAAAACTGACGCGCGCTGTCGGTGACCATGCGCTCTTCTTCAGTGAGCTGGTCACGTAGTAAAAAAGGATCTTCCCAATCAAAGCGTGGGCTGGTAGATGTTGCCATGTGGATCTCCTTGGTATCAGTCATCCTGACTGACGAATAGTGATTGATACATCATTTAGTCTAACAAGTCATTGACTTCATTATTCCGCTGTGCGAAACTTAGTTTCATAATTTAAATCCATTTAACCAAACTTTCGCTGCGCTGTAAACCTTTATCAAAAAAAGATGAGTATAAAATGACAAAACCCTTATCAACAGCTACTCCGCTACTCGAACGCATGCATGCAACAATGAGTCAAAACAAGGAAGAGAATGACCGACAGTTTGTGACGGCATTGGGACGGGGACTGATCATACTGGCGGCTTTTGAGCACCATGAGCGACTCACCCATCAACAGCTATGTCAAATGACCAAACTGCCAAAAGCAACCATTACTCGCCTGATCCATACGTTGACCACGCTTGGTTTTTTACGAACGAATGATTATGGTCAGTATCAATTGGGCGGTAGTGCTGTACGTCTCAGTGCGACCGCATGGAGTCGTCACGATATGGTGGCAGCAGCTGAGCCACTATTACGTCAGTTCGCTAGTGAAAATGAAGTATCGGTGAATTTGGCAACCGAAGTCGAAGGAGAAATGCGCTATCACGCCTGCTGCCGTAGTCCTGCTCGCCTATCAGTCAACTTACAGGTTGGCTCCGCCGTACCTGTGGCACGCACTGCCATTGGACGTGCTTTTTATGCGGCAAGCTCGCAAGCGAGACAAGCGGTCATCATTAGCAATCTCCAAGAGAATTTATCCATTGAAGAATATAACGATACACAAACTGCCCTAGCCAATGCGGCAGAGCATTATGAAAAATACGGCTATACCGTGTCTGATGGGGAATTTTCTACTGATATTTTGGCAGTCGCGGTTGGGGTATATGATGTCGCAACAGGACAATATGCTTATTCGCTTAATGCCAGTGTGCCAAGCGCTAACTGGAAAGCGGATGACTATGCGGAAATGATAGTGCCTAAGTTGCAGGCATTGGCGGAGCGGATTGGTGGTGGTACATAGAGCATATTAAAACGAATAAAATCAAAGTTTAGGTTAGATCAACGAAGACACGGTCTGCAACCCTGTTACCCATTGATACCGACGTAATGACGTCATGCGTGTATGATGTACGCGACAAATGTAAGCATCTTATCTATATCAATCATTACTATTGAGCCTCGTTATGCCTGAATCTCGTACCAATCTGAACCCTGAACCCAAAACCAGCTCGCCGTACTTTATCGGATTATTACTTCGCTATAGCACGTTTGGCGCGGCGATTTTAATTCTGTTGGCGGGTTTATTATTGGTAAGTTGGTGGCTGATTGTTATCGGTGGTTTGGCTGTGGCACTTGGTATCTATGATTTGATTCAGTCCAAGCACGCGATATTGAGCAACTACCCTGTCGCTGGACATATTCGCTATGTATTAGAGGATTTTCGCCCTGAGATTCGCCAGTACTTGCTTGAGGACGATAAAGAACAAGTGCCGTTTTCACGCCAGCAGCGCGCACTAGTCTATCAACGTGCTAAGAACGTCAGTGACACCAATGCCTTTGGTACGTTGGACAATCTATATACTCATGGTAAAGAGTGGTTTTTGCAATCTACCATCAGCGCCCCACTAGAAAACAAAGATTTTCGTATTATGGTCGGCGGTGAGCGTTGTCAGCAGCCACATGATATGTCGGTATTCAATATCTCTGCGATGAGTTTTGGCAGCCTGTCAGCCAACGCCATCATGGCACTCAATCAAGGCGCAAAACTCGGCGGTTTTACCCATGATACGGGCGAAGGCGCTATTAGCCCTTATCATCGTAAGTTCGGTGGTGATTTAATTTGGGAGTTGGGTACAGGCTATTTTGGTTGCCGTAATAATGATGGTAACTTCGATCCACAGTCTTTCGCTGAAAAGGCCGTCGATCCGCAAGTTAAAATGATTGAAATCAAGCTTTCACAGGGTGCCAAGCCTGGTAAAGGTGGCGTCCTTCCCTCTAGCAAAATCACCCAAGAGATTGCAGACACACGTCAAGTACCTACGGGTCAAGACTGTATCTCGCCCTCCTCGCACACTGCATTTAGCACCCCGCGCGAGCTGGTCGCCTTTTGGCAACAGCTACGCGACCTATCGGGCGGCAAGCCAGTTGGCTTTAAGCTATGTATTGGTCAGCCATGGCAGTTTATGGCGATTGTCAAAGCGATGATAGAGACGGATAACTATCCTGATTTTATCGTTATTGATGGTGCAGAAGGCGGCACAGGTGCAGCGCCCGTCGAGTTTATGGACAATGTCGGCATGCCGATGGTTGAAGGATTTTTGCTAGTGCATAACACTTTAGTCGGTGCAGGTATTCGTGACAAAATTAAGCTTGGCGT
Source organism: Psychrobacter proteolyticus (assembly GCF_039762275.1). Lineage (GTDB taxonomy): Bacteria > Pseudomonadota > Gammaproteobacteria > Pseudomonadales > Moraxellaceae > Psychrobacter > Psychrobacter proteolyticus_C. The sequence goes on along the minus strand of NZ_JBDLOB010000008.1, from coordinate 24,958 downwards.
CAGTGGCAAGATCGTATCAGGCTTTGATATCGCGCGCATGATTGCGCTAGGTGCCGATTGGTGCAACTCAGCACGTGGCTTCATGTTTGCGGTCGGCTGCATTCAGTCGCGCTCTTGTCATACCAACACTTGCCCGACAGGTGTGGCAACCCAAGATCCATATCGTCAAAAGGCGCTTGACGTCCCTAGTAAGGCTGAGCGTGTTGCAAGTTTCCACAAAAACACGCTAAAATCGCTTGCCAGTATCGTAGGCGCGGTCGGTTTACAGCATCCTAGCCAATTACAGCCGTATCATATCGCACGCCGTCTAGATGATGGGCAAATTAAGCTGCTATCCAAATTCTTCTATTTTGCTGACAAAGGCGCACTACTCGATCATAGCGCCCGTGCTGATATATTCAACCAGATGTGGGTCATGGCAAACCCTGATAGCTTCTTAGCCAATAATGATGCACTCATTGCTTATAACAAGGACTCACGCGATAAGGGCAAAGAGACTGGCGCGCCAACAGAACACAGCGCTGGATATAATTCTGAGCACTTGACCAATCTCACCGATGGTGGACGATTAATTGGTAATGTGAATAATACAATCCGCGACTTCCCGCCTGCTAGCGACTGAATCAGCGCCTAAATCGTTGTACTTAAAAGGTAGTGATGTAAGTGTAATTAAGCAGTAGATAGCAACCAAACTTAAATAATTTATACATTAAAAGACGCGTGATTGATGCCAAGTTCTATTTTTACCTTATTCCTATCAACGATAGTGCTTGCGCTGGGTCTGAGCGCTTGCCAGCAGACAAATACCAATGCGGCTAGTAGCGATACCGATAGCTGGTCATGTCAGACTGAAGACACACCCTTTATTTATAGCGTTTGCCGAGTGGATGCTACCGCGTTAGCGAGCGAGCGTTATTCATTACAACTATTCTGGCAATCCTCTGATAACAATGAGCCTCTGCTGACCTTTGATGCGTTATTGGCCACATTACCGAACAATGAGACCCTTAACTTTGCGATGAATGCAGGCATGTATAATGCACACTATGCGCCGATTGGCTATACAGTTATCGAAGGCAAAGAACTCAAATCGCTAAATACAAAAGAAGGTGGCGGTAATTTTCATCTATTACCTAATGGGGTTATGTGGTGGGACAAAGCTGGCAACGTGCAAATCACCGAAAGTAATGCGTTAAATGAGCAGCTAAACAATGGTGATGTGCAGCCTTGGTATGCAACGCAATCGGGTCCTATGCTTGTCATCAATGACGAGATACACCCACAGTTTAACTCTGATAGCAGCTCAATCAAACTGCGTAATGGTGCAGGCGTTTGCCGTGATGGCAGTATACAGCTCGTTAATAGCGATGAGCCTGTGACCTTTTATCAGTTTGCAGAGCTATTTAAGAATGAGCTAGGTTGTTCAAACGCGCTGTTTTTAGACGGTGGTATTGCCTCAGCGTTGTATGCGCCTAGTATCGATAAGCAAGATAAAAAAGAGATGGGCGTGATGATTGGATTGGTTGAAAATAAACAATAACATCCCTCTTTACCATAGCATTTGTCGCTAATATACCTCCTCAAAATTGGAATTACACTCAATAAAAAAGCACTTAAAACGATAACGTCGCTTTAAGTGCTTTTTTATATTACTCGTCCAAATGTAGACTAATATTACCGTGCCATATACTGAGTCATTTCTTCAACACCATGTAGCGTCATCGGATACATTTTATTTTCGAACAGCTTTTTAATCTCAACGATGGTTTGCGTATATTGCCAATACGACGGGTTTTCAGGATTGAGCCAAGTTACTTTATCAAAATGCTCAAGTACTCGCTTCAGCCATACGATGCCCGCTTCATTATTCATATACTCTACGCTACCACCGACTGTCATTAGCTCATAAGGTGACATCGATGCATCACCGACGAAGATAACACGATACTCTCGGCCATATTTATTGAGTAGCTCAAATGTTGGCATCGGTGCACTATGGCGACGATTGTTGTCCTTCCACACATAGTCATACAAGCAGTTATGGAAATAAAAGAACTCTAAGGTTTTAAATTCATTTTTTGCCGCAGAAAACAGTTTTTCGAGCGCTTCGACATGGATATCCATACTGCCGCCCACATCAAACAACATTAGCACTTTGACACGGTTACGGCGCTCTGCCTGCATATGTATATCGAGCACACCCTTTTTTGCCGTGCGTTTAATCGTCTCATGAATATCTAGCTCGTCAGCACTGCCAGTCCGCGCAAACTGACGCAGATTGCGTAGCGCCATCTGAATTTGGCGAGTACCGAGCTGATTGTCGTCATCGAGATTGCGATATTTACGCTGCTCCCAAACTTTTGCTGCGCTGCGTTTGCGAGACTCACCGCCGACACGCACGCCTTCTGGATGGTCGCCATAGGCACCAAATGGCGAAGTACCGCCCGTCCCTACCCATTTACTACCACCTTGATGACGTTCTTTTTGCTCTTTTAACCGTTCTTCTAACGCCTTCATCAGCTCTTCAAGCGAGCCGTACTTTTTCAGTAATCGTCTTTGCTCTTCAGTCAGATTCTTTGGGTCGAGCTTTAGATCCAGCCATTCTTTGGGCACGTCCGTTAGCTTGGCTAATAGCTCATCCATATCGAGACTATCGACACCTTCAAAATAATCCGCCATAGCCCGATCGAACTTATCAAAATGGCGCTCGTCTTTGACCATGCACAGTCGAATCAGCCGATACATATCTTCGCGGCTGGCAAAAGTAGTCAGTGCTGGATCTTCAGGATGCGACTGCATCATCAGCCCTTTGTCTAATGCGGCATTGAGATCGAGCAGCTCACGCGTACTGACTGGCACGCCATAAGTACGCAAGGTATAGAATAGTTTGATAAACATAAGAGTCGTATCACTTATTGGCTGATATTATTATCTGGTGATATTGCTGATATCATTAATTGGTACAGTCACAGGTTGAGCGCTTGCGTTGACCTTCATAATAGACATCCGATATCGGACACAAGATATTAAAGCCAACGCAAGCGGCAAACATTAACGACGCATCATATTGGCAAAACGTTGTAATAAACTCACGTCTGCTTCGTTTTTGAGCAATGCGCCATATAGAGGTGGAATAGATTTCTCGCCGCGCAGATTTTCTTCTAGCTCGTCCTGAGCCATATCATCAGCAAGTAACAAGGTTAACCAATCGACCAACTCAGACGTTGATGGTGGCTTTTTAAGACCTTGAATACCGCGCAGCTTATAGAAGATATCCAATGCATCATTGACCAGTTTTTCTTGAATATCTGGAAAATGCACTTCGATGATTTGGCGCATGGTTTCTTCTTCTGGAAAGTCAATATAATGGAAGAAGCAACGACGTAAAAACGCATCTGGTAGCTCTTTTTCATTGTTTGAAGTAATAATAACCACTGGACGCTGCGCCGCTGTTATAGTCTCGCCCGTCTCATAAACATAAAAAGACATCTTATCAAGCTCATGTAGCAAGTCATTTGGGAACTCGATATCGGCTTTATCAATCTCATCAATCAGCAGTACGCTACGCTCTGTACTGGTAAAAGCGTCCCACAGCTTGCCCGGCTTGATATAGTTGGCAATGTCATAGACCTTATCATCACCCAACTGCGAATCGCGCAGGCGTGATACTGCATCATACTCGTACAGTCCTTGCTCAGCCTTAGTCGTCGATTTGACGTGCCAAGTAATCAGTGGCATACCCAAACTCTCAGCAACTTCTTCGGCAAGCAACGTCTTACCTGTGCCAGGCTCGCCTTTTATCAGCAATGGCTTTTGTAAAGTCATGGCGGCATTTACGGCCAGTTGCAAATCATCGGTAGCAATATAACTACTGGTACCAGTAAAGTTTTTCTTAGTATTGTCGGCTGTGGTCATAATCAGATCTCGATTGTTGTTATAGATGAGTTGTTATAAATGGATAGGTCTAAAACATAAATGACTAATAACGAATAAATTGGTAAAGAATAAATTAGATTAGCACAGCCTGATGCATTGCCAAAATACTCATGCGTTCGCATTTATTAACAATTGTTATGTGCAATGTATAGTGAGCAATTATTTATATGCCTAATAAACAATCTGGCATAAAAAAAGACACCCAGCGGTGTCTTTTTTTTCGGGTATCAAATAACTTTTAAGACAGTAATTTTGTCTCAACGCCTAGCTTATTTTTATCACTTATCAGACGTATCGCTATCTGTTTTTTTAGCCAACGTACTGTCTTTTTTTAAGCTTACGTTAGTATCAGGCTGTTCAGTTACGGTAGCGCCTTCTGGCAAATAACTGCCTGTGGTCATTTGTAACGTTGCCTGTGTATCTTCTGCGCTGCGGCTACGGGCTTTGTCCAAGCTTGATGCAAATGCGCTGCGTATCAACTGCCATACAAAACCAACAAACAACCCTGCGACCAGTATCACCAATATCGGCAACATATTAGCAACCGCGCCTGCGTAATCTTTCATCATCACAGCATAGACGACGCTAATGCTGGCTGGTGCAAGCTCGCTCGGATCGCCAAGTGCAGTACCTGGTGCTAATAATACTGCAAACAGAACCATCCAGCTCATACCGCCCAATGGTTTTGGCAGTACACGAGCAACGAGTATCCATAGCACTAGTACCAAAACAGCACCGCCCAGATAAGCATACATCGGCAAATCAGCGGGCGGGACATCCTTTACCATTTGGCCCCACCAAATGGCAATCTCACCGAGAATGTCACTGATAGACTCTAGCGGTAAGCTATGTAAGATATTTTTTAACCAGTCCATGCGTGTTTATTTACCTGCGTTTATCGCCGGTGACACAATCTGTGTCTAGCGGTATATGTGCGTTCTGTAGAACCAGAATGAGGCCAACTACATAATGAACTTATGCATTATGTAAGCTTATATATGCATTGCGTAGAGTGTCAGTTTATCACGACTCTCTACCCAAATGCATGTGGGCAAGTGTGCCGTAGGTTTCTATCGACGCTGTTTTTAAGGTAGCGTACTGATATATGTCCTACCACACTTACTTGCTGACAAATCTATTAATTGTAGATGCTGTCCTGCGATTCACGAGCACGCAGCTCTGCTTGGCGGCGCATCACGTCTTGCGGCGGCAACTGCACAAAGTAGCCTTGAGACTGCAGTTTTGCCAGCACTTCTTCTTTATCGACACGAGCGAGCTTATCTTTAGTTGATAAGTCCAGATGCATGACGAACTTACTACGACCTAAACCTGCACGGAAATCTTTTGGTAATACGCCAAGCCAGTCTTTGATCTCATCAGTATCATCAGGATAATCAGGACGCGCAATGTAGATATACATGTCGTCGTGTTTGGGAAATTTATAAATATCGCAATGCATAAAAACCACCTATCAGAAACTATGGGCGTAGGTTAGCATATTTCAGGCAAATACCAGTAGTCGCTTTGCGTTTTGCTATCGTAATTTTTGTCAAAACACACAGATAAAACGCTGATATGAGCGATAAAAATATCGTTGTAAAACATAACCTATTTGACAGACTGCCCTATCAAAACATTATTTTTGCCAAATTTATTTATTTTAATGGCTTTGATGACTTGTAAAAGCGCTTTGAACCTTTCATAATAAAAGCGTTTTTCAGGAGAGAGTTTATCAGCATCGTTTTTGTATTGAACCCTATTGGTTATACAATTATCGCAATTGCTGGATAACCACCGAAGGCGCATCCACCCTGCCAATCGCTCAGGTAAAAGGACTGAAAAACGCATGTCACTGTTGTTTGGTAATGTTTAGTAGTATGACACTCATAGCCCACTACTTTTTTATCAAACATAAGGCATAACAAATCTGGAGAGTGGTAAGCACGGACGACGTCTTACCCACCGAAGGGGAGAAAATACGCTATCATCGACGATAGGGCTCATATAACCGCCCAAAAATGATGGTTCGTGTTGAAAATCTCAGGTCACAGGACAGATAGGGCTTTAGCTCAAACCGACGTACAGCGTCCGTTTGGCTTACGTCTTCATCTTTGCTTTCTGTGTCACCCTTTGATGTGATATTTGCACCTTGCAATATTGCTTCTCGTTACTTTTACGTTGCGCATCACTCCCTACTCTGCTGAGTACGACTGATGTACACATAAGGATTTGTTATGACTGATACCCATTCTCAAGACTCTAGCAGCAACCAAGCTCCTCAGCGCACCCCTTTTTACCAGTCTCATATTGATAGTGAGGGCAAACTGGTCGATTTTTCTGGTTGGGAATTGCCCATTCATTACGGTTCACAAATCGAAGAGCACGAAGCAGTACGCACAGATGCAGGTATGTTTGATGTCTCACATATGGTTGTGACTGACATCAAAGGCGCTGATACTAAAGCATGGCTACAAAAGCTGCTCGCAAACGATGTCAACAAACTCACTACCGCTGGTAAAGCGCTGTACTCTGGTATGCTCAATGAGCAAGGCGGCGTCATCGATGATTTGATCGTCTACCTGATGAATGCAGAAGAAACTGAGTACCGTATCGTTTCTAACGCAGCCACTCGTGACAAAGACTTAGCACAGTTTAATAAAGTCGCCGAAGGTTTCAATATTATGATTACCGAGCGTCCTGAGCTGGCGATGCTCGCCGTGCAAGGTCCAAATGCGATTGCAAAACTGGCTCAGGCCAAACCAAGCTGGGCGGATACTTTAGCAACACTAAAACCTTTCGTTGGTGCTGACTTGACCGATATCGAAGGCACCGATTGGTTTGTGGCTCGTACTGGCTATACTGGTGAAGATGGCGTCGAAGTCATTATGCATGCTGATGATGCCCCTGCTTTCTTTGAGCAATTAAAAGCAAATGGCATCAAACCTGCCGGTCTTGGCGCACGTGATACCTTGCGTATGGAGGCGGGCATGAACCTTTATGGTCATGACATGGACGAGACCATCAGCCCTTACGAGTGCAATATGGGCTGGACGCTAGCGCTCAAAGACGATCGTGCCTTTGTCGGCCGCGAAGCATTGGTCAGCAAACGTAAGCAGTCAAAAGAATACAACACTGCTATGAAGCAAGTGGGTCTGCTATTGACCACGCGTGGCGTATTGCGTGAAGGGATGACAGTGACTATCAATCAAGGCACTGATAACGAGCAAACTGGCATTATCACCAGTGGCACATTCTCCCCTAGCCTAAAAAATTCAATCGCGATTGCTCGTGTACCTGCCAGCTTATCAGAAGACGACAGCGTACAAGTCGATCTACGCGGTAAAGGTAAGTTCGTCGATGTACGCGTATTGAAGCTACCTTTTGTCCGTAACGGCAAGCAACAGTTTGACTCTTAGGTCTTATAAATTCTATCATTAGAGCGCGTTGTCATTTTACATACGATTATAAAAATGGCGACACGCCTAGCCTCCATTATTTTTGTTAATTAACCTCTATCACTTAGGAGAGAGACCATGAGCAACATCCCAGCAGAGCTAAAATATATTGCGAGTCACGAATGGCTACGCCTAGAAGACGACGGTACAATCACTGTTGGTATCACTGACCATGCTCAAGATCTATTGGGTGATGTGGTATTCGTTGAGCTACCAGATGTGGGCGATATCATCGCTGTCGATGACGAAATCTCAGTTGTTGAATCAGTAAAAGCGGCTTCTGATGTTTATGCCCCTATTTCAGGTGAAGTGATCGCTATCAACGAAGCACTAGAAGATGATCCTGAAATCATCAACTCTGACCCATACGGCGAAGGTTGGTTCTTCAGAATGAAGCCTGACAACATCGCTGACTACGAAGCACTAATGACTGCTGACGAGTACGAAAGCGACTTATAAGCTAAGCACGTAAGATAAGCACGTAAGCTAAGCATGCTCTCACAAGACATTAGCATTTGTAAGACTTTAACTCATACAAAGCACTAGCCCCGACTAAACATCATAGATACTGGCAGCAGCTGGTATCTATACTCTCTATTTAAACAGTTTGAACAACCTTTCTCATTAAAAGTATTGGCTCATTGACCATGCTTATTATTTGAAAGCAGCTTTATATGTAGATCTCCAACAATCATTATCGTCCGATGTTATTGCTACCAAGCGTTATCTCATTGACTCGTATTGATCACCTATTCGAATCCCAATGAATACGTGCTATCAATAATGACTCAAACTGATAACCCAATTCTCAGCATGGATCCTAATATGAATGCCAACACCGATAATAAAGACCCCATCGCCACGCCAAGCCATATGCCGCAGCTACAAGCATTTCGCGATATCGTAGAGTCACGCCGTTCCGTGCGCCGTTTTACTGACACACCTATCCCTGATGACGTATTGGCAGACTGTCTGCGTTTGGCCATGCTAGCGCCAAACTCTAGCAACCTACAGCCGTGGGAATTTTATGTTATCGATGATGCTGACAATCGCAAGCGCGCCGTCAAAAACTGCATGAATCAAAACGCAGCAAAAACATCAGCCCGTTTGATTGCCATCGTTGCTCGTACTGACGTTTGGCATGATCACGCTAAGCAAGTATTGCGCGAATACCCTGATCAGCCAGTGCCAAAGAAAGTGAAAGACTACTACAACAAAGTTGTCACGATGGACTTTCTGCGCGGCCCAGCCAACGTGGTTTCGGCTGCGAAATGGGGCGCGACGCAAGTGGTCAGACGCGTAAAGGGCCCAATCAAATCGCCTTACTATACGTTTGAAGATACCAAAAACTGGGCAACCAATAACACCGCGCTTGCCGCCGAAAACCTCATGCTAGCACTACGTGCTCATGGATTTGATAGCTGTGCTATGGGCGGCTTTGATGAGCCTGCTATGAAGCGATTACTAGGCCTAGGCGACGATCAGCATATCATTATGATGATTGGCGCAGGTGAACGTGCTGACAATGGCGTTTACAACACCCAGTTCCGTTTTGATCAAAAACAGTTTGTGCATTACGTATAACGTACCGCTCACATTATTCCCTTAATTGCTATTTTGTTTATTACTCCCTTAACCAAGGATTGTCATGACTATCTCTCAAAACCCATCGTTTGATACCTTTCAAGGATTGTTCAACGAAGCTGAATTTGTCTATCGCCACTTAGGTTCGAACGAGACCAAGCAAGCTGACCTACTTAGCGCTGCTGGTTATAAAGATATGCAAAGCTTTATCAATGACACTGTGCCTGAGCCAGTACGTTTGCACAAAGAGTTGGATTTGCCAGTAGCGATGAGTGAGCACGCTGCACTTGCCAAACTACGCACGATGGCAGACGACATCACTGTTAACAAAAGCTATATCGGTCAAGGCTACTCTCCGGTTCGTATGCCTGCGGTCATTCAGCGCAACGTTCTTGAAAATCCAGGCTGGTATACCGCTTATACACCTTATCAAGCGGAAATCGCTCAAGGTCGTCTAGAAGCATTGCTGAACTTCCAACAAGTTTGTATCGATTTGACTGGTCTTGAATTAGCTGGTGCGTCATTGCTTGATGAAGCAACAGCAGCGGCAGAAGCAATGGCGATGTCAAAGCGTGTGAGCAAAAGTAAATCAACGCAGTATTTCGTCGACGAGCGTGTCTATCCACAAACGCTAGATGTTATCAATACTCGTGCTAAGTACTTCGGTTGGGAAGTGGTCGTTGGTGATTTTGAAACGGCTAAATCTGGCGATTATTTCGGTGCGCTATTCCAGTATGTCGGTGCTGAAGGCGATGTGAAAGACTTAACAGACGTCATCGCGGCCGTAAAAGAAAACAAGACTTACGTCAGCGTCGTCAGTGACATCATGAGCTTGGTACTATTGAAATCACCAGCTGACATGGGTGCTGACGTAGCGCTAGGTAGCACGCAGCGTTTCGGTATTCCAATGGGCTTCGGTGGTCCACATGCCGCTTATTTTGCGTTCTCTGATAAAGCCAAGCGTTCAGCGCCTGGTCGTATCATTGGTGTCTCAAAAGACGCTCAAGGCAATACAGCACTGCGTATGGCTCTACAAACGCGTGAGCAGCATATCCGCCGCGAAAAAGCCAACTCAAACATCTGTACCTCACAAGTATTGCTAGCCAACCTCGCTGGCATGTACGCGGTATATCATGGTCCAGGCGGCGTTAAGCGTATTGCCACTCGTATTCATGCTTTTGCCACTGCGTTTGCTGATGCTATCACAGAATCTAACGACAGCAGCTTGAGCGTGGTACATGATCAATTCTTCGATACAGTCGTGGTTGATTGTGGTTCAGAGAAATTGGCTACTCAAATTTTCAAAAATGCAGATAACGTTGGCTATAACTTATGGCGTTTAAGCGACACCAGATTAAGCGTTGCCTTTAGTGAAACCAGCGATCAGCAAGACTTCAACACGTTGACTCAGCTATTCGTCAACAAGTCACACGATCTACCTGAAACAGCTCGCGTCTCTCTAGATAGCGCACACTTGCGTACGGATGACATTTTGACTCATCCAGTATTCAATTCGCATCATACCGAGCATGAAATGCTACGCTACCTAAAGTCGCTTGAAGACAAAGATTTGGCGATGAACCGCAGCATGATTTCACTGGGTAGCTGTACTATGAAGCTAAACGCCACCAGTGAGATGCTACCGATTACTTGGCCTGAATTTGCCAACGTGCATCCTTTTGCACCGCGTGATCAAGTTACTGGCTATATCGCGATGATCGATAGCTTACAAGATCAATTAAAAGCCATTACTGGTTTTGATGATGTCTCTATGCAGCCAAACTCTGGCGCTTCTGGTGAATATGCTGGTCTGTTAGCGATTCGCCGTTATCATGAGTCATTGGGCGAAACCAATCGCGATGTTTGCCTAATTCCTATGTCGGCGCACGGTACCAACCCTGCTACCGCTATGATGATGGGTATGCAAGTGGTCGTGGTCAAAACTGATGAAAACGGCAACGTTGATATCGATGATCTAACCGCCAAATGTGAAGAATACAGCGATCGCCTAGGTGCTTTAATGATCACTTATCCATCGACGCATGGTGTGTTCGAAGAAGGCATCCGTCATATCTGTGATTTGACTCACAAACATGGTGGTCAGGTCTATATGGACGGCGCGAACATGAATGCTCAGGTAGGCATGATGCAGCCTGCAGACGTTGGTGCTGATGTATTGCACATGAACTTGCACAAAACTTTCTGTATCCCGCATGGCGGCGGTGGTCCAGGCATGGGCCCTATCGGTATGAAGGCGCATTTGGCAACGTTTATGGCCAACCATACCTTGAGCCCTGTACACAATGCACAAAAAGACTGCTCAGCCGTATCAGCAGCACCTTATGGTTCAGCAAGCATCTTACCTATTTCGTGGATGTATATTGCTATGATGGGCCGTGATGGCTTATTAAAAGCAACGGAGTTGGCATTACTGAACGCAAACTACGTGGCAGCCGAACTAAAAGGTCACTACCCTGTTTTGTATGCAGGTAAAAACGGCCGTGTGGCTCACGAATGTATCATCGATATTCGTCCGTTAAAAGAAGAGACTGGCATCACAGAAAGCGATATTGCGAAGCGCTTGATGGATTATGGTTTCCATTCACCAACAATGAGCTTCCCAGTCGCTGGCACGCTTATGATTGAGCCAACTGAGTCTGAGTCAAAAGAAGAGTTGGATCGCTTTATCAGTGCGTTAAAATCTATCAAAGCTGAAGCCATGAAAGCCAAAGCTGGTGAAGATAACTGGACGCTAGAAGACAACCCATTAGTCAATGCACCGCATACCGCAGCTATGATTACTGGCGAAGAGTGGACGCATCCATACAGCCGTGAGACTGCTGCATTCCCACTGCCGTACATTCGTGCAAACAAGTTCTGGCCAAGTGTCGCGCGTGTCGATGATGCTTATGGTGATAAGAACCTAATGTGCTCTTGCCCAAGTATCGAAAACTATATGTAATTATCATTTTCGATAGTTATTCTCTGTAGTAAAAAACCTCCAAGTCAGCAGCTGACTTGGAGGTTTTTATTTTGCTGACTTTTTATCTATTACATTAGTAGGTAATATTATCAATAAAATAAACGATAAGAACTCAGTGCAATAAAAGCTTATATTTATAATAAGCAATTTATCTTGAATTTCTGAAGCAATCATTTGGACAATACTATGCAACATAAAGCGCCTAAACAAAAAACTCGCGTCATTCTAATCCATGGGTTGCATCAAACCCCATGGATTATGCGACCATTAGCCAAGCGCCTGCAAGCAGCAGGATTTGATACCCATCAGTATGGCTACCGTAGTATGCGTGATGGTATTAAGACCAATAGCGCCCGCCTAAATAGCTGGCTAGAAACAAATCATCACCTAGATCATCCTATAGACTTGGTTGGGCATAGCTTGGGTGGTTTAATCATTCGTGATTTTGTTGCTCAGTATCCAAAATGGAAAATTGGACGTTGCGTGACTCTAGGGACACCGCATATAGGCAGTATTTGTGCAGATTATATTTGGCGATTGACTCCTGTTGTCGTAGGTCGCTCATATGTCGACGCACTCGACGGCACAGTCGCACTATTGCCCAAACATGTGACGCTAGGCGTCATCGCTGGCAACCGACCTTATGGTCTAGGTCAGCTGTTTTTGCAATATCATAATCGCAAACTGCGCAAATCTGATAAGCCACCCCTTAACGAGCAGCTTGTACATGACGGGACAGTATATATAGAGGAGACGAAAATAGAGTCTGCAGCTGATCATATCGTCATGCCAGTCTCACATACTGGCATGCTAGTGAATCCAGAGGTCGCCGAGCAGACTCGATACTTTTTAGAGCATGGACGATTTAAACGCTAAGAGCTGTATGAATACTTGAGTGTCAGTTTTCAGTCTTATCAAACGATTTCTTGTTAAACGGTGCCTTATCGAACGCTGCTTGGTTGAGCGACTCCTTATTGAACACGAATACCCATGCCCTGCTGCAGTTCGGTTTTATGCTTTTTGATGACTGGAATTAAGGTTTTAATGATCCAATCGTTACGCCAACCTTTTAGCCCTTGTGGCAGTTCGCTCACATCTTTATCAAGAGCAACCACTTCATATAATTGTCCTAGCCATTTTTTACGCATCAATACACTGGCAGGTATACCGATTTCGCGCGCATGCTCATCAATCGTTTGCTGCACTGCTTTTGATAATACTTTATTTTTTGAGCGGTATGGCGGCACTAGACAGTCTGGATGCTCTGTAGACGGTAGACTTTTGGCATCTCTGATTACTTTCAGCAGCTCTTCGCCATATAGTCGCAGCATACTACGGTGCATGGTCGTTTTATGTGCCAGCTCGCGCATGCTGTTTGGCTTTTCAGTGACAATCTCTCGTACTGCTTGTTTTTTTATCACAAAGGTACGCGGTTGATTGGTCGCGCGTGCCAGCTCTTCTCGCCATGTAGCCACTCCTTTGAGTATCGCCATTTGCTGCGAGTTATAGCGATAATCTGCCATTGTTAGATACATCGCTTCATCTTCGACGTGCTGCGAGTCATACAAATCACTGGCATAAAGCTGACAGTCGGCCCAAACATAATCGTATAACCCTTGCGCCTTAAGTGCATGCTCGATACTGAGATATAGCGCTGGCAAATAACGCACATCGTCGATGGCATATTGCTCTTGCTCATCTGTCAACGGACGCTGGAGCCAATCAGACTGACTATGTTCTTTATCAATATGCATATCTAGCTGATCAGCCAGTGCCTGCTGATACCCCATTTGTAATTGACCCGTCAGATAAGACAACGCAATTTGCGTATCGAAGATATTGGTCAACGGTGGGCAGCCAGACAACAGATAAAAAATGCCCAAATCTTCGCCGCAGGCATGCCAAATAGCAACATCTACTTTGCGTAGCGCTTCCCACAGCTCAGCCAGTTGCAACTGCGGTGCATCCAGTAGATAAACATGATTACCAGTATTTAATTGCACCAGTGCCAAGCGCGGATAATAAGTGTCACGCTTGATAAACTCAGTATCTAAGGCCACGCGTCCGCAAGTCGCTAAGGCATCAATAACCTCATCTAACTCGCTTTGCTTACGTACCCAAGTAATAGCAACATCATCAGCAATATCCAATAGTGCATCAATATCTAGCACCTCAGCATCTGGAGTATTAGACACTGACTCAGATGAAGTGGCTGCTGACATTGGCTCAGTATTAGCGGCTTCTGGTAATGAGCCATCATTGATATCAGAAGCATTTGATTGAGCTAAGGCGTTTGAAACGTTATTGGACACGGGCAGATACCTGCATTAATAGGAGAAAATAAAACGCTAAACCGCGCCTTAATAAAATTAAAAGATAAACAATAATAAAGTAATTATAACAATTCCAAGAAATGAATTGGGTAAGACTTTGAAGCAATCAAAACATTATAAAAAAGAACGATTTTGCATGGCTTGACCGAGCGTCATACTATCCAGATACTCAAGCTCGCCACCCATCGGTACACCTTGGGCTAATCGCGTTACTCTATTAACATGACGACTGACAGCTTCACTGATAAAGTGCGCCGTAGTCTGCCCTTCGACAGTCGTACCCGTTGCCAGTATTAGCTCTTCGACAGGTTCTTGCTTCACTCGCCATACGAGCTGATCAATATTTAAGTCGTCGGCGCTGACACCATCAATTGGCGATAGATGCCCGCCCAACACAAAATAACGTCCACGATAACCAGCTGTCTGTTCAATCGCCATCACATCTGCTGCTGTCTCGACCACGCATAGCAGACTGTCATCACGTCTAACGTCTTGGCATAGCGGACATACAGCCTCATCACTAAAGCTATGGCAACGCTGACATTCAACAATATCACGCATCGCTTCATCTAGTGCTTGGGCGAGTGCCATGCCTTGTGGGCGTTTTTTACTGAGCAGATGTAACGCCATTCGTTGGGCACTTTTTTGACCAACGCCTGGCAATATACGCAGCTGTTTGACCAGCTGATCAAATTTGGCTGTAAGCAAAGTAGCTTCCTTTAGTTGACTTTATCTAACTGAATTTATAAATCGTAGCTATAAAAATGGGGTCGTATCGTATCGATAACAACCCCATTTTTGTCTTTAGTATGAAGTATTTAATGCTTAAAACATGCCTTGCATACCTGGTGGCAGACCCATGCCCGAGGTCGCGCCAGCCATCGTTTCTTCATATAGTGCATCTGCTTGACGAACCGCATCATTGATAGCAGCAGCGATAAGATCTTCGATCATATCTGGCTCATCTTCTAACAGACTTGGATCAATAGTCAAACGCTTAACCACATGACGACCAGTCATCGTTACTTTAACTAGTCCACTGCCCGCTTCTGCTTGCACTTCTTTGTTAGCAAGTTCTTTCTTAGCGTTTTCAACGTTCGCTTCTACTTTCTTTTGCATCGTTTGTGCTTGTTGCATCAATGCTTGAATGTTCATAGTTGCCTCTTTTGTTATTTATGGTTTGTATTTTATGCTAGTGCGTATAGTAATGAATAATTAATAACGTAAAGTTAATGCAATGCGTTAGTGCAGATTATACCGTTATCTTTACAAACTGTCTAAACCACGTGCCAAGTCTTTGATAATATCTTCCACATCTTCTAGACCTACCGATAGACGAATCAGACCATCTTTAACGCCAGCTTCGGCACGAGCCTCAGCAGTTAAGCGGAAATGCGTCGTGGTTGCAGGATGAGTAATCGTGGTTTTGGCATCGCCCAAGTTATTGGTGATAGAGACCATTTGGGTTGAATCAATCACATGCCACGCCGCTTCTTTGGTATCACGGCTATCAGATGCCTTGACTTCAAAACCCATAATAGCACCGTAACCATTCTTCATATGATGCTGACGTGTAGCAAGCTCGTGCGCAGAATGGTCACTCAAGCCTGAGAAATGCACAGTACTGACATTAGGATGATTGACCAAAAACTCTGCCACTTGATTGGCATTTTGGCAATGCGCTTGCATACGCAATTTAAGCGTTTCAAGCCCCTTAGTAAATACCCAAGCATTGAACGGACTCATGCTAATACCACCTGAGCGCACCACGGTAAATGCTTCTTGCATCAGTTCATCACTACCGACCAACGCACCGCCTAATACTCGACCCTGACCATCCAAATATTTGGTCGCAGAGTGAATGACCACATCCGCACCCAAATCTAATGGGCGCTGCAATGCTGGTGTCGCAAAGCAGTTATCAACGACGAGTAATATATCATTGGCTTTACATAGCTGACTCAAATAACCGATATCGCAAATCTGTGCCAATGGATTACTTGGGCTTTCGCAATAGATCACCTTGGTATTTGGTTGAACCGCATTGGCCCATGCCTCATTGTCGAAGCAATCAACGTAGCTGACTTCAACACCAAACTTGGCCATATAGTTGTTAAACAGACCGATAGATGAGCCGAATAACTGGTTGGCCGCTAGCAAATGGTCACCCGCTTTTAGGTATGCCAAACACATGGTCAAAATAGCGCCCATACCAGAAGCTGTCGCAACCGCGCGTTCACCATTTTCTAACGCAGCCAAGCGACGCTCAAAAGTACGTACGCTTGGATTGGTATGACGCGAGTAGACATTGCCTGTTTTTGTACCGTCAAAATGAGCAGCGGCATCAGCAGCTGAACGATAAACGTAAGAGCTGGTGGTAAAAATAGGCTCTGAATGCTCGCCTTCGTCTGTACGGTGTTGACCTGCCCGCACTGCGATGGTCTGCATGCCATAATCAAGACCTAAATCTAAGGCATCGTTGCGCCAGTTTGGATCTAACTTGTTCAAACTGCTCTCATCATGGTTTTGCGACTGATTCATAAACGTTCCGTTACTTTGGTTGGTATTTTATTGATTAGTATTTTATTGGTTGGTCTTTTAATTGAAACAAAATGACTGCTTATTCTTCTGATTATCGACCGAATTTATCAGCGTTATCATATCATGTCGACTTATTCCGCACAGCTAGTTTCAAATGGCCACTAAATATTATTTTCGAATACCAAAGATGTATCAATTCTACTGCTTAAAATATGCCACATATATAATTAAACACTACTTAAAAAACAATGATTTCGTGCGCTAAATCTAACAAAAATAACGTATTTATAATAGGCAGATATCGCAACAGCTGCTAAGCTTAGCGACGATTTAGATTTTGCCATGCATAATACAACAACAGTCTGGTAATACATCTAACAAGAGTGTTGCAAACACTCAGAATCATTATTTATCAGTACATTTAGGCTCATTAAGGTAAATTCGTTATGTCGATGTTCAGTATAGAACCAAGCAGCTTATCGTTGAGTCTAACCCTAGGACTGACTTTAGGTCTTAGTGCTTGCCAGAGTTTGCCCAAGCAGCCACATTTACCGGAAAGCCAAGCACTATCAGCACGCGTAGAAGCGCTATATTCAGACGAGCAAACGACGCAAGGTGAGACGATTAAGACCAGCAGCACTGATTTGGTTTCTGCTATTAGTGCGCAAAACGATATTCATCCTGACTTGTCTGGTTATCACCCAATCGTGACCGGAGCGAATGCTTTTGCGGCACGTAGCATCCTGACAGATATGGCCACGCGTAATATTGATGCGCAGTATTATATTTGGCATAACGATCAGGCTGGTCAGCTTCTACTAAAAGACTTATGGGACGCGGCTGAGCGCGGTGTGATTGTGCGCTTATTGTTAGATGATTTTAATAATAGTGCCAAGTTCGATCAGCATTTATTACGTTTTGCCAGTCATCCCAATATCGCGGTGCGTATCATCAACCCTTTGATGCATCGTAAGTTTCCGACGTTGAACTATGTGACTGGTCTGCCGCGTATCAATCGCCGCATGCACAATAAGAGCATGACCTTTGATAAGCAGATTACCATCATCGGTGGGCGTAATATCGGCAACGAATACCTTAGTAATGATCAAAGTAGCCAATTTGCAGATTTGGATGTCTTACTTATCGGTAAAGTCGTCGCAGATATTGATAACAGTTTTTATGACTATTGGTCATCGCCTTTATCATTTGATATCGAGACCCTAGCGAAATTTGATAATGACGTCACACCGGATTTTTTAAAGGCCTTAGATAAACTCGGTCTGGATGAAGAAAACAACGAAGGCAGCAGCTTGACGGTTTATAAGGCTGCGATCAAAGACTCTACGATTGATAGTGACTTGATTAATAAGCGTGTGCCTTTCCGTTGGACCGACATGCAATTCTTAAGTGATAATGTTGGCAAACTAAGCAAAACGGTTCCTGCCGATACCAACTTGGTTCATCAGTTGCGTAACTTGCTTGGTAGCCCAACCAAGAAATTGACGATTATTTCTTCTTATTTTGTACCGACCAAAGATGGCGTTGATACATTGGTTAAGTTGGCTGAAGCTGGTGTCGATATTAAGATATTAACCAACTCATTTGATGCGACCGATGTGACTGCAGTGCATTCTGGTTATAGCCAGTGGCGACCTCGCCTGCTTCGTTCAGGCGTCAAAATATATGAGCTAAAATCAACCGCTGCTGAAGAAAAACGTGATAACAAACTGTGGCGGGCACGTAGCCAATCATCGACCAGTTTGCACGCAAAAACGTTTGCAGTAGATGATTATCAAGTCTTTATCGGTTCATACAACGTTGACCCACGCTCTGCCAATATCAATACCGAAATGGGCGTAATCATTAATGATGATGAGCTAGCAAGGCAGCTGCATGGTGCCTTGAGCGACGATCTATTAAATCAAGCGTATGAAGTCAAGCTGCTAGAAAATGGCAATCTGCAGTGGCACACCACGGAAAAAGGCGAAAAGGTAGTCTATGACTCCGAGCCCCGAGTGGACATGGGTGACCATGTTTGGCTAACCATTATGTCTTGGTTGCCCATTGACTGGCTGTTGTAAATATATAGCTTATTAATTTCGACAGCTCTAGACCATTAGAACATTTAGTTTTGCGACTCAGTTGTATTAAGTAAACAAAGTACCATTCAAAAACTTTTATTTTAAACTCCCAACTTATTGTTTCGGCAAATCATCTTTTATATATCTTGATTTGCCGTTTTTACCATGGCCGGTTATCCAAACGATGATCGTCTTAATGACCACTTTACTCTGTGGATATGTGATCTATTATGCCGTCTCGTTCTCAATACGCCCTAATGTCTACTAAAGACAAAAACATAGTGATGTTCATTAGCTTCATCAGCGCTGTGATATTTTTTGATTTTTTGATTTACTTGTATATCTCAGATATTGTTTCAGCAGCGATTTTTCCTGCTAATGCTGATCCTAGAGTTGCTAAGCTGCAAGGAATGGGGCTTTTTGTTATCGGTTATTTAGCACGTCCAATCGGAGGTGTTCTCATCGGTCGTTATGGTGATATAAAAGGTAGAAAGCCCGTTTTATTGCTAAGTATCATAGTCACCGCATGTAGTCTCCTCGCAATGGCATTTTTGCCAACTTATGCACAATGGGGCATCTTTGCGCCTGCTTTATTCATTTTGTTAAGAATCATACAGGGTATGGCATACGGACTTTATGTTCCCTTATCTTGGGTATTTGTGGCAGAGCATGTGCCCAGACAGTATTTATCAGTAGCCTGTAGCTATGTGACTGCCAGCTTCTTTGTGGGTGTGCTATTTTCAAATGCATTTTTTATGTGGCTCTCTAGCTTTATGACTACCGCTGAGTTAACTGAATATGGATGGCGCTTGCCATTTTTAGTGGCCGCTGTACTAAGTGCTTTGCCGTTATTGGTGTGGCGAATGGTTGGAGAGACGCCTTTCTTCTTGGCACTCGTAAAGCCGAAGGCAAGTAAAAATGCAGGCAAGCCACTGACGTTACTTTTTAAACACTGCAAGCATTCTATTTTTATCGGTATGGTGCTGACGTTAGTAATCTCTAGCATTTCTACTGTTATCGTTTTGCTATTACCAGACTTGATAGAGATAAACTTTTCGTTGGACAGTGATTTATTCGGGTTCTCCCATAGCCTGGGCATCATATTTATCATTTTTGGCTGTATATTCTATGGGATGATTTCTAATCATGAGAATTTTGGTAAAGTGTTGGCAATCGGTTCAATTTTACTGATTGCCCAAATGCTGGCGTTCTTTTACCATTTGCAGGCGGGCGGTGATTATATATTAATCATGTATGCGATTTTGGGCTTCTGTGCTGGCGTGATTGGTATGGTCCCTGCTATCCTTGTAGAGCTGTTTCCGACCAATGTACGTCTGACTGGCGTTGCTTTTTGCAACAATGTCACACAGGGCATTACTGGTGTGCTAATACCTTTTGGTCTTGGATACGCCACGACTCTAGTAAGCTTTTCACCAGCACTGTACATTGCCTTTATTGGCTTTATCGGTATTATCATGGGGCTTTATTTTTATAATTTGCCCGAGTTGAAAAAGATTGACCACGTTATTGTATAAGTAAACAGTTAATCGCCGCCTCGCATAACGCTTGAAGCTCTAAAAAATCTTGAAAATAAGGTGCAATGGGTTGTCTCATCCATTGCACCTTCTCCATTTATTTAAGACACAAATATTAAGGCTTGATGACCATGGTTGATATGACCAACAAACGCCTCTCAGTTGCGCCAATGATCGACTGGACTACGACAGATTATCGTTATTTTGCGCGACTGTTTAATCCGCATACCTATCTTTATACCGAGATGATCAGTACTGGTGCATTGATTTATGGCAATCGAGCACGGCATTTGCGCTTCGATACACTTGAGCACCCTCTTGTATTGCAGCTCGGCGGTGCAGACATCAATGAGATGACGCAATGCGCAGAGTTTGCTCAGCAATATGGCTATGATGAAGTCAATATCAATGTTGGCTGCCCCTCAGATCGCGTACAGCACAATAAGATAGGTGCCTGTCTGATGGCAGAACCTCAGACCGTCGCTGATTTGGTCAAGCACATGCAAGCTGCAGTCGATATCCCAGTGACGGTCAAACATCGTATTGGTATCGATGACTTTGATAGTTATGAGTTTATGGTGGACTTTGTACAGACAGTAGCAGCGGCAGGTTGTACCCGCTTTATCGTACATGCGCGTACGGCATGGTTGCAGGGGCTCAGCCCTAAGCAAAATCGCGAGATACCACCGCTGCGTTACGATGATGTGTACCGTCTAAAGCAGGATTTTCCTAAGCTAGATATCGAAATCAATGGCGGTATCGATACAATTGAGGACATCCGAACGCACCTACAGCATATCGATGGCGTGATGATTGGTCGGGCGTTTTATCACAACCCATATCTATTAGCAGAGGCCAATAGCTTATGGAACGAGGCAACTCCTGAGACAATACCTAAGCGCTCAGAGATTTTAGCGCAGCTTTATCCATATCTCGAAGAACAACTCGCAAAAGGCGAGGCGTTGCCAACAATGACACGGCATTATTTAGGACTCTTCCAAGGTCTGATGGGCGCGCGTAAATGGCGTCAAGCATTGAGCGGCAAACCTCAGCTGACGATTGATGATATCAAGCGAGCTGCCGATGAAGTGCTACTATTAAATCCTGATGCATAATCCTAACGCGTAGCCAAATTTTTATATCTAACTATTTCGATATAATTTATATAGTAGCAATCATTGAGGCTAGTATTTCATCTACGCCGCTTGCGCAATATACTGCCACATCGCTGCACCATTATTGACAATGTGTAGTACGATTGGCAGTAATAGCGAGCCTGACTTAATCCGTGCATAGCAAAATATCAATGCCAACACTACGATGGTACTAATCTCATAGATACCATACTGTACATGGATCACAGCGAATATCAAACTTGTCACAATGCTGGCGACAATCGCCCCATGATTCGCTGAATATGAAGGTGCTGTGAACTGTTCTACGATGGCAGACCACAATATACCGCGAAAGATAACCTCTTCATAAATTGGTGCGACGACCACCATAGCAAAGACCAATAGCCAAACCGAACTGACTGAATGATAAAGAGGATCAACAAACACCAGCGGCGCCATATCGAGTACATACGTCAGTGTCTGACTGGCAATCATAAATATCAGTAGTAGCCCAAGCATGCCTATACCCACCGACAGTGAGAACGGCTTTAGCACTAGATATTGACGCAGACTGCCACCTTTTAAACGAATGATAAGCACGCTAATTGCCACTAGCAATATACAGCCGATAAGTATAGACAGGCTCACGACCGTTCCATCATTACTACCAAAATAGAATATACGCCCTACCGATGTCCTTTCATCGGCAGGTAATACCAGCTTGCCAGCGATATAGACACCTACCAACTGACTGATAAAAAAAGCAAGCACCATTCCTACTGTCAGGACGAATGTACCCACGCGCGAAAATAGCGGCAGAGACTTAGGTGAGACAGTCGTACTAGATGGCGCAATTAGGTTCTTCTGCATAAAGGTATCACTTAAAAATACTCTGGCAGCTCATATCCATTACAAGCATGACTGATAATATGTTGCGTTTATTTTGACAGTTGCTGCTTGATCAATCCTAGCACTAGCTTTGAGACAGACTCTGGATGCTCAAGTGGGAACATATGCCCTCCTTCGTGAATCTCATAAGGAATGCCTAAGCGCGATTTTATCTGCTGCGGAAAGCGACGTTTCAAAAAAATACTGTCTTGACCAATGATTAAAGTCACAGGCACTTTAGGGCCACGATTCGGTGCCAGCCAATACCAAGAAGGATTGGTACGGAACACAGCGACTTCGCTGGCTTTAGGGATAGCCAATGTTACTTTGCCATCAGCACGCTCATGCAAGCCGTGATCGATATATCCTTGAAAGCTGCGCTCATCAAAATTCTTAAAAAACCCTTTATGTCGCATTTTCTCATATGCTTCATCCCGGCTATCCCACACATCACGGCGATGCTTGGAAACGCCAGCTGGTGATAGCTTGTCCATCAGACGATTATTCATAAGCGGTAATCTGTCTGCTGTCTTTGCCAAATGCCACAACAAGCTGACTTTGCCATAAATCCAAGGCGGGTCCATAAGTACCGCTTGTGCAAACAGTTCAGGCTGACGATACGTGGCCTGCAACGTACACATAGCCCCAAGCGAATGCCCCACTCCTACTACCTGTGCAACGCCATGCTTTTCGCAGGCTCTGTTTACGCTATCAATAATTTGCTGCGTCAAACTGCGCCAATGATCGTCCACTGGATAATCAGGCGTATCACCCAACATCGCAATATATTCAACCGTAAAAAATTCTGATAAACCTTCAAAAAATGGCTCATATACCGCGCTTGGCATTCCATTAGCATGGGCAAAATGCAGCACAGGTTTATTGGTTATTTTAGAGACAGGCAGTTTAGCAAAGGACTGCAAATTTATTTCATCACTCATGACAGACTCTCGTGGGATCGTTTATGTTATATATTATTTTAATGATTGAACCTTGTACCATTATTAAAACCAACAGCATCAAAACTAACCCCTTCAAAACCAACCATGTTTATATGGCAAGTTTGACGACTATGTTTGATGGTTATAGTTGTATAGCTAATTCAATCAGGCTATCACTTGGGCTAAGGTTTTTTATTTGGTATTGCATACAATTAAGGCTGAGCACAATTATATGCTCAGCCTTAACAATCATACACATTATATCTAAAACATAAAACGCTTAACGCATCTGCCCAGTGTTACTTTCTTGTGGCAATACGTCGAGACTAACGCTAGAGCCAATACCTGCACCTAACTTCACTGCAAAACGATCCATAAACATTTGGAACGGATCAGTTGGGCTATAGCTAATGATAGTATCTAGATCTAGTTGCTTACTTAGACTTGTGATACTACCTGTTTTATCTGCTAAGCCTAGCTCAATAGACTGCTCACCTGTCCAGAATAACCCTGAGAACAGTTTGTTTTGCTCAGGATTTTTCAGACGGTCGCCGCGCCCTTCTTTGACAGCATTGATAAAATGCTTGTGCGTGTTTGCTAGTACTTTTTCAACATGATTTTCTTCATAGTCAGTCAACGGACGAGATAAGCTTAAGATATCTTTATACTCACCAGCCGTAATCGTACGATCTTCTACGCCAACTTTGTCCATCAAACCTTTGACGTTATAGCTTGGCATAATGACACCGATAGAGCCGACCAAACTTGATGGATTGACATAAATCTCATCTGCAGCAGATGCAATATAATAAGCACCTGACGCACCGATATCACCAATCACCGCATATAGCTTTTTGTCTGGGTACTCTTGGCGTAAATCCATCATGGTCTGCCAAATCTCATCAGACTGTACCGGTGAACCGCCAGGTGAGTTAATATCTAAGGCCACTGCTTTTGAGTTACTGTTTGCAAAAGCGTCTCTCAAGGCTTCATTAACATCATACGCATTGGCCACATCGTCATTACTGATGACGCCTTGCAGCTCAACCACTGCTAAATGTGGATCGCTAGTATCGACTGCGTCCATACCTGTTGGCGCACTGCTGCAACCACGACCAAGGGTCAAAAATATCAATAGGATATAACCAAAGGTCAGTAGTTTAAAAAAGATACTCCAACGACGAGCGCGGCGCTGCTCAACCACACTCGCTAATAACGTGTTTTCCAGCACCTTCCATTCTTGTCCACTTGGCGGGCTTGGTTGCTGCGGTTGCGTTGGCTGATTTGCCGAATTATCAGGACGTTTGTTAGGGTCTGGTGGCCAGTTGGGCATATAACTTCCTAAGTTAGAAACAATCTAAAACAATAAAATGAGGTTGTCGAGAAATACAGTTAAAGCGGTAGTGTATACCTGACTGATACTGTCTCACAGTATCTGTGACCTGTATTAATAGTCAGCGACCTGTATTAATAGTCAGCGACCTGTATTAATAGTCAGCGACCTGTATTAATAGTCAGCGACCTGTATTAATAGTCAGCGACCTGTATTAATAGTCAGCGACCTGT
>NZ_JBDLOB010000007.1:0-161961 GCF_039762275.1 Psychrobacter proteolyticus | reverse complement strand
GAACCAGTTGTTGAGCCTGAACCAGTTGTTGAGCCTGAACCAGTTGTTGAGCCTGAACCAGTTGTTGAGCCTGAACCAGTTGTTGAGCCTGAACCAGTTGTTGAGCCTGAACCAGTTGTTGAGCCTGGCGCAAATGATTCTCAGTTAACAGCACACTCTGATGAAGATCCACGCACATTGCTGCGTTGTCCACCTCAGGAACTGACAGGCGAGTGGAACCCAGAAAAGTGGGACTACTGGCTGCAAACTGCTCGTGAAAGCGAGGTATTGGCACAAGATGAGCTAGCACTAGCACGACAAGGTACAATGACTGGTCAATGTAATGGTAAAGCCACGTTTTTGACCAGTGTTGATAGTAAGCATTTGCAGGTCACTTTTCAGCAATTGGCAGCTAAGCTACAACAGCAATTTACGCAAGCTGACATTGACTTGAAAATTGATAGTAGTATCATGCAGACCGAAGATAAAACCCCAGAGCGCCGACAGAAGAAACGTTTAGAGCAAGCGAAAACCGTTGCTGAAACGAAATTACTAAAAACACCAGTAATGCAGTATTTAACTGAACGCGGTGAGGGGAAAATGGGTAAAGTACAGCTGTATTGAGATTTTAGAGCAGTGTTTGCTCAAAGTATCTAAAAGTATATTTATATATTGAACGTAGTTTTATATTAAATATCAAGGTGATAGCAATATATCACCTTGATATTTTTGTTTTTATTACGGGTCAAAATATATTTATCAAACAAGAGAGAACCATTTGATAACGATAAGATGAATGCAAAGTCGTTATAATGGTTAAGTTATATTAAAAACTGAAATGACGTTTAGGTGAGAATATGTTGGATAATTTACGCGGTATGGCTGTGTTCGCCAGTGTGGTCGGACATGGCTCTTTTAGTGGCTCAGCACGTGAGCTAGGTATTACAACCAGTGCAGTCAGTCAGCAAATTCGTTCATTAGAGAACGAGCTTGGTGTGGTATTGCTACATCGCTCAACTCGTAAGCTAAGCTTAACAGAAGCTGGTGAGAGCTTTTATGAAGCGGCAAAAGATGTCGTCAGTGCAGCGGAGCAAGGGCGTATCAAAGTTAATCAATTGCGTGATGAGCTAGCAGGTAGCTTGCGTGTATCGACGACTCCTGAGCTTGGTGTTAATCACATACTGCCAGCACTCTCTACTTGGATGGCGGCACATGATGATTTAAGTGTCACTTATCTAGCTGACAATCATTATATTGATATGATTGACGAGCGTATTGATATTGCCATTCGCATGAGCCCATCGATTAATGATTCTAGTTTGAGCAGTCATCCATTGACCGATGTGCGCCAATTACTGGTTGCCTCACCTCAGTATTTGCGTCAGCACAGTAAGCTAAATACGCCTAAAGATTTGGCTGAGCATCAATTAATCTGTATTGAAATCATGAAAGACGCCAATCAGATCGATATGATTCAGACTGAAACTGGTAAGAAGACGCGTGTCAAAATGAACTCACGTATCTATACCAATAACGTATTCATGGCAACGACGTTGGCTAAAGAAGGTCATGGTTTGGTTAGAATGTTAGAAATGGACGTCAAAAAAGAGCTTGAGAGTGGAGAGTTGGTAGAAGTGTTGACTGGCTATCAATTACCGAGCTTTGTGCTATATGCGGTCACTTTGAACCGTGACCAACAGCCAGCCAAAATAACTCGTTGCCTAGAAGTACTGAAAAAATACTTCCATGCAAATTAAGTGTTGTTCTCACTACGCACAAAACGTTTTTAGTTAGCAGTAAGTAGTTAGCAAAAAGCCTATAGATAATGAATCATCTATAGGCTTTTTTGTTGTCTGTTATTAACATTGAAGCATGCTTTAAAATGATGGCTTCAACAGATTGATTAAACGTTCAGCGACCTGTGTGCTTTCATCACGGCTCATGTTAAGTGGTGGTAGCAAACGTACAACATGACCACCCGTCACATTAATGATCAGCTTTTGCTCATCACGGGCACGATCCACCAGTTGGCTACAATCCATATCTTCAGGTAGCGCGATACCAATCATCATACCTGCACCGCGACTACTAACGCCATGTTGGCCAAATGTATCAACGATACTTTCTCTAATGAATAAACCCTCAGTCACTGCGTTTTCCATGATATTACTATTTTCTAGCACGTCGTATACGCTATGTACCACACGGCTGGCCAATGGCGTACCACCATAAGTAGACCCATGGCTACCAGCACCAAACAGACCATTGGCACGGCCGCGTACCATGCACGCACCGACTGGGAAGCCATTACCTAGACCTTTGGCTGTCGTCAACACATCAGGACGAGCATTGCTGTGTTGATAAGCAAAGTATTTACCCGTACGGCCATTACCTGTTTGCACTTCATCCAGCATAAATAACCAGTTATGAGCGTCACATTCCGCTTGTAACTCTTCAAGATAAGTGAAGCCATTGGCTGCAGTATTCAAGCCACCTTCGCCTTGGATTGGCTCTACAAAGATAGCGCAGATATCATCATGTTCTTGGGCAGCTTGTTTGATAGCGTCGATATCGCCAAATGGCACACGAATAAAGTCCTCATCTAGCGTATAAAACCCTTCACGTGCTTTTGGATTTGCAGTAGCTGACAAAGATAATAACGTACGACCATGGA
Organism: Psychrobacter proteolyticus; assembly: GCF_039762275.1. Lineage (GTDB taxonomy): Bacteria > Pseudomonadota > Gammaproteobacteria > Pseudomonadales > Moraxellaceae > Psychrobacter > Psychrobacter proteolyticus_C. The sequence goes on along the minus strand of NZ_JBDLOB010000007.1, from coordinate 159,308 downwards.
ACGACTGCTCCATTACGATAACTTTTGGACGTTTAAAACCTTGCTTGTACGCGTATAAACGTGCCAGTTTCAATGCAGCTTCATTGGCTTCGGCGCCGCTATTGGCAAAAAACACACTGTCCATTTGGGCGGCGGTACATAGTATCTCTCCAGCACGCTCTTGCCAGTCAATGCCGAACAAGTTGCTTGTATGAATTAACGTACCTGCTTGCTGCTGAATCGCGTCAGTGACTTGTGGATGACAGTGTCCTAAGCCGCATACCGCGATACCAGTCAAGGCATCTAAGTAAGGCGTGTCATCTTTGGTATAGAGCCAACTGCCTGCACCGCGTGTAAAGCTGATTGGTTGACGATTATAAGTGGGCATCAGGTAAGTAGCAGACATGTAAAGCATCCTTGGTATAATAATTGAGTAAAAGTGTGGATTATAGCTCGTCAGAAAAAGGCGTGGTTTCTGCAGGTAAGGTGTAATCTTCGTTTGCCCAAGCACCTAAGTCGATCAGCTTGCAGCGACTGCTACAAAACGGCTTGTATTTATTGTCTTGCCAGGCCGTCTGAGTACCGCAACGTGGGCAAGGGTAGGTCTTTGGGGGCGTGTTTGCAGTAGAGTCAGTCATAAGAAAAGAGCAATGTCCTAAATGTTATTAGTATTGGTTGCATATGGCACAAGCATAAAACGCATCCGTCATTTAAATTACGACGAAACGAGGCGTACTTGCTATCGCTGTATTACTATTCAATTGGATTGACTATATAATAGCATGGGCCCGAATAATGACAAAAGACAAATGCTTTAAGGATAGTAGATGACCGACAATATTGATCTCACGCATCAGCAAGAGCGTGCCTTTCAACCACAAAAACTGTCAGCACCGCGTGACTTTATTATTCCAAATATCATCAATGACAATAAAGATGAAAAACCGTTAATGCTAGAAATTGGAGCAGGGAAGGGTAAGCATGCACTTAGCTTTTCAGCGCAAAATACTGATAAGCATCTGATAGCCATTGAACGCACACGTAATAAATTTGAAGCATTTTCAAAATTAGCCACTTTACAAAATCTATCAAATTTAGACGCGATTCATGCGGATGCGATTGCATGGACAGTGCATGCAATCAAACCAAATAGCTTGGCTAAAATCTTCATTCTTTATCCCAATCCTGAACAGCACAATCCAAATCAGCAATGGCTGAACATGCCTTTTTTTGAGTTTCTACTATCACGCTTGCAGGTGGGCGGAGAAGTGATATTAGTCACTAATATCGAATCCTATATGGACAATGCAGAACACCAAGCCACCAAAGTATGGTGTCTACCATCAACACGTTCTCGAGTACCAGCGACCAGTCAGCGCACTCATTTCGAAGTAAAATATCTTGCACGACAAGAAGTGTGTTGGGAGCTAAGTATTCGTAAGCCGAAGTGGTATAAAACAAGATTTGATGATTGGCAGGTAAGTGCTATAAGCGAAAAATAATAGCCTAAGTAAATATAGGACTTATATCAGTTATACACAGTAAAGTTAGTAATATTAAATATAAAATAGCCTAAGCAAATAAAATCAAAACATTGAAAAGCCGTCACTAAAGGACGGCCAAAAACTTGCCCGATTTATAGATAAGGTTTTACAAGGCTATTAGAGTTGGTATGCGCATCTAAAACAGTCAAAAAGGTATATGCACCGATAAACTTGCGGCTGATAAACATAAATTCTTTTGGTGGTAAGTTAAATTCAAAGGACTGCATTGCACGTGTGGCCGTAGTGGATAGGCGTGAATGTAATTTACTGTTGGCCCAAATATAGCGATTCTGCTCATCCAAACATTCACTAGGGATATTAGCGTTTTTCTCAGGGTCACTAAAAGGCTCTGTAGCCAATAAAAATAACGAGGCAATATCTGAACGTACTTTATTACTCATGCTATCGAAAAAGTCATATCCTTTCATAGCAAGGCTCATTGCTTGCTGATCATGGCGATATCCCGCGCGTAGTAGACCACGAGCAATCGTTAATAAGTTGCCATCAAACTGACGAATTGCTCCAAAATCTAGCAAAACCAATCTATCGATATCTTCTCCGTTTTCGCTCACACGCACCAGATAATTACCAAAGTTGGGATCTGTCTGCATCTCACCCCATACAAAAATCTCTTGCATCATGATTTCAATGGCCGCTTGACCAATGGCATTTCGGCGTTCATGAGGTAATAGCTGCAATGCTTCCGAGACCACAGTGATACCTGGCTCATATGACATACATAGCAGACGCTTTTTAGAATAAGTGCGATTGATCTTAGGCACGATATAGCGCGGATCATCGATTAAACGCTCGTAAAAACGCTCTGTCGTAGCCGCTTCCGCTTCATAATCGACTTCGTGATGAAGTAAGTCACGTATTTCCTCAAACCAAGCATCGAGTGCGCGAGTTTGGGGAACGATATTACTTACTTTTAACAATCGTTTAAACAAGGCAAGGTCAGAGTTGATAGCGTCTGCCACACCTGGATATTGAATTTTTAAGACGACTTGTTCGCCAGTGGCGAGTACGGTCGCACGATGAACTTGAGCAAGAGAAGCAGTTCCGATGGGGACAGGATCAATGTCTAGCTCGTTTAGTTTGTTGCCCAGTAGCTGGCGTAATGTTTGCTCAATCGTTGGCCAAGTCAATGTTGCCGTATCATCATTAAGGGTTTGCAAAGCGCGCGTGATCTCTGGCGGCAGTATATGCTCACCATAAATCGCTAGCATTTGACCAATCTTGACGACCGAACCTTTCAATTTACCCAGCTCTGATGCCAGATAATTTGCCTGAGTTTCCATAAACGCCTGATTACGTGCAGTACGTGCTTCTTTATTTAAGAACATACCAGACACGCTATTACCCGCCCAACGACGACCAATATTCAAAGAAGTTTTTGCAATCGACATACGACGATCAAACCCTGAGGTTTTTAGGCTATCGATTGATTGCTTGTTGCTAAAAGGTTTAGACGTATCATTTGCCATAAGTATAATCATTCATCCAATTGGTATTGATTTGCGGGTTCGAAACCTACAATACAAGGGAGACGTGATGCACAGGTACAAAATTGTATCATATAAAGCGCGTTAGTTTTATGAGCCTGAGCTGGCCATTGATGGTTACTTTGTAAGCTAATATCTAATGATAACTATTGAGAAATAGGTGCTTACCAACTTGAGTATGATTAATAAATAGCTAGATTTTTTTAGCAAGTTCACTGACTATTAAAATTTAGTGAAATCTATTTATAGCCAATAGGTCAGTATCAAAAAGATAATAAAAAATAAGACCTAGCATGATGCTAGGTCAAATAATGATGTAGAGCTATAAAATATAGAAATACTATTAATCAAACATATTGAGCGAAACCTTCGCACTATCTAAAACACACTGCCCAAGACATTACTCAATATTTTTTTAGTATGCCTTATCTGCTAAGCATTTTCGCGAGTGATGGCATGGTGACCAATATCACGACGGTACTGAGCACCATCGAAACTGATAGCAGCGGTGACTGCTAATGCGGCTTGCTGAGCATCAGAAATGCTATCTGCTAGCGCAGTCACACATAATACACGCCCGCCGTTTGTAACGACTTCTTTATCATTATCGTTAGAAAATGCTGTGCCAGCATGGAAAACTTTCACAGCATTGTCGTTGTTAGGATCTAGTTCTGGCAAACCAGCAATCACATCACCTTTAGATGAAGTTTCAGGGTAGCCTTTTGATGCGACAACGATACCTAGAGCAGGGCGCGCATCCCATTTTGCTTCACTAGGTAACTGACCTGCCAAACCTTGTGCGACCAAATCGACCATTGATGACTGCAAGCGCATTAAGATAGGTTGCGTTTCTGGATCACCAAAACGGCAGTTAAATTCGATGACATACGGGTCGCCTGCCTTATCAATCATAAGACCAGCGTATAAGAATCCAGTATAAGGGTGGCCTGCGTTTTTCATGGCATCGACTACTGGTTGAATCACTTGCTGCATGACTTTGTTATGAACATCGCTCGTAACAACTGGAGCAGGGGAGTAGGCACCCATACCGCCAGTGTTTGGACCAGTATCACCTTCAAAAGCACGTTTGTGATCTTGGCTGGTTGCCATTGGCAAGATATTATCACCATCAATCATACAGATAAAGCTGGCTTCTTCACCCTGTAAGAACTGCTCGATAACCACGCGGCTGCCAGCATCACCGAACTTGTTGTCCGCTAACATATCGTCGATAGCTTCATGTGCTTGTTCGATCGTTTCAGCAACGATCACGCCTTTACCTGCAGCAAGACCATCTGCTTTGATAACGATAGGTGCGCCTTGCTCATCGACATAGGCTTTTGCAGCGACTGCGTCAGTAAAACCTTGATAAGCAGCGGTTGGGATATTGTTTTGCTCCATGAACTCTTTAGCAAAAGTTTTTGAGCCTTCTAACTGTGCACAGTACGCTGTTGGGCCCCATGCTTTGATACCTGCATCACGACAAGCATCAACAATGCCTGTGACCAAAGGCGCTTCTGGACCAACAATTACCATGTCGATATCATTATTTTGACAAAAGACGATAACAGCACTATGCTCGCCTGCGTCAGCGTCGGTAGACTCTAGCGTAACGTTTTGGCATTTAGGCTCAAGGGCGGTGCCAGCATTACCAGGAGCGATGTAGACATTTTTTACATTGTCATCTTTTGCACATTGCCATGCCAATGCGTGTTCGCGACCACCTGAGCCAACCACCAAAATATTCATCATACCTTTTGCCCTTAGCATTAAAGTTAATAGTGAGCGAGTCGTACGCTCTTAAATATGTTGGCATATTCTAACAAAAAAACGCCTTCAATTACCATGAGTATCCGCCTGCCAGCACTGAATCATCCATATCGATGTCTAAAAATGCATTGTCTCATTAGTAAAGGTTATCGACACATCGCTGATTCATGAAATGATGTTGTACACTTTAGCTCGCGCCTTATGTGCGTTACACTTCACTATATTGGTAGTATTAAATTCTGATGGCTACATATTAATAAAAAATAAGAGCAAAAAAGGAGAAAATTTCTAACTGTTATAAAAATAAAATAAGTCGCGTGAATGGAAATACTGCACCGTTGCACCAATGATGAATATGCAGTAACAGTAGTCAATCTAAATCGATAAACTTAAATAAATAAATGTTAAACCAAATCTATAAAAAAAGGACGCAGGAAATGCCAAACTCCCTCAGTATCGCAAAAGAGCGCATTAGCCAGATAAGCGATATTGCTACCAGTTATGTACAAAAAGACAAATCGCTATTTGATCATTTTATTCATAGCTATTATCAGCCGCTGCATCAAGAAACTGCAGAGGCGATTAGTAATGCTGACTTGGCGGGCATGGCGCTACATCACTTTACACTACTCAAAGCTTACGACGGCAGCAAGCCGCAGCTGACAGTACTAAACCCAGCAGCAGAAGAGCAGCACTTTCACAGCTCGCACACTGTCATTCAAATCGCAGCTTATGATAGACCATTCTTAGTTGATACGATTTTGATGAGCCTAGAAGCTGAAGGTATCGATGTTCATCGTACTTACAACATTATTATCAGTGTTGAGCGTGATGACAATGGTGATATTACCCATATCGAAGGCGCACATGAAAGTGCCACTTCACATATGTCATTGATTCATTGTGAAATTGCTTACCAAGACAACGAAGACTTGGAAGCGCTGCAAAGAATGCTGATGTCAAAAATTGACACGCTTGATACGGTCGTTGGCGACTGGAAACAGATGCGTGCGCAGTTAAATGACATCAAAACTGAGCTTTCAACTAAGCCACTACCAGAAGTATTCTATTCACAACAAGAAATCCAAGCATTTTTAGATTGGATCTTAGACGATCACTTCATATTCTTAGGGTATCGTGAATACCGCTTAGAAGGCGGTCAGTCTATCGAAGTGACTTCTGAGCCGACCGATTTAGATTTATTTGCGATTGGTAACAGTGGACTTGGTCTACTACGTGGTTCTGAGAAAGACAAGCTATCAGAAAGCTTTAGCCAACTACCTAAAGGGTTAAAGCAATTGTTGACTGAGCCACGCGTGTTGATGCTGTCTAAATCAAGCCGTGTATCACCTGTGCATCGTTCAGTATATATGGACTTTTTGGGCATTCATAAGTTCGATGATAACGGTAACCTAATTGGTGAATACCGCTTTATCGGTTTGCTTACGTCACAAGCCTATCAGCTGACTGTACAGCAAATACCGCTATTGCGCGAAAAAGCCAATAAAATTATGGCGATGGCAGACTTGCCACGTGACGGTCATGCTCATCACAAGATGATGCATGTGATTAATACCTTGCCACGTGATGATTTGTTCCAAGCCAGCGTCGAAGAGCTATATCCAATTGTTTCGGGCATTACTCAACTACAAGACAAGAAGAGCTTACGTCTATTTAGCCGTATTGACCATTATCAGCGTTTTGTCTCGTGCTTGGTTTATATCCCACGTGATAAGTTCAACACCGAGCTACGCATTAAAGTACAAAATGTCCTAAAAGACGCCTATAACGGTATGTCTTCAGGGTTTACCACTGAATTTAATGAATCTGCGCATGCTCGTGTGCACGTCCACGTACGTACCGTGCCTGGTCAAGTAAATGACGTCAATATCGCCACACTTGAAGCCAAATTATCAGCACTCATGCAATCATGGGATGATAATTATCAAAAGATGCTACTCGACAATGTGGGTGAGCAACAAGCCAATGCTTTAAATCGTCGCTTCTTAAACTATATCCCTGCTGCCTACCAAGAGCGTTTTGATGCTCGTACCGCAGTCGAAGATACGAAACGTTTGGCAGGACTGACCGCAGAGCAACCAATGCTTTGGCATTTATACCAGTCGACAGGCGATGCACGTAACCAGCTCCACCTAAAGCTATATGGTCGCGAGCAGCCGGTTATCTTGTCAAAAGTATTACCAATACTTGAAAACTTTGGTGTGTCAGTTATCTCAGCACAGACTTATGAGTTTGACTTGCCAGAGCAACCTATCTGGATGCAAGAGTATGAGTTGACCCTAGAGCATGTCGATACGGTCAATATGCAAGTCGTGCGTGGTCAGTTCGAAGACAGCCTAAAACAAATCTGGGCAGGTCGCGTTGAAAGCGATTCATTTAATGAATTAGTACTAACGACCAAGCTCGATACTTATGATGTCGTCGTATTGCGTGCATTGTCTCGCTATATGCTGCAAGCACGTGCCCCATTCTCTAGTGCTTATATTCAGCAAACCGTGGTCAAAAACAGTGATATCAGCGTCGCGTTAGGTAGTTTATTTGATGCGCGCATGAATCCTGAATATAGTGATGAGACGCGCCAAGAAAAAACAACGAAAATTCAAGAGCAAATCACTGCTGCGCTAGCAGATGTAGATAGCTTGGATGAAGATCGTATCTTGCGCTGGTACTTAGATTTGATCAATGCGATGGTACGTACCAACTTCTATCAAGTGGATAGTGATGGTCAACGCAAAGATCGTCTGTCATTTAAATTCTTGGCAGCAGACATTCCAAACTTGCCTAAACCAAAGCCAATGTTTGAAATATTTGTGTATTCACCACGCGTCGAAGCTGTACACTTACGTGGCGGCAAAGTCGCTCGCGGTGGTCTGCGCTGGTCAGATCGTATGGAAGATTTCCGTACTGAAGTACTCGGCCTTGTCAAAGCACAGATGGTCAAAAACGCAGTAATCGTCCCTGTAGGCTCTAAAGGCGGATTTATTGTCAAAACCAAGAGTATGGCTGATGGTCGTGAGGCGTTCCAAGCAGAAGGTATCGCCTGCTATCAGACATTCTTACGCGGCATGCTTGATGTCACAGACAATATCGTAGATGGCAACATCGTCCCGCCAGCCAACACGGTACGTCATGATGAAGACGACCCGTACTTGGTTGTTGCGGCAGACAAAGGTACAGCTACCTTCTCTGATATAGCCAATGCGTTAGCAGCAGAGTACAACTTCTGGCTAGATGATGCCTTTGCATCAGGTGGCTCAGTAGGCTATGACCATAAAGCAATGGGTATCACAGCGCGCGGTGGTTGGGAGTCAGTCAAACGTCACTTCCGTATGCGCGGTATGGACATCCAAAACCGTGACGACTTTACCGTTGTCGGTATTGGTGACATGAGTGGGGATGTATTCGGTAATGGTATGCTGCTATCAACGCATACCAAGCTAGTGGCTGCCTTTAACCATTTACATATCTTTATTGATCCTAATCCAGATACAGCGGCTTCATACGCTGAGCGCGCACGCTTGTTTGAATTACCACGCTCATCATGGGCAGATTATGAAGCATCATTAATCAGCCAAGGTGGTGGTATATTCTCACGCCAAGACAAGACCATCGCTATCAGCCCTGAGATGAAGTCGCTCTTTGATATCAGTGAAGACAGCCTTGCACCGAATGATTTGATCAGTGCGTTACTACGAGCACCTGTCGATCTGATCTGGAATGGTGGTATCGGGACTTATGTCAAAAGTGCAAACGAAACGCACGCTGACGTGGGCGACCGTGCGAATGACTCGCTGCGTATCGATGGTAATGAGCTACGCGCAGCCGTCGTTGGTGAAGGTGGTAACTTAGGTCTAACTCAGCAAGGTCGTATCGAGTACGCTCAAACGGGTGGACGTATCTATACAGATGCAATCGATAACTCAGGCGGTGTTAACTGTTCGGATCATGAAGTCAATATCAAAATCCTACTTGGCAAAGTGGTCGAGCAAGGCGATATGACGCTGAAGCAACGTAATGAGCTGCTTGAGAGTATGACTGACACCGTAGCAGAATTGGTACTACGTCAAAACTACTTGCAACCACAAGCGATCGAGCTGAGCCATATCCGCGCAGCAGCTAATCTGAGTGATCATCAGCGCTTTATTCAGATGCTAGAGAGTGAAGGGCGTCTGGATCGTGCGATTGAGTATCTACCATCAGATGAAGAGATTACGAAGCGTCAAAAAGTGGATACTGGTCTGACCAATCCTGAGCTGGCAGTGGTCTTGGCCTATGGCAAAATGTGGGTTTATGACAATCTACTACTATCTGACTTACCAGATGATCCGTACTTTATCAATGAGCTACGTAAGTACTTCCCAGATGAGCTTGCGTCACGCTTCTTTGATGAGATGACTGAGCACCGTTTGCATCGCGAGATCATCAGTACTTACTTGACCAACAGTGTGGTCAATCGCTTAGGTATTGAAGCGCTATTCCGTCTCTTTGAGGAAACCGATCAATCACTAGCCACTATCGTACGTGGTTATGCGATTAGCCGTGATGTATTCAACGTATCGCGCGCTTGGAAAGCACTGGAAGCTCTAGACAATCAAGTTGAGGCGACGTTACTGCTGAACCTTGAGCTACGTCTACGTGACTCACTTGAGCGCGGTGTGGTTTGGTTTATCAATGCCTTCGGTCAAAATCTGCAAGTCGCTGATATGATTAGCCGCTTTAGTGAAAGTGTGGAAAAACTGACGAAGCCAAGTGGCTTTATCGAGCAGCAGTTTGCACAATATTTGCAAGAAGATACCAAGCGCTTGATGCAAAAAGAGCTGTCTGATAATGACGCTACGCTATTTGCGATGCTACCGTACCATGTCGATGCGCTTGATGCTGCGTTGCTTGCTGAGCAATACGAGCGTCCTGTTGATGAGATTGCAACATTATACTTTGAAGCTTATCAAGTATTGCAGTTAGACTGGATGATGGAAAATATTGCGAACCTACCACAGCAAGACTACTGGGATCGCCGTGCACGTCATGCGTTAGTGAACGAGCTGTCACGCAGCTTGCGCTTATTGATGGATGCGGTACTCTCAAAACCAGATGCTAAGCAAGCATTTAGTGAATGGAGAGCAAGACACGTCGATCAGCTTGCAGCAGTCACCACAGAGATGAATAAGTTGGATGAGCTACATAGCAACGATGAAGAAGGTCAAATCGGTCTTTCAACGTTGTCAGTATTGATGAGTGAGCTTAGTGGTTTAGTTACTAAGTAGTATCAATTCTAAACTGTCGCACAAAAGACCACCGTTCTTCAGGTTCGGTGGTTTTTTATTGTCTAAACGAAATGGTTTAAGTGAAAGTATTAAGTAGTAAAGTGATTAGCCTAACTTATGATACTTTTTCACTGACGACTTTATGACACCCTTGACCACTAATTCGGCTAAATCCGCCCGAGAGCTTTTCGACCTTGATTTGGGTTAAAATGCGATCTTTTAGCGCCTGAACATGGGATATCACCCCGATTAATTTACTTTCTTGCTGTAGATTGGTCAGCGTATCAAGCGCAATGTCTAAAGATTCCTCATCCAAGGTTCCAAACCCTTCATCCAAAAATAGCGAATCTACACGTATATTTTGACTGGCCATTTGCGACAGTCCCAATGCTAATGCTAGGCTAATGATAAAACCTTCGCCGCCTGAAAGATTTTTAGTACTGCGAATTTCACCACCTTGATAGTCATCCATTACATTTAACTCAAGTGGGTTACTGTCATCACGAACCAATAGGTAGCGATTGCTCATCTTTTGCAGCTGCGTATTAGCATGGCTAATCATAATGTCAAAGGTTAGCCCTTGGGCAAAGGTACGGAACTTTTTGCCATCAGATGAGCCAATCAATTTGTGCAGTTGTTGCCAAACTTGCAGTTTATCCTTTTGTATAGTGATGGCATCAAGCTGCGCCTGTTGAGTGTTTTTCTTATCTTCATTGTCCTTTAGACGCTGACTGATTGCACCGATTGACTCAATTCGTTTATTAAATTCATCTTGGGCTTGTGATTGCTGTTGGGTAAGCGTTTCTTTATCATCTGTTGTCAGTGGATTGGCTTGTTTATCTGCAAGTGTTTTTTGTGTTTCTTCTAATAAAGACTGCGCTTGTTTTAGCGCATAATCGATATGCTGTTGCTGCTGTCTGAGTGTGTTGCGTTCATCAATTGGCAGGCGTGCATTAGTAAAATCTATTTCATCAGCGAAATCAGAAGTAGCAAGTATTAACTTAAAGCTATCCTCTTGAGTATTGAGTGTTCCCTGTACTATGGTCACTTGCTCAGTCACGTGACGCTGCTTATCAAGCAATTGACTAAGTATGTGTTCAGCATTGTCTAGCTGTCTTTGCGTAGAGGTCTGCGTGGTTTTAGCCTGATCTAACGCATCACGCAAACGCTTTTCTTCTGCTTCAGGATCTTTATCAGCTAAGACGTCATCTCTGTTTGTTTTTAATTTCTTAAGCGAGTCCGATTTTTCAGCCGCGAGTTGAACTAGTTTAACAAGCTCATTTTCTTCTTTATCGAGTTGAGACTGCTTGGTCTCAATTTGTGTTTCTAGTCGACCGAGTGATGTCTTTAGGGTTTGTTGATCCTCTCTATAGTCATTGAACTGTTTCTTGATTTCTAAAAGGGAACTGTGACATTGGCGCAGAGTATTGATTTGCGCCTGAGCGTCCACATTGCTTAGTACGGTTTGATTTTCAATGCTGGTTATCAGCGGTTGTAATGATTGCAGTGAAAAACGTATCGCCGTTTTTGTGCCTGACTGATTTTTGTCAGCGGAATATTTATTTAACAGGGCTAATATATCGGTTTTGAGCACGGTCAATTCAGAAAAGTTATCAAGATATTTTTTGTCTAAGTTTTCTATAGCCCATGCTATTTTTTCACTATTGCTCTCAATCTCGTTAATAGTGCTGGTTAGCTCACGCTGCTCCTTGTCTAACGCTTCGATGTCGTTACGCATCGTAGAGAGCGACTCGCTAAGCGTTTCATATTGAGTTAACGTATTTTTAAGAGATTCTTTACGCTTACCTAGCTCGATTTTGCTACTGTCTAATAACGATAGTGTATCTATATGCGTATCTATATGCGCCAGCAGTTTTAATGTTTCAGCAATAACTTGAGAATAACCTTTATTGATTAATAAACTGACCAGCTGGTCGATATCTATCTTCAACTTTTGTATTTGGTGATTTAGCAAGCCTTGTTGCTCTTCCTGCTGCGCAAACTGCTGTCGTACAGTTGCCTGAGTAATACGATGTTTAGATAAAGTATCTTCTAAATTGGATATAGTCGTATCCAGCTCTGCTATTTTCCGCTGAGTTTGCGTTGCTTCCGTTTCTTGCGCTAAGTGCGGATGGTCTTCACTATAAGGATGCTCTAACGCACCGCAAAGCGGGCAAGGATGACCCTCTTTTAGGTCAGCGATATAGTCTTCTAATTTAGCGACTTTTTGTAGTAAATGCAGCTGGGTTTGTTTGTCTTGACGCTTTTCTTTGGCAGCGCCGAGCGCCGATTCATTATCAGCGATTAAGCCTGCCAGCTTCTTGAGGTCGTTACTCATTACTGGCAAGGTAGCAACTATTTTCTTTACTTGTACACTAAGCTCATCAAGCTGTTTTGTCTTAACGCTCACTTGGTCAAGTTGACGGTTGATATCATCAATCTGCTCTTGCTCATCTCGCATATCAGCCAATGACTGCACTTGGGTTAATGCTGCTTGCTCTTGTTGTAAAGCGGCCAATTTATCCTGTATAGACAATATGGTGGTGTCTTTTGTCTTTTTCTGTTGATTTAAGCCGTCAAGATTGGCGCGATACTGGTGGATCTGCTGCTGCTGGCTTGTTTTATCATCTGATAGGGCGGTATTCTCTTGCAATACTACTTTTAGTCGGCCGCAATGGCTTTTAAAATTTGCTATGTCACTATCAATATTGCTTAATTCATGGGCGTCATTAAGATAGCTTTCGACACTTGCGAGCTGGGTTTTATTTTGTGCAGCCTGTTGTTTATGGTTGTCTATCTCTTTATTTAGATGTTGAGTGCTGCCCGTTAGAGTTTGCTGTCTTTGCTCAATATCTTTTAAGATATGCGTGTTCTGCGCAATCTCCACATCGAGTTTACGCGCCTGCGCAATATTGGGTAGAGCCGTTTGCAAAGCTTCGTGAGTAGCTTGTGTATGAGTTTTCGCTGTCTCTAGATGTGTGGTTGCTTGTTCTAAATCATTTTGTTTTTGCGGTAAGATGCTACTGATCTGCTGCTGTTCTTCTTGCAAGCGTTTTAGGTTATCGCGACTATGGACAAGTTGGCTGAACTGACTATCGATTTCTAGTGCTTTATTAGCAGCGGTTAAGCGTTTGGCATTAGGGATAAAGTCTTGCTGAGCCTGCTGAGCCTGATCTAGATCATTTTCATAAGTATTCAGTTTCTCTTTTGACTCTGTCACGCTATCTAGCCACTTTATCTTTTCAGCCAAGTCTTGAATGGTCTGTTGCTGTTCACTTTGGGTACTTTGATATGACTGTAAATCGGCTTTTAACTGATTTTCTTTATCGGTATCTAAAAACATCAAGCCATCTAAACCGTATTGCAGTTTGCTGAGAATTTCTTCTTCGGTACGTTTTTTATCATGAACCTGTGTTGAGATAGTCGCGTAAATATCAGTGCCCGTAATTTTTTCTAAAATATCTGCGCGTTCATCAGCCTTTGCCTTCAGAAATGCTGAAAAACTGCCCTGAGCCAGTAATATAGAGCGAGTAAATTGCTGAAAATCCATCCGAGTCAGTTCAATAATCTTGTTTTTGGTATGCTTTAAGGTGCTCTCTAACAGCTCATCCTCTTTTGACGAGTCATCAACGTTTATCTTAGCGATTTCATGAGTCGCATCTTGTAGATTACCGTCTGCTTTGTTGTAAGCACGGCGCTGTCCCCAGCGGCAGCGATACTGCTCGCCATTTAAGTCAATCACTACTTCAGCGAAACACTCTGCCGTCTGCCTAGTCATCACTTCATTGCTGCTCTTACTGATGCTATTAATCCTTGGCGTCTCGCCATATAGCGCTAAGCAAATAGCATCCAATATGGTGGTCTTGCCAGCGCCTGTTTGCCCAGTGATAGCAAAGATGCCTTCATTGGTAAAGGCAGTATCAGCAAAATCAATATGCCATTCGCCTTTTAGGGAGTTGAGGTTTTTTAGTCTGAGTTCGATTAGGCGCATGGATAATTCTTAATATTAGTAGTAATAGCCGCAACTGCGAAAAATTTAGGAAGTGTTGTTATGATATGTCGCTTATATCATTCCGCCTGTTTGTCTTCATGACGTAAGTTATAAAGTATCTGACCATAGGCATCGCGCAATGAGTCTTTTTGAGAATCAGCCACATCATTTATCGTCAAGCAGCGCTCAAACACTTCCATCTCATTTAAGTCCTGCAAGTTCTCAGAGGTTTGCTGCTGATTGAGGACTTTGTTATAAGTACGAGTGTTTTTTATCTTAAGCACTTCATATGGCACCCCTTCCACCATTGCTTGCACTTGCTCACGCAAATCACTGACAATCTCATCCCCTGTATAGACAACCTCTAGCCAAATAGAGTCCGATTGCGTAAGCGCTCTAATGGTTTGCTCAATCGTAATTAGGTCACCAGATATTTGCGCCAGTTGTTGAAACTTTGGAATGGGCAGGGACATTACTTGCATTTGATTAGCGTCATCGCGATGCAGTATTTTATTGCTAGTCACGGCGTCAGTAGAAGTTTCTCGAATGCTTTTATATTGCTCAGGCTGAATAGGAGTATTTTCTATGACAGTGGATTTTTTAACTTCCTCATCTTCTAATGGCTCATCAAAGCCGAACAAGTCGTCCATGAAAGGCAGTGCCTGACTCACCACTGTTTTAGCAGTTTTTTCTGCTAATTTATCTACTGATTTTTTAACTTGGGCGACTTCAATAGTAGCGGCTATATTGATGGCATGAGGAATAATACTATCAGGTACGACATTCAGCTCTGAGATGTCATTATTAAAATGTTCTGCGGCACCAAACTGTACCAGCAATACTTGCTTTTGCTGTTTGGCCTCTCCAAAACCCATAGCGATGGGTGAGCCTGAGTAGCGAATACTCTCACGACCGCCAACGCGCTGCGGCACGTGCAAATGCCCAAGTGCCACATAATCGAAGCCATCATTGAACATATCGGCAGATATTTTACCTAGTGAGCCGACATAAAGCTCGCGTACACCATCATCCTCAGTTGTTTTGCCGCCAGACGCGAATAGATGTCCTGTCGCGATGATAGGAATATATCGCTGATGCGTTTTGTTTAAGTCGGCTTGCTTAGCCTTTGCAATGTCTGCAACATTGTCATAATGCTCGCAAATACCAGCGATAACATTGGCGTCTTTGCTATCTGCAGATTCGCCAGCGCTACTGCTACGCACATCCCGATCGCGCAGATAGGGCACAGCGGCAATAATACAATGGGGGTTGTTGTCGTCATCACCCAAGACCAATACTTCGTCGTCCAAGTGATCACAAGCAGTGCCAATCACATGTACGTTCAAAAACTTAAGCACATTGCTTGGTGCGTCTAAAAATGTCGGTGAATCGTGATTGCCTGCGACAATAACCACATGCTGACAGCACGATCGTGAGACCTTACCCAAAAACTCATAATATAGCGCTTGGGCTTTATTGCTTGGGGTCATGGTATCGAAAATATCACCAGCGACGATCAATATATCTACTTTTTGCGCGCTGATGGTATCTTGTAGCCAATGCAGGAATGACTCAAATTCTTCATAGCGAAGACGCCCATATAGACGTCGCCCCAAGTGCCAGTCTGAAGTATGCAATATGGTCAAAGGTTTCATTTGCGTGGTTAAAGAGAAAGGCAAGCTAGCATCAGGTATGGGCATAAGTAGACTATAAGTATGAGCAGTAGAAAGTCTTCATTCTAGCAAGAATCGTTGCGTTTTGCGCTGTTGCCAAAAGAAAACCCTACCAATAATATACTGGTAGGGTTTTCTTTTTATTTAAAACTCATCTTTTTACAGGTTAGCAGTAAGCGCTAGTCAATAATCAGTTGCTCCAGACCGTCTCCTTGCTGCGTCGCAAGATTTGCGACCATCGATAGGGCATGAGCTTGTTGGTCTATTGGTTGTTTTACTGCTTCACCTCTTGACCCTTCACGCAACCAATTTTTAGCGATGTCATCGCTATTTTGACTGTGCTGCTGATTTTGCAAATTATACCAAGCTAAATCATGATGCAAGCTGACCACGTCGCCCATAATGAGAAGGGCAGGCGTTGGTAATTGTGCTTGTTCTTGTTTAGCAACAATCGTTGCAAGCGTACCTGTCAATACTTGCTGATTGGGCATACTCGCATTAGAGACGATAGCAATCGGCGTCTCGCTACTGCGTCCAGCGTCAACCAAGCCTTCAGTCAAACGTGCCAGCGAGTGTAGACCCATGTAAAATACGACCGTCTCATCAGTATTTAAGAAGCTTTTAAAGTTACTGTTGGGTGCACCAGCTTTCAAAAATCCCGTCACAAAACGCACTGACTGTGAATGATCACGATGAGTTAAAGGAATGCCTGCATAGCTAGCAGCGGCATTGGCAGCGGTGATACCTGGAACGACTTGATATGGCACATTCTGTGCCCGCAGGCTTTCGATCTCTTCGCCGCCACGTCCAAAGATAAACGGATCACCACCTTTTAAACGCACCACACGGCGACCTTGTTTGGCATGATTGACAAGTAGCTCATTGATGCCTAATTGCGCAACTGTATGATTGCTGCGTTTTTTACCGACAAATACTTTATCAGCGTCACGGCGGCATAAGTCTAAAACTTGCGGTGAGACTAAAGCATCATAAAACACCACATCTGCTTGTTGCATCAAACGCAAGGCTTTAAAGGTCAACAGCTCTGGATCACCCGGGCCTGCACCAACGATATAGACTTCACCGACAGGAGGTGCTTTGTTATCTGAATCATCTGATAGCGTAGGCGTTGTATTTACTGGGGTATCAGAGTGAGTTTCATCATGAATAGCAGCGGCAGTACTGTCTAAATCGGCTTGCAACTGGGCGGTAGCTTCCGTTTCATTACCGGCGAACATGAGCTGGCTGACCTGACCTTCAAATGCACGTTCCCAAAACTGACGACGCCCAGTGAGTGTGGGTATTTTGGCTTTTACTTCGCTGCGGAAGTCACCTGCCAGCTTAGCCAATTTACCATAGCCTTGCGGGATTAACGTCTCAAGACGTGCCCGTAATAGACGTGCCAATACTGGCGCTTTACCATTTGATGAGATACCAATCACGATAGGATTGCGATCGATAATGGCTGGAAAGATAAAGTCACATAAGTGCGGCGTGTCAACCACATTGACTGGAATGTTTAGCTCAGTCGCATCTGCATGAATCTGGTGGTTAAGTGTTTCATCGTCAGTCGCGGCAATGATTACCCGTGCGCCTGACATATAGGTTTTATTATAATTCTCATAGATAAATTCATGTTTGCTGTCAGTGAGCAAAGCTTGTAGCTCATGGCTGATATCAGGTGCAAGTATAGTGATACAGGCACCTGCACGGCTGAGCAAATCCGCTTTACGCAGTGCCACTTCGCCGCCGCCCACGATGAGCACTTTACGGTCTTCTAATTTAAAAAATAGCGGGAAGGTGTTCATAATGTCACCATATATTTAATTGTTTATTATAAAAGGTAGAAAAGATATCAGGAATGCCGCCATTATGAGGTATCACAGGCACACTCTCACCTAGTGAATTGGCATTAGTATATTCGTTTTTGAGATATTAATTCATATTTTAGCTAGTAATAGGAATAGCGGTAAGTTTTCGATATATAGTCAGAGAACTAGTAAAAGGCTACGGCGTTACTCTCCCTAGAGGTACTATTTGTACAATCTGCAGTCGATTGCCTTGTACCCATTTTAGATTTTTTTGACTTATAGATAGAACAGGCACAAAAAAATCCCGCTTAACGACTCTATTAAGAGCCTAGCGGGATTTTTTATTGATATAGCCATTGTTCAACAAACAATAGCTATAGTCAGCGCCTTACTATAGCTGAGTATGTAAGCCACACTCACGGCTTTCTTCTACTTTGGTTGGATCAAAGTAGTCATGCTCGTTCGGTAGGTTATTGTCTTCTAAGTACACATCTAAATCAGCATCTGTTTTTTCAAACAATGGCGCTACTTTCAATACGCCATCTTTTGACAAGCTAAGCACATCAAGACCTTGACGGAATTCAGTTTGGTCTTTACGAATGGCATTGAACCATACATCTGGCTTTAGCTCATCTAGTGCACGGCGGAATGGCTCAAGCTTTACTTGCTCAGTGAACTCATCATGCTGTGGGTTATCGATACCTGGAATACCATTCATGGTCGCGTCACGGTGTGCAGCCGTTTGCTTAGGAATGTAGGTAACAACGTTTAGGTTCAGGTCATGAATAAGCTTGTTGGCAAACTGATAAGTAGCATCAGTGTTGTAACCTGAGTCTACCCACAATACAGTGATATCAGGACGCTGTTTGGCAACCAAATGCAAAATTGCTGATTCATATGGACGGAAGTTGGTCGTGATGATTGGGTTTTTTGCTTGAGTCAGTGCCCACTCAACGATTTGCTCAGGTGACTTACCTTGCAGGTCTTGGTTGGCTTGGTCAAGATCTAGATTTGGGTGTAATTGGCTCATAATACGTTCCTTAATTGTTGTTAATATAAAAGTGTTGATTAAAAATATTGGGTATTACTATGAAATTAATAGTCAGTGCTAAAACTATGCGACTGAAGGCTCTGACGGTTGTGCAAACATCGGTAAATCTGAAGCGCTTCGACCGTCATAGCTACTAGCAAGGGCAGTAAAGGCTTGCTCAATACCAAACTTAGAATCGGCTTCTAGGTCATGCTCGCTCAATACAAAGCTATCAACGCCCACACGTAGCATATAAGCAATTTGATCGCGGCCAAACGCGCCAGCCACTCGAATCTCGCCTGTATAACCGATTTGGCGCAGCGTACGTGCAAAGCTAAAGTGACGACCATCAGCGAACTTCGGCACATCAATCACGATAAGCGCGTGCGTTGATAAGAACTCACTAAGTCCTTCTAGTGCATCAGCGTCAGTATCGGCAGTAACCCACAATCCAAGTCGGCTACTGTGCTGTACGATCAGCTCATAGACTTCTTTAATCAGACCGCCAGCCTGTGCGCCCGTAGTATCTAACAGATCAATAAGTGGCACAATGACGTCAGGTTTTTCTTGTTTTTGTAGTAGCTCAAGCAACGTAATGTTAGTCGATACGATGCTCTCTGGCAGTGCATTAGTAGTAAGTACATGCCATGTATCTTGACTGCCAATATCGACGCCATGACTGTCCAAAATATGGTGATTAGCCATAGACCTTCTCCTTAAATGGATCAATACCAACGCGCTCAACCAATTGCCCAAAGCTTTCTACATCGTTATCAGTGCTGGCACGCAGGTCAACATAGACATCAACAATCTGCTGTATGGTATTAGCAACCTCAAGAGCAGGCACAGATTTGCCTAAGATTTTGCCAAGTTTGGCATCGTCGCTAGAGTTGCCGCCAAGGCTAATCTGGTACCAATGTTCGCCTTTTTTATCGACACCCAAGATACCAATATCGCCTGTATGATGGTGCGCACAAGCATTGATACAGCCAGACATGTTCAGGCGAATCTCACCCAAGTCATATAGATAGTCTAGGTCATCGAACTGTTTTTCGATTTGTTCAGCGATGTTGTGCGTCGTTGCATTGGCAAGCGAGCAGTAATCCCAACCTGGGCAGACAATCATATCCGTTAGGGTATTGATGTTTGCGCGCGCTAAATGCAACTCTGATAGCTGCTGCCATAACTCATAAAGTTTATTGGTCTGCACATCAGCAAATACTAGATTCTGCTGATAAGTACCACGCAGCTCACCAAAGCTATATTTGTCGGACAGGTCAGCCAGAGCATCCATTTGTGATTCACTGACATCACCGGATGGTACATATTTGCCATCGACCAAACCTGCCTTAAGAGAAATAACCACGGCACGATAGCCAGCTATTTTGTGCGCTACGGTGTTTTGGTTATACCAATTGGCAAAGTCTTTATCAGCGTTTAGTTGCTGTTGTAGCTCAGACTGTACTTGTAGCGCATCGAATGAGACATAATCAGGCTCACTAAAGAAGCCAGTCGCGGTTGCAAAGTTCTCATCAGTCAAGGTAAGCGGACCATCTTTGGTATGAGCTTCCCACTCAGCATTGACCAATTTGGCAAACGCTGGACCGCCCATGCTTTCGACCAAAATTTTGATACGTGATCTGTATTTGCTGCCTTTGTCACGGCGACCGTGCAAGTTATAGACACGCAAGATGGCGTCTAAATAACTAAGCAGATGCTGACGCGGCAAGAATTTATTGATAACTTTACCGAGGACAGGAATACGTCCAAGACCGCCACCAACCAGTACTTCAAAACCGATCTCACCTTCATCATTGGTTTTTACGTGTAGACCGACATCATGTACTTGGGTTGCCGCGCGGTCATCATTGGTACCGATCACAGCAATCTTAAATTTACGCGGCAAAAAAGCAAACTCAGGATGGAAGGTTGACCACTGACGAATAATTTCACAATAAGGACGTGGGTCAGCGATTTCTTCTTTATGGATACCAGCATATGGATCGGTGGTGGTATTACGAATACAGTTGCCTGAGGTTTGGATGGCATGCATTTGTACTGAGGCTAATTCAGCTAGGATATCTGGCACATCTTCTAGCTTTGGCCAGTTCAGCTGGATATTGGTACGCGTCGTGAAGTGGCCATAGCCTTTATCATACTTGCGAGTAATTTCGGCCAGTTTGCGCAACTGGTAGCTGGCAAGCAAACCGTAAGGAATGGCGATACGCAACATTGGAGCATAACGCTGGATGTATAGGCCGTTTTGCAACCGCAGTGGCAAAAACTGCTCTTCTGGCAGCTCACCTGCCAAAAACCGCTCGGTTTGGTCGCGAAATTGGGCAACTCGTTCCTCTACCAAAGTCTGGTCAGCGTAATTATATTGATACATGACGTAATCTCAGTTTTGTTTTTAATCTTAAAATCAGCGACGAAAATGATTTGCGTGTGTAATAGGTTTTATTGCCGTTCGCAATGTAAATAATTCAGCTATACATCATATAAGCTTGTACCCAGAAACATAAATTCCTTTCAGACATATCCATATCCAAACACAGCATAAATTTTCATAACGAAAGTTAGGTAGCCTATGCGTAACAAATTTAATGCCCAATCGTTAGCACACTATTTATTATCTAGCTATTTATTACCTAGCGACGGCTTTCTTCTCATTTTTGTACATTTAATCGCTTTTGCATTTTTGCTCATCTCTTCCAACCATTCTTTTTATAAGAGGTTTTAATAACTATATGTCTCAAACTCAAAGCCCAACCCAATCACAATTCAAATCAAAGCTGGTTCCTCCACACGGTAGTGCAGAGCTTAAGCCACTATTATTAAACGGTGCAGCACGCGATCAAGCATTAGAGCTTGCCAGCACATTGCCGACCATCACTCTAAGCTCACGTGAGCGCGGTGATTTAATCATGTTCGGTATCGGCGGTTTTACTCCGTTAAATGGTTTTATGAACCAAGCGGACTGGCAGGGTGTGGTAGACAACATGCGCTTGCAAAGCGGCGAAAACGCAGGTTTGTTTTGGCCAATTCCTATCACCTTGTCTGCGCCAAAAGAGACTGCGGATAGTTTGAGCCAAGGTGACAAAGTAGCATTGGTCGCTCAAGATGGTGAAGTCATGGGTATCTTGACGGTAGAAGAAACCTACACTATCGATAAAGAGCACGAGTGTCAGCAAGTATTTACGACCACGGATTCAGAGCACCCAGGCGTACAGCAAGTATTGAACCAAGAAGCCGTCAATATTGCCGGTAGTGTTGAAGTGCTTAGCGAAGGTGAGTTCCCAACGTTATATCCAGAAATCTACAAAACGCCAGCAGAAACGCGCGCAATTTTGGATGCTAAAGGCTGGAAAACAGTAGCGGCATTCCAAACGCGTAATCCAATGCACCGTTCACATGAATATCTGGCTAAAATTGCGATTGAAATCTGTGATGGTGTATTGATTCATTCATTATTAGGCGCATTGAAACCTGGCGACATCCCAGCAGAAGTTCGTCAAGAAGCCATCAAAACGCTAATTGATAACTACTTTAGACAAGATACTGTTATCCAAGCGGGCTATCCGTTGGATATGCGCTATGCTGGCCCACGTGAAGCATTATTACATGCGCTATTCCGTCAAAACTATGGCTGTAGCCATCTGATTGTTGGTCGTGATCATGCGGGTGTCGGAGATTACTACGGTGCATTTGATGCGCAAACGATTTTTGAGCACGTTGGCAAAGATGACCTTGTTACTCAGCCACTCAAAATTGGCTGGACGTTCTGGTGTAATGCTTGTAATGCTATGGCCTCTGACAAGACTTGCCCGCATGACGCCTCTGAGCATGTTAAAGTGTCAGGTACTAAGCTGCGTAAAGCACTATCAGAAGATGAAGATGTACCAGAAAACTTTAGCCGTCCAGAAGTACTACAGATTTTGCGTGACTACTATGCTGGTATCGCAAAAGAAGAGCGTGCTGAAGTTAAATTAACGGGTGCATCTGCTGTATAAAGACTGATCATTAGTATAAGAAACTCGTACTAAGCCAGTCATAAAAAAGGTGTCAGACTTATTGTCTGGCACCTTTTTATTTTTATCACTATTTTAAAATGAAAAGCACGTCCTAACACATGCTAGTGATGACTATTAAATCTCTAAATCTTCTGCCAGCTTTTTATATTCTCCAGCAAGCGAGCCACCACCTGAGCAGAAATAGTTCAGTGCATATTTGTCTGGGCTGTCGATGATGAGGGTATCGTCCTTAAATTGAAAAAAGGTAGTGCTATCATTTACCTTTGACTGAAAAATCATACCATGAGCAGTATCTTGGCCCATTAATGTCGCCTTACCATCGAAGTGACAAGTAGGTTTTTTGATATCGCTGCGTGAGCGAACTTTAATGTCAATCTGTCGATCACTCTCTGCTCGTACCATCACGCCAACCCAATCATAGCCTTGTGCTCGTTTGTCGTAGTCGGCAGTAGCGTAATCCGCCGAAACCTTGTCTGTTGAAACCTTGTTTGTTGAAAATCTGTCTGCTGAGACATTGTCACCTAAGATATTACTTTCAATAGTTGGCAAATTAGATGTTGTACTGGCAACTGATTTGACCTTGCTGTGGCTATCGCTATTCATAGTGGGCGACATACTATTACAGCCTGTTAAAGCCGCTAGGGTAGAGGTCATTATTATTAGCCCTACAATAGAATGAAATTGACGGTATGAGGTATTCATATAAGGGCCTTTGGTCAAGTAGAAAAGTAAGGTTTGCATAGTATCGGGATAATGAAAGTATCATTGATACAGCAAACTTTATAACGTACAAATAATGGTACAGCCTACCCAAATCATAGTCTACTTGATAAACCTGCCAGCAACTACTCAACCCATTTTATTCTTAATGATGCAAAACGATTACTCCTATCACTTATGCCAACTTCACTAGTCGATAAGCTAATTCATCACTAAGCGTTTGCTATTTATGCTGCTAGCATAGCCTGCATCATCCCGACAACCGAACTCAAAAGATTGTAGGCCCTGTGATGATGGTCAAGATTTTGACAAAACGCTTCTAATACTTTTATCGAGAGCATCATGCAAAAAAAATTCCAACAAATCAGCATTGCTAGCATTCAATCAACTAATAATAAGCCTGTAAAAGCACGTGTACTTGCCACTAGCGGCATGCTCGCAGCAGCGATAATGATGACAGGCTGCAGTCCAACAGAAGCGACGCAAGATGACGCGGCAAATAGTGCCAGTGGCAGGACGCAAGATGTCGAACTACTCAACGTCTCCTATGATGTGTCTCGCGACTTTTACAAAGACTACAACACTTTATTCAGTACCGACTATCAAAAGACTCACCCAAACAGCAAAGTAAATATCAATCAGTCACATGGCGGCTCTAGTAAGCAAGCGCTCTCTGTCGCCAATGGTTTGCAAGCGGATGTGGTGACCTTTAACCAAGAGAGCGATATGAATCTATTGGTGGAAAAAGGTTTGGTCGCTGCTGATTGGCAGCAAGCACTACCTAACAATGCCGTGCCGTACACCAGTACCATGGTATTACTGGTTCGCGCTGGTAATCCAAAAAATATCAAAGACTGGTCAGATTTGGCACGTAATGATATCGATGTGGTCATCCCGAACCCAAAAACTAGTGGTACAGCACGTTATGCCTTCTTAGGTGCCTACGGTTATGGCTTGCACCAATTCAAAGAAAGCAATAATGAAAACCCTGTAAAAACCAATGATTTTATCAAAAAGCTGCTGGCAAACGTGGTTACTTATGACAATGGCGCACGCGCTGCGACGACTAGCTTTACTCAACGTGGTTTAGGTGATGTGTTGATCACGACCGAAAATGAAGCACATTTGACTGCCCAGCAATTTGCAAAGGGTAACGTTGATATTGTATACCCGAGCTATTCGATTACGATTGCCAACCCAGTAGCGGTCGTAACGGCAGTGACTGAAAAGTCTGGTAAGACGGAAGCGGCAAGTGCTTATCTGAAAGGTTTATGGGATAAGCCTGCCCAAGAGCTCATGGCAAAAATGTATATGCGTCCAAGTGATGAGCAAATCCTAGCTGCTCACAAAGATACTTTGCCTGATATTGAGACGTTTGAACCTGTGGCTGTGTTTGGCTCATGGGCAGAGATTATGGATGCTTTCTTTGTCGATGGTGGCCGTTTTGATCAGCTGGCAACCACAAAGTAGTCGTTGGTTTTTGATTTATAAAGCTATCTATCCTAGCTACTTTCAATGGAACGCAGACAAGATGGATAGGGTGTATACCAGTATTAGAACTATTAGCAAGCAAACAGTCAGTTATACATATAGATTTTTTTAACAACTTATTGATATATCTGGCTTTGTTTACTGGTTATTCCCTTTTGGCAATAACATACGCATATTCATCATTAAACATAATAAGATGGCGCTGTTAGCATACTTGCATTACACAACAGACATCTTTGAGGTATTTATGACAGACGTAGCTCGTTATCAACAGAAAAGTAAAACTCTTAGTGCCTTGAGTATTGCTGGCGTTGCTTTGACCCTTGGTCTAGCTGGCTGTAGCAACAGTGAGACTACTGAGGCCGCAGCTGATGGTTCAGCGACGACAGAAGGGCAAAATATCGAGCTACTTAATGTCTCATACGATGTGGCACGTGACTTCTATAAAGACTACAACCCGTTGTTTGTTGAGCACTACAAAGCTGAAAACCCAGACAGTAATATCTTAATCAAACAGTCACATGGCGGCTCAAGTAAGCAAGCACTGTCTGTTGCCAACGGTCTACAAGCCGATGTTGCCACCATGAACCAAGGCTCTGATATTGAGCTGCTTGAGAAAAAAGGCTTGGTTGAGTCAGATTGGGAAAGCAAATTCCCAGACAATGCGGTGCCGTTTACCAGTACGATCGTATTTTTGGTACGTAAAGACAATCCAAAAAACATCAAAGACTGGGAAGATTTGACAAAAGACGGTGTTGAGATTGTCATGGCCAATCCAAAAGTGACGGGTAACGGTCGTTATGCATTCTTGGGTGCATACGGTTATGGTCTACATGCTTTTAATAAAGATGAAACAAAAGCTAAAGGCTACGTAAAAGACATGCTAAAAAATGTCAAAGTCTATGAAAACGGCGGACGTGCCGCGACAACGACTTTCGTACAGCGCGGTATTGGTGATGTATTGGTCACTTTTGAAAACGAAGCCAACCTTGCAGCGACTGATTTTGGCGCAGGTCAAGTAGACATCGTGTATCCAAAATACTCAATCAAATCAGAAAGCCCTGTGGCTGTTGTAAAGACGGTAACAGATAAGAAAGGCACTACAGACGCTGCCAAAGCGTATCTTGATTACTTATGGAGTGAGCCTGCTCAGCAGCTAGCGGCCAATCTATATCTACGTCCTAGTGTTAAGAGCGTGCTTGACAAAAACGGTGACAAATTACCGCCTGTTGAGACGTTCCGCCCGAACGATGCCTTTGGCACATGGGATGAGATCATGAGCACTTACTTCAGTGATGGCGGTGTATTTGACCAATTGGCAATTAATGCACCTCAGTAATTGCTAGCCAATTACTTAGAGCAGCTACTACGCTAAACACTGAAACGGATTAGCTCAGTTAATTGTACAGTCAGTCATGAAGCACCCCATAAAGGACATGGTCGTACGCACTATGTCCTTTATATCATAAGCCGACCAATAATAATTTTGATAACAATGGTAATAATGGTCTTACAGTGAGCACCCTCGCTAAGTACCATCAGTTAGGCAATAGGACATCACTATGAGTGCAACATCTTCTTCTGCCAGTAAGCCCGGCAATAAAAAAGGTTGGCTGACCCGTTTGCGTCAGCGCAATGTGCTACCCGGGTTCGGTCTGAGCATGGGTATTACTGTCTTTAGCTTGTCGTTATTGGTGGTACTACCGTTTGCCATGATGGCCTATACCACGACGCAGATGGGTTGGACGGGCTTTTGGGAAACCATTACCCAGCCACAAGTCACTGCCGCTATCAAGCTAAGCTTATGGATGTCGTTTTTGGCGATGCTGACCAATATGGTATTTGGCACATTAGTCGCATGGGTGCTTGTCCGCTATGAGTTTTGGGGTAAGTCACTGATTAATGCCTTGGTTGATTTGCCATTTGCACTACCAACGGCCGTTACAGGTATCTCGCTTGCCACTTTATATGCGCCTAATGGCTTGATTGGTCAATGGTTTGCCAAGTTCGATATTCAGGTTGCCTTTACGCCGATAGGTATTTGGCTAGCACTGGTTGTGGTGAGCTTTCCCTTTATCGTCCGTGCAGTGCAGCCAGTACTTGCTGAGCTGTCAGTAGAGTTTGAAGAAGCCGCTGCAGTACTGGGTGCCAATCGATTAACGACTTTTCGTAAAGTAATTTTGCCAGAGTTATTGCCAGCCTTGCTGATGGGTGCAGGTATGATGTTTGCTCGTGCCACTGGCGAGTATGGCTCGGTTATCTTTATCGCAGGTAACATTCCTATGCAGTCTGAGATTTTACCGCTCATTATTATCAGTAAACTTGAGCAGTTTGATATTCAAGGTGCTTCTGCGGTGGCATTATTTATGCTACTCATATCATTTGTCATCTTATTGACCATTAATATCATGCAGTGGAAACTGTCGCGCCGTGTAGGAGCTCGCTAATATGCAAATATCTAATAGCTACGACTACCAAAGCAATGCTGCGACCAAAGATACGCCATGGATACGCCGTACCTTTATTGCCATTGCGGTGTTATTCATGATTGTTATGTTAGTCATTCCATTACTGGCTGTGTTTTACGAAGCCTTTAAAAATGGTTGGCAGTTATATATTGCTTCATTAGTAGACCCTGAAGCTTTGCAAGCCATCAAGCTGACGCTCATCACGGCAGGAATTGTCTTACCAATTAATATGGTAATGGGCATCGCAATTGCATGGCTTGTCACGCGTTACCAGTTTAAAGGTAAGCAGCTGGTCACTACTTTGCTAGATTTACCATTTTCGGTATCGCCAGTGGTTGCAGGTTTGATGTTTGTGCTGCTGTTTGGACTGAACTCTACTATCGGTGGCTGGCTTGAGAGCATGGGTTTTCAGGTCATATATGCAGTGCCTGGTATTATTTTGGCAACGTTGTTTGTGACCTTTCCGTTTGTTGCACGTGAGCTGATCCCATTGATGCAGACTCAAGGCGACTCTGAAGAGCAAGCTGCATTGACCTTGGGTGCGACTGGCTGGCAGACATTTTGGCATGTGACATTGCCTAATATCAAATGGGCGCTGCTATACGGTTTGATTCTGACCAATGCCCGTGCGATGGGTGAGTTTGGTGCGGTCAGCGTGGTATCTGGTCACATTCGCGGCGAGACCAACACCATGCCGCTATTGGTTGAGATTGCCTATAACGATTATAACTTTACCGCTGCGTTTGCCTTATCGAGCATATTGGCTGCATTGGCCTTGGTGACGCTACTGATTCAGCAAGTCATGACCAAGATACAAGAACGTAAATTTGCCAAGTCTGAGCGGCTCGCCAGTGCACCTGAGCTGCCAGTAAGTGCTAACGCCACTGTCGCCACTGAATCGACGAGTGCGGACAGTACTGGCAAGGTATAACTGCCATTATCTGATAAATGATGTTAATACTACGGATGCAGTCGCTACTCAGCTACTTGCCACGATACGACAAAAGATATAATAAGAGATACGATTATGAGCATTGAAATTCGCAACGTTAATAAAAAATTCGGCAATTTTACCGCTTTAGATAATATCAATATCACGGTGCCGACTGGCAAACTAACGACGTTACTAGGTCCGTCAGGCTGCGGTAAGACCACTTTGCTACGTATTATCGCAGGTCTAGAGTATGCTGACTCTGGGCAGGTATTGTTCGATGAGCTGGATGTGACCAATACCCCAGTCCAAAAACGCCATATTGGCTTTATGTTTCAGCATTATGCACTGTTTCGCCATAAGAACATCGCGGATAATGTGGCGTTTGGTCTGACCTTGTTGCCAAAAAACGAGCGTCCGAGCAAAGCTGATATCAATAAGCGTGTGGCAGAGCTCTTAGACCTCGTACAGCTACCACAGGTTGCCAATGCTTATCCGCATCAGCTATCAGGTGGTCAGCGCCAACGCATTGCGCTAGCACGTGCACTTGCTGTTAAACCGAAGCTGTTGCTGTTAGATGAGCCGTTTGGTGCACTAGATGCCAAAGTTCGTAAAGAGTTGCGCACATGGCTAAAGAACATCCACCACGAGCTTGGTATCACCAGTATCATGGTAACGCATGATCAAGAAGAAGCACGTGCGGTATCAGATGAGATCGTCGTGATGAATCAGGGCCGAGTAGAGCAGGTGGGCACGTCAGAGGAGCTGATACACCAGCCAGCCAACGCCTTTATCAGCGATTTCTTAGATCTTGTATAATTATTTGATCTAGCGCAATGTAGGTCCAATTATCAATATTTAAGCCAAAAAAAAGACCTACGAAAGTAGGTCTTTTTTGTTTGGCGCATTGCCGTAGATATATTGTCTCAAGCGCTTTTTATAAAGCACAGTCAAAGAACCAAAAATCTAAGCGGACAATAGTATCTACGCAAGATCCGATACATCTCTACTAGTGCCTCTAGGAGTGATTTGCTCGTAGGTGATGTCTAAGATATCTTGACACCAATCTGGTAAATCATCAGCGACCTCATACCACATCCAAGTACCGTCACGCACACAGCTCAAGATACCCAATTTTTTCAAATGGTTTAGGTGGCGTGATATCGTTGGTTGTGGCTGGTCAAGCATATCTACCAAATCACCCACGCAACGTGCTTCTTTCTTAAAAAGAATTTGAAATATTTTTAGACGTGTCGGATCAGATAGGACTTTGAATAAATCGATAGGTCGTATCGTAAAATTATTATCAGACATAGGAGAATTCCAATGGGCTTCGTTAATAGGGGTTCAATATAACAGCAGTTATCTACAAAATCGATTAAAAAATAAGCAAATTTACAGTTCATCGTTAATTTACTACCTTTGACAATATTCGGTTACACGCACACTTATATCCACTTACATAAATGAACTGCCTGTAATACAAGGATACTGTCTCAACGAATAAATATATCGAATGTGATTGAAAATGATAATAATTATCGTTATTATACTGCAAGCGATAAACGTGATTTCAACGACTAAGTTTTCATTACTAGAAAACAGTAAATTATCCGTTTATCAATGACACTTATTACAAAGGTTTTTATACAAGTGTCGTATGCCGTCATTATCGAATAGTGGTATTCCGAGGAGCCAATCCATGTACGTATGTATCTGCAACAACGTAAAAGAAAAGCAAATCAAAGCAGCTATTGCTGCAGGTGTTGATACGCTCGATGGTCTAAAAGATACGCTCGATGTGGCAACGTGCTGTGGCTGCTGTGAGCCGATGGTCAATGACTACCTAGACGAACACCATGCAAAACTCGATAATCTAGCATACGCCGTTTAAATATTATCAATCATATACCTTGTAATATAATACGATAAAATATATTCAATATTCTGCATCTAACTTTATTATACATAAAGGGTCGGATGCAAGCGTCCATATAATCTCACTCAAACGCCAGCATGTTACATAAAACGTATCAATACTGGTTGTAGCTAATTATGATTCTCAATTAGCATCTTATTCTTAGTTCATAACGTTACACCCTATACTGCGCCTGTATGCTACTATATTTACCTGAGATTAGAAGCCATTTTATTGATTTTGATTTTTACTGATCAGTTCGCCAATTATGCTATCCTTATATAATAAATTATGGATGTATGGTGATCGGTAAAAATAAATAGGGGAGTACGCGTTATGATAGGTAGTCAGAAAGTTATTGATTATTTGAATTTCTTACTAGGTGGTGAGCTTGCCGCTCGTGACCAATATTTTATCCATTCAGAGATGTATGCTGAGTGGCACTATGGCAAGTTATACGACCGTATCCATCATGAAATGGAAGACGAAACGCTACACGCACAGAGTATCATTCGCCGTATCTTGATGTTGAGTGGCACGCCAAAGATGTCGGTCGACGCTATCCATATCGGTGCGACTGTCCCTGAGATGTTGCAGTTTGACCTAGATTTAGAGTATCAAGTACAAAAGCATCTAAAAGAAGGTATCGCACTTTGCGAAGCAGAGCATGACTATGTCACGCGTGAGATGCTGGTTGAGCAACTGAAAGACACCGAAGAAGATCATGCGCATTGGCTTGAGCAGCAGCTCCGTCTCATCGACATGATTGGTCTACCGAATTACCTACAAAGCCAAATGGCTGAAGTCACTCCTAATATTGTCTGATATCATCCTACGTATGAATAGCATTCACAGTATTTAGCATAAATAACAGAGATTAAGGGAGAAAGGTAATGACAGGGGATAAAGAAGTTATTCGCGCGTTAAATAGAGTACTTGGGCAGTCATTGATTGCCATCAACCAGTATTTTTTGCATGCACGTATTGCACGTCATTGGGGGCTAGAGGCGCTTAATGACTCATTATATAAGCAATCTATCGCTGAGATGAAATGGTCAGACGACCTAATCGCTCGTATTTTACTGTTAGGCGGTTTGCCAAACTTGCAGGAACTGGGCAAGGTATTGGTTGGCGAAGATGTACCAGAAATCATTGAGTGCAACCTACGTCTTGAAAGACAAAAATTCGATATTATTACTGATGCCGTCACTTTATGTGAGACAAAGTCTGACTATGTCTCTCGCCAGCTATTAGTCACGCTAAAAGATGGTAATGAAGAGTATGAAGATTGGTTAGAGACGCAGCAGGACTTGATTGAAAGTATTGGTGTAGAGCGCTACATCCAATCACAGATGAATGATGATGACGCATAATAGTACTTATTATTGAGGTAAGTCGTAATAAAAAAGCCAGTATAAGATTGATAACACAATCGTATACTGGCTTTTTTCTGTCTATAGATAAGCTATCTTAAACGTTTCGGATATACAGAATAGAGACTTGTCGTACGTAAAGTCTCACTCAATAGAAAGCTTATCTCGATTGAAGACACACCCTAGTATAAACCGCGCCCATCCTCAGGTTTCAGGCGTAAGAAATACAGCCCCGAGAGAATGGTCAAAATGCCCAATATCCAATAAGTTGTTTGGAACGCCACTAGTGTATCCATCTGTAGACGCTCACGTAGTAGATTCAACACAGCAGCACCGAACGCAATACCAAAGCTAATCGCTAACTGCTGATTGACCGCCATTAAGCTATTCCCACTACTGGTTTGTGTGCCCTGTAAATCGCCAATCGTAATCGTATTCATCGCACTGAACTGCATAGAGTTGCAGGCACCCATGACGGTCAGGATAGGTATAAACCATAGCCACTGCG
Source organism: Psychrobacter proteolyticus (assembly GCF_039762275.1). Lineage (GTDB taxonomy): Bacteria > Pseudomonadota > Gammaproteobacteria > Pseudomonadales > Moraxellaceae > Psychrobacter > Psychrobacter proteolyticus_C. The sequence goes on along the minus strand of NZ_JBDLOB010000007.1, from coordinate 127,280 downwards.
ACGCATCGTTAAACTGCGCTAGTACAATGATAAGTGAACCCATAAACAAGGTGTTGTAGACCAGTACCTTACGGTAGCTAAACCGCTGAATAATCTTGCTAACCCAAGGTTTGATACCTATAGCACCAACCGCAATCGGAGCAAGCAGCCAACCTGCCTGCGAAGGCGAGTATTCAAAAACCACTTGTAGTAATAAAGGCAGCAAAAAGGGCACGGCACTGATACCAAGTCGCGTAAACAAGTTGCCTGTAATACCGATTCGAAAGGTGCGAATATCAAACAAGCTGAGTGGAAACAGGGGAGCTGCTCGCCGTTTGGCATGCCAGATGTACGCGCCGATCAATAGACTTGCGCCTAACCCGAGTAATAGCCCATAAATCCCGCGACCAGTCTGTGAACCAAACTCGACAGCCAGTGTGAATCCGCAGGCAGCGGCGGCAAACAATACAAACCCTGTCCAATCAAGACGCTTGGTATCTTCATATAGCGCTGGAACCAGTTTTTTGCCCATGATAAAACCTGCCACACCCATCGGTATATTGATCAAAAATATCCAATGCCAGCTGGCGTATTGCACGATATAGCCGCCCAATACTGGACCGACTAGCGGCGCAACCAACGCTGGTATCACAGCGAAATTCATCACAGTGAGTAGCTTATTGCGCGGATAAGACTTGACCAATATCAAACGAGCGACAGGCGTCATCATGGCACCGCCGATACCCTGTACCACACGTGAGGCAACCAAAAAATCTAGCGTTTGCGATGCAGCACATAGTAATGAGCCAACACAAAAAATGATGACCGCTGATAAAAATACGCGGCGTGTGCCATATTTATCCGCTAAAAAACCACTGATAGGGATAAAAATCGCTAGGGTCAATGCATAGCTGATGACGGCCCACTGCATCTTTAGTGGTGACTCACCCAGTGCCTGCGCCATTTGTGGCAATGAGGTGTTTAAAATAGTGGCGTCCAAAATCTGCATGAACAGCGCGACTGCTAGCACATAGGGTAAGTATTTATCTTGAGTCGGGGTGAGCGTTACCATGTGAGTCCCATTGAACGTCTCGTTATGAAGTAAGAAAATAGCGGATTTGCGAGCAGATCACTATGCAAGCTGAGTAGTATAAAAAAGCCTGGCTCATAATAAAAGTGACTCAAAGTAACTGATATAAGATAACTTATATAAGAGCAACGATGCGAAAGGTAGCTAATAAAAAGGCAAAGAGGCGAAACAAGACAAAGAAGTTACTCAGTGCTAATAGCGCATCTTTCTTTACTCTAGCAGTAGAAACACAACATTGATTACAAGAGAGGACTTTAATATCGTCATGAGTTCTCGTTATAGTAAACCTTCGCGGCAGTCATAAATACAAACCGAGGATAAATTATGAGTCAAGATAATAATAAATATGTACTACCAAAAGTTTGGACGCAAGATAAAGACAACGGCGGCAAGTTTGCTAGTATTAATAGTCCAACGTCTGGAGCTCGCTATGATAAAGAGCTGCCTGTTGGTAATGCTCCGTTACAGCTGTACTCGTTAAATACGCCAAATGGTGTCAAAGTAAACATACTATTAGAAGAGCTGGCCGAACTTGGTATTGATGGGGCAGCATATGATGCCTACAAAATTGATATTTCTAAAGGTGAGCAGTTTGGCTCAGGGTTCGTAGAGATAAACCCTAATTCAAAGATTCCAGCTTTGGTCGATCATTCTACTGATATAGCAGGCGAGCCGATAGCGCTGTTCGAGTCGGGCGCAATCTTAATGTATCTAGCAGAAAAGTTTGATAAGTTCCTGCCGCTGACTACTGGTAAAGCGCGAGCAGATTGTCTATCTTGGATTATGTGGCAAATGGGTAGCGCACCTTTCTTAGGTGGCGGCTTTGGACACTTTTATGCGTATGCGCCTGAACCTCTAGAGTATCCAATTAATCGCTATACGATGGAAACCAAGCGTCAGCTCGATGTATTAGACACGCATCTAAAAGATAATGAGTACCTATGCGGCAATGATGAATCTGATTACAACATTGCGGATATGATTGTCTGGTCTTGGTATGGCCAGTTGGCACTAGGTAAGCTCTATGACGCAGCAGAGTTTTTACAAGTAGAAGACTATAAACACTTGCAGCGTTGGGCTAAGAAAATCGCTGAACGTCCTGCGGTTAAACGTGCAGTAGCGTTAGAGCTAAAACCAATCGACTAAACCAAGCACTCAATAACGTTTAGATCTAGTAGTACAGTTTAAATATAAATAAATCTTAAACACAGCAGCAAGGCTGATAAGCAAATAGCTTATCAGCCTTTTTATTTATATTCATAAAAATGAATATAAACTACGTTAAGTCTTCCTTTTGTCTTTACACAATGATACATTAGTACAACAGATAGAAACACTAGTGCGTTAAGATAGCCGAGCACCATTACAATAGACAGGTGTTTATACTTCTTCTACTGAAAGGTGATGATTATGAAAGACAATAATTATATAAACAATATGCCGCTATCAAAAGGCGCTGATTTAACTGGTGTTAGTAGGTCAGGAATTACCTATGACGATAATAATTATGATAAAAATAGCTATAAAGATAGTGCCCAGTCTAATAAAAATCCCAAAAACATCACTGTAGAGCTTTATTCAGAAAACATACCTAAAAAAATAAAAGAACAATCCACCTATATGATAAAAAATAAAATATTACTGCCTGTACTTGCAGCGCTTAGCACAGCTTTATTTAGTACCACTAGTATGGCCAGTACATCGACTGAGTTTACCAGTCAAGACTGGCAAGTCGCTTGTGATAATACGCGTACGTGCCGGCTGGCAGGCTATCAAGCAGAGAATAACAGTGAGTTTCCGGTTTCTATATTGCTCGTACGCCGCGCAGGTGCGAATGCTGGCGTGGATGGTAAAGTAAAGCTTGGCGGGGCAAAGGACAGCTCGTCTAAAGCCCTAATGCAGCTCGGCAACCGTCATCGCATCTCGTTGTTTATTAATGACAAAGACTATGGCGAGACGAAGCCATATTCAGCCGCTGCAGGTAATGCTGAGCTTACTCAAGCGCAGGTAACTGCATTGTTAGAGGCGTTGACCAAATCTAGCAAGATTACGTTGGCCTTGCGCAATTCACGTTGGCAGCTCTCTGACAAAGGTGCCAGTGCTGCTATGCTAAAAGCCGATGAGTTCCAAGGTCGCGTTGGTACATCCAGTGCTTTTGTCAAAAATGAAGATGCTGTTAAATCTAGTGGCGGTATATTGCCTCCTAAAGCCGCGCCAGTACTGCGGTTTGTCGTGCCAAGTGCCAAATCGGACGATGGTAATGACAAAAAATTTGTGATGAGGTCCTCTCAGTTGGCAGCGTTGGTAAAAGGCACAATGAAAGATGCAGACAGCGTTTGTCCCAATCTTTCAGACAAATCACCTTGGCGTATCAGTCGTCTAAATGGCTCGCAGCTGTTGGCACAGCATGAGTGCTGGACAGGCGCTTATAACGCTGGAGCAGGGGTTTGGGTAATCAATGACAGTAAACCTTATAAGCCAACGTTGGTAACGACCAATGCTACTGGCTACGATAAAGGCAAGCTTACCTCTGTACAAAAAGGACGCGGCATCGGTGATTGCATGAGCAAAACCGATTGGTTATGGACAGGCAGTGCCTTTGAAAAAAGTCATGAAAGCACCACAGGACTTTGCCGCTTAATCGAGGCAGGCGGGGCATGGCAGCTACCTACTTATGTCACAGAAGTCAAAGTAGTACGATAGATAAATAGCGAGTAGTTCATTTACTTTAGTTATTCAATTTTGCTTTAAGTATTAAATAAATCACCTAAAATTGTTTATTATCAACACTGTTAGTGCTTATTTACTCAGTAGTTGAAGAAATAGGTACATATAATTTTTTATTGTGCTATACTGCGTCGCCACGTTAGCTTAGGCTTTCGTGAATTATGAGATTGATAACATCGCCTGCGATTTTGGGTCTAGGATGACCATAAGTAATTGTTGCCGATGATTTTGTGTACTTAAATAACCTTTAAAAATATCAGTTATTTTTGACTCATATCTTATCTACTGGCCTATAACTAGGGTCTAGATTGGTTGCTGTTTGCCTTTATCTGCTTTGGACAAAGCATTGATAATGAGCGTATATCAAGCAAGGATAAGACACTCGGCACTACCACCAAAATACGTCAGACAGCACGAACGCATTTATTATAAAGACGCTAAGCTCTATTGGCTTGGTTTCTAATTATCGACAATTTTATATTGCTCGGTAATGCTAATAAGAGCAGCGTGGTGAACGGTTATCAGTGGTATGCATCAAGTTTGCTGAATTTACAGCAACTTATACTTACCAAGGATTCTTATGACTGACATCTTATCTGCAATCGCCGCTGAAAACGGCATCATCGAAAGCACTGACACTCCAAATACTGATAATAATACTCAAGAGGCTGCTACTGACGCCACTGAAGAAAACAAAATCACCTTTACTGATCTTGGCATTGCTAAACCAATTCTTACTGCGCTTGATCGCAGTGGCTACACCAATCCAACACCTATTCAAGAACAAGCCATTCCTTTTGCTCTAGCCGGTCGTGACCTTTTATTGTCAGCGCAAACGGGTAGTGGTAAAACAGCGGCTTTCGTTATCCCTGTACTTGATCGTTTGAGCCGTGCCACTAGCTTTGACAAACTAACCAAAGCACTTATCCTAACGCCAACGCGTGAACTTGCTCAGCAAGTACATGACAGCGTTCGTACTTATTCTAAAGACATGCGCGGTCTATTTTGTGTACCATTAGTTGGCGGCGCACCATACAACGGTCAGATCACTGCTTTGAAAAAGGGCGTTCAAGTAATCGTTGCAACTCCTGGTCGTCTACTTGACCATATCAATGCGGGTCGCGTTGATTTGTCAAACCTAGAAGTATTAGTACTTGACGAAGCTGACCGTATGCTAGACATGGGTTTTGCTGATGACATCAGTGACATCCTTCGTGCAGCGCCAATCGATCGTCAAACGATCATGTGTTCAGCAACTTGGGATGGCCCAGTAGGTAAAATCGCTGCCAGTTTCACTAAGAACCCTGAGCGCGTATCAATCAAAGTAGAATCTGCACACATCGAAGAAAAAGTGTACTACTGTGATGATTTTGATCATAAAAACCGTTTACTTGATAAAATTGTTTGTCAGCAAGATATGGAACAGATCATTATCTTTGCTGCTACCAAACGTAGTACTGAAAAACTGGCTAAACAACTACAAGAAGCGGGCCATAAAGCAAGCTTCCTACATGGTGACTTGCCACAGAGCAAGCGTAACCGTATCGTTCAAGACTTGCGTAATGGTAAAGTAAAAATCCTAGTAGCGACTGACGTTGCTGCTCGTGGTCTAGATATCCCAGCTATCTCGCACGTTATCAACTATGACTTGCCACGCCAGACTGAAGATTACGTCCATCGTATCGGTCGTTGTGGTCGTGCTGGTCGTACTGGTGTTGCTATCAGCCTATGTAGCATGGATGATCGTCCACAGCTTAACGCTATCAACCGTTATTTAGATCGCAAAATGGAAGTATGTGTTATCGAAGGTATGGAGCCTAAGAAAACTTACGTACCTAGCGAAAACAAAGGTAATGGGCGTGGCCGTGGCCGTGGTCGTTCTAACGGCGGTGGCGGTCAAGGCCGTGGTCGTTCAGGCGGTGGCTATGCTGGTAAATCTAGCGGTGGTGGTCAAGGTCGTGGTCGTTCAAGCGACAGCGCTCCAACTGGTCAACGCGCTAGCAACGACAGCGGTTATCAAGGTAAGCCACGTGACACGTCAGGCAAACCAAATGAGCGTTCAGGTGGCAAGCCATATCAAGGCAAGCGCACTGGTGGCCCAAGCCGCGGTGATAGCAATGGCGTTCCACGTGGTGAGCGTGCTGCAACTGGTCGCGGTCGTCCAAGCGGTAGCCAAGGTCGTCCAGCTGGTCGTTCTGACAGCCGTGGCCAAGGTCGTCCAAACGGCGGCAACCGTGGTAACAACTCGTAATACAGCTATATTTGACGATTAAAATCATTGATTTATTAATCGTCTAAAGATAGCACTAAAAAAGCCAGATACTTGTTATCTGGCTTTTTTGTGTTTACCTGTTTTATATTGCTAAATAACGGGCGTATGACGTTACGTGTCTAGCCGTTACCTTGCTATTCATCCTGTCAAATACTACTCGGCAAATCCTAGCTAATAGTCGATGGCTGCTTGCAGGAGTTTTTTGCCTTGTCTATACTGATTTACTTTTGCCCGTTGTAACTCTTGGAGCGCCTTGATGCCTGCCACCTCAAACTTAGCAATTGATAATTTGCCATTAGCCTTTGGCATTATCATGGCCATTATTGGTCTGGTTTTTTATACCCAAGGCTTGCCGGGTAAGTTTTGGCGTCGGTTTTATGCCGTATTGCCTGGTATTGTGCTTTGCTGCTTTATACCAGCCACTCTAAATAGCTTAGGCGTGTTTGCCGATGGTGTTGGTTCGCAGATTTATGGTTTTACTGCCACTTACTTACTGCCAGCAAGTTTGCTGTTAATGACCTTGTCCATGGACGTGCCTAAAATATTGGGCTTAGGCTGGAAAGCAATCGCGATGTTTTTTGCTGCGAGTATCGCTATCGTCATCAGTGGTCCAATCAGTTTGGGAGTCGCTAAGTGGATATCGCCTGCGATGTTCACCGATGACACATTATGGCGTGGGTTCTCTGCTGTAGCGGGCAGCTGGATAGGCGGCGCGGCTAACCAAGCAGCGATGAAGGAGCTGTTTGGGGTCAGTGATGATCTGTTTGGTATGATGATTTTGGTCGATACCACCAATGCCTCACTGTGGCTGCTAGCTATCTTAGTAATGGCAAAACATAGCGACAAGATAGACCGTTTTTTGCGCGCTGATACCAGTAGTATTGATAAAGTGGTCAAAGCAGTCGAGAGCTATGAGCGTGATCATGCCCGCCCAGCAACCATCAATGACTTGATGGTAATGTTTGGCTTATGCTTTGCCATGGTCGGGGTCGCGCACTTTGTCGGTGGCCAGATTGCAGAGTTCTTTGCGCCTTATAGCTGGGCCGTTCAGTATAGCTTTGCCAGTTCGTTCTTTTGGATGGTTGTAATTATTACCCTAATAGGCGTTATATTTTCATTCACTAAGATTCGCAGGTTAGATCATGTTGGCGCGTCAAAAATCGGCACGGTATTTATCTTTGTATTAATCGCCGCGATCGGTATGCAAATCAATCTGGCAGGTATCGTCTCACAGTGGCGACTATTACTAATCGGTCTGTTATGGATGAGTATTCACGTCGTGATTATCTTTGCTGTCGCTCGACTCATTCGAGCACCGTTTTTCTTTTTGGCGGTTGGTTCTAATGCCAATACTGGCGGTGCATCGTCAGCACCGATTGTCGCTACGGCATTTCATCCATCGCTAGCACCAGTAGGAGTGTTTTTGGGTATTTTAGGTTACGCAGTAGGGACATTTGGTGGTTATATCAGCACGCAGTTAATGCGCTTGGTTGTATCTTAATACCTAAATTGCCAGCCTCTTAGCAACTTAATAGCATTTCTTGCTAAACAAAACCCGCCTTGATGCGGGTTTTTTATTATTAATGATTGGATGACTTGAGTTATCGTTTTGTCTATCTATGCTATTGATACGTAAGCCTAGCCACAGCCTTGCATAAGTACGTGTTAACCTTTCTGCTAATTAGGAATAAACAACGATTCATAGGAACAATAACGCTATGGCGAACCCAAAAAAATTAGAAGAAAAAACAAGTAAAACAAACACAGTAAAAAATGCCCTTTATAACCCTGATCAAGACAATATTCAGGTCAGAGGCGCGCGTGTACACAATTTGAAGAACGTTGATGTTGATTTACCTCGCAATGCTTTGGTGGTCTTTACCGGTATCTCAGGCTCAGGAAAGTCGTCATTAGCATTTGGTACGTTGTTTGCCGAGTCACAACGCCGCTATCTTGATTCGGTATCCCCTTATGCAAGACGGCTCATTGATCAGGTCGATGAGCCAGATGTTGATTCTATAGAGGGGTTGCCACCAGCCGTTGCTTTGCAGCAGAAGCGGGGTACGCCTTCAGTGCGCTCATCTGTGGGTAGCGTGACGACGATATCCAATGGCCTGCGTATGCTCTACTCACGCGCAGGAGAGTATCCTGCCGATCTAGAGATTCTATACGCAGATGCTTTCTCTCCCAATACGCCAGATGGTGCTTGCCCGACTTGTTCAGGTATCGGCCGTGTATTCGAGGTCACTGAAGAGCTGTTGGTGCCAGATAACACTAAGAGTATACGCGAGCGGGCAATTGCGGCTTGGCCACCAGCGTGGCAAGGACAAAACCTCAGTCGTATATTGACCACATTAGGCTATGATATCGATAAACCATGGCACACACTGCCGAAAAAAACACGTGATTGGATTTTGTTTACAGATGATACGCCGACGGTGCCTGTCTATCCTGAATACAACATCGAACAAACGCGCGATGCGATAAAAAGTGGCGAAAAGCCAAACTATATGGGTACTTTTACCAGTGCAAAAAACTTCATTTTGCACTCTTTTGCTACCACTCAGAGCCCGCGTACCAAAAAACGCGTCTCGCAGTTTATGCAGATATCTGAGTGCCCAGAATGTCATGGTAAAAAACTAAAGAAAGAATCGCTATCGGTTAAGTTTGCAGGACTCGATATCGGTGAGCTATCACAGTTAACATTGACCGAAATGGCGGAAAAATTAGAAACAACCGCTCGTACTAAGGTAGGCGATAACACACCAAACCGCGAAAAAGCCATCGTCGCCCAGCGTATCGCCAGTGATATTCTCTCTCGTGTTGAAGCGCTGACAAGGTTAGGGTTAGGCTATCTCTCGCTTGAGCGTACCACACCGACTCTCTCTCCTGGTGAGCTACAACGGTTGCGTTTGGCAACTCAAATTCGCTCGCAGTTGTTTGGCGTGGTATATGTCCTTGATGAGCCATCAGCAGGTCTGCATCCTGCTGATACTCAAGCATTGCTAGGTGCGTTGGATGAGCTGATTGCCACTGGTAATTCGGTGTTTGTCGTTGAGCATGATGTGAGTGTCATCAGACATGCCGACTGGGTAGTCGATGTCGGGCCAAAGGCAGGCACGCATGGTGGCGAGATTGTCTATAGTGGCCCTGTAGATGGACTTCGTAAAGTTACGCAGTCGCATACTGGTCAATATCTATTTGCCAATGCTACGTCTAACGCACAGTCAAAATCTAACACAAGGCAGCCGGCAGCCTGGCTCAAACTTGCCAACATTGAGCGAAATAATATTACAGGATTAGATGTTGAGTTTCCGCTTGGGGTGATGACCAGCGTCACAGGGGTCTCAGGCTCAGGCAAATCAAGTCTCGTCAGCCAAGCATTGGTAGAGCTTGTCAGTGAAGCGTTGGGGCAGAAGACAGTTACAGAAGCGCCTGTTGGTGAAGCAGATTTACTTGAGCAGGAGCTTGAGTCAGTAACTGGCGGTGAGATCGTCGCTGGCATGGAGCACGTCCGTCGGCTTATTAATATCAATCAAAAAGCAATTGGTCGTACACCGCGATCTAACTTGGCAACCTATACGGGCTTGTTTGACGATGTACGCAAGCTGTTTGCAGCGACCAAGCAAGCAAAAGCGCAAGGCTATGATGCTGGCAGGTTCTCATTTAATACGACTAAAGGCCGCTGCCCAAATTGCGAAGGTTTAGGGTTTGTCAGTGTTGAATTATTATTCTTACCAAGCGTCTATGCACCTTGTCAGGTTTGTCATGGTCAACGTTATGATGAGGAAACACTAGCAATCATTTATCGAGACAAAAACATCGCTGAAGTATTGAACTTAACGGTTGAAGCGGCTCATGAGTTTTTTGTTGATGAAGCACCTATTTTGCGTGCATTAGAGGCATTGCTACAAGTTGGACTTGGTTACTTACGTCTGGGTCAGCCTGCCACCGAATTATCGGGCGGCGAAGCACAGCGCATTAAACTTGCCACTGAGCTGCAACGCACGCAGCGAGGCGACACGTTATACATATTAGATGAGCCAACCACCGGCCTACATCCTGCTGACGTTTCTATGCTCATGACGCAGTTAAATGGTCTCGTCGATGCGGGCAATACTGTCATCATGGTTGAACATGACATGCAAGTGGCGAGCAATAGTGACTGGATTATAGATATTGGGCCGGGGGCTGGCGAAGAAGGTGGACTGATTGTTGCTCAAGGTACACCATATGACGTTTCTCAGTCAAAAGACAGTCGTACTGCACCGTTTTTATTGGTGTGATAGCAGTATATTTATATCAGTACATATTATTGAGATAAGTATGAGTATTAGAAATGGAAATTTTCTAATACTCATTTTTTATAAATATAAATAAACATCTATGCAAGTGTCTCTTGCTGCACTTGCAAACGCTCAATCCTATCTAGATAACTGTGTCCTAGCTCTGGCTCTGCCGAGGCTATCCAAGCGGCATATCCTGCCAGCGTATTTAAAGTCTCATCCGCGCGTAATTTGCCACCTGACTCTAGTTTATGAACGGCTGCTCGTAACATGCGCTTAATCTGACGAGATACCCTTGGTACACCTTGTCCATTGACCACCATGCCTGTCACTTGTTGCTGATTGCCTTTACGAATCACGCGCGTTTTATCATTATTCAACGCAAAACCTTCTTCGCGTAATATCTTATGGACTGAGCCGAGCAGTTGCCCGATTAGCTTATTGTGCTGCGTATCGGCTTGTTTCTTTGCGATGCTGGTCGTGGCTTTAATCGTTGTTTTAGCCTTCGGTTTGGGTGTAGTGACTTCAATAGCGGGCACACTAAAGGTCAAGTCATCGGCATAACGGCTATAACGTAGGCCCAACTTTTCTGCCAATCCTGTCAAGCGGCGATCCAGATTTAAGCAAACGATGTTCGTTAATGCTGGACTGGTAGGCGCACCTTGCGGCAAGGCTCTATCGCCTAATGCCACATAATAGGTGATGCCATCTTGCTGTACCACTTGTCTGGGCGACTCTGTACAGAGTAATGCCAATAATGTGGCAATTTGCTCTGGGTAGCCAGCATGACGAAAGACCCCTTTGACACGGCGCCAGCTCACGCTAGGAAAGAAATCTTTGACATCAAGCTTAATAAGTAACTCACTATTGCTATGTACGGCTGCGTTGGTCACGATAGATTTGCCGCGTACAAAGCCATGGGCGGCACCATGCGTCGTTAAGTTATTCAAAATATTGTGCAAAATCCAGCGTTGTACAAACTTCAAACGTGGTATCGGCGACCATATTTGCCGCGCTGTGCCATTGCGTTTGGCAATAGTGAAATGCGAATAAGACAGATTGGTGGCGACCTCTCTTTGATAGCACAATCCTTTTAACTGCGGAATGGTAAGGTTAACCGCTTCTGCTAGCTCATTATGTTTATGCAGCAGTGGCAGTTTGTTTTCAATCAGCCGATTGGCCGCGTCTTTTACATCCCATTTATCGGTACTGGTATCGTCCGTCCAATATACATGGCGGCCAAGATAAACCATGTGATGCGCTTTGTATGCTTGCCAAGCAGCTTTTTTGAGACTTTTTTCTTCAGCCGCCTCTTTTTTCAAAGCTTTTTTATAGCGCTCCCGTTCTTTTGGGCTCATATTGTCGACAGGTTGACGCTCGACCATAAAGCCTTGACCGACTAGCTGCTGCTGAACATATTGGTAACGTCCGCCTGCCAGCTCAATATCTTGCCATAGTTGCTGCCACTGACGCTCAAAAGGAGTGGGTGCTGGCTCAGGGCTGATGTAATCGTTATGGTTGGCTGTTTGTGTGGTCATACATTACATCCCTTGGTTTTCGATAAAGCCTTTGGCTTCAAATCTGGCAATATGTTGTAAAAATGCGGCTTTGGCTTGGGCAGGCTGATTGAACACCAGCTGCTGGCGCGTATCCTTGTCACCTATTGTTTGTTCAATGGTGATCTTCTTATGGGCAATGGTGATGTAAACATAAGCAATAGCGGTCTCTTGTGTCTTATCGCTTGCAGTTGCATGTGACTGGGCGGCTGGTTGTGCTAAGGCTGTCAAATCAAGCGTTGGTGCAACAGGTAATGTCATCAACGAGCTATTGGCTGTTTTTACTTGTATGCTTTCTTGTTTATTCTTGAGTTGATTAAAGCGCTTACTCGGTACACGTTTACTCAAGACACGAGTGTCATGCCAGCTGTCATTACCCGTATTATTCGGGTCGTATTGGTTATATCTAAGTCGTAGCGCGATAAGATGCGCGCACACGCCTTGTGTGAGCCGGTGCTGCAAGTACTGCGGACAGCTGCATTCCGCCTTGGTGACTAGCCCTTCATCGCCTAATTGTAGCTGGCTGTGATAAGTACGTCTGTCTTCTTCGACATGAATATCTGCACGAATGGTAATACCTTTGACGGCAACAGTCTCAACAGAGAATTTCTGCACGGCATCCGTACGGCCAATCAAATCAAAGGCATGTTTTTCTGCTTCATTGTGGTAAGCAAACTGCGCCATATCAAGCGGTGTCTGCGCCAAAGGTCTGTAGTGATACAGCTGCCTCGCCATCTCATAGCGAATTAAGCCTTGCTGAGTACCTGACAGTAACCATTGCTGGATTTGTTGGCGAGAAACAGGCACAGACGTTAATGAAGCATCTGCTGATAGCGACTTTACCAAATCTTCTATTGTACTAGGAGTATTTGCCAGTGTTTTAATCAATACGGACAAGCCATTATCGTCGTCGTTACTATTACTGCCTGATAACCCTTCAATAGCAGCTAATGTATTATGCAGTGGGCGCTTGGGCAGTAACAAGTCAAAGTTTAATGACTGTGACCAATTGGCTTGGCTAAAGCCTGTCATAGCAAAGGTGAAATGAAAGCCTTTGCTTTTTAGTGTCCAATAGCTTGGCATGCCTTGACCTAATAGCGATACCGAAACGCTGTCAGTATGCGGCAACAGACGTTTTAATAGGCTGAGACGACGGCGACCCCATAAGCGAATGAGCTTTGCTTGTTGACCTTGATAAGGCTTTTGCTGTTGGCTAACTTGGCTGGTGACAGTAATATCAAAAGGTTCTAATATAATCACCGGCAGCTGCTGGGGTCTAAGCTCAATCAACAATCCGCGGCGTTTACCTTTAATGTCAGCATGCATACGCAGCTCAAATAGCACGTTGTACAATGCGATTGGATCAAGATGGATGGTGTCTTGTGGCAATTGACCTGCAGACTGTACTTGTAGCAGTGCTCTGATCCAGCTTTTGGGCACATTGATGCGCTTTTCTATGATCTGTTTTTTTATGGTGGGCGTCGTTAATGAACTATCAGTATCTGCTTCAGCCGTCTCTGGCATGGTCTCGAGTAACTGTAAGCCGACCGCTTCATGACCAATGTCTAACATAGTTTGTTGATGGTCTCGTATTTTTTCAATACCGTTAAACAACGCCGCACTGTAATCAATACTCGTAGTACCAAGTGTAGCTTCGGTGCTTTGCTCAAAAATCTCATTGGTCAAGGTTAATTGAGCATAGCAGCCTTCATCACGGCTAAATACCTCAAAGCTGACACCTTGCTCATGCACCTGAATAATCGGATCCAAAATACAAAAGGCCAGTGGGTCATTGTCGAACAACCACGTGAAATAATCACGCTGCGCAGTAAATAGGTTTTTATTGCTGCTGGCACGGCGCATCTGCATAAATACCGTGTACGCTGAGCGGTCTTTTGGCACATAGCGATAATCACTACTGACTACATCAAATAGTGCTAGCAAACTGTCACGAAAGACAAGGGGAGACTTGACCTTACTGTGGAAGTTAACATCCGATCGATTCAGCTGAGCAAATAGAGCCACATGCTGAGTGTGTTCGGTCGTTTGCACATCAGATAATGAGTCTGACGATTTGTTAACTTGACTGATTTGGCTAGGGGCGGCGTAGTCCAACTGCATCATCAGGCCATCAGTGTTGGCTACTACTTCTGACTCTATTTCTGATGCTTGGTCTAATTGATTGTCTATAGTCATTGACTGTCTCCTTCACCCTGATTGCTTTTTTGACTGCTGTCCTGACTATATACCAACGGACGCTTTTGCTGTGCTCGTATCATGGCACGTTGCCAGCGGCGTAGTACTTTATAAGCAAGCTTCTGAATGTCTGAGTTTTCATGTGCCATAAGCGTCGTCAGCCACTGTTCAATATTTGGATCATGTAGCTGCCCAAGCGCTTCGATAGCACGGATACGAACCGTCAGCTCCATGTTGTCATTATTTGCACAATGATAGAGTGCATTAGCGTCTTTTGCTCTGATCCACTGTAGCAGCTGTTGATTGATTGGTATCTCGGTAGACGAGCCCTTATGTTTGAGCGCATTGTTTTTCAACGCATTTCTTACTACAGTTATTATGGATTTTTGGGTAGATGTAGCGCTTTGTTCAATACGAGCAATCACAGTTCCTAGCAAGGTTTGATTATCATAAGCGAGCTGCGGTTGAGCTGTAGCTGATACAGTGCTCAATGTTGGCACGATGCTTGATAACACCTTATCGTCAGCGACTGATCTGGCCAGTAGTCCTAACAGCGCTTGCTGCCACCAACCGCTAACAGTCGTAGAGAGCAGTGGAATAGAGGTGATGGTCAATGGTTGACGAGAATCATTGAGCCACTCAAGCATTGCCGCGATCTGCTTGGCTGCTACTTTATCGACAGCACCTTTAGCAGTTGTGATAGAAACATGACGCATGATTAACCACACCAGTTGCGAGATGGTGGTGCGTACTTGCTCAACCATGCTAATCCACTGACTATTATTGATGGTCGTCGGACTGCGGTTGATGGTATCGATAAGCGTGTGCCATTGCTCGCTTGCAGTGTCAAAACGCTGCTGCAACGTCGTAACCATCTCTTTATCAAGATAGTTGGTCGGGTATTGGGTCAGATAGCACAGTCCAATATGCTGTGTCAGTGTGTTACTACTGGTAATCAACGCGGTAAGCTGCGATGTTGGCATGTCTTGCTTGGCCATAATGGCATTTTGCAGTGCCATCAAGATGTCGGATGGTAAGTGCGCGCCATGTTGGGTGATAAATGCTGCCAGCTCATCGATGCTGCTATTATCAATGATACGCTTTAGGCTTAAACGCTCCGTCTCTTCTACAAAGTCATCATTATGGCTTTGGATGGCTGCCCAATCATAAGGATAAATCTGCGATGCGAGACTGCCCCAGGTTTTCTGTGCCGCAGTATAAGCCACCATGAGCACAGCACGATCTAGGTTGTTTTGCTTTAAGATATCTAAAATTAATGCTTTATTGGCATCGTTATCATTCATCTGCAGTAGCCATACCGCATGCCTTTGCGGACGGAAGAATATGGCTTTATCGATATGAGTGCGAATATAGCTACGGATTTGTTCCCAAGCAGGCGTTGTGTTGAGCCAGCGCAGTCCATTTAACCAATGAACAATGGCGGGATTGGTGAAATGGACTGCGGGGTCTGACAAGTGCGATTTTAATAGCTCAAAAATATGCGGACTATGCTCAAAGTCACCACCTTGTGCAAGACGACCTAAAGCTTCACTAGCCACGTCTTGTAAGTAGTGCTCGTCGTCCTCGGCCAGTTTGATTAACTTATCATAGGCTTTGTATAAGGTATGAACCTGTAAGTTTTTATCAGCGTTGTCCACAGGCGAGCTAGCATTAGGCGAGTCAGCATTTTGATTTCGGTTTTGATGGTCACTGCTGCCTAGTAGCTCGCCAATGGCTAACACACTGCAGCTACGGAACTCAGCATCAGGGTTATAATCGATAGTGGCCATCAAGATATTGACCCCATCAGCATGACCACACTTAGCGAGTCCTTCAGCCGCGGCAAACTGCACATCAGCGTCTTTATTACGCAGGGCATTTTGTAATGAAGCAATGCTGCCGTGTCGTCTTTTGGCTCGATATGCCAGTGTCTCGACCAATTTAAAAGTATATTTAGCTGGCATCTGCTCGTAGGCGAGCGCTAAAGCGCTATCAATGCGCGAGGATAAATCACTGTCATCCGATTGCACCCATGCAAGTGACGGCAATAGCAGCGCGGCAAGTGCATAATCACTATGACTCATAAGCATAGTAAACAGTGATAGCAAGACTTGCGAGTCTCTAGGGTGCTGACGTTGTAACCAGCGGGTGTCTTCATGCTCATCTAGGTAGTCATCGATGTGCTGATCGTATCCGCTGATTTTTACTAAGGTATCAAATAAGTATTTATGCTCTTCTTTATGCTTTTGTGGCGTGTGGTCAAACAGATTCTCTAAACGCTGTAGTAATGGTGCGACCAGATGCGTATTACGCAGGTCAGCGATATCACTATAAATAAACTGCTTAGGTTTGTTGATATGTGGATCGTCAAGTAAGGCTAATAATCGTAAGTGCGCTTCATTGGCGACCTGTTCAGCAGTAGCAATATCAAAGCTGCTCTCTAAACCACTTTCAAAGCGACCCTCTAAAGTGTTCTTATTGATGAATTGGTACGACGTGAGTGCATCGACAAGCAACTGCCAGCTACGATATTTCTCATTACTAGCCTGAGCATCTTCAGCAAAATCAAACAAGCTATCAAATAGTGTGTTGTCTGCAAAGAGTACGTCATAAAACTCAACCAGTTGACTCAGTGCTTGATATTTTGCATTCCAATCATCACTCTTCACAGCATGCAGCAAAAACGTCAGTTTGTCTTGACGCTGCAATGACGGCGATTGACTGTTTGCAAGGGGCGTGACAATGACTTGTTTCCATTCAGCAACGATCTGAGGCAGTAACGACTGACAATAAGTCTGTAGCCCAAGTAAGCTAGCAGGCAGATGGCCTAGTCGGCCTTTTAACAGCTGATAGGTCTCTTCTGCTAAGGTGTGATTATTGGTTTTTAACAAATCAATGAGTTGTTGATCAGCGCTACTACTGACAGTCGCTGTATCCAATGGTTTACTTTGCTGCTGTACGGCATCGTTCTTTACGGTATCTAACAATAAATCCAAGCCGCGTTTGACCATATCACGGTAGGGCGTGCTCATGGCATAGTCAGCCAGCTTTTTGGCAGGTATGTTCAGCTTATACAAGCATGCCCAAGCCAACTCACGAGTGTCAAAACTACTGTGGTTGAGTAGTGGCAACAACACACGACTGGTACTGTCTCGCCAGTCCTCATTGTTATTAGTGTTGTTATTGGTGTTAAGCTGCGATGATTGAGTAGCAAGCCACATTAGCCCTCGAATTGCCTGGTCTGTGGTGCTGCTATTCGCATAATAATCATCGCCTGCGCGTATGACGCCAATCCAAGCACTAAAGGCAAGAGACTGGTATGGATAATGCACTTCAAAATTGTCTTGTTGTTCAGTAGGAGAGCTATCGACTGTTTGCGCATCGTCGTTTGAAACATCCTGAATAGAGGCTGATACAGGGTGAGCACTTAACAATGCCTGCAAACTGCGTTGCCATTTTTGTAATGTCTCAAAAACATCGTCTTCATCGTCATAGTAGTCATGAGCGAGTAATTCAGATAAGTTACAAATGACATTAATGGTTTGCGCGCGTACCAATGGCTGATGATGGCGACTGAGGTTGGCGAGCTGTTGTAAGTTTTCGGTACTGACGGTTGTCAGAATACTTGCTCGGATAGAGACCGTATTATGCGACTGTCCTTTAATACCACCTTTATCTGCCGTGTTTGGCATGGCATCCATCATCATTGTAATGACTTCAGAGTGAGCGGATAAAATACCGCCTAATTGACGTGACAAGTAATCACTTAGGTACTGCCACGTTGATGATAGTGCTTGCTGGTTATTGCGTTGTTGTACGTCATTCGGGTAACGAGCGAGTATGTTGGCGTAGACTACTGCCGTGTCATTATCAGCAAAGCTTAATGCTTCTATCAGTCGATTGGGCCTGACAGTGCTAGTAGCGGTCGTTTCAGGAGCTTGCAGGCTATTTTTCCAGTCATCTTTTAAATCATTAAATATCAATAACAGTCTGGCTGCTACGGCATAGGACTCTGACTCAAACAAAGGCTGTAATTGCCGTGCATGTGTAATACCTAAACCGTGCTGCGCTTGTAGCCAATGCGTAGGCGTCATCGGTGCGACAAGCGTACTAAGGTTGTCTGTTTCGTCTCTTATGTCATGAGTAAGGAAGTACTGCCCGCGAGCATCACCCAAAATAGCCAAACACAAACTGGCTGATTGACTGATAATGGCGCGCTCATCTTTTTGCCATTTCACCAGTAGATCAATGTCCTCAAGCGAGACTATCTGCGTAATCTTTGGCGCAAGTGATTTAAAATCGGCGTCAGGGTGGTGTAGATATTTAGCATACCAACCTAGTGCATCATGCTTTGATGGATATGCCAGTTTAGACAAGCCAGACAGTGCTTGGCTTACATGATTGTGCCACTGGGTATAGCTGTCACTTTTCTTGCCTTGAGAGAGCATAGGCAACTCTAGATAGTGTTTAAAGACTTGATACGCTTGCTCATCACTCCGCTGTGCCTGTTCTTCGTCAGCATATAGGCGTGATTGACTGGCCAGTAGTTTAGCGACTGTTAGCTGAATATCAGGATAAGGGCTGTTTAAGGCTGCGGTAATTAATGCTTCGTGATGATTCGGTTGATCATCGGCGCTACTATCATCTAGGCTACTGTGATCCGCTAAAATAGTAGACTGTAAGTCTGTCAGCGCCAAAGCGACCGTCAAAGCTTGTTTACGTAGCTCAATACTGTCATCAGCGAACAAGGCCACGAGAGCTGGCATCAGTTGTGTCAGCTGAGTCGTATTGGCTCTGGCTTGCACTGTCGTAAGGGCCAGTTGCTTAGTGTCCGCATAAGGGCTGGCAAGCGCGTTTAGCATTATCTCAGCAAACCCTAAATGTTTACTTTGCTTAAGTGCAATATCAAAGGCTTGTTTGCGGATAGCGGCAAACGTATCCGCAAAGAACAGGGTCAGGACAGCTTGATTGATCTTTTGGTGATTCGTTTCTTCAGTGTTATTGGCTTTATTTGTTTTATGCTTCGAGTTCATCGCTAGCAGCAGTCGTTGCCATTCTTCTATCGCCACTTGATGCACATCTTCAAAGAGGCTCTGCTGCAATAGCTCAATGATGTCAACGATAGCGCTATCAGAAACGTCGTCAGAAACGTTTTTAGAAATAGTGTCAGATGACTGCTTAAATTGGCGGTTTAATAGAACTTTAACCACTTCTAATCGAATACTGGTAAAAGGGTTGTTCAATGCCTGTAGCAATATGTCTGTCATCTCTGACGACATATGAGCGCTTTTATCACTGCTAACACCACTATTTGAGCTATCTGCTGCAACATGCTTTAAAAACAGTGCTAAAGACTGCTCGTGAATGTCTTGATGTTTAGAAGCAAAACCCGTCGCTGCCCAAGACAATGCATTGTCTGCCAATTTGCCATAGGCTTGCATAGCCACTTGGCGCACGCCAGCGTCCTTATCATCTAGTAATGTCGGTAGGACTGCTTTGGCGTCTTCTATATTTAAATGACCAAGCGCGGTGGCGACACCAGCACGGATGATAGCACTGTCATCATGGCTCATCAGACTAATCAGGGTGCCAAACGCACGTTTGTCTTGTAGGCAAGCCAGCGCATAAGCCGCTCGGAAACTGATATCTTCGTAACTATTGCTTAAGCTTTGTAATAAGGGCTCTAACGTGTCATTGCTTAGTTTTATGGATTCAGCAGTGGGATTCTTGGATTTTGCTGGTTTAGCCTTACTTTTAGACTTAGATGCTTGGGTACTATCTGCTTGCGAGATAAAATCTTGCGTAGATAAGGTTAAACGGATCGCCTCATCGGATTGTTTAACATTATTATCATTAACCGCTGTGCTACTAGCGTTATCTAGTAGCGTGCCGCGTAGTAAGCGAAAGTCATCAAAATCAGACAGGGTACGTAATGTTTGCGTGTCGCCTTGCTGTTTTAACGCCTCTATCAACTTGGGTTGAGACAGCAATGAGACGTAAAACGCCGTTTGCCTAATCTCTGTATTACGATGATTCTGTAGCAGCATCAGCTGACGTGAGACTTCAAGATGGTTTAGCATACCGCGCTGATACAGACGAATAAGCCCTGATTGGACAATGTCTGACTGATTGCAGTCTAATGCCATTAAGTCTGCTTGCGGGCTGTTGTCAGGCAAGAGCGTCTCAAGTGAGGCCAATGCTTGCTTGCGAATATTCGCAAAACTGTGTGACAACGCATCTCTTAAAATAGGTAAAATTCTGCGCTGGCTGGTGGCATCCTTCATCGCGACCTTTAGGTAACCTTGTAACGCAGAAGCCACCACTTCTTCGTAGTAACGGTTTTTAAAGGCTTCTTCTAGATAATGCAGCGGGCGCTTCGCCGTGTCTGCGCGGTCGGCCAAGACATGAAAAGCAGCAAGACGTACTTTTGCACTGTGCGCCGAGCTTAATTGCTGCTCTAAAACGTGTGCAGTTTTATCAAGATTAGTAGTCGCAACCCATTGTACCAATTGCAATGCTTGATTGGCCGTGAGCGTGTCGCTATCAGCAAGTAATTTTTTAACCAGCTCTAACGTTTGGTTATCTGCTTGCGCCTGTAGCAGCGCCAAGCCTTCTTTAAACGACACATCATTATTGTTTGAGGTATCTGTCAGTAACTGGCCGATTCTCTGATAGCCATCTTTAATGATATAAGTGACCGGCAATAGCTTACTGTTTTGTGCCGTACTATTTTGTGACGTACTTTGAGTATGGTCAATAGGTATTAAACGTAGGCTCTGATCGGCACTGACGACGATGAGCGTTGGTTGCTCAGCGTAAGAAGATAAGACGATCTGTCGAGCCTTGGTTAGATCCTCTTTACAGCTATTTGGTTGACCTTTATCGAATGCCCATGATTTGACGCTCTTGTCATCGGCGGCAGTGAACAACCGTGTGTCTGAGACACAAAGCGCCGTGATCATTTCACTGTGTTGGCTGGACTTGGCTCTATCAACAGGATGCAGATCGCCTTGGACATGTGTACGGTATAAACACTTATCTGCGCCTGCTGAGAAGAAGTACTGACCGACTGGCTCAAAACAAAGCGCGTTTACTTTACCTTGGTGGAGCTGTTTGCGACTACTTAGATTGAGCTTTGCTTCATCTGATGCCCATTGATAGCTACTAACATCTCCCGTTTTATCTGCCACCACGAGCCACGAGCCATCACTTGACGTTGCTAGCGCTGTTAATGCAGACTCCTTACTTGATGCTGCTATAGAAGATGAGTAAGGCTCAATGATGACAGTACTGCTGGCTTGACTGTCCTGATAAGGCCATACTACGATATGTTTTGGATATAGAATAGCCAGTGCATCTTGTAGTGGTGCCATTGCTACGGCACGGCCTATAGCATTGTTGTTATTTTTAGGTGCATCGAACAAGGATTTAGCACTGGTTTTCTTAACTTTCTTTGCTTGCCAATCCGTTTGGTAAAGATGACCATCATCACCAATCATCACAATAGTGCTGTCATCTATTTTGGTGATGGCTTGCATCGCACAAGGCAGCGCAGTTGTCGATAAGCTAAATTGCTCACCTTGTTGATCGAGGACGTATAAGACCGTGGCAGCTGCTTGCTGCTGGCGAGTAATAAAAAGACTGCGCCCATCTTGCTTGGTTGTCTTTTGAGTTGCCGCTTGAGTACTGTTGGCCTTACTGACTAAGCCAATAATTTGACCCCAATAGGGGAGTGTTATTGTTTTCATGGTGTTATCTCAGTTGAGGTGACGTCATATTTTTTAAGTATCTTTTATCTATATCTGTTTGCCAAAGCCGTTAAGCAGATGCCACTGGCTGCAGATTTTTAGATAGCTCAGGATAGCGATGCAATAACCGTGTGACGGCAACCAAACACGCATGACGCTCCATCTTGCCTGCCGAGTGCGTAAAGGTGAATAATGTAGACATAATGAGCGCCGCAAAGGTACTGTCAGCTAATGCTACATCACGAAAGGTCTCAATCAACGCCAGTTTGGCACGACTCGCAGATATGGGTTTTAGCGTGATATTGCTATCTGACTCAGCGTGCTCTGATGACTGTGGTGATGCTGAGCGCTTATCTGAGTAACGTTGTTGCTTATGCTTATTGCTGTCACTAGCATTGGGCTCTTGCGAACCGCCTAGACGACCAGGTGGTAGCTCAAAAAGACCACGACGTAGCAGCATCAATAATTGGTCGACTTCTGCAGGCAAGCTTGCCAAACGTCTATCTGACTGTTCTGTTATGACTGGTTGAGCGCTGTTGTCTTTATCTGGTGCAGCATCTTTATCTTTACTATCGCTACTGGTTGGTTGCCAGTTTGGCGACACGTGACGCGCCTTATAGTGTTTCCATAGCATGGTCACGGCGGCATAGCGTACTTCGCGGTCTGTGCTTTGGGTCAATCGATATAGAGATTGCACATCTTGGAACTTGGCGTGACGCTGCAGCAAGGTGATGCCGATTTGGCGAGCGACTCGCGCTTTGCTTTCAATCAAAGCATTCAACATGCCAGCATTCAATTGTGCTGACTGAACGTGGTAACGTCGATTGGTAACGGATGGACTATCCAATAGCGCACGCTTCAGCAGTTGCGTGACCTCAGTATAGGGAGATTCTGCCATCATCAGCCATAGGGCTGGCGTTGGTTGCCACGTCGCCATTTCATACTCACTCAGTAATAAGCCAAATTCTCGCAGCTGGCTGTTACGGTGTTGCAGTAAAGGAATGACACGCTCTGCATCAAAGAATGAAGAAGGAATGATCGCATCGGGATCGACAGGTCTGTCTGTCAGTGCCATGCAAATCTGCTCATGATGATGACTGAGGTAGCTGATCGCAAGCTCGCTAATAGGTGCAGTAGCGTCATCTGTTGCCATATTCCACAGTGCGTTGGTGCCTGCAAAAGTATCGTCTTCAGACACCTCTCTCGATTGACCACTCAGCATCTGTAAAAATGCAGTTTCGGAAATAATCTTTAGCGGCGCACCATCGGCGATTAAGCTTTCGGCTTTCACTTGCTTGCTACCTTTACGGCCATTGCCATATAACGGTGAACCATCATCACCGATGACTAGATAATCCAACTTGCCATTAACAGCACCACTGATGGCACCATTAGCTGCTTTCACAACTTTTTCGGCCTCGCCACGAGTCATGCTTTGCATCTTGCCCGTGAATAAATAGCGTTGGCCGGTTAAATCTACTTCAGTAGCAGCGTCGCTACTCGAGTCTTGATTGTCAGTGCTGTTACTGGAAGCATTGTCAGTAGAGTCGCCTTCATTGCTGTCGAGATATGCGATAAAGTCGGCAGGCAAGAACCCTTTGTTAATGCGCTCAATAGCAAATTCGCGATAGAGTGCCTGATCGCTATGCGCAAGATTCATAAGCCAGTCGAAACCTAAATCTATCGGCGCAAACCGACGCACATCAGACAGCCAATTTCGCACGGTTTCTGCTAAATATTCATCAAAGGCCAAGTACTTTTGCCAGTTTTTAGTAGGAGTATCAGCAGATTTTAACTGTTCAATATATTCACTCACTTGCCAGTCAGGCTCATAGGCAAGTGCATGCCAATAGCTCATATCAAGCGTCGCGGCTGACAGTATATCTTCATCAAACCAATCGGTAATAGTCGATTGTGATAGTGGATGTAATAGCAGTGTTTGCCATACTGCCGCATTTACTTGGCTCAAATCCAACCGTCTGAGCTGGTCCAACGCAAAGTCCATGCAGTAGCTGTCGTTATTAGCAGCGAATTCCTGTTGCTCTGGTATATCTAACTGCTGGGCAACGCGAATAAAGTATTCAGTCCCTAGCTCTTTGGCACTATAAAGCTCAGGCAGTTTTTTTATCGCAAACTTTACGCTGTGTGTTCTACCGCTGGTCAATCGTTCAAAAAACCACTCAGGGGTCAAATCGCGCCTTGTAAAGTGTTTGCTAAGTTGTTTGCTCGCGGTTTGATAGTGATGCTCTGTGTCTAATAGCTGACCCCAACCGTTGACACCGATATAAGCAACAGGATCACGACTCAGGATACTATTGATGGCAAATGCTCTAACAGGCTCATAATCTGACATTGCCAGTAGCATCAGTTCAGTGAGCGATAAGTCTTGAGCGTAGCTTTTGGCATAGCCAATCGCATATTGATAGGCGGCAGGATAGTGTGAATGGAGTAGCTGCAGTACCACTTGATGCAAGCCCAATGTTTGAAATTTAGACTTTTCAAAATGCGGTGAGTTTTCCAATAGCCAAACTATCATCTCATCACGCGCTTTGCTGTGCGCTTGTCCGGCAGATAAATATTGTAGCGTCTCACCACTCACATCACGTAATTGGGTCTTAAAGTCGTGTTTTAGGCTATCGGTTGCGAACTGTCTGACAGCCTCGTTTTTGGCGATAGCCAATAGCTGGATAAGTGGTTCTGGGTCTCGTTGCCACGCCTCAGAGAACGCGCGACCTTTAGCATCAAAAAGCTTGCGAGGTGAGCGGCGGCTAAATCGATTGACGCCATAATCAAGGCTGTTATGGAAGCAGATATGATTAAGTACCCAGCTGTTTGTTTGTTCAAGGCTGCCTGCCGTCATGGCTGCGTCATAGCTGGCGAGTACAGAGACGGCAGCATCAATATAGCCAATTGGCATTTGCTGTCCCAGTTGACGCAAATAACGCCATGCTCTAAGGCTCATATAGGTTTTTGTAGCTAGGCTGACCGCAGAGTTGGCGGTTTGATTGAAACGCTGCAAATCAATCTTGGCAGCTATTTGTCCAAATATCTCATAATCTTGAGAAAATTCAGCTTGCTTATAAATACGCTTTAAACCCTTCCACACACCATAGCTGATTGGCAAAGTCGTAATGGCTTGTTTTAGAATAGTTCTAGAATACGCGCTGCCATCTTCCCATAGTGCGGTCAGTATTATGTGGATTTTGTAGCGATCTGGGAGAGGGTAAACGCCTTCGTCTGCTTCCAATTTGGCAATCATTGCCACGCGCTCTGCAAACTGTACTTCGGGATGTTGCTCCCGAAATTGATGACTAAATATCTTATCTAAAAACCGATCAAAAGTAAGCTCATGCTCAGGGATGGGCGTCTCGGGAATCGCATCAGCTTGAGTTGCCAATGTACATAATTTGTCGACCAAACTTGGATCTTGGGCTTGCCAAGCTTGCTGAATTTGTGAAAATGACAGACTCATAGAAATTTGCCTTAATTTTTATTTTGTCAGTGCGCGTAATTTTGTAGCACCATAAAAGCGCGTTTCACAGAAAATATCAAGGACTTTTGTAAGGAAATATATGGGCTGCGACATATAGCGTCGCGCATAATTTTATTTGCAATTATATATTGACAATAATAACTGTTATGAGGCAAACTTAACGAGTTGTGAGATTTAGCGTTTCACCGTTTACGGTGAGGGGCGACGTTGCGTCGTCCACGAGTCAAGCCATTACATTTTACCCAAGGAAGACTGTTTCAGTCCTGCTAATACCTAGATAAAGGCCCTAGTGTCATTAGCTCGCTGGCGCAATCACGCAATCGTGATTGAGCTAATGCACTAGGGCCTTTATCTAGGTGCAGTCCAGTGAGTCTTCCATGTACCAGGTCATGAGGTAGATTACACAACAATTGAGTGTGACATCATTATGATGATATTCAAGGTCTTTAAAGCAAAACCGGAGTAGGGCTGTTTATTCAGCGCTAATCCGGTTTTTTATTGCCTGATTATTAGTTGATAATAAAAAAGCCCTTTGTCTATTACAAAGGGCTTTTTAGTACAGAAAGTATGATTTTATACGGAACTATTTATCCCCAATAACCATCAGGACATTTAGGCAATTCAACCAAAGTGCGACGTAACGCATCTGACCATTGATGACGGATGGTATTAAAGTACTCATCACGCTCATCAATACGTCGGCCGTTGGGCAGAGCTAGGCTGTCATTGTCATAAAGTACAAAATCTATCGGCATACCGACTGATAGATTTGAGTGAATCGTAGAATCAAATGACAGCATCAACGCACGTGCCGCGTGCCTTACATCCGTGTTATAGCTGACAGAACGATCCAAAATAGGTTTTCCATATTTGCTTTCGCCTAACTGAAAGAAGGGCGTATCTTCAGTGGCTTTGATGCAATTGCCTTCAGGATAGATTAGGTATAGCTCAGGTGGCTGTCCTTTGATTTGACCACCAAGCATAAATGAGCTGGTAAAGGCGCCATCGCGACTAGAGTTAGCGACTGCTTTTGCATGGTTCATCTTTTCACGCATACATTCACCAACCATTTGCGCAGCATCAAACAACGTCGCTACCGTATTGAGGTTACTCTCAGCACGCTGGTCAATGTCGCTTTGTAGTTTATTGAACACTGCTTGCGATGTCGCTAAGCTACCAGCTGTCTGTAATACCATAAAGCGCTCGCCCTCAACGCCGTATTGATACAACTTTCTGAATGTTGATATGTGATCAACACCGGCATTAGTGCGTGTGTCACTGGCAAAGACCATACCGTCTTTTAGACGAATGGCAGCACAATAGGTCATAAGATACCCTTGATGAAAAAAGTAATAGAAAATAGCAAACGCTATGATAGCTTTTTGACTAATACCAAACTGTAAAGATTTTCGTAACCGCCGCCCATACGCACGCCGCGGACAGGCGCCGTATCTAGATAATCTCGCCCAATAGCCACATACACATGTGAGCTTGGGGTAAATGCTTGATTTGAGATATCAAAAGTATACCAGTAACCATCCAGCCAAACCTCAGCCCATGCGTGACTGG
Organism: Psychrobacter proteolyticus; assembly: GCF_039762275.1. GTDB lineage: Bacteria > Pseudomonadota > Gammaproteobacteria > Pseudomonadales > Moraxellaceae > Psychrobacter > Psychrobacter proteolyticus_C. Next base: position 100,364 of record NZ_JBDLOB010000007.1, on the reverse strand, counting down.
CCATGTGATTTTCGGTATCGTCATACAGATAACCGGACACATAACGCGCTGGAATCTGTTGATCGCGCAAGATACCTAAAAATACATGCGTATGGTCTTGGCACACACCGGCACTTGTCGCAAACGCCTCAGCAGCGGTCGTACCCACATGCGTGACGTCTTTAACAAAAGGCATTTTCATAATAAGGGCATTCGCCATTGCTTTTAAGCTGTCATGAGTAGGGGTTTTTAGATATGGCGCTGCAAATTCTCGCATCTCTTGTGAGCATTTGGTCAATGGGGTTTGTACGGTAAATAGCAGGTAGGGGACATGATCCATATCTTCTAGTCGTTCGGTTTCGGTATTGATCTCAACAATACCCGACGCCTGCATTTGTAAGTTGTTATGTGCTTCGTTACGACTGAGCGTGAGCCATGCATTACCAAAGCCGTCCTTTTGATTGGTCGCCACTTTAGGGAGCATCACATCCCATTTATGGATGGTCTGATGCGGCATTTGCATGGGGGTCATGCGTATATACTGTACACTGCGCTGCGCCAGCTCATCGTAATAATAGTTGGTTTGGTGACTGATTTGAAGTTTCATGGCATTTTCCTTATAGCATCTTTCTATTTTCTGTTTATTCCATATGTCTCATGAGCCATTGTTATTGGTTTTTGGCTAGACACCTTCTATACACCTTGACGCAATATGAGATTGAACTCTTTGCTAATCAGCGCAAAATCACTAAATTTCTTTGACCTGATCATCTGGTTGGTCAAACGGATAAGTTCACGCCAGCGCGTATTCTCCGGCAATTCATTAATCCAGTGTCTGAATTCAAAACTGATCTCTGTTGAATCCTCTCCCAACAAGACGGCGCGCTCAAGCTGCTCAAAGTGACGCCCTAATTGCCAAAAACAAGTCACTGTCGGATTTTCTTGTTTCATCGCAGCGTTACACGCGTGTAGCTGCAAAGTCGCTGCTCGATACGTGCCAGCACTCGATAAACGCTTGATCAAGTTATATAACTCAGCAGTATCTTTACCAATGACACCTTTGGCCTCTTGGACATTATCCTCAATCGATTGCACGATATTGGGTATGATGTTTTGTTCCAAATCAGCCATCATTTGTGCTTTCATGGTGGTCAGTGACACTTCACCATCAACGGCAAACCCTAAGTGACTAATTAGATGTCTGATCTGTGATTTTTTGAGATCGCCTTTGATAAGTTGTTTCATAACATCGTCGTAGTAATACAGGCGCTCACTATATCGGCCTAGCCATATCAAGTGACTGGCGGTAGATAATAGCAGTATCATGGGCGCATCATCTAAACTCTCGTAACCTGTTTCTAAAGGCTGGACGCGATCATAGTAATTCGCGTGCCCTGAAGCATTGACACCCACTGATGATAAAGGCGAGCACTTGTCGGTTTGCTGGCTGTCTAAATCACTGTCATCAATAATCCAAGTGTCTTTGATACCGCCGCCTTGTGATGAATTGACGACCAAAGAGCCTTCAACCATGGCCACTCGTGTCAGACCACCGGGTACAATATCTACTGTGCCATCACCATGACTGAGGATAAAGGGACGCAAGTCAATATGACGCGGTGCGATACCGTCGCTTACAGCAGTAGGGTTGGTAGATAGTGAGATAGTCGGTTGAGCAATAAACCCGGCTGGGTTTTCAAGCAGACGCAGGCGATATTCTTCGATTTCTTTTTTGGTTGATGTTGGACCAATAAGCATCCCGTAGCCGCCTGAGCCCTGCGTTTCTTTTACCACCAGCTTGTCTAGATTGTCGAGTACATATTTGAGATCGTCAGGCTTACGGCACTGGTATGTCTCGATATTAGGTAGGATAGGCTCTTCATTTAAATAGAATTTAATCATATCTGGTACAAAAGGATATAAACTCTTATCATCGGCCACGCCCGTACCTGGGGCGTTAACAATCACCACGTTGCCAGCACGATATGCACTCATGAGCCCCGATACACCCAAGATAGAATCTGAGCGGAATGCTAAAGGATCGATATAAGGGTCATCAATGCGGCGGTAGATCACATCGACTTGTACCTTGCCGCGAATGCCTTGCATATAGACTTTGCTGTCCTCAACGACCAAATCATAACCATGAACGAGTGGCACATTCATCTCATGCGCTAAAAAGGCATGCTCATAATAGGCACTATTAAAACGGCCTGGCGTTAAAATGACGACTTGTGGATCATATTTGGATGTTGAGCTGGCAAGACAGGCTTTGAGACGGTTGGGATAATCACTGATGCCCATAATAGGGGTGTCAGCAAAGATATCAGCTAAGAGGGTCTCTGATATGTTGCGGCTCTCAAGCATATATGAGACGCCTGAGGGGGTGCGCAGGTTATCCTCTAACACACAAAACTTACCTGTCTCGTCTCGAATCAAATCAATACCGCTAATATGCGAATAGATAGGTTTGTCGAGCTCAATGCCCATCATCCACGGCTCATAGCAGCCACTGGCATAGACGTAGCTGGCAGGTACAATATCTGCCTTCATGATGGCTTGGTCATGGTAGATATCATGTAAGAATGCATTGAGAGCAGTGATACGCTGTTTACAACCTGCTTCTATTTGTTTCCATTCGCTCGCGGCAATAATGCGTGGAATGATATCAAACGGAATCATACGCTCGATGTTTTTGGCATCGCTATAGACAGTAAAGGTGACGCCTTTACGGTAAAAAATATTTTCTGCTTGTTCGTTTAGATAATTGAGGGCATCCATGTTGATGTTATCAAGCCAATGACCAACAGCTTGTGCCACTGGGCGATACTTACCCTTACTTATCTGCAATTCATCGAAACTTTGTGCTTTTTGCTCAGGTTTTTCTGAAGTGTCTTTTCTTAAGGTATCTTCGGTTGGTGTTGACGCGGGACTTTTAGTATTGTCATTGGGCACTTTGATGGATTGACTCTGACTCTGGCTTTGATTTGCAGATTTTTCTTTGTCTGGGTTTCCATCTTTAGACTGACTTTGAGATGCTGTTTTATTCATAAATACCTCACGTATCCTTGGTAAAGTTATACTTTATGATGAATACACTGTCTATGCTAAGTAGAGTAGCACTTGTACTGCGCCCAACAGGTAGTCTATCTCCTGTATTGACTATACAACGGTTAATGAGCAATATACAACAAGAGTTAAATAATAGATTTTTAAAAACTTGAACCTAATTCCAATAAGTTTAACTCAATAAAAACAGGAGGAAAGAAGAGATGAAGCTACGTGGTAGGTTCTTAATGCTGGCAGGTATAGGGTTGTCAGCGACTATCAGTGTGACTGGCTGTGGTAGCGAACCGACACAGACGGCCTTGCCCGCTGGTAGCACAGTGGTCGCACTTGGCGACTCATTGACCTATGGTTATGGCGCAAATGATGAAACAGCGTATCCTACGGTGCTAGCAGAGCTAAGCAAATGGAACGTCGTTAATGCAGGGGTCAATGGTGACACTTCTGCAGATGTGCTTACTCGAGTGAATGAGATCACTGAGCAAAACCCAGATTTGGTTTTACTGGGTGTGGGTGGTAATGATGTATTGCAGCGCATTGCGCCTGATACGACACGGGCTAATATCATCGCAACTCTAGACACCTTACAATCCAAAAATATTGATGTTGTCCTAATCGCTGAGCCGCATCTCAGTACTAGTGCTTTGTTTGGTAAGGCAAGTGATAATCCACTGTATGAAGATATTGCGGAAGCTGAAGGCATACCTCTGTATTCTGATGGCTGGTCAACTGTACTGTCAGACGAGGCTCTAAAGTCTGATAAAATTCATGCCAATGCTGCGGGCTACAGACAGTTCGCTGAAGGGTTGCATGACTATCTAAAAGACGAAGGGTGGGTGCATTAAACCGCAATGTAAACCATAATTTTTAAGTTTAAAAACTTTTAAACTTAAAAACTGTGAGTAGGGCGCATGTCTGTAGTCAGTAGATAACGCACAAAAAAAAGCAGAGAGCTTGTTAATTAGGCTCTCTGCTTTTTAATTTTCATTTTGCTAATGACAAATAGTCGATAAATTTTATAGCCAGTTTTATAGTCTAGTCTTTTTCATTGTCACCCATGACGACTACCAAACCTTCATCAGCAGCTATCTTACCTTCGCAGATATCTTTATAAACCTCTAGTAAGCCATTGACTCCATCAAGCTCTTGAATCTTTAACCACGCACTAGTTTTTGTAGTGCTATTCATGATGTAGTGCATAGAGCGTTTATTAAATTCTTCAGGGCCCCATTCTTTCATACGTTGCTGTACATGACTGGGCGCAAAAAACTGCTGGCTACGTTCTTGAATGATACCGTCTACATGGCGCGGTTCGTCCCAATGCGTGATACCGACATTACTGGTATAGCGCATGTTATCGCCTAAGTGTCTATGTATACGACTGAGCACGTCAGTATTGGCCGACATATCGACAATGACCGTAGGCTTAGTGGCATCAATTTGCTCAAGCGTGTCATAGCTAAGCACACTGTTATAAGCGTCAATTGACTGAACAAAATCTATATGACGGTTTGAGGTGAGACCGATAACGTGCGGTGCATCTTTATCATCAGTGAGGCCATAGGCTAGGCCAATACTGGTTTTACTAGAGGCACTGATAATCACCACTTGCTCTGCACCAAACCAATCATTACTCTTCAATAGGTCATATAAGCAAAATGAGGTCAGATGCAAGACAAACAATAGCATCCGCTGATCGTCGTTGGCGCGGTCATAGTCTCGTTCATGACTGACGCGCTGGTATAAATTATAGCCATGCGGCAGTTCGGCACGATGGGCACTACCATCTAGTAAGCTGGTTTGGGTGACTCGCTTGGGTGTTATGATTAATTCATTGGCGGGCGGGAAGTAACCAAATAAGCGCTCACCGACAGGTAGCGCATCACTATTGGACTCTACAACATCACCAAAACCCCAGACTGGAATAATACCCCATTTCTCAGGCTCGTCACCATTTGGCGGAAAAAACTGCCAATAGCGTAATTGGTCACCCATGACTGCATAAGTAATATTATTCGCAGTAAAAGCAAAGCGGTCAACTTTGACACGTACTTCGCCATCACCTAGGGTATGGATAGGCGTCTCTTGCAGGCGAGCTTGGGTTAGGTTTGCTTTATTGGTCTGAAATTCTTGCATGGTTATTTCCTCTTTTATTTTATAGTTGTCGGATTAAGCATTAGCAGTTTTGGCTTGACGTGCTGCCGTAATTTGCATAATTTCACCCATGAGCTTGGGCATATTTGCAGCGGCTTTTGGTCCTGCTTCTTTTAAACGCTTAAGGATGGCAAGCTCTTCAGGCGGGGTGTCTTCGCTGGCTCGTACCAATTTGGTAAAGCCATCTAAGCGATTGTTAATCATCCATTCACGTAGCGCAGGCTCTTTTGACCAACGCATTTGATTCTGCATTTGTTTAACAAGCCCAACCAAAAAGTCCGTATCATGATTTGGGATTGGCACCACTTGGCATAACTCATTTTTGATGGTTTCATCATCATAATTGGCTTCAATGTGGGCGATAAATGCCGCACTGAACACAGGCTGATAGGTACGTACGGTTTGCACCACCACAGTATCACCTTTGAATACATCGTACGTCTCTGTCACTGGTACTGCCCGTGCAGAGCAGTCGATATGCATGGTGTTGGGAGTGGTAGAGATGCTATCCCCATCAAAATAAATCTTGTCAGTATCTAAGCGAGTCACGCGCCCTTTACGCACAATGTTTTTAACACGGCGTAACTGATTAAGCTCTTCACTGCTAATGGTAGCGCCATGGAACATTTGCGGGCGTACATTTGGATCAATACGCATTAATACCCCGCCTTTTTCTAAACGGTCAAAAAGGTCTTCGATGTTTTTAGCTTCAGCAATCGCTTCTGCTTGAGTAGCCTGTGCTCCAATAGTATGGGTGAAAAAATCACGAGAGGGTTGGGTGTTTTTACGATCGATCAGCCAAGCATCTCTTGGCATAATCCACGTAATATTGTCTGGGTCAATTTGATTCTCTAATAGCCATAAAACCGCATCTATACCTGTTTTTCCGCCACCAATGATAACGTAACCATCACGGGGTTTGGTTAAACTCGGCAAGTCATTTAACGGGCCAAACTTAACTCCCTCAGCAATCTCAAAGTTTGGGGTATGGGTCGCTGGTACTGAAGTTTTAAAATAAGTACCATCAATGATTTTCTTATTGACCTTAACCTCATAGCTGGTATCAGACAGCAACGATGAAAACTTGCCGTCGCCTTTGTACTCACACATCGGGAAGTACTTTACGCGGCCACTTGGTAAAAACGTGTGCTTCATGACTTTATCAAAGTACGCCATGACTTCTGCGCCTGACGCCAGCTCGGACAAGCCTTTATTTAAACCAATTTTATCAACCATACCACCGCAAAGCTCACGTGAGCTAACGCCATAAAAAGACGACGGCTGATGTAAGGTGACAAATGAATAGGCATCGTTCCAATGACCACCTGGCTTATGATGTTTATCGACGATAATAATATTAGCATCAGTTTCTGTGAGCAGCACATCGGCAAAAGCCATGCCCACCGCGCCACTACCAATGATTAAATAATCCGTTTCTAGCTGTTGAATACTCATAGCGTCCTTACTCTTAAGTTGAGTTTCTATCAACACAATCAATTCATAATTGTTTGTGCATAACAGTGTTATATACTAGAATAACACTGTTATAATTGTCAAGACATAGTGAGAATCTAATGGATGCCAGAACCAAAATACTAAACGCCGCGTCTGAGCTTTTCTTAGAAGGGGGTGGGGACGCCTTGAGTGTACGCGCTATATCCAAGCGGGCAGGACTGTCCACCATCGGTATATACAGTCACTTCCAAGGTAAGCAAGGTATACTAGATGCGCTGTACGTAGAAGGGTTTAATCTCGTCCGTGAAGCCATGGATGTCATTCCAGAGGGTAGAGCAAACAAAGAGCAAGTGCTAGAGGCGTGTCTAGGGTATCTCAATGTAGGCGAGAAATATGAAGCGCATTATCGGCTGATTTTTGGGGAATCTGACGCAGGATATCAGCCCTCAATCGAGGCCATTGCAGCCAGAGATAGCGCATTTTCAAAGTTGGTTCGGGTGGCGGGTTCTTATTTATCAGAAGAGGCTAGCGTGACGGAACGTCGGCAAATAGCGTTAGATATCTGGGCAATTGTACATGGGTACGTAAGTATCAGTCACCATGTGGTGTTCGCCGATGGACTGGAGCTAGACTGGAAGACGATGGCACTTCGTGTGGTTGAAGTTCAGTTGGATGCCATTGACCTAACCAAAGCTAAGCCTTAACAAAGCCTTCCCGAACAACCCAGTAAATCAGCAGTATGAAGGTGGCAATGAATATCGAACAGCGATTTGTAAGTATTGATTATAGACATGTACATAGCGTTTAAATAATCCATCGCTATACTTAAAAATCAAATAAGCAAACATATGTCTTTTATCTTGTAAACCGCATTATTTTAGGTTATTTTTCAGTATCGTTTACCGTTCTTTAACCAAGGAGAAGCAGTTTGGATACTAACTTATCACCGCTTAAGATTTCAGTGGTTGCGGCGCTGACACTGCTTACAGGCTCGCAAGTATTTGCAGAGGCCAAGTACGGTGATTATGGGACAGAAACGGCGCTGACGCTTGCCCGTGACTATGCTGGTCGTTATACAGGTTCCGATAAAGAAGTTCAAGCTGCTGATTATATGCAGCAGCGCATGACCATCGATGGCAGTAACAACCAAGTCAATCGTCAAACTTTTGATTTTGTAGCGCCTCGTGGTTTATTTAGAGGTCAAACGTTAACGAGTAATAACGTTGTCGTGACCCAAAAGGGCAGTGCTGACACCAACAGAACGTTATTTGTCGGCGCACATTATGATTCTGCCGTCGCCTATCCAAACTATGCAAATCTAGAGGCACTGGACGATAATGCTTCTGGATCCGGCGTCTTAACTGAGTTGACCAGAAACTTGACTGGCATTGAGACAGAGCATGACATTCAGTTTGTGGCATTTGGTGCAGAGGAGGGCGGTCTCAATGGCTCAAAAGCATTTGTTAATCAGCTCACGGACGCAGAAAAATCAACAGCACTAGGCATGATTAACCTAGACAGTCTGATTACAGGCGATAAAATGTACGCCAATGCAGGGCGAAACGCTTATGACAATGATGGCAATGAAGTAACAGCCAATGTAAGCTTGCGTGAAAACGCGCTGCGCATTGCTAAAGCGCTTGGTATTACACTAGAAGTTAATCCAGCCATTATTGCACCAGGTGAGACAGAGCCATACGAGCCTTATGGCGTTGGCTGCTGTAGCGATCAGGAGTCTTTTGATAGTATCATGCAGGTCGTAGGGTTTGAGGCTACTAACTGGGGCCTTGGGCCTGATTATGATGGTTACACACAAACTGAAAACCCAGATATTCCAGGTGGCTATACGTGGCATAACCCTGCATTAGACAATGAGGAAGTACTTACTGCGGCCTTTGGTGAAGAGCGCATAGCGCAAAGAATGCGCGACTACTCACGTATCATTAGCAGATTGATTGTGGAGCAAACCAATGCTGATATCATCGTATCAACCAAAAGTGCGCTCAATCTTCAAAATACGATGGGCTTAGCTTTGCAGGACAATGCTACTGACTCGCACTCAGCGGTGCTTGAGCGCGCCAATGCTTTGACATTACATACTCTCGATGATGCGCAGCCTTTTGATACCGAGTCGCGTACTCAGGTTTGGGTAGATGGCTCCCAAAGCTACGTGGATACTGAGGACGCACAAGAAGGCATTCGCGCCAATATTGGTCTATATGGCGAATATATGGTACAGCCGAGCTGGCGTGTTGGCGCAGGTGTACAAGCTGCCAATCAAAACAATAAAAGCGTAGAAAGCGGTATTAAAAAAGATACAAGCTATGGTATTCAAGCCTATTCGTTACTGGGCGGAAAAGACACGGCTTGGTGGAACACCACATCTCTGAGCTTATTTAAACATGACTTGGACGTTAATAGAACTGTAAAACTGGATGGTAATGACGGCATCAATATTATCAACAATAGCGAACGTGGTGATGCGGATGCCGATGTGTTTAGCGCATACAATGAGCTTGGCTATAATTTTCTTATCAAGAAAAACGTCGCGCATGGCGCCTTTTTGGGTCTGAATTACAGTGATACAGATATAGATGGCTATACTAGCGGCAATGCAAACTCTCGCACTGCGTTAAAGGTTGATAGCACCTCTAGCGAGGCATGGGATTCAGAGCTTGGTTATCAGTTACAGTATGGCTTTAATTTGATGGGTACACCTGCCAAACTTCAAGGTAAAATCGCTTATGTACATGTGATCGACGATGGTTTAACAGATAGTTTATCGATAACGTCTTTAGCTGATGGACAAACGAGAAACGTTAGTATTACCCAAACAGATAAAGATGATGACTATGGACGTTTCGAGCTGAGTGTGAGCAACAAGGTTCACAACAATGTCTACGCGTATCTGAATGGCGATACCACCTTTGCACGTGACGATAAAGACAGCTCAGTACAACTAGGCTTGCAATATCAATTTTAAATCTTAATGTATGAATGTCAGACTGCGCTGCTCAACAATTAATTTATGAGCAGCGTTTTTTGCTTATGCATGTCAATATATTACTTATAAGGGCGTATTACTGATTGCCGCTACAGTAACCAGATTCAGTAATACCAATATGTGCAAAATATTAAAATAATAGGGATGGCGTATATGTTTGGCATCATAAAAGACTGGCGTGAGCAGCGCATACTAGATAATAGCGAGTTTACCCATGCTGATTGGATGCAGGCAGCCGAACGTATTGTCATATTGGATCGATTAAGTACCGATGAGCTATCACATCTGTTTGAGCTCGCAACATTATTTTTAGCTGATAAATCTATCACGGGTGCACAAGGTTTTGAGATTACCAATACTGTCAGACAATCGATTGCACTGCAAGCGTGTTTGCCGATCTTGAACTTAAGCCTTGACTGGTATGCTGGCTGGTCATCGATTATTATTTATCCTGGCTCGTACAAAAGCAACAGCACCACCGTAGATGAGTTCGGTATCGTCCACGAAGGCAGTCAACACCGTAGCGGGGAAGCATGGCTGCGGGGCCCTGTTATTCTTTCATGGAAAGATGCCAAGCACTCAGGCGAACGTGACGGGCATAACGTTGTCATTCATGAATTTGTCCATAAGCTCGATATGATGAACGGCCGCGCCAATGGTTTTCCACCGATGCAACCTGATATGGATCCTGCTTGGTGGACACAGATTATGTCGCGAGATTTTGAAGATTTTCAAACCCATCGTAAATCAGGGCTTGATCGTTATGGTTCGACCAATCCTGCGGAGTTTTTTGCGGTTCTGAGTGAAGTGTTTTTTGAAACCCCGCAAAAGCTCATCGATGCTTATCCAGATATTTATGAGATTATGGTGAAATTCTTTCGTCAGACGCCGTTATAAATGATATTTATAGAGATGGTGATAGTAAGCTGTATTCAAGACAGCATATTGGAATTGGGAAAGCTTAGGTGATCAACACTATAAGTGATAATGTAGCAAAAGTAGAGATCTATGAAAGTGCTGATGGAAAGGCGCAAGTAGATGTACGTTGTTGTTTGGTCGTGATCAATCAGTAATTTCTCGTCATATTACTAATGCCATAAACGATGAAGAAATCGCTAAAAAATACATATTACAAATTCAGACCGTCGGGTGACTTTTTACGACTTAGACGTGGTTATAACAGTCGGTTATCGCATCAAATCTCATCAAGACATGCAATTCAGGCGTTGGGCAACGCAGCGATTACGTGAATACTTAGTACAAGGCTATACGCTCAATCAATAGCGCTTCGATAAACACTCAAGCGAGCTACAACAAGCGCTAAAATTAATCAAAAAAAACCGCATAAGCCCCGAGCTTAGAACTGACAAAGCTTGTCATTAAAAACGATAACAAAAACCATGTAGCACAAGCTGTTATATATATATTTTCGAATATATATAGCATTTATAACCAGATAGAGTAGGCTGCCATTTAAACAAGTCTTATAGAAGTAGTCGGGCAATATTTTTCTACGCCTTAAACCGTCCATTGATCATTAATGATAGCTACCAGATACCGTTTACCTTGATACTCATCAAATACTAAGCGCAAAACACGCCAGTCCATACCATCATACTCATCCGTGCCTTTATAATAAAATTCTACAAAATCTGATGTTTGGTATATCTGTTTTAAGTTATTGATAGAGTTGCCGTTACTTTTAAATTCATTAACATTGATGCTAGCATTATTGAACTTTTTGCCATCCACCCAAGTATCCAAATAAGTAGGCAACGGCGTGACCAACAGATCGCCAGTACCGTCTTTTTCGCCCCAAGTAAATTGAATGTTGGACTGCTGTAAATACTGTGCAAATTGCCCGCGGCTAAAGACTTTATCTGACTCAGGCCGTACATAAGCGTACATCGAAAAACGAACGCCACGTGTTGGATGGATATCATTAGTGATTCTAGAAAAGTCCTTATTTGCCAGTGCGCGCTGTATACGTAACGCTTGCTGTCTAAGAGTTTGTTGGCTGATATCAGCATTAATAGGTGTTGATGAGCTACTGGTTGGCTGAGAGACAATGGCTTCGCTGGACTCAGAAGCAGACTGACAACCCGTCGCAGCTAGCGTAAATAATAGAAGGCTGCTAGAGGCTAATGTCGCAGATTTTTCCTTAAAAAAAGCAGGTAATGTCATCATAAAATCATCCTTAGCACAGTTATTAGCGAAAGAAACATCACTATAAATTGTCATGGGAACCGGTAAAAAATACCATAAAAGCGCTATGTAATCGATATTTTGGTAAGTAAACCTGAATGATACGATAATACAGCAGAGTCCGAATATAGGTATGATGTAATAGTCGGTAACACTTATGGGATAAAAGCTCGCAGAGAATAAGATGCCAACATATAAATCGCTGACATTACTATTGACCATAGGACTGATGCCTGTCGGTCACGCTATAGCGGATGTATCAAAAGTAGATCAGAAACAAAATGCCATGGCTAATATCAAGATTGCGACCATCACAAAAATGTACCAACAAGATATTGATGATCAAGGTATGAGTAATCCTGTCGTGCTGCAGCAATACGCTGATGATGACTTGCAAGCAGCGATGCAACTTGAGCAAGAATATTTTGATAAAACTCAGACGTCCTGCAATATAGATTACGATGTGCTTTGGAGTTCGCAAGATCCTGACTATACGCAAGACAAAAAGTTTTCAATAACTGATCAAGGATTGGTTCATGTTAGCTTGGCACAAGGTAGCGATATTTATTATGAGCTGTCATGTGACGATAATGATAAAAATTGCCAAGTTGCAGACGTGGTTTTAGATCAGGATGGCAAAACGTTGCGTCAGCATTTACTTGAAACTTGTCGTTAGTAAAAGTCTATAGCTAATATCAAATCTGAGCTAAAGTATAAGAATGACATGGTGTAAATGGTTTACGCTTAACTACTAAAACCGTTGGTTTGTTTTCGCATAATGTATATTATGTTAAATAAGGTCTATTAAGTAGTAGGCTCAGGTCTTACTGGTTATAGAATCAGGATTATCATATACTTCTAATGCTACTGGATATAAACATCCTACCAAAATGTTCAGCTCTCGCCGACTAACTCTGTCCTATCTAATTCAACGGAATCTTTTGGGTGATATTTTACGCTTGATCAGTTTTACTTCTAAACATCTCTGACAGGTATATTATTACGTCAATCATTTAACGTTTTATTAGACGTTAAGGTTTGAATGCTCTGTATGACTGGTTATTAATATTTTATGATTTGCGATAATACGAATGGCTTCATCCAAACGCATCATTAGCTTTTTCTTCGACATGATCATGGCTATTCGTCTGCGATAGCTTATTTATTATCCGTGTCCACCGGCTAAGTCTTTAATATAGATATGCTAATAGCCTATTTTTGATAACCATCATTTGTATGGTTAGATATCTTCTAATATTGCCAAAATAGATTAAATTGCAAAAACTCAGCCAAACGATATAACTCCTTCAAATATTTCTAATCTTATCTAGTCTTCAAGCGCTATACCTAAATCATCACGTATAACCTTTTAAACTTAAATCATTAGAACTGACTCTGTTTTCTTTTACGTAGCGATAAATTTTATCTACCTATAAACAGCAGTCCTTTATTTATTATTATCAAGCCATTTTTAAGATGAATGAGCTATCTATTGATATTTTTTAATATATTTAGCCTATCGTTATATATTTTCTATATACCCCTCAAAATTGGTACATTCCAAATTTGCACAGAACAGTACTATCACCCTGATTTTTATATTCTGTGCGAGTACAGGAGCATGTGTTTTGTAGAGAATATGCTCAACTCCTTGCCGAATCACTCATGGACACCATAATCGCATTTAACTATGTATCGAAATAGCTGGTAGAAATACCGTGTAACCCATTCAGCGTATGGCCTACTCACTATTTGGCCAATATGCTATAATTATCCCCAAGTTAACCTTGGGGATAATTACGTCTTAAAAACTATTATCTAAAAGGCTTTACTAACAACACTAACGAATACCAGTGTCCATGATAGTGTCCAATACTTCTATATTTTTCTACAGAAGAGACTTTTTATAAGTCATCAATCATAAACCTATCATCAACCTTAATTATCATATGACGGATATACATTATGGCTATCGACACAGCAAACGATATCAACAAGCTCGAATGCCGAGACAAAGATTATTCTGTCAGTGTCTCAGGTGTAGCTGGCTTAAGTCTTCGTATTTATCCAAATGGCAAAAAGGAATACTACTTACGTTACTCCCATCCGCATATCGAGGGCAAACGCCCTAGGATGATGTTGGGTAAGATTGAGGATGTCAGTCTCCATGAGGTTAAGTATAAAGCAGACACCATTCTTGATATGGTCGCAAAAGGCTCTGACCCTAAAGCTATCCAGCAAAAAGAACAAACCAATAAATATACTCACCTAAAAAACGCACCATTTTCTGAGATTGCAAAAGCATGGCGAGAACACAAAACAGCAGGTCGCAATCAAAGTAAATCTAAAAAACCGTCATACAGTGAGTCAACCCTCAAGTTCTGGGATTTATGTCTAGGATATATGTGCCAAGAGATTGGTGATTTAAGAATGGACGATATCACCAGTGAGATGATACTGAGTGTGTGCGAGTCGATTCAAAACAATGGCAATCAAGCGACTTTCGTTGGTGCGAGCACTCGGCTATACACTGAAAAAGTCTTTTCATTCGCTGTTGCTCGAGGGTTGTGCGATAGAAATGTAGCTGTCGATACCCGTGGTGAGCTTGCCCCTGCCAATTCAGGCCATCACTTGCCAGCCATCACCAAACCAGATCAATTTGCGACTCTCTTAAAGGATATGTCCAATTTTAAAGGCGCAAGCAAAATCACACTAGAAGCTATGAACTTATTGCCTTATGTGTTTGTACGTAGTATCGATCTGCGCTCGATGCGTTGGGATGACATCGATTGGGATAATAATATATGGGCATTCTCCCCGACTAAGGGCGAAGGTCGTGACGATATGGTCTCGCACTTAGTTGTTCCCTTAGCCACGCAAGTAATTGCGCGATTACGAAACATCCAATCAATTACTGGGCATAAGGAACATATATTTGCGTCGATGCGCGGTTCAAGCAATGCTTATATTAGTAAAGCGACGTTGGTGCAGATATTCCACCGGCTTGGATACAAATACGTGCAATGTGCGCATGGATTTCGAGCATCCGCTAAAACTTTGCTCATGGAACAGCCTGAGCTACGCTATTCTGACATCGTCACAGAGTTACAGCTAGGTCACAGGATAAAAGACACACATGGCGGGGCTTACAACAGACTCGATGAAATCGATACTAGGGTACAGATGATGCAAGATTGGGCAGATTATATAGATGAGCTTCGGAGTCGTTAGAGATTATTTTAGAGTCAAAAACCATATTTTTTTGCTTTTATTTATGCTTCTTTAAAATGTACTTTACGGAAGTTCACAGGAGACATCCCAGTAAATTGTTTGAACTGTCGACTAAAGGCACTATGATCACCGTATCCACAGTTTAAAGAGACCTGAGTTACTGTTAGCTTATGATTCGCTAGTAGTCGAATGGCATGCTCTAGGCGCATTTTTTGTACAAACTGAATGGGTGACATATTGAGCACTGCTTTGAAGGTACGCTCCAATTGCGATTGACTAAGATTTGCCAATTTCGCCAATTGACCAATATTGATTTTTTGATCAAGATTGTCTCGTACGTATTGATCTACGCTTGCCAATCGAGCGTGTTTGCGTAATATCCGCTCGTTATCTTCATCAATATCTACTGATATACCTACCATTGCTACAATATGATTTTCTACATCATAGACGGGGATTTTTTGCGTGATACACCATCCCAGCTGTCCTGATGCATAACTATGAAGTTCTAGTTTATCAATAATCTCCCTGCCTTCCCTTAACACTCTCAGATCCTGATTGAGATAATCCTTGCCTTGAGACTTCAAAAACACTTGCTCTGTAGTCAGTCCTATTAGTGCTTTTTTGTTTTTGAGCCCGCTACGTTTAATGAGCGTTTTACTGACTAATCGATAGCATGCTTGGTCATCTTTAACAAAAAACACCACATTTTTCATAGTATCAAACAAAGGCATCAATAATGATATATTGCCAACAAACTCATCTAAATTGGCTGGTTGATAAGCCTGTAGGTGTTTTGACAGTTGTTTTGTAGGTGTTTCTAATACTAACGGCCGCATCGGTATATTCCCATATAGCATCTCAAGCTTGTCGTTGAGCTTTTCAGGTATTTTAGGGTGCTACACAATATTTATACTCCTAAATACCTTTATAACCTGTGCAGAAATGCGCATTTATTCATATAAAAACATCAAGACTGCTTTTCTGAAAAACGTCATTCTATATTTACGCCTTGTTCATTTATGAATAACGCTAACAGTATATTAACTCACGGATGAATCAGGTAGGCAGTCATGTTTGATACGCTTTTTACTCTTAAGATTATTGATTCGCATACTGGCGGTGAACCTACTCGTATGGTATATGCAGGATTTCCTGAGCTTAGTGGACAAACTATTCAAGAAAAACTTCAAGACTTCAGACAGAATTTCGATCATTTGCGTCAAAGCATTATTTTAGAACCTCGTGGTAATGATGTGCTTGTCGGAGCGCTTTTGTGCCCGCCTTCTGATCCTCGTGCCACGGCTGGCGTGATCTTCTTTAATAATCATGGCTATTTAGGTATGTGTGGCCATGGCACTATCGGCGTTATTGCATCTCTAGCTTATCAACAAAAGATAACCGCTGGTGATCACTATCTAGAAACAAGCGTAGGCCTAGTTAAAGCAACCTTACATGATGATGGTAGTTGTAGCGTCCAGAATGTCCCTTCTTATCGCTACCAAAAACAAGTAGAAGTTCAAGTACCTGATATCGGTCCTATCTATGGAGATATCGCTTGGGGTGGTAATTGGTTTTTCTTAGTCAACGATCATAAGCAAGCTATTGAAGCCAATAATGTTGAGGCGCTTACTCAATTTAGCATACAGATTAAGGAGGCACTTCATAGGTCTGGAATTATGGGTGCTAACAATGGCGAAATTGATCATATAGAACTGTTTGGCAAGAGCGATCTCGCCGGCACTAACAGCAAAAACTTCGTATTATGCCCTGGATCTGCCTACGATCGCTCTCCTTGTGGCACTGGAACCAGTGCCAAATTGGCTTGCTTAGCCGCAGACAATGTACTCGCACCTGGTGAGACTTGGTATCAGCAAAGCATCATTGGCAGTGTCTTTAGTGCCAGCTATCAGCCTATTGATGTGCTTAGTAATCATAGCCCTCTTCATAACCACCATATCAATACTATTATCCCCACGATCCGAGGGTACGCCTACGTATGTGCAGAGATCTCTCTCATCGTTCAAGACAGCGATCCGTTCAAATGGGGTATTTCTTTATAAATACCAGTTTATATGGCTTCTAGGAAGTAACCAATCACTGCTCAGCAAGGTCAGAAAAGCGAGACTCTCATGGACACACAAGTGTTTGATATACATATCATTGGTGGTGGCATTATCGGACTATGTGCTGCGGTTACCCTACAGTCTCGTGGGGTAAAAGTTGCAATCTTGGAAGCCGATAAAATTGCTCGCGGTGCAACTTATGGCAACGCAGGTCACATTGCCACTGAACAGGTTTTCCCTATTGCTGATGCCAGTATCTTACGACATGTTCCTGCCATGCTACTCAACCCTGAAGGGCCTCTGCGGATAGATTGGCGCTACCTTCCACGCTTAGCACCATGGGCATTTAAGTTATTACTTAACATGCGTACCGAACCATTTGCACGCAGTCACCAAGCGCTTTTGGCATTAAATGCACAGAGCCTTCAAGCTTGGCAAAATTTTGCCAAAGAGTGGCAGTTACATTCTTGGGTACAAATACAAGGCTCTGTCTTAACTGCAGAGACGCCCAACAGCCTAAAAATTCTGACTGAACACGGTCAACGCTTAAATAGTTTAGGGGTTTCTAACAACCTACTCTCACAGTCAGCACTGACAGATCTTGAGCCTGCATTAAAAGACAATCAACTGGGTGCTTTGTTTTTTCCAGAGACAGGTCATATCACCAATATAGAAGCCATTACCCATAAATTAAGCACTATTTTTAGATCGCTTGGTGGTCAAATTTATGAGAATTGCCGTGTTCTGAGCGCGGAAGTAATCACTGATGGTATTCGTCTGACGACGACACAAAAGCAGCTTCATGCCAGCAAAGTTATGCTCGCAGCAGGCGCGCATTCTAAAGCCTTAGCCAAACAGCTAACAGGCGTTTCAGTACCAATGGATACAGAGCGAGGCTATCACCTGATGCTTCCTAACGAAAGTCAGCGTCTCAACATCCCTATTTCTAGCATGGATCGCCGCTTTATTATGACACCAATGGAAAAAGGGCTGCGCTTGGCTGGTACTGTTGAGTATGCAGGACTTGAGGCGCCAGCAAACATGAACCGTGCGAATATGCTGTTGAAACAAGCTCAAGCAATGCTAAAGACCCCACTAGATAGTGATAGCAATACGCAATGGATGGGGTTTAGACCTTCTACAGCAGACTCACTACCCATCATAGATAGACGTAATTCAGTCTTTTTAAACTTTGGTCATCAGCATCTAGGTCTGACCCAAGCTGTCGTAAGCGCACAGATGATCGCGGCTTTGTATTTTGGCGATACTGCCATGGTAGATCCTACTGCCTATCGTCTAAATCGCTTCAAACTTAAGTCTTTTAAATAATAATCGAACATCTTATCTCTATGACAACTCATAGAACCAACAACGTCGCTAACAGCTCATGGCTTACTAACGGCTTTTACTTCCAAATAAGGATATTTATATGAACATTCATGGCGTTTTAGTCCCTATCGTTACTCCTTTCGATGTTAATGGAGATATCGATACTCAAAAGTTAACCGAACTGGTCAATGTATTCATAGAAAAAGGCGTTACCGGAATCGTAGCTTGCGGTACAACTGGTGAATACTACACGTTCTCGCCTGCAGAGCGCGAACTGGTTTTGACCACTATCGCTGATGCTGCCAAAGGCAAAGTCACTCTGATTGCAGGTATCAACAGTTTATCGACCAATCATTCTATCGAACTTGCTCATCAAGCCAAAAATTTGGGCTACGACGGCTTAATGTTATCAGCCAATCCGTATAGCCTACCAGACCAAGACGGTATTATTGCGCATTTTGAAACCGTCGCTGATGCCACTGACCTACCTATCATTATGTATAACTTTCCAGCACGCGTCGGTGTGAGTATTGAATTTGAAACCGTCGCGCATTTATCCAAACATCCAAATATTGTAGGTGTCAAAGAAAGCAGCGGCGATTTTAGCCATGCATTACGTATGCTACAGGCTAATTTTGAAGATTTTGAAGTGGTTTGTGGTTGTGACGACCAACCAGTAGATTTCTTCTTTTGGGGTGCTAAGAGCTGGATCGCTGGTGCGGCTAACGTATTCCCAGCAGAACAAGTCGCACTGTTTGAAGCCACACAAAAAGGTGATTGGAACCGTGCTAAAGAGCTGATGACAGCCATGTATCCTGCTATCCACTCTATGGAGTCTGGAAACTATAACCAAAAAGCCAAAGCAGGCTGCATTAACGGGAGCATCAATGTTGGGTCAGTACGACTACCTTTGACTGATATGTCAAAAGAAGAGACTCAGTCATTTTTAGCGCTTCTGTCTTGATACATCGCACCATTCTTATCGTTCCTACCATTGTATAGAAAAGGACAATCTAATGAGTATGACCACAGCGCAAGTCTTTGAACTCGCCAGCAACCAACAGCTTTGGGCAGGCCATTTAATAGATACTACAGTACCAGTATCCGAGACAACACTCCCTAACTACAGCCCTATTGATAATACCTGCATAGGTAGCATTGCTAATGGGAGTCAGCAAGATGTTAATGCGGCGGTAACGGCAGCCCGAGACGCTTTTGAACATGGTGAGTGGCGACGGATGTCTCCTGCAGAGCGCAAAGCTATCATGCAGCGTTGGTGTCAGTTAATGCATGAGCATATGGATGAGTTAGCTGCCTTAGATTGCGTCGATGCAGGCAAGCCTATTACTGAATGCCTCAACACTGACCTGCCCGCTACGATTGAAACTTTTGAATGGTACGCCGAAACAGCTGATAAAGTTTTTGGCAAGGTTGCTCCTACTGGCGCAGATGCACTAGGCCTTGTGGTACAAGAGCCTATTGGTGTAGTGGGTGCAGTACTACCATGGAATTTCCCAGCGCAAATGTATGCATGGAAAGTTGCACCCGCATTAATAACTGGCAACTCAGTCATTGTTAAACCTGCTGAATTGACCTCGCTCTCAGCATATCGATTAACACAATTGGCGTACGAGGCTGGCGTGCCAAAAGCGGCGTTACAGTTAGTCTGTGGGCTTGGTGAAGAAGTAGGTGCGGCACTCGGTCAGCATATGGATGTTGATATGGTTTCTTTTACAGGATCAACCGAAGTCGGTCGACTGTTTCTACAGTACTCTGCACAAAGCAACCTCAAGGAAGTGGTCTTAGAGTGTGGTGGCAAAAGCCCTCAAATCGTCTTTGCAGATGCCATTATCAACGAACAAACCATCGGGCATATTTTATCCGCTGCGTTTTGGAATATGAGCGAAAACTGTAGCTGTGGTTCGCGTCTACTTGTCCATTCTAGCCAAAAAGAAGCATTGTTAACGCTATTAAAAAAAGGTCTTCAGTCTTGGAAGGTTGGTCATCCTTACGATCCCGAGGTCGCTATTGGCCCAATGATCGAAAAAGCGCATTTTGAGAAAGTAATATCACATCTCAATACTGCAAAAACGGAGGGTGCTCGTTTGATCGCAGGTGGACGTATCCACGATGAACTCGGTAGTGGCTGGTATATCGAGCCTACCGTCTTTGATAATGTCAGCCCGGATATGACGCTGTTTAAAGAAGAAGTTTTTGGTCCACTTTTAGCTGTCACAAGTTTTGAAACCGAAGAGGAAGCTATTCAGCTCGCCAATCAGAGTAATTATGGGCTTGCCGCTTCCTTCTATACACAAAACATCCATCGCGCATTCCGCGTGGCATCCGCTATTAAAGCTGGTACCGTCTCGATTAATGGTTTCTCTGAGGGCGATATTACGACACCTTTTGGTGGTTATAAACAATCTGGCTTCGGCGGTCGTGACAATGGCTTAGAGGCGTTGTCCCAGTATACCCAAACCAAAACTATCTGGTTGGTGAACTAAAAACTGATATTGTCCGCTATCCACGCCCAAGTCAGCATAACCGAAAACACTACAAGGAAGTAAAGTTATGGAAAATATCATCAATACTATCGTCGGGTATATTTGGAGTGACGCCCTAGTCTATCTTGCGTTAGGTGTCGGCATATATTTTACGATTATGACTCGTGCTGTACAAATCCGTTATTTCAAAGAAATGATTAGGCTGTTGTTCGACAAACAAAGTTCATCAGCAGGGATTAGCTCCTTCCAAGCTTTCTGTATGGCGCTATCAGGACGTATTGGTGTGGGTAATATCGCTGGGGTTGCAACAGCCATTGCAGCAGGCGGCCCTGGAGCGGTATTATGGATGATTGTCATGGGCGTGCTAGGCGGTGCTAGCGCTTTTATTGAGTCTACCTTAGCGCAGGTATACAAACATAAGGTCGGTGATCAATATCGTGGCGGCTCCCCGTTCTATATTGAAAGAGGATTGAAGCTAAAACCTTTTGCTATCATCGTCGCTATCGTGACCTGTCTATCTTACGGCGTGTTAGTGCCTGGTGTTCAGGCCAATACCATTGCGGACTCTTTTAATACAGCATTTAATATACCGCCTGTTGTAACAGGAATTATCCTTGTCGTACTCTTAGGTATCATTATATTTGGCGGTGTGAAGCGTATTGCTAATTTTGCAGGAAAAGTCGTACCTGTCATGGCAATTGGTTATATCCTCATGATGGTAATTGTATTGGCATTTAACGCTCAAAATATCCCTGCAATGTTTGCTCTTATCTTTAAGAGCGCTTTTGGCATGGATGCAGTGTTTGGTGGTATGGTTGGAACTGCTATCTCTTGGGGCGTACGCCGTGCTGTTTTCTCAAACGTTGCGGGTGCTGGCGAGGCGACCTTTAGCTCAGCGGCAGCCGAAGTATCACATCCTGCTAAACAAGGCTTAGTGCAAAGCTTCTCTATCTACATCGATACGGTGCTTGTCTGTACTGCAACAGCGCTAATGATTCTATCAACTGGCATGTATAACGTGGTGACCCCTGAAGGTATAACCCTAGTTGATAATATGCCGGGTATTGAAGCTGGCACGGCATTTACCCAAGCGGCTGTATCTACTGTCTTTAACCAGTATGGAAGTGGCTTTGTTGCGATTGCTATCTTTTTATTCGCTTTCACATGCTTGGTTGCTTATTACTATATCGCCGAAACTACGTTGGTCTATTTGGACAATAAACTGCGCTACCCCATTCTCAAACATGTACTCAAACTGGTCTTTTTAATCGTTTGTTTCACTGGTAGTGTTCAGTCAATCGGTATGATGTGGGCGTTAGGTGATATAGGGTTTGGCAGTATGTGCTACTTGAATTTCATTGCCATTTTACTGCTAAGTAAAGTTGCTCTAAAAGTTCTAAAAGACTACGACGAGCAGATGAAATTAGGTATAAACCCTGTCTTTGACCCTAGAAAGGCTGGAGTGGATAATGCGGACTTTTGGATAGAATATAGCAATGAGCATGGTCACAAAAAATCGCTCTAATAATAGTGCATTAGAGGTCTGTCAGTATCTACTAGTAAAAAAGTTGCTATCAATATCAAGCAGGCCTCACCTATTTATGTTAAATTGCAAAAAATCATAAGGATATTACGTATAAGATAACCATAGTATTGTATCCATTCATTTGATAGGAAGGTTGAAGATGACACTAGATAACAACGTACTACGTAAACGCACCAGCTTGTTGGGTTCATTATTAGGTGATGCTATTTCTCGCCAATCTGGTGAGCAGACGCTAGATACGATTGAGACGCTGCGCAAAGGCTTTATTCAACAGCGTCGTGAGCCGAATGAGGCACATAAACAGCAGCTTATCGATTTTATTGCTTCTTTAGACAATCAAACCTTAAAAAACGTCATACGCGGCTTTTCTATCTATTTTTTCTTAGCCAATCTAAGCGAAGAGAATTATTTGCGTGAGCAGCGTCATGAGCTGCGTATGCAGTCTGAGCAAAGCTGGGAAGGATCATTTCGTCGTACCTTACTTGAGTGTCGTGAACGTAATATCGAGCCTGCTCAAATGCAAGAGCTGATTGATCAGCTAAAATTTACGCCTGTATTTACGGCGCATCCTACCGAAGCGCGTCGCCGTACAACGATGAATATCTTACAAAGTCTATTCACGCATAGCGACGCCCTAAACAACGTGTCTGAAAACAGCTTCGCCTACGAGCAAGCCAAAGAACAAACGGCGCAAACGATTGATTTGTTATGGTCGTCTGATGAAGTACGTACCCGTAAGCCACTGGTATATGATGAGATTAACAATGGCTTACATTACTTTAATGCCAGTTTGTTCAATGCCATTCCTAAAGTATATCGTAATATCAAAAAAGCCATTGTCGATATCTATCCAGAGCTTACAGACTATCCACTGCCTGCGTTTATGAGCTTTGGTTCATGGATTGGTGGCGATAGAGATGGCAATCCTTTTGTGACTTTTGAGACCACAGAACTTGCTGTATTGATGCATGCTGATACCGTGCTGCGTCACTATCAAGTGCTACTCAAAAAACTGCGCCGACAGCTGATTCATAGTGACACCATTGTCACCGTCTCACCTGACGTATATGCCAAAATCAAAAGTTATGATGAGCTCGATCAGCGTGTGTTTGACTATAACCTCGATGACTATGGCAATGAGCCATATCGTCGCCTACTCTCTATCATTCTGACTAAAGTCAAAGCAACCAATCGCCGCATCCAAAGCAAAGGCACGGATATCGAAGCTGAAAAAGATGCCTATGCCAATCCAGAAGAATTACTAGAAGACCTGCGCATTATCCGTCAAAGTGTCAATACACACGATACGGCACACAGCGATGGGTTACTGCTAGATGTCATTCGTTTGGTCAAAACTTGCGGCTTTCATTTGGCGGCGCTCGATATCCGTCAAGAGTCGTCATACCATGGCGAAGTGATTGCTGATATCTTTGCTAGTGCCTCCAACCTGCCTGATTATCAGACGCTAAGCGAAACCGAACGTCAAGAGTGGCTCACACGATTGCTAGAAAAACCAGGCACGCCGCTTATCTATACTGATAACCTGACAGACAAAACGCGTGAGCAATTGTCACTGATGAATTCGGTCGCCACTCTACGCAAACTGGTGGGTCAGGCTACTTTTGGTAGCTATGTGATCTCGATGACCAATAATGCTAGCCAGCTACTAGAAGTATTGCTACTCATGCGGTTTGCAGGCTTATGCAGAATTGATGACGAAGGCCAGTTGTCTGCTGATTTGCCAGTTGCACCATTGTTTGAAACCATCGAAGATCTCAAAAATATCGATAAAATCTTGCCTGCCGTGTTAGACAATCCACTGTATCGTGGACTGCTACAAAACACGGACAACACGCAAGAGATTATGCTGGGTTATTCAGACTCATCAAAAGACGGCGGCATTATCACCTCTGCTTGGCAGCTTTATAGTGCACAGCAAACCATTAATAACATTGCTGAGCAATATGGCATAAAAACACGCTTGTTCCATGGTCGTG
Organism: Psychrobacter proteolyticus; assembly: GCF_039762275.1. Classification (GTDB taxonomy): domain Bacteria; phylum Pseudomonadota; class Gammaproteobacteria; order Pseudomonadales; family Moraxellaceae; genus Psychrobacter; species Psychrobacter proteolyticus_C. The sequence goes on along the minus strand of NZ_JBDLOB010000007.1, from coordinate 75,828 downwards.
GCGGTTCGGTAAGCCGTGGTGGTGGATCAACGCACAAAGCAATTGCGGCACAGCCAGCAGGCACGCTACATGGGCAGATTAAGGTAACTGAGCAAGGCGAAGTGCTCTATGCCAAGTATGCCAATACAGATACCGCTGTGTTTGAGCTGACCATGGCTATTACAGGTACACTCAAAGCCTGCTCTACAAGGTTTGTGGTACAACCGACTGAGTTGCCAGAGTATGAATCCTTGTTTGCACGCTTAGCGGACGCAGGTGAACAACGCTATCGCGAGCTGACCGATCATACCGAAGGGTTTTATAAATTCTACTCCGAGGTCACCCCAGTACAAGAAATCTCGTTATTAAACATTGGCTCACGTCCTGCCCATCGCAAAAAAGGCCTACCAAGTAAGACCACCTTGCGAGCGATTCCTTGGGTATTTGGCTGGTCGTTAGCACGCTTTACCTTACCTGCTTGGTATGGCGTCGGTAGTGCGCTAGATAGCGTCAAAAAAGACGAAGCATTGATGAAAGAGATGAATAAGCACTGGCCGTTTTTTAGCGTGTTTATCAGTAATATCGAGATGGCTTTTACCAAAGCCAATATGAATATTGCCGAGGCCTATAGCCAACTATGTGATGATGAGCCGTTACGCGAAAAAATCATGACAGCGGTCACCGATGAACACACGCTGACCAATTCAGGATTAAACTCTCTGCTTGAACAAGATTCTTTATTATCCAATCAGCAAAACCTTGCCTCATCCCTGCAGTGGCGAGACGCTTATCTAGATCCTATTAACTATATCCAGATTGAGCTGTTGAAGCGTGCTAGACAGCAAGATACTGTGAGCAGTGCCGATGCTGGCGACATTAACGTAGAAGATCCATTAATCCGTAGTATCAATGCGCTGGCTGCAGGGTTACGAAATACTGGTTAGGGTAGCTTTTCGATAAGTAGCTTTCGGATAAATAAAAAGCTTATACCAATTATCGCAAATATTAAGGCTTCGTTCGCGAAGCCTTAATATTATTCAAAACCCTTCAAAAAATATCTCGCCAGATATCAATCGCAGTTTAGTACTGCGTTGATTGATATTGCCTATTAGGTGATTCGTAATTCATTGTTTGAATAACCGATCCGAACAAGATACCGTAAAATATATTTTTACTTCAAGTATATGTAGGGTCTGCTCCAATGGAAACGCCTCAATCAGCATCATCTCTAGACATCGCCGTAGCAACTGACTATCAAATAGAATCCGTTGCGCTCATTGATCGCGCCATTCAAATACGCTGGAATGATGGTATCGACAGCACCTATCACTATATCTGGCTGCGTGATAATTGCCCATCGGCTTTTCACCCGCACACTGGCGAGCGTAGCTTTGATTTACTGAGTGTCTCAAAAGATATCCATCCACTCTCTGTCTCTTTTGATGAGACAACGCTGACGATTGAATGGTCAGAACAAGCACATATCAGCCACTTTGATCAGAGTTGGTTACGTGAGTTTGGGTATTCTAGTGCATTGGCCAAGGATCATAGCAGTCCTTATAAAAGCTGGGATGGCACGTTTATTGACCACATTCCGATGTATGACCAACACAGCATCATGACCAGTGACAGCGCTTTATATGAGTGGATGAGTGCGCTGGATAAATATGGGCTTACCATTATTGATAATATGCCAGACGACGCTGATTCGGGCGTACAGACCGCCATGCGAGTCGATTATTTACGGCAGACCAATTTTGGCATGACCTTTGATGTCATATCAGAAAAGTCGCCGATTAATCTAGCTTATACCTCGCTCTCATTACCTTTGCATACCGACTTGCCAAATCAGGAATTGCCTCCAGGCTATCAATTTTTGCATTTTTTGAGTAATGAAAGCATAGGTGGCGAATCTACTTTCGTAGATGGGTTAAAGGTGTTAGAAGGGTTACGAGAAGAGCAGCCTGAATATTTTCGCTTGCTAGCCGAATATGCTATCCCTTTTCGTTTTCATGACACTGCCCATGATATCCGTGAGCACCACCCTGTCATCAATTTAGACAACTTTGGCAATATCGTCGAAATTAAATACAACGCGCATCTTGCAGATATCTTTGATTTACCAAGCGACGTTATGTACGACTACTACCTTGCTTATCGAGAGCTAATGGCTCGATTAAAAGACAGTCGCTATAAAATTGAATTAAAATTAGCAGCTGGTCAAATGGTGGTTTTTGATAACCGCCGCGTCCTGCATGGGCGTAACGCATTTGATGAAAACGTCGGTGAGCGTTGTCTCAAAGGCTGTTATGTTGACCGCTCAGAATTTAAAAGCCGTTTACGAACGCTTAAAAAGCAACTGGCTTAAGACGACTCACAAGCTAGCTAAAGCATGGAGCACTGAGCCCACAAAAAAAGCCCCATTTATCTCCTCTCTAAACATGAGAGAAGAGAAATGGGGCTTAATATTATTCACTTACTGACTTATAGCTATCAACATAATCTTATAGTGCTAATAGTGGCCCTAATAACTGGATTCACGATATAAGGTTTTATATGCTTCTATTCTAAAGTCTGCAGCGCTGACAGCAGGCGTTATACCATGTGCACTGTATTTAGCTTGTATGATCTTTTCTTCCTCACGAAATAGCACATTTTGCGCTTCTTGCTTGAAGTCATGATAGCTAATAGCGGTGTCATCTTCATGACCGTCAATAACTATAGGTTTGCTAGGCTGGTTTTGGCTATTCGAATGCTGCTGTGCAGCCTGATTAGCATTAGCCTCTTTAGTAATGTTGCTGACTGCTAAACCGTTATTAGTCGATGCTTGAGATAGCGTGGAAGAAATACGGCTAGACATATAGAAGGCGGATATTAGAACAATACAGATGACACTGATAATAGCAAAAACAAGACTACGTGGTCTGATGCTTTTTGGCTCGATATCATTATTCACGTTTTCTGATTCATTCATAGTTACGTACCGTCTAATTTATATCACCAATGGCACATAACCGTGCCTTTTACATAATGATACGAATTTTATATTGTATTGCAACAATTTCTAGTACGAACGTCTCGAATAAATTGATAGACGGTTATCTAACTGTTAAAAATGGTATAAAATATAAATTCTTTAATCATTGGTTTCGCGGTACAAGGTAGTCTGCGACTCTTGTCTAAAGTCCTCATAAGTTATGGCAGCTTCCTCAGTAGCTATAACAGTGGCATCATTTTCTGGTGTAGGATCTTCAGAAGTTGACTCTGATTCATTAGCAGCTGGCAGGTCCTGTCTATTGTTGTCCAAAGTATCTTTCTGAGTAGTGGCTGGTTGCGTACTTACAGGGTCAACGCCATCCGTAGTTGTTCGACTGTCAGTAGACAGTACTGGATCAGCACTAACAGCTGGTGTACTGTCTGTCTCTACGTTACCATCAGCATTGTTATCTTTATCATCAACCGCAGAAGTAGATAAGACTCCTGAAAACACAAGCATTAATGCAATAGCAATCAATACGATTAAACCAATCGCCATAGCCATCACGATTGACTTCTTGCTTTTGATCACTTTATTGTCTATGACTGGCTCTTCGATAACTGATTCAGACACATTCTCAATGTTTAAAGGGATGTTTAAAGAATCATCATCTGATACCTCATTTATGGTAGATTCACTATGGTCAATCGTAGAGGGTGACTCTGTTTGATTGCTACTATCTATATTGTTGCGATCTATATATTCTGAGGCTTCTGTATCTGAACTGACATCATTGACATCAATACTAATACTGTCGCTATCATTAGCGATACTCAGCACATTATTTTTAGATAAATTTTCAGATACTACATTTGTATCTGAAGCTTCAGAGGTAGTGTTTGCTGCTGTAGCATTTTCTGTTTCTAGCAATAATTCTTGCTCACTGCTTTGATCTTCAAACAGTTGCAACTCTTCTGTGCTCAAGGGTTCGAAAGCGGCAAGGTTCTTTGCACTTTCTAGTGTTTCAAACTCAGCCTTATCGTTCTCTTCGGAGCCATGGACTCGATTGATAAAGCGTTCGTAGATGTCATTGTTATTACGCTTACGCGATTTTTGGTCAATAATTCTAGCCAATTTCTCATCAAAATCGGTGCCAGCGTCTTTTTTTTCGTCGCTCATAGAATAATACCAAACCAGTTTTTCTACTGGTGTTAAATGATTGCTAGAATGAATTTTCTTACTATAGTGTAACAGTGTTATTAGCCAACAATATAGTTGCTCGACCTATTATCTTCAAGCACAATTTATGGGTTAACGCTAATATTGATAAGAACTATTCTAAATAATATGATAAATCAACCTTAAGAACTAATCTATGTAGAGATAGCATAGACTATGACAGGCTCAATAGTATGGATTTAAAACAGCTTAATGCGTTTATCGCGGTTGCCGACTTGCGCAGCTTTAGCGCTGCCGCCACCAAGACAGGACTGTCACAGCCGAGCCTGAGTCGCTTGCTAAAACAGTTAGAGACTGACATGGGCGTGGTGCTTATTGATCGCTACCACAGGCCACTACATCTGACAGAAGCGGGCAGTTTTTTCTACGATAAAATAAGCACCATACTGACCGAGATTGATACGGTGACTAGTATGACTCAACGTCTATCAGCACCCAGCAGCGTTTTAAATATAGGTTTTGTGCCCTCAGTACTATATGGCCTGTTGCCTGAAATCATTGCCACGCTTAAACAGTTCAGCCCTGATATCGACGTTAATTTAAAAGACATTAGCTCATATCAACAAATGGATGCCCTCAAGTCTGGTGAGATTGATGTTGGTTTTGGCCGATTTGCCCATCAAGACCCATGGATTCAGCAGATTCTGCTACGTCATGAACGCTATGTGGTGGCATTACCAAAATCACATCCGCTTGCCAATGTACGCAAGCAGCGCTTGATAGACCTAGCGAACAATCGCTTAATTTTATACCATCAAACACATTTGCCAGTCTCATCCACGGTGACGACAGAAACAGCGACCCAAGCAAACGACAAGTTATCTACAAGTAGAGTCAACCGTGCTGCTACTCATGACGCAGCGTCTAGCGAGCCTATTACTGAGCCTTTATTACATCTTTTTGCCCAGTATGGCATCTCACCTTTTATGACTACGACAGTCAGTGATTTGCAGGTAGCATTGGGACTGGTCGCGGCAGGAGAAGGCATTACATTGGTGCCTGCCAGCTTGCAAACCGTACGTACGGAACAGATCAGCTACCAACGTTTGGTTCATGAAAATGTCACCTCCCCTATTTATTTGCACACCCTTAAAGACTTCGTACACCCAAAAATACCTGACTTGCTCACAGCCATTTATCACGTCTACGAACAGCGCGGCATTACTTATCGGCAGCAAAATTTTGTGTCACAGACCTAAATGGGCAGATATCCGATGAATATTGTGTTATAAAGAACCGCCAAAAATAATTCATTTTAAATATTGATATTATTTTATAAGTATGCTAACTAACAAGAATAGCAATGCAAACAAATAGTAATAATAACTAGAATAATCATTCTCCTAGACAGTGTTGGTGTGATAAAGTCGATACGATGTAAATCGTTTTATATTTAGACGATTTATAGGACGTTCTTTCATGATCATTGGCAAGCTGACACAGGTAAGTGATAATTTGCTGTTTTAACCATTTCGAGGTATTCATGTCCACACAACAACTCAACAACCCAAGTGCCCCTGACGATAGCGTTGCCTCGCAACAAGAGGGCTTTAGCTGGCGCATCTTTGGCCCAGGAATTTTGATGGCAACTGCTGCCATTGGTGGTTCGCATTTGATTTCATCAACACAGGCCGGTGCTATCTATGGCTGGCAATTGGCTATTATGATTGTATTGGCTAACGTGTTTAAGTATCCGTTTTTTCGCTTTGCAACTGACTACGTCTACGATACTGGCGAGAGTTTGATTGCAGGCTATGCCAAACGCTCAAAGGTATACCTTTGGGTATATTTTATTCTTTCTATCTTGTCAGCGGTTATTAGTACGGGTGCGGTCTCACTTATTGCGGCCGTAATTTTGGGCTTTATGTTGCCAGCCTCACTTGGTCTGTCGACAATGGCGTTATCTCTCATTATCGTCGCGGTCTCTTGGTTCTTTTTGATTGCAGGGCATTATAAATTGCTCGATGGTGTGACTAAGTGGATTATGATTGCGCTTACCACGGCTACTGTTGCTGCAGTTATCATTGCTGCTGGCAAGCCAACCGTTATGGCAGTAGATTTTGTAGCGGCCTCTCCTTGGAATTTAGCCACGTTGGGATTTATCGTAGCACTCATGGGCTGGATGCCAGCACCGCTTGAGTTTGCTGCAATTACCTCTATGTGGACCTCTGCCAAAGTCAAAGCAGATCACACCACGCATAGCCAAGGCTTGTTAGATTTTAACGTTGGCTATGCCGTCTCAGCGATATTGGCATTGTTCTTCTTATCGTTAGGTGTGTTTGTCCAGTATGGATCAGGACAAGAGATTGAGTTGGTCGGCGGTGCTTATATCAACCAGTTGATCAATATGTATACCGCAACCATTGGTGAATGGTCGAGATTGCTAGTCGCTTTCGTCGCCTTTATGTGTATGTTCGGCACGACCATCACCTGTGCTGATGGCTATGGACGTGCTAATGCTGAATGCTGGCGCCTGCTAAAAGGTGAAAGCGAAATCAATAAAAAGCAAATCGCTTTTTGGACGACCTATGCCATCGGTGGCGGGCTAGTAATTATCACTTTCTTCACAGGACAATTAGGCGCTATGCTTAAGTTTGCCATGATATCGGCGTTCGTCTCTGCGCCTATTTTTGGTTGGTTAAACTACTCATTGGTTAAAAAGCATAAGAAACTGTCAGCAGGTATGAATGCTTTGTCTATCGCAGGCTTGATATTCTTAGCAGGTTTCGCGTTATTGTTCTTGGCCAATATGGCAGGTCTATTTTCTTGAGCTTCTGCTTAATATAAGACTCACCACTTAACAATCTTATTCAAGCAAAACATAAGCCCTGATAGCCTAGCTGTTGGGGCTTTTTAATGAGTGTAATTATATAAATAAGACAAGGCAGCTTTAGTAATTGTAACTAAATGTAAAAAATAGAAGATTCTAAAAGCTGTGATTTTAAGCGATATGAATACTTATTGTGAGAAATTACCAATAACTGCATAATGCTATTTGAATAATGAATAATATTAAAAATACTACATTCAATTATTATTTAAATTAAATACCAATCAAGAACCCAAACTTTTCAGGCATGAATAATTGAGTATAATCAGCTACAACAATTAGAATATTTTCCCTCCATGTAAGGACAATCATATGACTTCATCTTCAGCAGGCGCGCGCTTTCGCAGTGCCCTCACTCAAAAAAATGATAACAACCAACCATTACAGATTGCAGGCGCTATCAATGCCTATACAGCGATGATGGCGACCCAAGTTGGTCATCAAGCGTTGTACCTCTCTGGTGCTGGCGTGGCCAATGCCTCATTTGGTTTGCCTGATCTAGGTATGACCAGCCTTGATAACGTACTAGAAGATGCTCGTCGTATCACTGATGCAGTCGATACCCCGCTGCTTGTCGATATCGATACGGGCTTTGGTGGCGCGTTTAACATCGCTCAAACCATCAGAAAGATGGAAAAAGCAGGCGTCGCGGCAGTACATATCGAAGACCAAGTGGCACAAAAACGTTGTGGTCATCGCCCTAATAAAGAAATCGTTAGTATCTCAGAGATGGTTGATCGTCTAAAAGCGGCATTGGATGCAAAGACTGACCCTGACTTTGTAGTGATGGCTCGTACAGACGCCCTATCGGTAGAAGGTTTGGACGCTGCTGTTGAACGTGCCGTCGCATTTCAAGAAGCGGGCGCAGATATGATCTTTGCAGAAGCGCTGACCGATATCGAGATGTATCGTAAGTTCACTGATGTACTCGATATTCCAGTACTGGCAAACATGACAGAGTTTGGTCAAACAGATCTATATACCACTGACCAGTTGTATAGTGTGGGTGTCGAGATGGTGCTGTATCCCCTATCAGCCTTCCGCGCTATGAACAAAGCGGCATTGAACGTTTATCAGCATTTATTAGATGATGGCACACAAGACAAAGTCGTCGATACTATGCAGACCCGTATGGAGCTCTACGATTTCTTGAACTATCATGAGTTTGAGCAGACACTAGACAAGCTATTTGCTGATAATAAGTAGTTAACAACTAATAATTGCCAAGTAGCAACGCCGAAACGATAAACCACCTCTGTGTGCTTTATCGTTTCAAAACCCGTCTTTATTTACCTTTAGGTTATTTATGCCATTTTTTACTGCTCATACGGTTGTCAAATCCTCACTACTTAGTAGCACGCTTGCGGCGCTGTTGTTCATGACGGGCTGTGATAAAACACCAGAAACCGTCGACGATACTGCCAGTGATACGAGCGAAACTGTTGTTAGCGAAAGCGAAACTGCGCCATCAGAGACTGATGCTCAAAATGATTTGATCATGACGACGATTACGCTAGATACCGTCAACAGCCTATTGTTTGCACCAATCATCAATAGCGGCGCGCTCAGTGAAGAGCAAGTCAGCTGCCTTGAGTCACGCGACAAAGATTTGGGCAAAGCCGAAGTCGATCGTTTTTATAAGAGTCAGTTTACCGATGCAGAGTTAAAAGAATTGGATGACTTTTATACGTCGGATGTGGGTAAAAAACTGCTTGCTTTTGGCAATGAGCAATTGCGCGTCATGAATGGCGAAGAAGTAGCAACGCCAATGGCTGACCCTACCCCTGAAGAAATGACTGAAATTCAGACATTTATGGAGTCACCACTGGGTGCCAAGTATATGAAGATCAACAATGCAGAAGGCGAAGGCAGCGCAATGGAAGTCTTAAATGGCCCTATTGAAGCTGAATTTGAGCGTTGTAACGTCGATTTAGACGGTCCACAGCCTGAACAGCCTGCATAACGCTAAACTGGCGCTATAGTCATTAACCAATAAATTTATTATCAGAAACATCGTTTTCACTCAAAAAAGCTACCAACAAAAGGAATGTAAACATGGCAGCACAGAAAGAACTTTCAGGCGCAGGTCTACGTGGACAAGTCGCTGGTAAAACCTCTCTATCTACCGTTGGCAAATCAGGCTCTGGTCTGACCTATCGCGGTTATGATGTATCAGAGCTGGCAGATAAATGTATTTTTGAAGAAGTGGCTTATTTGCTGTTATACGGCAACTTGCCTACTCAAAGCGAGCTTGATGCCTATCAAGCCAAACTCAAAAGCCTGCGCGGCCTACCACAAGCGTTAAAAGACGTGCTTGAACGTATCCCAGCTGATGCGCATCCAATGGATGTGCTACGTACGGGCTGCTCTATGCTTGGTAACCTTGAGACCGAAACTGATTTTGCTCAGCAAAACGATCAAACTGACCGTATGCTAGCGGCCTTCCCATCGATTATCAATTATTGGTATCGTTTTACCCACGATAATGTACGTATCGAGACCGATACAGATGATGCCACTATTGGCGGACATTTCTTACATTTGCTCAAAGGCGAAAAACCAAACGAGCTGCACGAAAAAGTAATGAACGTCTCGCTTATCCTTTATGCAGAGCATGAGTTTAACGCGTCGACCTTTACCGCTCGTGTGTGTGCATCTACCTTATCTGACATTCATTCTTGTATTACTGGTGCAATCGGTTCACTACGCGGTCCATTGCATGGCGGAGCGAATGAAGCGGCGATGGATATGATTGAAGGCTTTAGCTCACCTGATGAAGCCGAAGAAGAAATGATGGGTATGCTGGCTCGTAAAGACAAAATCATGGGCTTTGGTCATGCGATCTATAGCGAGTCAGATCCACGTAACGTGGTGATTAAAGGTTGGGCTGAGAAACTGGCCGCTGACGTGGGTGATGAAGTGCTATACCCAGTATCGGTACGCTGTGAAGAAGTGATGTGGCGCGAGAAGAAACTGTTCTGTAATGCTGACTTTTTCCATGCATCAGCCTATCACTTTATGGGTATTCCAACCAAACTGTTCACCCCTATCTTTGTCTGTTCACGTCTGACTGGCTGGGCCGCTCACGTGTTTGAGCAACGTGCTAACAACCGTATCATTCGTCCAAGTGCAGAATATACGGGTGAAGATCTGCGTCCAGTACCAGATATGAGTGCTCGTTAAGTTGCTTTTTTTAAGTAGCTATTGTTACGTACTTACTATCAGCTAGCGGCAGTGCTAGCTGATACAGCTATGATGATTGAGTCTTGCTATGATCTCTGTAGGTTTAATCGTCATATGCTATCTTTTTTATAGACCACGCCCTTTTAATTTTCAATATCGCTTCTTTAGCAAAGCCTATGATAACGAACGATGATTTTGCTAAAGGAATGAATTTTTACCCAGTATCAACGCTTAACTACTTATTATAATTAGCCAACAGCCAAAGGTGACTTATGGACAACGCCCTCGTACAACCCATGAACGATGAATTTAAAAAACCCCTGCCCGGTACTGATCTTTATTACTTTGACACCCGCGAGGCTGTCGAGAGTATCGAAGCTGGCGCGTATGACAAGCTACCGTTCTGCTCAAAAGTATTGTGTGAAAACCTAGTACGCCGTTGCCCACCAGAAGAGTTAACCGATGCGCTAAAGCAGCATATCGAGGGTAAGCAAGATCTAGATTTTCCGTGGTACCCTGCCCGTGTGGTTTGTCATGATATCTTGGGTCAGACGGCCTTTGTTGATTTGGCAGGCTTGCGTGATGCTATCGCTGAGCAAGGCGGTGATCCGTCTAAGGTAAATCCTATCGTGCCAACTCAGCTTATCGTTGACCATTCATTGGCCGTTGAGCACGCAGGCTTTGAAGACGATGCGTTTGAGAAAAACCGTGCGATTGAAGAGCGTCGCAACGATGACCGCTTTCACTTTATCAACTGGTGTCAGTATGCCTTTGACAATGTAAACGTCGTGCCGCCTGGTAACGGCATTATGCATCAGATCAACCTAGAGAAAATGTCACCTGTCGTACAGGTTGTGCACAATAAAGCGGGTGAAGAAGTCGCGTTTGCCGATACGCTAGTTGGTACTGATAGCCATACGCCGATGGTCGATGCACTAGGTGTGATCTCAATCGGTGTTGGCGGTCTAGAAGCCGAAAGCGTCATGCTAGGTAACCCATCATATATGCGCCTGCCTGATTATGTGGGTGTTAAGCTCACTGGCAAATTGCAAAAAGGCATTACTGGTACGGATCTCGTACTGGCGATGACTGAGTTTTTACGCGACGCAGGTGTGGTCTCTACCTATATCGAATTCTTTGGTGACGGTGCACGCCAGCTCAGTGTCGGTGACCGCGCCTCTATCTCAAACATGACGCCTGAATATGGCGCCACCGCCGCGATGTTCTATATCGATGAGCAAACCACTGACTATCTACGTCTGACGGGGCGCTCTGAGGAACAGATTAAATTGGTTGAGCAATATGCCAAGCAAACTGGCTTATGGGCTGACGGCATGGAAAAAGCCGAATACACACGCGTCCTTGAGTTTGATTTGTCATCAGTGGTACGTAATATGGCAGGTCCGTCGCGTCCACATGCCCGTGTATCAACTACGGATTTGGTAGCCAAAGGTATCGCTCATGGCGCTGACGAAAAGCTTCCTGAACCAAAAAATGGTCTCATGCCAGATGGCGCAGTGATTATCGCTGCTATCACCAGCTGTACCAATACTTCAAATCCACGCAACATGGTGGCTGCAGGCCTTGTCGCTCGTAATGCTAATGCTAAAGGCTTATTGCGCAAACCTTGGGTAAAATCCTCACTCGCGCCCGGCTCAAAAACGGTTAAAATGTACTTAGAAGAAGCAGGGCTGATGCCTGAGCTACAAGAAATCGGGTTTGATGTGGTTGGTTTTGCCTGTACGACGTGTAATGGTATGAGTGGTGCACTAGACCCTGATATCGAAAAAGAAATCATTGATAACGATTTATTTACTACGGCTGTGCTGTCTGGTAACCGTAACTTTGATGGTCGTATCCATCCGTATGCTAAGCAAGCATTTTTGGCATCACCGCCGCTTGTTATTGCGTATGCCATCGCCGGTAATATTCGCTTTGATATCGAAAAAGACTCATTGGGCAAAGATCAGAACGGCAATGATGTCTATCTAAAAGATATTTGGTTTGATGATGATGAGGTTGACGCCATTGTTGCGGCGGCTGTTAAGCCTGAGCAATTCAATGCCGTATATATCCCAATGTTTGACGAAGCTAAAAAAGACACAGGTAAAGCGTTAAGCCCACTATATGACTGGCGTGAAATGACGACCTATATTCGCCGCCCACCGTATTGGGAAGGCAAAATGGCAGCGATGAACAAACTAAAAGGTATGCGTCCATTAGCAGTATTGGGTGACAACATCACCACTGACCATATGTCACCGTCGAATGCTATTCTTGGTGCATCGGCAGCTGGCGAATATCTCGATACTATGGGCTTGCCTGCTGAAGACTATAACTCTTATGCGACCCATCGCGGCGACCATCTAACTGCGCAACGTGCCACTTTTGCCAATCCTAAACTATTGAACGAGATGGTACTCAACGACAGCGGTGAAGTCATCCAAGGATCACTGGCGCGCGTTGAACCAGAAGGTCAAGTAATGCGTATGTGGGAAGCGATTGAGACCTACATGAACCGTGAGCAGCCGCTTATCATCATCGCAGGTGATGGTTATGGTCAAGGCTCAAGCCGTGACTGGGCTGCCAAAGGCGTCCGTCTCGCTGGTGTAGAAGCTGTCGTTGCTGAAGACTTTGAACGTATTCATCGTCAAAATTTAGTCGGCATGGGCGCGCTGCCTTTACAGTTTAAGGAAGGTACGACTCGCCATACGCTAAATATCGATGGTACAGAAACCTTTGATGTCACAGGTGAAGTCTCTGCTGGCGGGTTGATGACTCTAATGATTCATCGTGCCGATGGTAGTACCACTGAGACGCCTATTATCTGCCGCTTAGATACAGCTGACGAAGTAAAAATGTACAATGCAGGCGGTATGCTACAACGCTTTGCTAAAGAGTTTATCGAAGGTACGCTTGATATCGTCTAAGGCTATCCTGTAGTTTTTAGTATGATAAGTAGCAAAGTATAAAAGTCGCCGATGTTGTATAACCTTATATGACATCGGCTTTTATTTGCTTTTGCGTTCTATACACTGAGTTTTGTCACTTACTCCTAAGTACTAGATAATAGCTAAATATTGAGTTTACTTAATTAATGGCGTAATATGTACTATATATTGTACAAGTTATGCAGAATATCATGAAAGGAGTAAGCCATGAGAGTCGTTAGTTTTTCAGAAGCCAGAAAGCATTTAAAGTCTGTCCTAGATACGGTAAATGATGATGCCAACGCCACTATCGTGACCCGCCGTGACGCTGATGATGCAGTTGTGATGTCACTTGATTATTACAATAGCCTGATGGAAACCGTCTATCTACTAAAATCTCCTGCCAATGCAGCGCACTTAGCGGACTCTATTGCCCAATATAAAGCTGGCAAAACGGTTACGCGTGAGCTAATAGATACGGCAGAAGATAGTTATAAAGGTGATGGTAGCAGCGATAATAATGAGCATACGGATAGCGATATTGAAAGTGCTTGAACTCAAAGGCTTTAATCAATCCAAAGGGTCTAATAATGAGTGAACAACTAGCATGGACAGATGCTGCGTGGAAAGACTACCTGTACTGGCAAACGCAAGATAAAAAAACACTCAAACGTATTAACAAACTCATCACCGAATGTAAGCGTAATCCGTTTGAAGGCATTGGCAAACCTGAACCCCTAAAAGAAAATCTATCTGGATTTTGGTCAAGACGCATCGATGACGCCAATCGGTTGGTATATGCCGTCGATGATAACTATCTGACGATTATCTCTTGTCGCTATCATTATTAACGAGCGTTCTTAGTCATGTATGTTTACTTGCTGATGGCACCATATCCAATCTTATAACAATATAAAAAGGACTTAATACAGTGGCTCAAACCAATTCTCAATCAAAACCTTCCTTCGCTCCGCAAATATCTGTTCCTGCTACCTATATGCGCGGTGGTACATCAAAAGGTACGTTCTTTAAATTATCTGATTTACCTGAGCGTTGTCAAGTCGCTGGCGAATCACGTGATAAGTTTCTGCTACGTGTCATCGGCAGCCCAGATCCTTACGGCAAGCAAATCGATGGCTTGGGCAATGGCAGCTCTAGTACGTCAAAAACGGTTATTTTATCGGCCTCTGACAGACCAGATCACGATGTGAATTATCTGTTCGGACAAGTCAATATCGCCAAACCTATGATTGACTGGGCGGGTAACTGTGGCAACTTAACCGCCGCCGTCGGTGCCTGTGCCATTAATATGGGTCTAGTTGATGCTGACAAGATTACTAACAGCATTGATGAAGATGCTAAAAACGGTATTTGTGAAGTACGCATTTGGCAAGAAAATATCGGTAAAACGATTATTGCCCATGTTCCCGTCTATAAAGACGCAAATGACAAAGTACAAGTTCAAGAGACGGGCGATTTTGAATTAGACGGTGTAACTTTCCCAGCGGCTGAAGTCAAAATTGAGTTTATCGATCCTGTAGATGCTACCAGCGATATGTTCCCTACGGGTAATTTGGTCGATGACTTCGATGTTACCGGCTGCGGTCTAGAGGCTGATAGCATCAAAGCTACCTTTATTAGTGCAGGTATCCCGACTATCTTCATGAAAGCAGAAGATTTGGGCTTTACCGGTACTGAATTACAAGGCGACATCAATAGCGATGGTGAGCTACTTGCCAAGCTTGAGAAAATTCGTGCTACAGGCGGCGTGGCGATGGGCTTATTTAAAGATGTCTCTGAAGCACAGACCAGTCAACATATTCCTAAAGTTGCTTGGGTTGGCGCAGCACAGAGCTATACGGCCTCTAGTGGTAAGTCGGTCGATGCAGGAGAGATTGACTTAGTCGTACGTGCCATGAGTATGGGTCAATTGCATCACGCTATGATGGGTACAGCAGCAGTCGCTATTGCCGCTGCGGCAACCACACAAGGCACGCTCGTCAATCAAGCAGCAGGCGCTGGTGAGCTGACAGAGGTGCGTTTTGGCCATCCATCAGGTACATTGCTCGTTGGCGGAAAAACCGAACTGGTCGATGGGCGCTGGCAAGCCAAAAAAGTGTCGATGAGCCGCTCAGCAAGGCGTATCATGGTCGGTGAGATTTTTGTGCCAGCGGATGCGTTTTAAGCGTAGTCATGGCTTATTTTAATTTTTGATAGAGTTTTATGCCAACATCTCCCCAACCCCGCCGTGTGCAATTAGACAAAAAACCGCCAGTCGAGAAAAAAGAACGGCGGGCGCTACTATGGGACATCCTCAAAAAACTAGCGGTATTTGCTAAACCTTATCGTCTGCTTATTATCGCTACCTTAGCACTGACCGCCTTAGGCTCTTTTACCGCTCAGGTTAATGCGTTTGTGCTGCGTTATACCGTTGATACGTTGACCGAAATTGCCACGCTTACCGAGCCATGGCAGGCAGGTCTGCGAATGCTAGGGATTATTAGTGCGGTCTTGTTGACCAAAGAGATACTGTCGATATTTATCTCTTTTGGTCAGCGTTTTTTTGGTGAAAAGATTCGTATCAACTTATCTCGTGACTTGTCTCAAAAAATCATTGAGCGCATCCTTACTTACCGGATGGCGTTTTATACCAGTAGTGAAAATGACAGTGGTAAATTGCAAACCCGTATCGATTACGGTGTCAGCAGTTTAACCAGCCTGGTGCAAAACTTCTTTATCGACATGCTACCGCTGTTTGCCAATGCAATTGTGGCACTTATCATCATGTTTTCGACCAGTTTTTGGGTTGGCATGGTCGGTCTTATTATCATACCCATTTACTTTTTTATTAGTCAAAAGCAAGCACGCCGTCTGCAAGGTTTTCGTCGGCAGATGCGCGGGTTTCGAGAAGCCAAAAGCGGTTTGGTAATCTCTTTGATTAATTCAATCAGCGTGGTGAAATCTTTTGTCCGTGAGTCCATCGAGGCTGAGAAACACCTAGTCATTCAAAAAGAGATGACCGACAACCAATTACGCATTCGTAGTATTGGCTTTATTTATGATGCCATCAAAACCTTTATCGAGCAGATTGGTGTGGTGGTTATCATCCTTCTCACCGCTTATTTTGTGCTACAAGGTGAGATGACCATTGGCATGATTTTGTTTCATGTCATGCTGTTTCAGAACGTCGCGGCCCCTATCCGTCAATTGCACCGCATCTACGACCAGATAAATAATGCATTGACCTATGCCGAAGGTTTTTTTGATATTTTAGAAGACGATAAACAAGTCGAAAACATCGATGGCATCAGTAGCGAAAACCTAAAGGGTCATATCGAGCTTAAAAACGTTGATTTTACCTATCCTAATGGCACGCAAGCGCTAAAAAACGTCAGCTTTACCATCAAGCCCAATCGTATCACCGCGCTGGTCGGCCTCTCTGGCGCTGGCAAGAGCACCATCATCAATCTACTGGTCAAGTTCTATGCGCCAGACGCTGGCACTATTTGTCTAGACGGGCATGATTTGGCCGACTGTGATACCCACGAATTGCGTCAGCGCATCGGCCTAGTACTACAGAGCAATCATATTTTTTCGGGTACGATCAGTGAAAACATCCGTTATGGGGATATGAATGCCAGCGAAGATGACGTCATCGTTGCTGCAAAAAAAGCCTCTATACACGAGCAAGTCATGTCTCTACCAGATGGCTACGAGAGTACTGCCAAATCCCTATCAGGCGGTCAACAGCAGCGTATTGCGCTGGCAAGGATGTTTTTAAAAGACCCACCTATTGTGTTTTTGGACGAGCCGACAGCCAGTCTAGACGCTATCGCCAGTCA
Organism: Psychrobacter proteolyticus; assembly: GCF_039762275.1. Taxonomy (GTDB): domain Bacteria; phylum Pseudomonadota; class Gammaproteobacteria; order Pseudomonadales; family Moraxellaceae; genus Psychrobacter; species Psychrobacter proteolyticus_C. Next base: position 58,848 of record NZ_JBDLOB010000007.1, on the reverse strand, counting down.
GCAGGTCAAAAAAAGCCTAGATTTGATCAAAAAAGACCGTACCGTCATTATGGTCTCGCACAATATTGCCCAAATTATCGATGCCGACGATCTCGTGGTGATAGAAAATGGCGAAGTGGTTGAGACAGGTACGCATGAGGTACTTTATGCCCAACGCGGCAAGTACTTTGAAATCTTTAGCGCTATGTCTGATAGCCTAAACTTAGACAAAATCAGCCAGACCCTAAACGGTTAGGAATGGTTAATGCCTGCCTAAATCGTTATAATGCCAATCTTTTACTGCCTATTGCCAGAAGCTAGCCCACTATGACTTGTGAATTTTCTTTAAAAACCTTTGACGAGCTGACCTCAGTTGATCTTTATCATATTTTAAAGGCGCGCTCGCAAGTGTTCGTCGTCGAACAAAACTGTGCCTATCAAGATATGGATGAAGTGGATTTTGATTGCTTGCACCTAATCGCTCATCAAAATGCAGCATTGGTTGGCTATTGTCGTATCATTCCACCTGAGTTTAATAAGCTAAAATCCAATCTATCAGTAGCTACTCCTGCGATTAAGACCAACCACACCGCGATGCCAGCCATCGGTAGAGTGCTTGTGCTATCAGAGCATAGAGGTGATGGTCTAGCACGGCAAATGATGAATCAGGCTATTGCACAGTGCCGCAAAAAGTATGGTAAAAAGCGTCCGATTATCATCTCGGCACAGGTTTACTTACTTAGTTTTTATGAGTCGTTAGGTTTTGTACCTGAAGGCGAGCATTATCTCGAGGACAATATCGAGCATGTGAAAATGGTGCTATACGTTGCTAAGAAAAACAAAATCAAAAAAGAGAGCACGGGCACTGCGTCAACCACAACCAAAGTGTTAAGTTTCCTGCTGTTTATCATGGCCGCTTTGTTTGTTTTAGGTCTGTTGTACTTAATGATTTAGACCGCTTGTAAGGTCTTAATTCTTAACATAATTCAAATTGGTTGTTCCATATTGAGTGTGCTACTTTTAAATAATGATTCCTTTAAAAGGATGGCTGAGATAATCAGTCAAGGAAGTAGCACACTCAGGATGAGGAACTAACCATGTCAAATAATCACTTAGATAACCGTTCAAATACAGCCAATGTAGATATAGCCAATTCAAATACAAACGATGCGACGGTAGAGAGTAATGTCCGTCCAGAATATGACAATGAAATTCAAAAAATCGCCGATTACGTTCTCAACTATTCAATAGACGAGCAATCCCCAAACCCTACTGATGCGTGGAATACCGCGCGCCACTGTCTGATGGACACGCTTGGCTGCGGTCTATTGGCGTTGCGCTTCCCTGAGTGTACCAAGCACTTGGGGCCTGATTGCCCCGATCAAATAACGCCGCATGGCGCTCGCGTCCCTGGCACCTCCTATAGACTAGACCCCATCAAAGCCGCTTTTGATATTGGCTGTATGGTGCGCTGGCTTGACTATAACGATACGTGGCTTGCTGCTGAATGGGGCCATCCTTCTGATAACTTGGGTGGTATCTTGGCGGTCGCCGACTATATTAGTCAAAAAAATATCAGCCAAGGACAAGCACCACTGACCATGAGAGCAGTGCTTGAAGCCATGATCATGGCGCATGAAATTCAAGGTGTACTGGCACTAGAAAACTCATTCAACCGTGTGGGGCTCGATCATGTTTTTTTAGTCAAGTTAGCATCAACAGCAGTCGTTGCAAAACTTTATCAGCTGCCACGTGAGCGCATCATGGCAGCCATCTCACAAGCCATCGTCGATGGTCAGGCACTACGTACCTATCGTCATGCACCCAATGCGGGCAGCCGAAAATCTTGGGCAGCAGGCGATGCGACCAGTCGTGCGGTACGTCTGGTCGATATAACGGCGCGTGGTGAAATGGGTATCCCTGGCGCATTAACTGCACCGCAGTGGGGGTTTTATGATGTGCTATTTAGCCATACCAACAAGGATCTAGCAACCAAGCCTGAAGACGATCGTCGCTTTAAATTCCAGCGGGATTTTGGTAGTTACGTGATAGAAAATATCTTATTTAAAATAAGCTTTCCAGCTGAATTTCATGCGCAAACTGCTTGTGAAGCTGCGGTTATTCTGCACCCACATATCAAAGACAGAATTGACGATATCGACAAAATCGTCCTGACTACCCATGACTCAGCGATTCGCATCATTTCAAAAGAAGGCGCGCTTGCCAATCCAGCAGATAGAGATCATTGCTTGCAGTATATGGTGGCTGTGCCGTTGTTGACAGGCGATCTGATGGCAGAGAACTACGAGGATGACTATCACGAACAGCATTTGTCAATCGATGAGCTGCGTAGCAAGATGGTTGTAGAAGAAAACGAGCAGTATTCAAAAGACTATCATGACCCAAGCAAGCGCTCTATTGCTAATGCCATTCAAGTATTTTTTAACGATGGCAGCAGTACAGAAAAAGTGGCTGTAGAGTATCCTATTGGCCATAAGCGTCGCCGCGCTGAGGGCATCCCTGTACTGGAAGCCAAGTTCCGCGCCAGTCTGGCCACTCGTTTTATCGAAAGTCGCTGTCAGCAGATCGTTGAGTTATGCGACGATCAAGAAATACTAGAACAAACACCTGTTAATGAGTTTATGGCGCTGTTTGAAGCGTACTAAATTTATGGCTTACTAGTACGCTAGCGTCAGTTTAATGGCTACCAAGGTATTGACTCTCCTGCCCAATCGACAAAACTGCCTGACTGGGTAGCCGTCATACCTGAGAGCACCTCCAATAAGCACTCCGCGCTATACGCTGGCGAGAATAGATGTCCTTCAGCGACATTGCCTTGGAACGGTTCAGACAACTGAGTATTCACGGTGCCTGGTTGCATAACCACCACGCATACATCTTTAAGTGATCTGCCCCATTCAATACTCAGATTTTTCATCCCCATATTAAGAGCGGCCTTACTCATTCTATAGCTATACCAGCCGCCTAGCTGATTGTCAGTGATGCTACCGACGCGGGCTGATACGGTCGCAAAAACAGCAGGATGACTGGCGCTGCGATTAGCTTTGGCGAGTAACGGTTTGATATGTTTGGCTATCAGCAAACTGGCTAGGGCATTGATTTGCATGTTTTGCAAAAAGAACTCCGTTTCCATCTGTCGCAAGGCTTTTTCTGGCTGCGCGGTCTCTGTATGTAGTAATCCTACGCAGTTGATTACCCAATCCACATGACCGACCATCTGTTTGATCGTATTGGCAGCTTTTTTAATACTGTCCTCATCACTGACGTTCATCGGGAGCCAGTGCAGGTTTTCCGCTTCAATATTCGGCTTATTTCGATGATAAGTAGCAAATACTTGTGTGCGATGGCTTTGATTAGATTGACTGTCCGTTTGATTAGCCGCCGCTCCTTGTATTAGCAGCTGCACCATGGCTTGACCAATGCCGCCTGTTCCACCGATGATAAGATAGGTTTTATTATCCATTTCGTTATTCATATGGCACCTTCCTTTTTTTGATAAGTCTCTTTGACACGTTTTTTGACACGATTTGGTTTCATTTATTCATTTTGGCTGACTTTATAAGCGTTTACTATGATAAAAATAATACAAGTCATCCTCATTCTATATACGCTACAATAATCTATAACGATTAGAACGCGCATTTTTTGCTTCCTATTTCTTATATTGACGCCTTCATACGGATATTATCGCATTATGCTATCACCCCAAGATCAACTGACCGAGCTGGTACGAGCCTTAGAGACCGATCAGCACGTCTTTGCCACTGACCCGTTATTAATCACGGAAAAACTACAGGGCGAGGACGGTACGCCTATTCAAAAGCTGCATCGACGGGCGTCACGTATAGATAGTAACGGGGCGCTTGAGCGTGTGCTAGGCAAGATTGATGGTCGCATAAAGGGTATTATGATCGTTATGAGCGTGGTGTGGTGTATCTCAGGGTTTTTGGGGTTATTTACGTTATTGCAGTCTAATGTTGTGAATTTCTTTTATGTGTTGGTCTGTCTGCTTGGCTTTCATACCATTATGCTTGGTGGCTGGCTTGCCATGACCCTTGTCAATCGAGATCAACAATCGCCCAGTTGGTTTGCGAGCTTTGTCAGTCCAAGTTATCTCATACGCGGTAAGGACGATGTGACCAAGGCGGCCGTCGATCTGTATGAGCGCCAGTTACAGCACAGCGGTATGCGTTGGTATTTGGGGCGGTTTAGCCATCAGTTGTGGCTCGCGACATTGACCGGTATGCTACTTGCAATTATATTTTTACTGATTGTGCGTCAGTATAGCTTTAGCTGGGAGTCAACCTTACTCTCTGATCAGGCGCTTGTGAGCCTGACTCAGATATTAGGTTGGCTACCTAGTATGGTGGGATTTGGTGTGCCAGACAGTACAGCGATCGCACAGAGCAGGCTTGTCACCGAAGCCATGCCGCTGTCTGTTGCACGGCAATGGGCAGGGTTACTAGTTGGTAGCTTGCTGATGTACGGCATTGTACCGCGAGCGATAGCATGGGCATTTTGTGCATTAATATTCCGCCGCAAAAAAATGCGTTTGGATATCAAACAACCCTATTATCAAAAAATCCTAAATTTTTGGCAGCGGCATGTGGTTGATGCTGATGATTTTACTGAGGCGTCAGCCCCTATCGCACCAAAAGCGACAGTCAGTGCGGGCAAGAAGTTAGTTGTGCTGCTTGAATACCCTGCAGATCAGGATAAATGGTGGCAGTCAGGGCTTGATGGCAGCAACCATGATTTTGAACAATCAAGCGAAGTTGAGGATTTTGGTATCGTCGATGACCGTGATGATATGACACGGCTTAAAAACTACTTAGATGCGCATCCGGTGCAAGTTTTAATTGGCATTCATAGCAATGCACTGCCCGACCGCGGTACGCTACGTAAACTTGATCAACTCGCTGCTCACGCAAAAGATGGTCTTATTGTACAACTGCTTAGCGATACCAACTCTGCTGCTGACTTAACTGACGCTCGTACCGATGATGAGCCATTAGACAAACAAGCCGTTCGCTATCAACAGTGGCAAACAGCGCTCTCTGCACGAAAAATTGGCTTGGTTGATATAGATACTTGATACATTCTAATTTTTAATCTATTACTCATACCTTAACTTATCATTATAACTAACATGGCTAGCATAATATGCAATAAGTAAATATTATAGGCCTATCACCTCAGACAGGCTTAAAGACTTATTGATATAACAGTTGTTAAGATATATTTTGATAGCTGTGACGTCATATCAAGACGACAAGGATGTTTTATAGTGGCTAGGAGCCCAAGATGGCAGCAGACAATTCCCTTATGACCCTAGGTCAGTATGGTCAACTATTGGATGGTTACCGAGAGACGTTAAACCAAAGCATCTTAACGGCTGCGCCAGAGTCGTGGCAGCCAATGCTGGCGAGCATTCTGCCTGCGTATTGGCAAGAGTGGCTGCTACCGCTGGCTGGCGGTCCATTTTTCTTGTTATTTTTGGCAGAATGGTTCTATCAGTCCAAGCGCGGCAATAGTAAAAGCTTTAGTTGGCGCCGTGCGATGACCAATTTTAGTTTGGGCGGCTCTTATCTAGGATTTGAATTGATTGTCCAAGCGCTTATCGTCATACCTATCTGCTTATGGTTATATCAATATCGCTTATTTACTATTGAGGTGACATGGCTTACCGCCATCCCTATATTCGTTGCGGTTGAGTTTAGCTACTATTGGTTCCATCGCGCGTCACACCGTATGAATTGGTTTTGGTCAGCGCATGTCGTGCACCATTCAGATGACCATATGAACCTGTCCACCGCCATGCGTCAAAGCCTGCTGTACTCAGTGACGGGATGGTGGTTATTCTTTGTCCCGCTGATGATGTTGGGCGTACATCCAGTTTGGGTGTTTTTCTTTTATGCGTTAGATTTGATTTATCAATTCTTTATTCATACCGAAACAGTAGGAAAATTTCCCAAATGGGTGGAGTATGTTTTTGATACCCCATCCAATCACCGTGCCCATCATGGCACCAACGACGAATATATTGACCAAAATTACGGCGGCGTTCTCATTATTTTTGATCGCTGGTTCGACACTTATGTAGAAGAAGATACCATCAACAATCCAGTTAAATACGGTGCCGTTGGTGAAACTAGCCATGACAATATCATCAGCCTGATATTTGGTGTCTTTTACCGTATGTGGCAGCGGTTCTTTCGTGCAAAAGGATTTAAGAAAAAGCTAAAGGTACTGCTGCGTCCACCAAGTGCTGTCTAATATAGTCAATTCTCTATACATTGGATACGGTGTCAATCTCGCTTAACCTACTACTTGTAGTACTTTATCATAAATGCGTGGACTACGATTTATGATATGGACAATACGCATTCATAACCGATACTCAATCATATTTGTTTTACAATAAATGGCTACTGTGTGTTTTTGCCATCAATAAATATAAGACGTTACTATGAATAATGACAATAACAATAATCGTGAGAATAATAAGCCTGCAGGTCTCTTTGCGGACAAGGCTTATGAGCCAACCCCTGATGTCTCAAGTATTCCTTCAGAAAACACCTCAAAATCCACAGTAGCTCAGTCAATAGCTACTCAGGATAATCAACCTGTATCAACCGATACATCAGCAACGACAGCACCAGCGTCAAGGGTAACAAAGAAAACGATTGCCAGTGGTGAACCGCTCAAATTAGCCGTTGTCGGTCATACCAATACGGGCAAAACCTCTATACTGCGCACATTACTGCGTGACGTATATTTTGGTGAAGTCAAAAACGAAGCTGCGACCACACGTCACGTCGAGCAAGCACAGCTGACAGACAGCCGAACTGGTGAGGTGCTGGTAGCGCTATACGATACACCTGGTCTGGAAGATGCTTCAGGACTTATGGATTGGCTAGAGGACAATACTGCGAGTCGCCGTGATGGTATTGAACGCTTGCAGCAGTTTTTGGCGGCGGATATTGCTCAAGGTGCAGACAGCTATAACTTGCCCTATGATTATAGTCAAGAAGCCAAAGTAATTCGTCAGCTGCTGACAAGTGATATGGCCATCTACGTGGTAGATGCTCGTGAGCCTGTATTGGGTAAATATAAAGACGAGCTATCGATTTTGTCTTGGGCTGCGATTCCTGTGATGCCTGTTTTTAATTTTACTGACAGTCAGAATGCCAATATCGACGACTGGCAAACGATGCTGGCAAGACGTAATCTGCATATCTCAACGCGTTTCGATTCGGTCGCGTTTGAGTTTGAAGATGAGATGCGTCTATGGAAAAACCTAGCCACTATGCTCACTCACTCTGAAATGCTTGAGCAGTTGATGCAACGTCGAACGGAAGACTGGGCGCAGCTGTATGATGAGGCCAATATCATCATCGCTGATTTTTTATTGAATGTTGCTGCCTTTGTACGCGAGATCAATGAAGATGACGACCCACTTCCTGTACTACAGCAAATGCAAGAAGCGGTCAGGCAAAGTGAACGTGCGATGCAGCACAACCTACTTAACCTTTATAAGTTCTATGACAATGCGGTCGCAGCAACACCGCTTGAACTACAAGCCTATCAACAAGACCCTTTTGACCCTGAACTTCTCAAAAGCTACGGCATTCGTACCACTTCTGGTGCAGCAGCAGGTGCGCTGCTCGGATTGGGCATTGATGCGGCAGCCCTAGGTACGACACTGGGATTGGGTGCCGCAATAGGTGGTATCGCAGGCGGGTTGCTATCAAACACCAGCAGCATTGCCGATAGGATTACTGGGGTGAAACGCTTATATATCGACCCTGCTACGTTGACGCTATTAGCCACGCGAGCATTAGACTTACTTACGGCATTACGTCATCGTGGTCATGCTGCTACAGACGCTACTCAGTTATTATATAAGGGCGAAAACAGCAGTCTTGAAACGTCGCTAACTGACGACGGTGACCATGCAGATGAAGACAATAATCCAATTACTGTATGGCCAGCACATAAATTACCAAGTGAGCTCAAAAAAGCCCGAGGTAAACCGCAATGGTCGTCGCTGAGCAGCGGTAAGTCTGAACAAGCTCAGTTATTACGCACAGACATGGCATGGTCACTGTCAGGTAAATTGCAGTCGTATAAGCGTGAGTCATAAATTACTAGCTAACTATCTATGCACCCTGTGCACTTAACAACGCACTCAATGCATCAGTACCGCGTACATCTGTCTGTTGCAGATAGATCGGATACAGCGGGTACTTGGTAAAGCTTTGTTCGATATCCTGCAGCAGATGCTGCTGACGCTCAGCACGGCGTCGCCAAAACTCATCTGACTGGTTGGTTGATATCAATTGATTGATGACGATTGCTGCTGGCATGAGCTTACTATCTTCCAATTGCTCGATAGCTCGCTTGGTCTCAACCAATGGTAAGACGTCAGCGGTCATCACCAATACAATCGCTGTTTGTGTACGGTCATGTAATAGCAACCCTGCTTGGCGAAACAGCTGTTTACGCTTTTCTAATACGGATACAGCTTGCTCCCAGCGATCTGATTTTTTTGCTGCAAACGGATTTGCCACGTCGTTCTTTTGCGTGCTCTGTTTCTGATTGTGACTGTCCAAATGCGTCGCCACCGAACGTAGTTTGGCCTGTCGTCGCTGCTGTGCAAGCAGCCCATCCGTCCACGCCCCCATCATTTCTGGTAATACCAATAATCGCAAAGTATGACCTGTCGGTGCGGTATCAAAGATGATGTGTTCATACCCAGCATCTGCCGCTTCGACTAAATGGTGACACATAGATTCGAGCATCGCGGCTTCTTGAGCGCCAGGTGCCGACTTAGATAGCCTCAGATGCTCACGAATTTTTGGCATCATATCTGGGTTGGCATAAGCTTTAATTGTACGTTCAACTTGAGCAAAATGTTCATCGACAATCACGTCAGGATTTAACTCAATCGCATCTAGATATGGTGATATCACCGTTTTCTCATTATTGAGTCGTACATTCAATACATCACCCAAACTATGTGCCGGATCGGTTGAGACAATTAAGGTTTTTTGCTGCTGGCTTGCATAGTAGCTGGCTAGAGCTGCTGCAGTGGTGGTCTTCCCTACACCACCTTTGCCGCCGATAAATATAATCGGTTGTGTCTCTAACTGCTCTACCAATCCATGTAAAGGGTGTAATGCCATATTGTTATCTCGTATTTTGTCTCATTATCTAATAAATGCTTAGCTACTTTTTTATATAGTCAATCCACTACTGTTAGCAGCAGCCGACGTGTTCAAATGGACATCTATCCATTCCCATACGTGTATGCCACTCATGAAAGTTCTCTAAAAATAGAGGTTGCAACTCTAATGTATAAAAGCTGGCGGGATTATCAATACCCAAGCTCTCAGCAAACATGAGTAACATAAAAAAATCTTCTTCATCACGTGCCGCGCGTGCCATCGTCTGACGATAAGGCGCATGATAAAACTCATTTAGTCCACTCTTAAACCGTTGCCACCATGGTTGAGTGTTCTCTAATGGTTGAACGTTTTCTATATCATTCGATGTGTTTTTATTTTCCATAATGTGCTCGTATTTTACTTAATTATTATGACCTATCATGCCTATATGATACAAAAAACGCCAGCAATTGCTGCTAGCGTTTTTTATTAAACAGACACTCAATATGGTTTAATGTTTAAACCTCACCGCTTTTACCTTTATGTAGTGACCACTCTTTGCGTAGTACAGACAAACTCTCAAACGTCACTAAAATGGTCGCGATTAAGATAATAATATCCATAATAATAAGTAGCCAATTACCATCAGTAAAGAAGGTTTTGAGCTGAATCAATAGTGCAAAGACAGTCATAACCAACAAGAATGAAAGTGGTGCTAAGGTGTACCAAACTGGCTTGCCCTTACGTAACAAGATAATGGTAACGATCATCAAGGTTAAAGCAGCCATTAACTGGTTAGTTGTACCAAATAGTGGCCAAATAATCATACCACCCGCGCCATCGATACCACCAGCACCGAACGCTAATAACAAACAGCTTCCGACAGCAAGTAACGTTGCAACGACACTCTTATTGAGTACGGGTAAATTATAAAATTCACCAAATTCTTGGAAGATATAACGTTGTAAACGTACGCCAGTATCCATCGTCGTACCAGCAAACAATGCAGCCATTACTGTAAGCATGGTCTGTGATAGCACCATATCGATACCAACGCCGGCATTCAAGATGGTCGCACCGCCATCGATGAACGCACCGATAGAGCCATCCCCAAACTTTTGATAGACCGCTTGCCAATCACCAAGCGTTGCAAAACCTGCGGTTGCTGCAAGGATTGCCCCAAGTGCTAGCATACCCTCACCCAATGCACCGAAGTAACCAACGAAACGAACGTCTTCTTCTTTATCAATCTGCTTAGAAGTGGTTCCTGTGGCGACCAAACCATGGAATCCTGATATGGCACCACAAGCAATTGTCACAAACAACAATGGCAGAAGTGACGGTGTATCAGCTGGTAATGCAGTGTTAACGGCTGGCGCGACAATATTAGGCGTGCCAATAAAAATAGCAGCATATAATAAAATCAAACCGACAAATAACTGTAAGCCATTAATATAATCACGAGGTTGAAGCAGCATCCATACGGGCAACAACGACGCAATCGCCGCATAGGCGAATAAAATCAAGATCCATACTGCGTTATCAGGCAAACCCATGACGGTTTCAGGTAACACAATCGGGAACATAGGGCCGAGATAGATAAGCCCGTACAAGGCCGTTACCCCGATAATGGACACCCAGACCAAATTCATGTTGTAGCGATAGATACACTGCCCGATGATAAAGGCAACCACCAAGGCACCCCAAACTGGCAATACCGCAGATGGCGTCTTGATCATCATATTGGCAATAGCTACGCCAAATACAGCATTGACCATCAGTAGTAATAAGAAAATGACAACCATCATCAAGCTGCGGACACGTGTGCCCATGACAGTACCAGCAATAGAGCCAATCGACTGACCTCTATTACGCATACTTGCCCAAATAGCAGACATATCATGTACGCCAGCCATAAAGATAGTACCTACCACTACCCAAATAATGGCAGGCACCCAGCCCCAAATAACTGCAATGGCAGGACCGATAATTGGTGCAGCCCCTGCCACTGACGTAAAGTGATGCCCCCACAATACATACTTATTGGTAGGAACATAATCGATCCCATCTTTCATCGTATGTGCGGGTGTAGGACGGCTGTTGTCCAATGCTAAAATTTTGGTGGCGATAAATTTTGAATAAAATACGTAGCCGCAGAGCATAGCGGCAACGGCGAATAGTAGTACAATAGCACTATTCATCTCATCTCTCCCTAGACAAGTAGTCAATAGCCTTATAAGTTCAAGCTTTTTGAATTAAAATATGAAAAATATGCTAAATTAGTGTGCGATGAGTGACTCAGCTCATCTATCGTTTAGGTAAGTTGTAGCAATTTGCAAAATTATTACCAATCAACAAAGTCATTTATCTTATAACTAAGGCATGTCACTAATCAGCATTTGGTATGATGAGCCTGAGACTAAAACTTTGTTTGAATAATAACCGATTTGGTGATAAATGTAACGCAAGTAAGACATAAAAAACAACAAATAAAGGAAGTGCAATGGCACATTATTTTGGATTCGTACCCTCAGATAAACTAAAAGCTTTAATCAGTGAGGCCGAACAAGTCGTTGCTTCAAACGAGAATGTAGAGTACTACCCTTATCGCGATGCTCTTACTCATCAGACAGCACGTGATCTTACTGATAATTTGTTGGTTGGTTTGGTAGATATTATTCCTAACCCTGAGCGTCAAGCCTCTATGCGCAAAATTGTTGGAACGATTGAACGCGCGACAGATACTTTGCTCAATATCTTACTGGGTAAAGAAAACAACAAAGACGTGTTACCAAGTTTTCATTTTCTAAGAGATCATGCAACCTTTATTGATAATGAAGGTGTTAAACGTGTCGGCTTTAAACTATCAGAAAAAGATGCCAATACCATCACTGAAGGTTTTGCTGCTATCACGCCTGAGCATGTAGATAGAGCCAAATTTAAAACAGCACTTGAAACCATGAACGAAGAAACATTGACCCACTTTATCAGTCGTTATGCCGAGACATTAAAGCTAGGCATGATCAAACGTAAGTCAGTTCCAGTTGCCAAATCAGCAATTGATAAAGGCATGAGTATGGCACTTAATAAGCTATTACCTGACCTACCAAATGACTCATTGAATAGATTGGCCAATTATTACCGTCCATTTATTATAGAAAAGCCAGAATAACCTCAAAAGTTGGATTAATTTTGTCCCAAAAGTCATATGACGTTGGGCAAATTCACTAAAATTTGCTAAAATAAGCGGCACTTTTTACCAAAGGCGCACCCGATGACCCAAATCAGTAACCAAGAAATTGAAAAAACCTTACGCAACTCAGAGTGCCTTATCAGCAGTATCGAAGTAGCTGCTGCTTATGAGCGTTTGGCCGCTCAGCTCAATCTACATTATGCTGGTCTAAACCCAATTGTTATGGTCGTGATGAACGGCGGATTGATCCCAGCTGGTCAACTACTGACACATCTTACGTTCTACCATCGCATGCATTATATCCATGCGACTCGTTATCGTGATAACGAAGGTACTAATGAGCTTGATTGGAAATTCAAGCCTGATGTTAGTATCGAAGGTGAGCACGTATTGTTGATTGACGACATCTTTGACGAAGGTATTACCCTAAAAGCAGTTGTTGAAGAATTAAGCAAAGAAAAGCCTCTATCACTTGAGTCTTGTGTCTTGCTTAACAAGCAACATGATCGCAAAGTTGCAGATTTTGACGTAGATTTTGTGGGTATTGATGTTGCGGATCGTTATGTTTACGGTTGTGGTATGGATTTCCATGGTTACTTGCGTCACCTGCCAGGTATCTATGCAATCAAAGAAGACAAAGTTTAATTCTAGATTTAATTACTTAAAATAATTAAGTCCTAAAAAAGCATCCAATTTGGATGCTTTTTTGTTGCGCTGACTTATTGCACCGACAACAACTTGAATGAATCGTTAAAACTGTAATGCCAAACCAGTATGCCGCTCAGTTGGTGTTTGAACTGCTTTTTCTAAAGCGTGCTTGGTACTATATATCGTTACCTGCTTCTTAGCACGAGTCACTGCCGTATAGATAAGCTCTTTGCTCAGCAACCTTGCATGGCTGTTATCAAAAGTAATAGCAACATGATCAAATTCAGATCCTTGTGACTTATGAATAGTCATTGCATACGCTGTGGCTATCACCTCTTCATTTAGTAAATTAACAGCTATCCCTTGTGTCTTATTTTCAAAGAATACCTCTAATTGGCTTCTTTCATCTGGTGTTTGTAAGCAGAAACCAATATCCCCATTAAATAGCCCAAGCTCGTAGTTATTTTGTAGCACCATAACAGGACGTCCATGGAACCATGTATTTTGACCCAATGGTAACTTTAACTCAGCAAGATGCCATTGAGTAAGATAGTTATTGATATAGTGGTCGCCCCATTCACCATTGTGGCCAGCAGTTAGGACTCTAAATTGATTAAATACCTCCATTAACGAAGAGGTAGTATTTTTAACTGATTCTGGCACGGATTTTTTTATTGGATTTTCTAGCAAATTTTTAATCTTACTTACGTATAATTGGTAATTATTTGAGATTCTTGAAATAACTTTTTTTTTGCTTAGGCTATTTTCTATCTTATTATTTAATATAGACTCTGCTTGTAACGTATTAACATATTGAAAACTCAAGGCAGCGTCTTGCCTTAGTAATTGCCAAATAGCTTGAATATTTGTCTCTGCTTTATTGATTTGAGTGGCCAGTTTACCGATACCTGACTCGGCGCTAAATCGACGGCTCTCGGTTAGTTCTGCGTGTATGGGTTGCAATAGCGGAATGCGACAGAGATCCGCCAATACTGCCCCTGCATCAACAGCTGCCAACTGATTAGCATCGCCTAATAATATTAGCCTAGCACCTGGCTTTACCGCGCTCACAAGATAGTTAGCTAACTCAACTCCGAGCATAGATGCCTCATCAACGATGATAATATCCTCACCTAGAGGGTTGTTGGCATCGTAGCGCGGTCTACCCGTTCGACCGATACCTAGTAGACGATGGATGGTTTTTGCCTCTTGCAACTGCAGCTCTACATTTGCGTCGTCTAAAGCCGCCTGCAGAGACTCCTGCATACGCTGGGCCGCCTTACCCGTCGGCGCTGCTAATGCTAGACTAGCACTGTCTGTGCTAAACCTAATATGTTTAGACTCATCCCCCCTACTCTCTGTCGCCTGTTGTAACGCGATAACTAATTGAGCCACAGTGTAGGTTTTACCTGTCCCTGGGCCACCAGTAATGATACTAAATGCATTATTGTTCGCCACATTGATAGCGGCTATCTGTTGGTCATTTAAGTTCTCAGGCATGGTAATGTCTAAAGGCACTATCTGCTGATTCAAAATATGATTGATATGCTGTGCTAAGTTAAATTCTGCTTGCCATGTGCGGTGTAGCCAAAATGTGATTTTCGAACCTTGGGTTTCTTTATTCTTAGCGATGTTATAAATAATTGGTTGATTATTTCTGCTTAGGCTATTTTGATAGTTATTACAATCAGTGTTCGCATTAACATTAGCAAATAAAGCATGCTCATGGATTGAATAAACGAAAGTATTTAAGTCGCTATTTTTCAAGCGATGATATAACGTAGTTATCGCATCAAAACGTTTGATCAACGTCTCTTTTTCATGATTACTCAGTGCTAGCTGCGCCCACAAGTAATCTCGCTGACCAAACAAAGTATCTAGTAATACAAATAGCGATGTCTCCGTTGTAGTGTCATCGTCTAGTTGCGTGTCTAGTTGCGTTTTTATCTGAGTATCAATCAGCGCAAAAATTGGTGTTGCTAGTATCTCTAATAATTGCTGCTGCCATGCATATAGTTTGACCACTTCCCCATTAATCTGACCTTGCATGGGAGCTTCATGATCGGCTGCATTAATGGTTAATACAGTATGCCCTTCTTCCAAATGAGCCGCTAAAATAACGAATAGAGCCGTAAATAAATCGCTATCTTTTGACTTATTGATTCTTCTATTTTCATCGTTTGTCTTTGCATCTGTTGCGTCATATGCTACATGTGTTTGCTGACGGCGCAGCAAAATATAATCGCTGATGTTACTGGCCCAACTCTCTTGTAAGCTAATGGCTGACTTACTTTTATTGTTATCATTACTCATTGTATATTTATCTCTTTTTAATCTGATTAACTGCTATAACGATTTTTATCTACCTAGTTGCTATATAAGGTTTATTAATCCGGCAGGCCAAACAAGGCATCTAGACCTTTAATGAATGCAATGGGAATATCCCAAGTAACCAGTCCATAATAACTTTTATTGCTCAAGTTATTGTGATTAGACTGAGCCTTATCTTGCGACACAGATGTAGTAGCTACCTGAGCATTCGGGTCATACACACCGCGTAAAAACACGTACTCTACAGCGCCTAAATATTTATCTTCGTTACCCGTATAATCACTGATCCTCATAGCAAGGAACCGATGCAATGCTACTTGATAGATTGCTGCTTGTAGCCAGTACCCCGCTTTAGACATTGCTTTCTTGAGCGTATCTTCATTGTAGTCGCTTAGGCTATTTCCTAAAAAGTTACTCTTATAATCGACCACATAATACTTGCCAGCATGCTCATACACCAAGTCAATCTCACCACGCAAATAACGATACAGATGCGCTTTATTTTGTGGCACTAGAGTGACGTGTTTATCTGTCTCATCAGGTAAACACTGTTGAAAAAGTTGACTAATATCCTGTGCTTTAAAATTCTCTGACAATCCCATGTTGAACTCTAACTCGGCAAATCGCTTACCTTTATCAAGAGCAATCAAAGGTTGATTAGAAGCCAACAGTGGCGCATGCAACACTTCTTCAATCCAATTAACTAATGCCTCGTGCTTCGTTGTATCTATTGACTCAAGATCGAACCCATCGCTATTTCTTTGTTTCTTACCTTGTGATCTGCGGCTCTGTTGTTCAGCACTGCTATATATCAGCGGCAATTGATAGCTACTAATCGCTCTGTCAATAACCTGAGGCCACTGGGCTTTATTGGTGAAATCGATTTGTTCAAATATCTCATGCAAAAACGTACCGGCATTAGCACCTTTGACAAAGGTAAAGCGGATATCATCTTCTGACTTGAAGCTCAGTTCACTCTCTTGTTCGAGAGACTCATCGTTATTAAGTAAAGAGAGGTCTGAAACAGAAGACTCTGTCATATCAATGTCTATCGCATCATCAATACGCTCATCCACTATCGCCATTGCTTGTGTAGATTCATCTAGCTGACGTGCCAAAGCGGTAAAGCTGGTCTTAGCCCGACCGTAAAAATAATTGGTTTTCATCACCTCAGCAAATGGCGCGTACTCAATAGCCTCTGTGGTAGACTTATGAGCACTTGATTTGGTTGAGGCTAGCTGAGCACTATCATTTACGTCTGCTGAGTTAGCATTGTTGTTTGCGTAATTATTGTCATAAAACTCATTAATCTTATGACCTCTAAGCATGCCTACGATACCTTTGAGCCTATCTGGCAGCTCAAATTTTGCTTCTGGCGATTCAAACCAATAAAAGACTGGCTTTAGCTCAAACCCTGTCTTGTTACTCGGATCTCGCAGCACAACATAAAGTTGCTCACTGGCCCGAGTAAATGCCACATAGCCAAGCCGTCTTATCTCATCAAAACCTTCCTGTGTTTCGATATCGGTGTAGTAACCCTCATCCGTAGCAGAGCCTTGCAATGGTGAGAAGCGGCGCTGATTACCCGATTGATTATCTGTCGACTGCTGTACTTCTATCGACTGCCGCCCTAGCGCTGAAGGCGCTTGTTGCGCGTTATATAGATACAGTCCATAGTCTTCCTTATTGCCAGACTTCCTGCTGGCATCACCCATTCCCAATACATAGACAATAGGGAATTCAAGCCCTTTTGACTTATGAATGGTCATTAGCTGTACGCCAGACTCTGTTGGTAGTGGATATTGCTTAGCCCAGTCACTGTTAGGCGCTGCATCTATATGTTGCCTGAACCAAGCCAGTAGCTCATACTCACCCATGCCTAGACCATACTGCGCCAAGATATCCATCACATGACGCAAGTCCATAATATGACGGTCACCTTCTGGATGAGCAGCTAGGGCTTGCCAAACGCCTTGCGGCTGCACAGGGCTTTTATCTAATAAATAATGTAGCGCCGATAAGATGCCAAAGTGCTGCCAACGCTGTGCCCCTTCTTTTAGATAGGTAATAAAGTCTTGATAGCTCTTTTTAATATCAGTAGCTTCATTGGCTGGGTGGTCTTTCGAATTAGACTTATTTGAATGGGCGCTTGGTGTACTGCTACCCTCGGTAATGCCTGACTCATGATCCGTCATCATGGCTTTGATGTTTTTGATACTCAGTCCATATAGGTGGCTGGTCAACACCCGATTAATCATGTCATGACGATACGGGTATAACATGGCACTCAGTAATGCTGCCACATCTTCCGCCATGATAGTCTCAAAGATACTGACATCACTGGTGGTCAAGGTCGGCACATTCAGTTTTACCAGCTCATCTTCAACCCTTTTCAGATCTTTTTTGGCACGTGCCAGCACCCCAATATCACTCGGCTGAATCGGCTTGCCTTTAAGTGTCTGACCACTATTAAGCAAAGTGGCTATATGGCGAGCTGTTATTTCATGTTCATCGTAATCAAACTCTTTGTCCTTGTCATAAGGCAGGTGCAATAAGCTCACTGGCTGAGCAGAAAGTACTTCTGTCACCAGTACATCATCCAGACTATTTGACTCATTAAACCAAGACAGCTCATATTCCGGTTTTGCTGCTTTGATATGTTGGTAGTGAATACCAGTACCCAACTGCGACAGCTTATTCTCAGCAGTTGTTACATTCGCCATACCAAACCAGCAGTTCAATGCGTTAATCACACCGGCATTAGAACGGCGATTGATATCGAGCGTCCAAAGTGTACTCTTGTCAAACTGGGCTTTCATATAATTATAGTTGGCCACATCGCCACCGCGAAACCCATAAATAGCCTGTTTGGGATCACCAACCAATAGCAGAAACTCATGATTGGCTTTCTTAGTGGTTGCCTGCTTGTCATTGTCCGACTGTTTACGCTTGTTCTTTGGCAAATAAATGCTTTCAATCATAATGGCTTGCTCGCCATTGATATCTTGCGACTCGTCAATCAACGCCACTGGATAATGATGACGAATATAACGCGCCAGCTTATCTCCTTGACGACCAGTTAATGCTTGGTTTAAGCGTACCATCTGCAAACTAAAGGTCGTCTCGCCGCGCTCTTCTAAAATTACTGGTAGTCTATTACGTACAGCTAGCACAATATGGCGGTTAAGATCGGCCAATACCAACAAAATATGCTGATTTAAACTATCAAGCATGTCTAAGATAGCCATTAACTTACTAATGGTCTCTAGCTCAAAAAGTGTCTGATGCTCTTTTTCTTTATTCTTATTAAAGTTCTTAATTTTGCCATCTTCATCGGGATATCTAGAATCCTGCAATGATGTCAGAATCTTATTCTCGCTCTCATTTAAATAGCTATTAAATGTCAGCTGATATTCCGATATCTTTTGATGCACCTCGATAATGGCATCAAACTGTTTGGTTAAATTAGAACCACCACGGAATCCTTGAGACTTTCTATAATCAGGGTTTAAATAAGGCTGGATATCAGCTAAATCTAACTGAGAAAACTCATTGATTAGCTTCTCGTATGCATCAAAGTCAAAGCTTTTCTCAATCCTTATCTCATCAATCGGTGCAGAGATAAAATTAAGCGAGCGAGTCACATATTTCTTATGATCGCCTACTGCAGACAGCTTGCCTTGCTGATCCATTAGCGCGTAAAGTTTAGGCTGCTCATAGTATAAGCGACTTTGAAACTGACGCAGCTCATCATGAACAATACTGTCAGTCACCTGTTCAATACTGCTGTCTTCAATAATCCCCATACCCTGCTGGTGACCAGTTTCGCTACTGTACTCCGTCAGCCATTTTTGTGCCAAGCTATCGAGCGTACCTACGAATAGCTTATCTAAGGTAGTTAGTACCAATGCTGTACGCCTGATAGCTTCCGCCATTGGGTAACTGTACACGTGATCCAGCAAATAACCGACGAGATGTAAGTTAATAGGATCTTGCATGATGCCATCTAAGCGCACATATTTGGCCTGATTAACCAGCCAATCTTCGCGGTCTTTTTTTGCTTGTTTACGTTTCTCTGCCGCCGCTTGCTTATCAGCAGCAAGGTCTTGATTTAAATCATCAATATCTGTTTCAATGTTTGTATCAGTACTTGAGTTATTATCTGCTTGTGCGTCATTGTTACCCTCAGGCATAACTTGCAATATATTGGGATAGAGACTCTCTTTATTGCTAGTATCGGCACTTAGGCTATTGACCCATTGTAATAGCTGATAGAAATCTACCAAACGATCGTGGATACGTTGACGCATTTCGGCAGCGGCAGCTCGAGTAAAAGTCGTGGCGATGATTTGCTCTGGTGCACGTCGCGCTTCGATCAGTAGGCGCAGTACAATACCGGTTAGCGTCCAAGTTTTGCCCGTGCCCGCTGAGGCTTCAATCAGGTGTTTACCCGTTAGATCAACATCAACTGCCGGTATGACATCATTTTCACGTTCAGACACAGCAGACGAAGGTAGATCATCTGAATATTCATCAAATAAATTCGGTTGTGTAGACAAGTCAATTGTATTGGTTGGATCGCTAAGGTCTGTCATATGGGCGCATACTTTTAATTATTATTTATTAAAACAAAATAGCAAAAATTAATTAGGGGCTGCTCTAAATAATGGGCTAACTATCTAAGTTAGTTAACGCATTAAACATCGGCGCGTATAATGGCTGGGCTAATGTAGTCAACGCTGATGATAACGCCTTAAACGCATCTTGGTCACGTAGCACGTACTGCCAAATAGCATGCTGCGAGCAAGTATCATATACCGTGTCTGAGTTATAGTTGGGTCTTAACCAGTCCGAGAAGTCGGCACGTTTTGGCCAGTAGCGGTTGCCGTCACCTTCTTCAGCGGTTAGATACTTATCAAGGTAATTAAGTGCATATTCTGGTAATAACGTAATGGGCACTTGATCCGTTAATTTACCAAAAACAGCCCATTTTATCAGCTCAATGACTGCGTCTTCATACACGATCGGGCTTAGTTTAAATGCGATTGCTTTGTCATACTTTTTAACTTGTGAGTTAGGCTTATTAAAACGCCAAATACTTACGCCATCATTTAATGCTACTTGCTCGGCAGTGGTACGTCTGGCTACTTGCCAATATAAATGTGACAACCAAAACTTGAGTAAATGTCTAGGACTGGCAGAATTAGGCAATATGTTTAACCACTGCTTGGGTGATTGCTGAGCATAAGGCATGCCCGCCTGAATAATTGATATAGGTGCTAATATTGGTACTGAACCTTTGATCTTAATGATTTTTGGCAACAGCTTAAGCAGTGTCTCTATACTCTCTATATCTATCTGGTCTTTTGAATCATGATTAGTGTTATTCAGTATATTTTTTAGTTCTATCTGAACAGGATGTTCGGCGGTTGGCGTCAATAGCTGTAATACACTGCTGATATCTGCCGTACTCTCATTGAGAATGCTGCTTTCGTCAAAGCCATTAGCTATTAACTGCTCTTTAAACTCTAAACATTGCTGTTGTAGTTTCTTTTGTTGATTGGGTAGCGTGGTCTGGCGAGCGACACCAGCAGGCATAATTTTTTGATACATCAGAATTGGAGTAGTAGTTTCAGCCGCTGCACTACTATCATTTTTCTTATTCTCATCAGTAACCAACTGTTTAATCAAATGATCTTTGATTTGATAAGTAGTCAGACTGTCTAAGAATAGCGGCTCTTGCTGCGACAATGCTTCTTCACCTTGTACCACATGCACCTTTTGAGACCGTAAGAATGCTTTGGCAGGATGGCGCACTTGGTAAGCCAATGCCCCTTCAATATCTATCTCTCCGATGTTAAATATGCTATCAGATAGCACCTCTGTCATGCCACTGACATCGCTAGGAGCATCAACAACTGTGTCGAACCCCAACAATTCAGCCAATGCAGACAAGGTTTGATTGTCTATTTGACCTAGCTGACCCAAGCCTTGACCAAGCACCTGAGCGATTGACTCATACTGCGCCTTCGTGGGTAAGCCCACCAACTCTTTATGCTCACTAGACACTCGCCCTTTCAATGTATCGAACACCGCTTGCCAAAGCGGTGCAGGCGGAAACTGTTTTTTCTGAGCCAGTTTGGTTTTGCGCATGGCTGTATTTAATAAAGTATCCAGCTCATCAATCATATCGACAGGGCTAGAATCCTGAGCATTGATAGTAATGTTGGCATTAATGTTGGCATTAGCATTGTCATCAATATCAGGAGACGCTTGCTCAAAAACATCAATGCCTTCGATTTCTGTCTCAAACAGACTCTCATGGAAAGGCAATGCAGGATGCTCAGTCACTAGCCACTGCTTAATCAATTTAGGCAAATAGCGCTTGAGGCTTTCGGTGGTGGGGTCAATATTCTCAGGTAATGTCTCAAGCGAGTTTACCTGCCATTGCACCTCGCCTTGCAAAAACTGCAATAGCTCACTCACTGGATTGGCTGGCAGATGCTCATGAGTGTCCGTCAAGCTTTGGCCGTTGTAGAACATCCAACATGCACTGCGCGCGCACAGTAACGCATCTAAAAATGCGCCGTTGTCATCATCTTCACTAACTCTGTCACCACGGCGTGCATTGGTCGCTTTCATCAAATCATAGCGGTTATCTCGGTCACGCCCAGGAAACTCAGAGAGATCCATATTGAGCATCACCACCAACTCAAACGGCACGTTTCTTAGTGCACCAAATCGACCAAAGGTAATCACCCCAGTTGGCTCCGCACTGACCTGCTGACTTTCAAGCTCGTTTTCGATACTGTCTAGCATAAAGCTCAGCTTGAGCGGCAATTGCTCCACACCTGCCAGCCTTTGCTCCACTTCTCTGTTGTCGACATCACCACTAGCGTACTGCCTATAGTGACGATTGGCTCGCAGACTTGACTTAAAACCATTCATCGCGTTGTAGATGGCGCGCATGGTACGCGTTTGGTCTACATCCCCAAAGTAGCGATGGATAACTTGTGTCTCAATCTGATCAAGCCAATCTTCCGCTTTCATTTTTTGTGTATGATCATCACGTCGTGCGACCAAGCCGGTATAAATGCGGCAAAGCGCTTCAACAATCAACGCATCATTTAGGCTAACTTGTGGTAACGGTAAGGTCATTTCTGGTAACGCAGTGCTTGGCCATTCATCGTCATTTAGATCATATAAGCAATCACTCAACTCAGCCTCTGGCATGACCAGACCTAGGGTCAATCTGTCTAATGCCTGTGCAAAGCTAAAGCGATAGTCGTAATCATTACTGTCTAAAGTTTGCTTAAGATGCAGCTCGTCAAAACCGCGAATAAAGCCCGCCTCTACCAGTAAATCACAGCCACGGCTCATTTGCTCATGAGTCAGTCCAAAGCTTTCAAACAAGGGCGGTAACATCAACCAGTCTAAGACTTCAGCTGCTTCAAAACGGGCACTATGGCTACCCAATAGTTTGTAAAAACCGATAATCGCTTCCCATAACTGGCGAATATCGGCGTCAACAACACCAGTCACTTTAGCAGGCAAAGTCAAGCCGTCTTGACCCTTACCATTGACGAAGATAGACCCAATCAATGCATGATGACGTTCAACATCAGGTAGCAGCACAACAATGTCAGAGATATGGCGTTTCTTTTCACCTAGTTTGATAGGTTCATTTAGCCAACGACCAATCATAATACGTAATACTTCAAGCTGACGCTGCAAACTATGACACGAATGAATGCTTAGGCTATTATCTTGGGAAGAGATTGCCCAAAAACGGTCTTTTTCAAAACGCTTATTCTCTAACGCTTCATCTTCATACCAAGCCGTTGCTGGCTTAGCTTCATCAAAGCTTGACTCTATCTGCTTACTTACCGCTTGTGAGACTGTAGCAGCCGTTGCTTGCTGAGTAGATTGCTCATCAAGCATCAACACATCATTTTGCAAACGTTTTAATAAGCTCAAGTTACCTTGCGTATCTTGAGTACTGACAGCGTCATCAGCAGCATCTATGCTTTCATAATCGTAATGACCGAGCACATTATCTACACCATTATCAAAGTTATCTTGCCATTCGACTAGCGCATCGTCGTATTGCTCATTACCTGATAAATTGGCAAGCATGGCAAACGCATCGCGCGACTGCTTGCCCAAACGCGATAGCAAACTATGACCATAATCACGCAAAAACACGCTTTCAGGATTAATAATCTGCTGACGCTGTAACCATGATTTATCAACGATATCCGCCCAAAACAGCTTTGATGGATTGTAATGTAATAACGTGATATTCATGTATTGCGACAAGTGCTGTAGAAAATCAAGCTCGGTCTGTGGCAGTTGCTGAATAGTAAATATACGCAATACTTTGGGTAACTGATCGCGCTCATTCGCCTTGTTACCTTTTAAAGCCGACCAGAACGCACGCTCCAGTGCCACACGGTGTAAATGAACATCAGCAAACAAATGCGACCATAAAAAACGTTGGGCGACTTCTAACTCAACATAATGCTCGACCAACCACTCAGGCGTGCCGCGCGCATACTTATCAAAGCGAAGGGATAAGGCGTCTTTATCTGCTATCAACTCACTTACGCTCAACGGCTTGTTTTGCGACCATAATGCCAACCAATCCTCACGGTGAGTCAAATAACGGTTAAACACCCTAGCCAAATCGCTTGCCAGCTGCCAAATACGAGCATCTTGTTGCGCCTTATCCTGTTGTAAGCTGTCTTGTTGAGCGCTTGCCTGTGGGTCATCAATCAAAGACGCTAGCAACGGATGAACTGGATGCTTTTCATCTGCAACAATCGACTCCTGATAATAAGTCAAATACCCAAACAATCGCCACTGCATTACCGTTGGTGACAATACCGCCACTTCCGGCACGTTTAGAGTTGTCGCTTCAGGGTTTTGCGCCAGTAAGTATGAATTATGGCGGGTCAGTACATCTTGCATCAGCGTCCATTGATACTGGCCCCAAAATTTAGTACGCACCAAGGTACTAATACCAGCACGGCTAGCAATAGTTTTATCCAACCAATCACCCAATACCATTGACGGTACAATGACAATAAAAGGCTCAAAAACAGGCTGATCCTTGGACTGGTATTGTACAAGCAATTGATCAACGAGGTTTTCGGTACGGTGCGACTGAATAATAGTGAACATAGACAATAATCTGATTGCAATAAAGGTGAGATATTAGGATTGATAAAAAAGGCTTCACTTATAGATGAGACGTCTGTATCCAATGTCAAAAACGCTATAAAACGTCCATACAAAACAAAAATCGATACTCATCAATCTATGTTTGATGGTCGTTACTATGATGCATTTCTGCTAGCATGAGGGCCGTAAACAAAAACAATCATAGTAGCAAACTCTACATATCCATTGATAACGTTGACATGCCAAATTTGCTATCAGTGTGCCATTGATGGTTATCGTTTACTAGTGTAGATGCCGATATTATAATAAGCTTGCGACATTTAGTGTCGTTTTATACTATCATTCATATTTACAATGAAATAATCTCATTGCGGTTTTTAAATGGGCCTTTACAACCTGTATCTAAATAATACTTTCTATTGACGGGATTACTTAATATTATGCCATTGCGTCCCATTGATGCCATTTTTGTCCATCCAAAACAACGCTTATACGTCGTGTATTATCGCGGTGAGTTGTGGCAACTGCCACGTATGAAAATCGATGACAGATCATGGCAAAACAGACGACCATATACGGATGATAGCAGCTCACTTTATTTGAGCATCCATCAAGCTATCAGCGACCCTGTCCTTGCGCAGAAATTGAGAACGCTAGATCTACCTGTAGCAGTACGTGGTAGCACGTTGCCACGTTTTGAAGCATGGTGGGAGGCACATGGGTTTAGATGGTTAAAAGACAGATTGTTGACCGGTGAATCGCCGTTAGCAGCGCATCAAACTACTACATCTGCTGCCAAGGTATTAAACGACCAACCTGATTCTCTAATAAATCGCCAAACCAATAATCATACTGATGAAAGTAGTGAAGTTAATGAAGAACAAGTATCTACCCCTTCTGCAGACACGGATATCTTTGCAGACATGTTGGCTGAATTAACCGATGAAGTACTAGAACAAAAGCTTTGAAAGCTAGATACCACCCTGTATATAAACTTTGCTATGAATCAACTAATAATAAAAGAGCAGTAATATATGAAAGACTACAAACTACTGCTGGCTGGGCTAATTTTGCTACTGCTCACAATCTTTATCGCAGTCTTTATTTGGTTGTGGACCAGTAATCGAAAAAACACAGACCCATTGCCAATCATGGCAAGTGAAAGTGAAGCAGACCCTAGTACGAAAGGGAATGAATCAAGAGAGATTGCTGACAGTGTTTTATACATTCGAGCAGAGGAGAAGTTACAGATACCATTGGACGATATCATTGTGAGCTTTGAATCTCGTTATCCGCACGTGCAAGTGTTAGCGAGCTATGTCCCCTCTAACGACCTTCTTACAGTACCAAGTAATGGTTCTACCAAAGACAAACTCTCTGACTTCGTTTTTGATACAGATATGATTATTACTAATGACGACAGCCTATCTACAGAACGGGTAACACTCCTACAATCAGAATTGCAACGGGCACAAGATAGAAATGGTCAAAGTCAAAAAAGTACTGAAGCCAATGATATAAGTAATACATATGATAAAAATAGTGATAATAGTACGCATAACAAAGATAAAAAGATACACACTCTAAATCCCTTTAACTATGCGCTAAAAGATGAACAAGCGCTTGAAGGTGTCATCCTGACAGACGATACAACTGCTATTAACTTCCGTAATTTTTTACTATCGAGTACAGGTCAAGATATACTAAAAAAATATGATTATCAGAATATCAGTGGTTATAAGAACAGTGTAAATGACTTATTTAAACCAACCTCACAGGCAAAAAATGCATCAGGTGATCATGCTGTAGATGTCACTGACGCGCTTAGCAATGGTGAGTAAGGATAAATTGTCTTTATTTATCTTTTGTTGATTGCTTTTATGACTGCTTTTTTCTACAATGTCACTCCATAATGCGCCTATAGCTCAACAGGATAGAGCAGTTGCCTCCTAAGCGATCGATCCGAGTTCGAGTCTTGGTGGGCGCACCATCAAATAATATTAGAAGTAATAAAAAACCCCATAGCCTCTACGCTGTGGGGTTTTTTATTATCTAGTACACGGTAGTTAACGATTAATAACGGTTGAGCTACAAACCTATAACGGCTGAAGCCATAATGCTTTTGTTATTAATGTATGATTAATATCACTTCCATCAGGTTGGTTTATCTAACTTCAGTACGACAGTTTTTGGTACAGTCGCGTTATTTCAATAAAGCCATTTCATTAGGCTTTTGAATAAGTGAGAAGAAAAAATAGTGTGATGAGAATAAGCTTCTCATCAATAAAGATCCATAAACAGTTAGTACTATTTTTGATAGCAGTGTTGCTGTTGATCACTGAGACCGTATACTTCCTGAAGAATTCCTTCACATTACTATTATAACGTTGGGTCAGTTACTGCCTTACCTTAGCTGAAAAAATCTGTCTTCCCTTTCCGTAGAACGATTTCACGATTATTAAAATTCATCTTTAGGAGGATGCTATGAGCACTCAAATAACAGAAAATTATACATACATTGACGGGCATAAGATTGCATTTCTGGAACAAGGTTCAGGTAGTCCAATAATCCTGCTGCACGGGATTCCAACCAATAGCCTCATGTGGCGAAATATTATTCCACAACTTGCAAAAACAAATCGGGTCATCGCCCCTGACCTTCTCAACTATGGGAAATCTGCAAAACCAAAAAGCGCAGATGTGTCCATTAATGCGCAAAGCAACATGATTGTAAAACTCATGGATGTCCTAGGTGCGCGGCAAGCAGATATTGTTGGACATGATATTGGTGGAGGCGTTGCTCAGTTGATAGCTGTCAATTATCCAGAGAAAGTTCGAAAGCTTATTTTGATAGATAGCATCTGCTTCGATTCATGGCCTATCCCAGATTTTGAGCCGCTACAGGAACCTGGTGCCGAGTCAGAGATGAGTCTAGAGGACTTTTTGAGCATGATGCGAGGTTTCCTACCAAAAGGTGTATATGATAACAGTGTCATGACTGATGAGCTTATCGAGATGTATCTTGAACCTTGGTCAACTGAAGATGGCAAGCATGCCTTCTTTCGCAATCTCAGACGGTTGAATAAAGAGTATACTCAGGCCCTTACTGACGAACTTAGCAACCTTCCACATCAGACGTTCATTATGTGGGGCGACAAAGACCCTTTCCAAAAACCGGAATATGCACCAAAGCTGGCAGAAGCGATTCCAAATGCAGAGCTTGTCTGGATTAAAGATGTCGCTCATTGGTTGATTGATGAGAAGCCTGATGAAATTGGTGAGCATATCAATCAGTTTCTAAGCTAAAATACGAGTAGTACAGAGACACATAACATAGCGCTGCATCGAACAAAAATGCTATATTACTATTCGATGCAGCATTTTTATTGTACCGTTCGCCATTACAGAGAACTAACCATAAATATATGCAGAAATGGACTTTCAACAATTCCACGAAATATAGCTTGGTATAAAAAACCGTTAAGCCCACAGCTTACTCTGAGTAAGCACACCAGTTAAAATATGAGTAGTAATCATTTAAACCCTTGTAAGCATCGAGCTACAAGGGTTTTTTACATATATTGATTTATACATAACCAAAATAAGCTAAGCGACCATACAGACTTTATACTTTTATATCACTGCATAGACAGAAAATCACCCTAGCTGTTCAAGTTAAGGTGATTTCTTTGGGTTTGGGAAGCTGCTTTCTAAGAAAATAAATACAATACAAGTCGTCCTTCTAATACTACATACATGGCAGTCCAATCAGAAAAAACATTAACTAAACCATGGTTTTTTAGGTAATAGTTCTCTCAATATCATAGTGTTTGCAATATTGATAATAACCATATATATATGTTGGCTTCGCTTTAATCAAGACAAAAAACTCCTAAATGCTATTAGCTATAAGTATAAAGTGCTCAGATATGTAGTTTGGTTTTCTTAGGCATTGTTATTAATACTTCGGTTTGGTCAATGAGAATTTCGGCAGCATTAATTATGATAAACAACAACTACTTTCAAGATATCATTGAAAGTGTTTCTTGATTTAAGCCTCTACCTCTACTATAGCTAGCTATATATAATCGTTTTAAAGCAGTCGATCGCTAACGATATCTTTTGACTTGATAAAGTTTAACATTAGTAGTTAAAAAGGATTCTATTATGGCTAGATTAACCATCGTTGCCAATATCATGGCAAAACCAAACCAAATCGAACTGGTTAAAACAGAATTGATAAAACTGATTGGTGTTACTCGCGCTGAAGAAGGGTGTATCAATTACGACTTACATCAAGATAATGAAAATCCTGCTCATTTTATGTTCTACGAAAATTGGGTGTCACGTGAACTTTGGCAAGCTCATATGAGTAATAAGCATTTTGACGATTACTCAAAAGCCACTGAAGGTGCAATAGAAAAATTCACTTTGAATGAAATGATCGTTATTGAGTAACTAACATTAAACTAAAAGTATTAATAACGATTAGTGAATAAATAGTATTAGGTGCTAAACGTCATACACTCAATATTATGCTTGAGTACCTATATACATCAATAAATACAGGAGATTCAAATGAAATATTTAAAGTCACTACTGGCTATAAGTGCTGCATTGGTATTAGGCACAGCTCATGCCAACAATATTGAAGTCGTTGCGCAAATAGATGATACTCGCCCTGGTAATATCACGGTAACTCAACAAGGACGAACATTTCTATCCATGCAGCCCCTAGACAACCCTGAATACCGTGTGGTTGAATTGATGAGTGATGGCTCAACTAAACCTTTTCCAAACATAGATTGGGCTGATGGTCCAGATAAAGGAGATGTTGGATTTGCTTCAGTTATTGGTATTGAAAGCACTCCCGATGGAGTGGTTTGGATTCTAGATATGGGTAGCAAAAATTCGCCTGCTCAAATCGTAGCTTGGGATACCTTAAATAACAGACTCTTTAAACGCATTGAGATCGATAGTGATGCTACTGTAGACAACTCGTTCTTACAAGATTTTGTTATCGATACTAAGCGCAATAAAATATACATAGCTGATACTAGTCTCGGTAATTTGTCAGGAGCACCTGCACCTGCTTTTGTAGTTGTTGACTTAGACACAGGTAACTCTCGCCGTGTTCTTCAAGCAAATAAAGCACTTTTAGCACCTGAGCATGACCTTATTATTGATGGGTCATTAATGGCAACTAAGCGTGAAAATGGTAATTCTGATGCAATTTATCTAAGTTTAAACCCAATCACTATGGATGCCCAAAATGAATGGGTATATTTCGGTACAGTGAATGGTAGTGTAATTTACCGCTTGCCCGCCTCATCACTTGCTAATGATAATTTGACGGATAGCCAACTGAGTAAAACCATAGAGTTTTATGGTGAAAAACGTCCTAGTGATGGGATGATTATGGCGGATAATGGAGATATCTACGTTGGAGATATTGAAAAAAATGCCGTCAGTATCGTGACTAAAGATAGCTTTAAGACCTTTGCTCAAGATGACAATCTACTATCATGGGCTGATGGGTTTTCAATTCAAAATGGCTACTTATATATCACTCAAAACTCACTACATCTTAACCCTGCGTTAAATCAAGGTGAAGAGGGCTCTGTGAAGCCATACCATGTCTTACGTATAAAGTTAAATCAATAATTGGGGTTACTTCTAACCTCAACGGTTAATCACTACCTTTTTCTTTAAGCAGATGCATGCTTGAATACTGAAGCCTAGCTATGCCTAAGGAATGGTAGAAGTAAACTTGATAAACTAATGGACTTTGATAGGAACAAAAAAGGTTGCCAACACTATATGTAATATAGCGTTAGCAACCTTTTTTTATTTAGTACTTTACTTAGATAATGTAGCTAATATTAGGAATTTTTATATCTAATCTCTAGCCTAGAAAGAAGTACGGCGATAGTTACGATATTCAGGTAACCAAAAGTTCGCTTTTAATCGACGTTGTAAATTCTCCGATGTGATAGGTAGTGCTAGCTTATCTTGAGCCGCTTGCAATGCCACTGCATACGCTATTTTTTCACTGATCTCTCTGATAACTTTGATCGGCGGTAAGATAGCACCAGGTGCTTTTTCGTATTCCATTGATATATCTGCAAGGGCTTGGCTTGCCGCCGTTAGCATATTATCGCTGATACCTGACGCTCGTGCTGCTAAAACACCTAGACCGATACCCGGGAAAATATAGCTGTTATTACACTGAGAAACCTCAAAAGACTGACCGTTATAAGTGGTATGAGGAAACGGACTACCCGTCGCTACAATTGCCTTACCTTTACTCCAATTCATGACTTCTTGCGGCGTTGCTTCCACACGAGACGTTGGATTTGAAAGTGGTAGGACAATTGGGTGTTCAGTATTAGCACATAGCGATTCGATCACTTCTTGGGTGAACAGACCTTTTTGTCCGCTAACACCAAATAATACGGTGATTTTTGCTTGTTTAACCACTTGCGCTAAGCCGAGTTTCTTACTTTTATCCCAGCTTGCAATAGCTGATTCTTTTTGTACTAACGGTTCTTGGAATTTTTGCAGTTCTGTCATGCCATCTGTTAGCAGGCCATAACGGTCAACCATGAATACTTGACTACGAGCTTGCTCTTCAGTCAATCCTTCACGCTGCATTTGGCGAATAATATGCTCAGCAATACCACAACCCGCAGATCCTGCGCCTAAAAATGCGATATTCTGTTGGCTAAGTTTTTGACCTTTATTTAGACACGCTGCAATCAGAGTACCAACCGATACCGCAGCAGTCCCTTGAATATCATCATTAAAGCAGCATAGCTGATCACGATATTTATTCAATAACGGGGTCGCGTTTTCCTGAGCAAAATCTTCAAATTGCAATAACACTTCTGGCCAACGGCGCTTAACAGCTTGAATAAATAAGTCCACAAATTCATTATATTCATCGCCAGAGATGCGCGGATTTCTCCAGCCCATATACATAGGATCGTCAAGCAACTGTTGATTATTGGTGCCGACATCCAGCAAAATAGGTAGACAGTAAGCTGGGCTAATACCACCACAAGCCGTGTACAAAGACAACTTACCGATTGGAATGCCCATACCGCCAATACCCTGATCCCCTAGGCCCAAGATACGTTCACCGTCAGTAACAACGATCACTTTAACGTTTTGTTTGGTGGCATTTTGTAGCATGTCGTCGATTTTGTGACGCTCAGGATATGAGATAAACAAACCCCGTTTACGACGATAAATTTGTGAGAATTTTTCACACGCCTGACCAACGGTTGGGGTATAAATGAGCGGCATGACTTCTTCGATATGCTGCTCAATTAGATGATGAAACAAGGTTTCATTAGTATCTTGGATGTTACGCAAGTAAATATGCTTATCCATCGCATCAGTGAATGAGCTTAGTTGATGATAAGCACGTAATGATTGCTCCTCAATCGTTTCAATATTATGAGGTAATAGCCCCGTTAAATTAAAGCTACTACGTTCTTCTGATGAAAAAGCACTACCTTTATTCAATAAAGGTGTCTCTAAAAGAGCGGGTCCAGCAACAGGAATATATAAAGGACGCTTGTTTGACATAATGTAATCTTCTTATTAAAGGCATATGAGTGAAAGCCATACTGAGTGAAAGCTATGCTAGTGCTGCATTATACATAGCATCGACTGGTATTTAACAATAGATAACAAAATCATTTTGAATAAATGTGCTTCTGAACTCGAGGCTGCTGATACATTTACCGAGAAATAATAAAAAAGCACTACCAATCGGCAGTGCTTCTAAGGGTGTATTGAACATTTATAATAGACAAACACTGAACTATTCATCTATTCATCTATTCATCTATTCATCTATTCATCTACTTAGCTACTTAGCTACTGATAAATAATCAGCCCATGGCCCGTTTTAAATATTAGTTATAGAGTTCAGTTATAAACAACACGAGCAATTGCGTTTGGTTTTCGACATTTTACCAATACCCGGATTAAAGGTATTGGTTGGGTCTAGGCTTTTATAAAAGTTCTGCAAATCAGGTTCTGCTTCGTATAGGTGTCCGACATTATGCTCAGCAGGATATTTGGCTCCGCGTGCGCTCAGTAGCTCTAACATCATCTTTTTAACAAGATGTGCATCACTACCCTTTTTCAAAATATAGTCTTGATGAAATACATAACAAAAGAAGTGCCCGTAATACAGTTTCTTCTCTAAGTGTTGCTCAATGTCTTCAGGTAGCGTTTCGAGCCATTTTAACTCGTTACGTGGTATAGCAATATCCAATGCCAATATGTCGCCAACGTCTTTTTCATGTATGACTTCATAACGTAATGCGGCACCTGCAGCGGCAAAGCGATGTAAAAAAGCGCTTTCTGATTCTTCTTGACTACATTCAAAATAGCTACCCGTATTTGAAGCGTCGAAAAATACCTTTAGAAAATCCTGTGCTTCTGCTATGCCAGCATCACTCATTTTTAAGATGAGATGATGCTCATATTGGTCGCGATACTCTAGCATTCGCTTCGGTAAATGCTTTGGAAATATATTGGCGACGAATTGCATAACTTTGTCAGTGAAATGCTTTGGCATCCATGGCCATTTATGGAACTTTGCGTCCATAGCGCCTTTGATAGAAAATAGTCTAGGTAAGGCGTTGGTACCGAGATGCTTAATACTCAGGAACGTGTCTTTTCCGTATTTAGCGGATACATCGAATATATCACGATGCATATACTCACCCACTTCAGGGATATTATTGAAGCTCGATAGTATTTGTCTTCTGAGTTGTGCAAGCTCACTCACACTGTTGGTACCTATATAAAATATTTTCTCTTTTACAGCCGTTGGATAGGTATCAAGACGTACTGCAAATACCGCCAACTTGCCAGCACAGCCGCTTGCTTCATACAGTCTTCGCTTATCCGCATTAAAACGACTTGGCGTACTTGCATCAACGTCTTTTACTCTGGCGATGTATTCTTTGTCAGATGCCATCTTACCAGTGTCAGGTAATGCTCTTTTATCAAAATTGCCTGTTTGCAAGTTAGTGAGTATTTCTTCTGGGGTATCTCCTAACTCTACGTCTAGGTGATTAACTAATACTAGCTGACCGTGCTTGTCTATTTGGGCAAACAAAGCAAGCTCGGTATAAGCAGGCCCTCTTTTCACCAGTGCCCCACCTGAATTGTTAGAGACACCGCCAATGATAGATGCACCTAACGCCGATGACCCAATGACCGAGTGAGGCGCTCTATTTACGGCTTTAAGCTCACTTTGCAACTGATGCAACGTAGCGCCAGGTAAGCTAATCACTTGCTCGTTATTATTCACCAAATACAACTGGTTCATTGCAAGGGTATTGATCACAACCACTGGTCTATCGTAGTCATTACCGCTCGGCGTTGAACCTTCAGTCAGCCCTGTTTTTGCCGCTTGCATGATAATAATGCAGTCGCCTTCCACACATATTTCTAGACTACGCCAAATCTCCAGCAGTGTTTGTGGAAACAGAACAGCCAAAGCATTGCCGCCACCAGAGCGCCACCCCATTCTATAGTGTTCGTTTTTTTCTGGATCAGCCTGTACATTACTGGCTCCCAGTAAATGGGTTAGCTTGTCTAACACTTGCTCAGGATGAAGTGTGTCTTGGTCTTGATGTTCTATATTTGATGAGAAAAGGTTTGATGAAGCTCTATTTAATGACGGCATATGACGCTCTTTATTTGGTGATTGTGTGTCACTTATGATGCTAAAGGCCCTTGAAAACCAAAGATATAAATGGCAGCCATGACGATAATCCCGCAGAACAACACATAATAGATGGTAGGTAAAATAGTACGTCTAAGTGTGGCGCCCTCCATACCGAGTAGGCCTACCGTTGCCGATGCAGCCACAACATTATGTACTGCAATCATATTACCAGCAGCGGCACCAACTGCTTGAGCCGCGATGATTAGAGAAGGTGAAATATGTAAGCTCATGGCGGCTTCGTATTGGAATTGACTGAACATCATGTTGGATACGGTATTAGACCCCGCGATAAAAGCACCTAACGCACCAATGGTTGCACTAATTAAAGGGAAAACACTACCAAAAGTACCCGCAAACAACTCTGCACTGGCGACAGGCATACTCGCCACATCTGATAAGTTTACCCCTGAATTAATAAAAATTCTAACCATTGGAATCGTGAAAATAAGGACAAATCCGGCCCCTAGTACAGTCTTGCCTGATTCTTTAAAGGCATTGTTTAGTGCACTGGCAGGTTTGTTCGTTTGAAAAGCGGCGGCAACCAAGGCGCTAATTAATAACAAGCCGCCTGGTAAGTATAAAGGACTAAAACTGGCACTGATATCTGCCTCACTTAAAATCGAGGTTAGGTCTACTGTCGCGCTGTTCAGCAAAGACTGAAAGCCTGTTAATACTCTAGAACACACCAATAAAAGGGCAACTAACAAATAAGGGAACCACGCCATGACCGTGGACATCTTTTTATCACTCAATGCAGGAGTGATGTCTTCTTTGCTGACCACTAGCTTACCAAGCCATTCACTTGGCCAGCTTTTTTTCGGTTCAAAATCCCATGTAGTTTTTGGTACTAAAAATCCACGTTTCGCCGCATTAACAACGATAGTGATACTGACCAAACCGCCAACCAAGGATGGGAACTCTGGCCCTAAAAAAATACCTGTTAGGGTATAAGGGACTGTGAATGCTAAACCCGCAAAAATAGCAAATGGCCAAATAGCGAAGCCTTCTCTCCAGCTTTTATTTTTACCAAAAAAGCGCGTGAGCATCATCACCATAAAAAGTGGCATAAATGTACCAATAACACCGTGCATAATGGCCACTTGGCTGGTAATCAGTTGTAAAAAGTCGCCCCACTCTAGTCCTTGTTGTGCCAGTTGGGCGCTAATGGCTACTGTATCTAATCCCTTGTTTACTCCAGTAACGATAGGCGTACCGACTGCCCCAAATGACACAGGCGTACTTTGTATCATCATTCCCATCAACACAGCACCCAGCGCTGGAAACCCTATCGCGACCAGTAAAGGCGCGGCAATAGCGGCCGCTGTACCAAAACCAGCAGCCCCTTCAAGAAAGCAGCCAAAGCACCATGCAATAATAATGGCTTGTACCCGCCTATCTGGCGATACGTTGGTAAACCCAGCACGGATAACGGCGATAGCACCAGTATGCTTTAACGTATTCAATAAGAAAATAGCGCCGAATACGATCCACAATACTGAAACCGTAATGACCATTCCTTGAATAATCGATGAAGACACGCGATTAAGCGTCATATCCCATACAAAGAGGGCAAGCGCGGCAGTAACCGCCAGAACGATTGGCATGGTTCTTTTGGCTGACCATTGCAAGCCTATCAAAAAAATACCACAGAGAACGATTGGCAGTAATGCCAACAGTCCATATATTGTTTGATTCAAAATCATAATCCTTTTTTTATCGTGTAATCTTCCTTGAACCACTTCATCTAAGCATTTGTTTTTATAACTTCATGCTGTCGGTCAGACGAAGCCGAAAACAATCTCTGTCAGTGACATGATTAATAGAATGGTTAAATAAACAAATGCTCAAAATTCCCTAAAATATTCTACGCCTTGTCAATACATTGATATATTGCATCAAAGGATAATATTATTTTCTTTTTTTGCTATAATCCAAAACGTATTACACCAATTGGGGAACAAGTATGGGCAAAGCTGACGATATGGTTTTATTCGTCCAAGTGGTTGATGAAGGGTCATTTTCTCGGGTCGCTGAAAAGCTGTCATTAACGAATTCAGTGGTAAGTAAACGCATTGTAAGATTAGAAGAAAGCTTAAATGCACAGCTGCTTTATAGGACAACCAGAAAGTTAAGCTTAACCGATGCAGGAAGGACGCTTTATAACAAAGCTAAAATCGCTAAATTTGCCTTTCAGGAAGCTGAAAATGCCGTTACAGGCTATGGTGAAGACATGAAAGGCAACATACGTATAACCATGCCAGCGGTCTCTGCAAATCTAATATTGAGCGAATCCATTGCCGAATTCTGTAAACAACACCCAGAAATATCAGTAGATTTACAGATTACCAATCGATTGGTTGATTTGATAGAAGAAGGGTTTGATCTGGCGATAAGGACAGCAGAGCTTGAAGACTCATCACTCATTGCAAGACGTCTTATAGATAGCCAGTGGGTCATATGTGCGACACCAGACTATTTAGAGCGACATGGTACACCTCAAACCCCTGAACAATTACGGAGTCATGAGTGTTTGGTCTATAAGTTTGATCATACGGCGAATGGTATATGGCCGCTATATATAGATGGCACGGAGCAATTGCTTCCTGTACAGGGGCGGTTTCATAGCAATCATCTTAATGCGATTAAACAAGCGACTCTCAGCGACCTAGGTATTGCCTTTTTACCACAAGCACTTGTTTATGAAGAAATGCAGCAAAATACGCTCACTCAGATTTTGCAGCGCTTTACACGAAAGAAAATGGGCATGTATGCGGTTTACCCCAAGGCACGGCAACCGGACCAAAAATTGAAACTGCTTGTGTCACATCTGCGAGAATCATTACATCAAAAACAGGCTTACTACTGCTAAGTAATAAGCCTGTTTTTCATATGAACAAGCAAAGATGGATGAGAGTATATGACGATAATAGTCATATATGTCGACTTCGCTTTGATCAAAGCAAAGAATGCCTGAGCACTATTAACTATAAGTATAGAGTGCTCAGGCATGAAGTTCAGTTGTACTAGGCGATGTTATTAGTATAAGCATTTGATAACTGAAACTTTATTGTTTAGTAGCTTTCATAAAGGCTGACCAATCTAAATAAAGTTTTATAATCAATTTACTGTGTAGCGTACGATAACTTCATTATCGAGTACTACATTGGTTGACCAAATGAATTCAGCATCTGATTTTTCATTATCAAAAATATCTGTGAAATTGGT
This sequence comes from Psychrobacter proteolyticus, assembly GCF_039762275.1. Taxonomy (GTDB): domain Bacteria; phylum Pseudomonadota; class Gammaproteobacteria; order Pseudomonadales; family Moraxellaceae; genus Psychrobacter; species Psychrobacter proteolyticus_C. The sequence continues at coordinate 21,341 of NZ_JBDLOB010000007.1, read as the reverse complement.
ATAAGCTGATTTATTGTCTACCCCAATGGTTTGGTTACTATAGGTAGTAGCATTCGGCCAACTAGAGTCATCAAAGTCTGCTTGTTGCCAGTTGGTAGGCAATTCCCAATGCAGGCCATAATCTGCCGAACTATCTTGCACATTAGCTGTGGTAGTACAATTACTAGATAGTCGTTCGCTATCTGACTCACTAACACAGGACAAGTCTCTAATCGGTGCGGTATAAAAGGTTTGTGCTTTCCAGTTTTCATCAGTCTTGGCGATGATGCTATTGTCTTTATCTTTGATCACAGCGACTAGACCACCATCTCCTGCATGGAATTCTGAGCCATTATTACTCTCTGAACCAACACCTAAGTTTTCTTCCCAATCTACCAAATGCATAGCAACGGTAAACGGTGCTTTTGCTTTGAAACGTACAATGTTTGAATTGAACTGAGTAAAGGGCACATTATCACGCCCGACGGCTACACCATTTACGTACATCTCAAAGTAATTATCTGCAAAGACATAAGCGGTATACACCTCACCATCTGCGTCTATTTCAATGATGTCCGAACCATCAAGTTGAGCTAAAGCTTCACTGGCGGTGCGATAGTCGTTTCCCGTACAAGGGTTGTTTAAGTCAGACGCCACTGGGAAATCTGTATTAAGTAAATTGGTTGCTGCTGGTACTGTCCACGATTTACCGTCAGTTGACTGGATACTACCGATGTTGGTTTGGCGACCACGGTCACATTCATAGGCGTTTGTCACGTCAGCCTGAGCAACACCTTGGGTTAAGCTAGCGGTGCCAGTATAACTGCTGGCATCTGTACTACTTATTGATGCTGTCGTTTGCTCATTGGCATCGGTAGCCGCTGAGTCTATCTGAGTTTGGCTACACGCCGCCAGCAATACAGCAGATACTGTCGTGGTTAGCAAAGCAGGTATTAAAATAGGTTTCATTAGGATTCCTTAGCATTATATAAGATGGTTTTTGAAATCAGCTTATTATTTCTATAACTGATCATTATGATTAGATACGTATTATTTTTTCTGTATGTCATCAGTGCGTTTATAAGTCTGTACGGTCGTACCCTCTGGATCAATAAACTCAAAAGTATAAATATCCTTGGTCGCTTCAGTAGCGCCCCAACCATAGTTAAGCTTATGCTCTTGACCGTCATGGGTATACGTTAGACTGTATTGAGTCGGACTTATAATCTTGTAATCTGTGATCTCAGCTCCGCGCAAAGGCGTCAGCGCTGGGCGAACGCCATGAGTATGTGCTTGCGGTGCAATCTCATTTTCTGGTGCTTTCGTATCTGGGTTTATAGTGACCTTACCGCGCAAACCTGCAATTAAATACGGAAACTCTGAGGTAGCATGGTATTCATAGCTACCGTCTTCATTGAATTTGCCTAAATATTCATCAAGCTCATCATCAGTTTCACCATAGACAGGAAAGCCGTCTAGCGCATAAGCAATGGGCTTACCTTCACCAACTTGTGACTGTAGATGGGTTGGTGCAAGATGATAGTGGTAATCATCAGCGCGTCCAGAATGCCCGCCCCAATTGTCTAACTCTCCGAATACTTTGGCGTCCTCACCCCGATTGTTTAATGGGTTAAATATAGGAATGCCATTAGCTGCAATCGCGATGGCCCCTTTCATAAAATTGTCTTTGGCCATTAAAGGTTCATCGGCAAGCTCAGGCTGTAAGGGAATGACCCAACTGTTCTCATTGGTATAATCCTGGTCGATAGGTACTTGCTGTTGCCAACTGGTGATACCCGTCATCATTTCGTGGCTTGGGATACCATTTGATTCGACATACAGATATTTATCATCATGATGAGTATTGACGTTATCGAATGAGCCAAATACTAACGTCATAAAATCAATATCATTGGCTGGTACTGGCAAATGAGCAATCGCATCTTTGGTCTTTTCACCGATATTTTGGGCCGTCTCAGTACTGCTACAGGCGACAAGCAAAGCAGTTACACCCAATACTCCAAAAACTGAATAGGTGATTTTTGACGGTCGGTTTTTTTTGTGGCGTATGTTCAAAACATAAAAGCACACTAAACCACTCGCTAAGACCAAGCCACCCAACAGATAGAAGAATAAGACAGAGCGCGTGTCACTGTTATCCGTCATGACAGAAATTTCCACATCAGCTTTGTTTAGTGCAATCCCATTATCATTGGCGATAACAGTAGTATCGTTTGGATTTTGGATAGCCGTTAATTGATTACTACTTACTAGATTTTCAATCACTGCTAGCTGATTGATCGCTTGAATATGGGCGTCTTTTTCCAGAATATAGGTTTGATCATTGGCTGAAAAGTCTGACAAACCAAAAGAGAGCAACTGATGGTGGCTATCCGTTAAATAAACAGTACCGTCTTCTAGTTTGATAAAATCAGCAGCGACACTAGGCTGGCCTGTGATCTGCCATATTTTGGCAGCAATGGTATGTTCACTAAGGTCATGGGCGTAGGCAGAGGTCAGTGATGAAACTTGTATGGCGGTGACAATAGCCAGCAAGCTAAAAGCTTTAGCTGTTTTTGTAAGGGTCATAACACGCTCTCGTTTGGATTGATATTTGAAAGTTAGTCATAGTCAGACAGAGATACTTATTCGCACCTGTCTAAATGTCATAACTGTTTATCATTACTCACTCGAAAAATTATAGTGACTAAATAATAAATTCATTATATTGAAAAGATAATATCAATTTTTACTTTAGATAAACTTTAAGAAGTGTTAAGCCCTATTGCGTTTTTTACTCAATAAATTATGCGTATTACCTTTAAATAACGATAGGATAACTCGTCACATTAACTACGACCCGCTTCCTACTAAAATATCTATATACTGCTAAGGGTTTATATTTGGTACAACATAGTTTTTACCAAAGAGCCATCATGAATCTTGCTTATAAAATAGAATAAAAAATAGCGCCTACAATGGGCGCTTTTTTGATGTTTGATCACTAATATCAAACTCAAGCAAAGGGAGATGCACTGGCTAATCACTGGATCATAAAAGTACTCAATAGCTTATAAGCGTTCTATATGTTGGTCTTTATATAGAGTCTGACATCGCTGAATTTTTAGCACCATATAAACCTTGACCCGAATTAAGACAGTATTAACTTTCCTTGACCTGAATATGCCTACTTTCAAAAGATATCATACGATACAGTTAGTAAATCAAGGATGATCATGCCCTCGCTGCTATAGTCAAAGCATATCTATAACGAGCTGTTAGCCACTTAGATAACATTCTTTATATGCTCTTGGCGTCATCCCAAACCAACTCTTAAAAGCACCAAAAAACTGACTATTAGAATGATAACTAAGTAAAAATGCCGTATCTGTAGCTGATAATCTCTGCTCTATTAAGTATTTATAAGCTAACTTTTTTCGAACTTCCAATAGCAACGCTTTAAAAGAAGTACCCTCTTCTCTTAGACGTCTTTGCAAGCTACTAACACTCATATTGAGCACCTGAGCAACTTGCTCACGAGTCGGCTCATGCAGACCCATGATTGTTATGAGTATATGCTGACAACGTTGTGTATAGCTGGTATCGGTGAAGTTCTTATCAAGCATATGATGCAAAGGATTGATAAAAAATGTATTTCCTACAGTGTTTTTTGTGTGTTCCGATGAGTAGTAAATGTGATCAGGCCTATTGATTCGATACGTTAAACTATTGACTGTTTTAGACATTTCTGCTGGAACACCTAAGAACTGTTTATATAGCTCAAACCCTTGGGAAGACTGCCGATGCGCCAAAGTAAGCCCCACAGGTTTGAGTGAGCTAAATGTCGAGATAATTTTATAAACGGAAAAAATAATGCCATCAATTTGATGTTTGTTAACCTGTTCAGGCATGCTTGGATTGAACTCAAGACGGATTAAATTTTTTCTCTCAAATAAATGAACCTCGATTGATTCAGTCATGACTTTGAAGTAACGCGAAATCAAACGGCAGAGAACAATAAGAGGAATGCCAATATTGGCATTTATTAGAGGACTAATACATTGGCTTATTCCCTTATAAAAAGGAAGAGACTCGATCTCGATATAATTGAAAACTTTTAGCCCTATATAATCATCTTGAAAGAAATAGGTAGCCAAATTGAACTCATTCGTGACGACAGCTAGTGGCATTCTATCGCCTTCAAAATCATCGAGATCACTAAATTGTGACATAATTTTGGGTATATCAGATGAGCGATCTATCTGTATTAGATACGTTGCTACGGCTTTTCTATAACAGAGCGCTGTCAGCTTATGAACCGTATATTCATTGAGTTCCATAGATTTACTCTGTGTTGAATTTGACTTGATTTAAAATTGCCGTTCACTTTTTGGAGTGTATTTAGCATCACGGTTAAAACACTTCTAAGTGATAGTAGGTTATACAAAAGTACATGAATGAAAAATATTGATCAGTTTTATCAGTGTTTTGACTGTTTGACCCGTTAGATTATATATCTAACTTTAGCAAAAAAAGCCTAGTAGTAGCTAGGATAATCCAAGGAAGGAGTTAACTAATCATGGAATTTGATTATATTATCGTTGGTGGTGGATCTGCAGGATCCGTATTAGCAAGTCGATTAAGTGAAGACCCTCAAGTCACAGTGTGCCTTTTAGAGTCAGGGGGTGACGGCAAAGATCTAGTAGTACGTTTACCTGCGGCAGTTATTGCTCAAATGAGAGACAAGCCAATTAAGATAAACAACTGGTGTCTCAGTACTGTGCCCCAAAAGCATCTAAACAATCGTATTGGATATCAACCTCGTGGCAAGTGCTTAGGTGGCTCATCAGCTATTAATGCGATGGTTTATACCCGTGGTAGTGCAAAAGATTATGACCGTTGGGCTGATGAGGGCTGTGACGGTTGGAATTACGATTCACTCTTACCATATTTCAAAAAGGCAGAAAACAATGTCCGCGGTGCAAATCATTTTCATGGCGACAGTGGACCGTTAAACGTTGCCGACCCTCTTAGCCCTCGGCCTATTACTAATGCTTTTGTCGATGCATGCATCGCGAATGACTTAGATAGAAATGATGACTTCAATGGTGATAAGCAGGATGGAGCTGGCCTTTACCAATTAACTCATTTCCATGGTGAAAAACAAGGGCAGCGTTGTTCAGCTGCCGCCGCCTATCTACACCCTGTAGAAGACAGACCCAACCTAACTATTATTACAGGTGCCATTGCTTCTCACGTTCTCATAGAGAACGGAGTAGCATCAGGAATGGTTTACCTCAAAGATAACCAACAAAGTACCATTAAGGCCAATGCAGAAGTCATTCTGTGTGCTGGTGCTTTTGGCTCTCCAAAGATTTTGATGCTATCAGGCATTGGTCCTAAAGAAGAGTTAGAAAAGCACGGTATTCGTGTTGTCTATGACTCTCCTAATGTTGGTGAAAATCTCCAAGATCACCTTGATGTTGTGTTTGACTATGAGGTGAACACAAAAGACGTATTTGGTGTAGGTTTTGCTGGCGGCATCAGCCTTATGAAAGGAGCTCGTGATTGGAGAAAAGATGGGACTGGACTGCTATCAACCAATTTTGCTGAAGGGGCTGCTTTTTTTAGTGCCACAAATGCCACACCTAAAGACTGGCCAGATACCCAGCTTCACTTTGTTATCTCTAGAGTCATCGATCATGGTCGTCAAGTTAAGTGGGGATATGCAGTATCTATTCATAGCTGTTATCTCAGACCTGAAAGCCGTGGCACCGTAAAACTCGCGTCTTCTGACCCAAATGCCGCGCCATTAATCGATCCCAACTATTTAGACCATCCAAAAGATGTGGAAATGATGGTGGCAGGTGCTCAACGTACGCGCGAAATCATGCAAGAACAACCTATTGCCAAGTATATTACTAAAGACTATGCAGCTTCCGCACTGGATAAAGACGGCTTGTTAGGTTATATCCGCAATAAGTCAGATACTATATATCATCCGGTAGGCACGTGTAGGATGGGCTCCGATGCTGAATCCGTGGTGGATCTAGATCTCAAAGTTAGAGGTGTAATCGGACTACGTGTTGTGGACGCCTCTATTATGCCTCACCTCAATAGTGCAAATACTAACGCTCCAACGATAGCCATTGCAGAAAAAATCGCTCAGGAAATAAAGATGGAGCGTTTTCATCTAAGCCACGGTCGCACAAGTATTGAAACTGAAGGCTCCGTTAAATTAAATGAAAACATGCCCGACATGGTAATGGCTAAAGGTCATGTAAGCGTTGCGCATTGAATTGATAGCAATTAATTCAATGTTAAAAATACAAAATAATCATTAAATAAAACATGGATTTTATTATGGTAAGGAATACCTTTATGCAAGATTTCAGCACGTACAAACCTATCTTGAATAACTCTCGCCGTATGTTGTTGCTAGCAAGTAGCATTTTACTTGCAGCTTGTACAACTTCAACAGCTCAAGTGAGTAATGGTAAAGCAGCTACTGCTACTACGATTGCAGCAAATGCCAAGTCAGTTAGTCAATTAGACCTAGACGATCCTCAAGACTTCAAAGATGCTACCCGCGGTCTCATTGCAAGTCCTGAAAACATACAGATACCATCTATAGCTGATCCTCAAGAGTATGTTTGGGATACCAAGGCTTATAACTTTATTCAAGGCGAAGCTCCCGATTCAGTGAATCCAAGCCTCTGGAGACAAGCTAAGCTAAACAATATAAAAGGGCTTTTTGAGTTCAGACCAGGTATCTATCAGTTACGTGGGTTTGACTTATCAAATATGACGTTAATTAAAGGAGATACAGGCTGGATTGTTATCGACCCATTAACTTCTAAAGAAACGGCAAAGTACGCTTATGATTTTGCTATGACACATCTTGCAGATCGTCATCCTGATATACCTACTAATATTAGTGCCGTTGTCTTCACTCATAGCCATATTGACCACTTTGGTGGTGCATTAGGCATTCTTTCTCAAGAAGATATTGAAAAAAACAATATTCCAATTATTGCTCCATCTGGCTTTATGGAAGAAGCCACCAGTGAAAATATTCTTGCGGGTACAGCAATGCTTCGTCGCTCATCATATATGTATGGTAAGAACCTACCCCGCAATGAATACGGACACATAGATAGTGGTTTAGGTAAAGGTCCTGCCTTTGGACAGTTCAGTATTGTTGAGCCAAATATTCTGGTTAGTAAAACACCTACTAACCTAAATGTGGATGGTGTAGATTTCCAGTTCCAGTATACGCCTGGCTCAGAAGCACCTGCCGAATTCACGTTCTATCTTCCTGAATATAAAGCATTGTCTGGCGCTGAATTAGTATCTCGCAATATGCATAATCTTTATACTTTACGAGGTGCGAAAGTAAGGGATGCTCTAAAGTGGAGTAATTATATCGAAGAGGCTCGTACTCAATTCGGTGAGGCTGAATACTACTTTGCAAGCCATCACTGGCCTATGTGGGGTAAAGATAGTATTCAAAAGTTTCTAAAACAACAGAGAGACACATATAAGTTCATTCATGATCAAAGCCTACGTCGTATTAATAAAGGCATGACACCAGGTGAAATTGCTGAAGATATCACACTTCCACCAAGTCTAGCTTCAGAATTTTCAAATCGTGAGTATTACGGCACTATTAAACATAATGCTCGTGCCGTGTATCAAAACTACATCGGTTGGTATGATGCAAACCCTGCACATTTAGATCCTTTACCAGATCCACAACGTGCATCTGCCTATGTAAAGCTGGCTGGTGGTGGCTCAAAAGTTATGAAACAAGCTCAAACTTCCTATGACGAAGGCAATTATAGATGGGCCGCCGAGATTCTAAATCATTTAGTATTTGATGATCCTAGTAATATGGCTGCTAGAGAGTTGCTAGCAAAAACTTATGACCAATTAGGCTACCAAGCAGAATCTGGTCCATGGCGTGATAGTTATCTAACAGGAGCAAAAGAGTTACGTGAAGGAACCCCTGATGCAGGTGTTGAGATGTCAGCGATGAGAGATGTTTTTTTACAAACACCTGTATCTAATTTCTTTGATGCACTTTCTGTCCGTCTAAAATCTGAAGAAGCCAATGGTCTCGACACAAATCTGAAAGTTCATTTCACAGATAAAAATGAAAGTTATTTGCTATGGATTGAGAACTCTGTTCTACACTATCGACTTATCGATAGTGTAGAAGCAACACAAGAGGCTGTACAAACAACTTTGAATTTAACACATCCTCTCTTTGTAGATTTACTAATTGGCAAAGTAACATTCAAGTATATGCTTTCGTCAGCGGACTCAAAAATAGAAGGCAATCAAGCCAATCTAATTACTTTTTTCAGTTTATTCGAAGCACCAGATCCCTCTTTTGCAATAGTACTACCAGATTAATATCTCAATTACGCAAAATCCTAGGAGTATGGTTATATGCCTTACTCCTAAAATAATTTCATAAAATATTTCAAGGATGAAAATGATGGATAGCACTCAAATTGATAACAGCTCTTCGGTAAGTAGCTCACCTGCAATCATTACCAACAAGAAAGATCTACAAGCCCAGTTTTTGAGACTGCAAAAACTGAGTCGCAAAGAACCTATAACTGACTGGGATACTAGAAAATCTCAACTTGAAACTCTTGAAACCTTATTAAGTAAAAATAAGGATAAACTTACTAGTGCTATCAATGCAGATTTTGGTCAACGTAGTGAAGGTGAAACTAAGTTTGCCGAATTATTTTCAAGTTTTACAAGTATCAGTCATGCAAAGAAACATGGTGAGTCTTGGATGAAAACTCGAAAGGCACCTGTTTCAGCTGTTTACTTGCCAGCTCGTAATGAAATAGAACCGCAACCATTGGGCGTAGTGGGTATCATGGTTCCTTGGAACTATCCACTATATTTAGCGATTGGTCCAATGATAGATGCTATTACAGCGGGGAACCGTATCATGGTCAAAATGAGTGAAGCTGCGCCAAAATTTGCTCAGGCATTTGCTGAAGCGATTGAAAAACATTTCTCACCAGAGATGGTAAATGTTGTTGTAGGTGATGTTGATATCGCGGTGGCTTTTAGTGAGCTGCCGTTTGATCATTTGATTTATACCGGCTCTACAGAAGTAGGCAAAAAAGTCATGGCAGCAGCGGCTACGAATCTAACCCCAGTTACTCTTGAGCTTGGTGGTAAATCTCCGGTGATTGTACTAGATGATGCCAACTTAGAAAGTGCTGTAAATAGAATCATGACGGGTAAAGCGCTAAATGCTGGACAAACTTGTATAGCACCCGACTATGTACTGTTAAATCGCAAGTATCATGAGCAGTTTACTAGTCTAGCTAAAAAATGGATGCAAAAGCATTACCCAAAAATCACGACAAACAAGGACTATACCCATATTATCAATAGTGCTCAGTTTGTTAGAGTTCAAAAGTATCTAGACGAAATACCGAAAGAGAATGTTCACCATACAACTGAAGTGAAGCCAGATATCAACTCACGCTTAATGCCTCCTATTATCGTAACTGAACCTAAACTAGAGAGTGCATTAATGCAAAATGAAATATTTGCACCAGTACTGCCACTCATACATTATGAAGAGTTAGATGAAGCTATCGTACTTATCAACGAACGCCCTAGACCATTAGCGTTATATATTTTTGGAAATTCAGAAAAGGATATTAAGCGTATTCGCACACATACAGTATCTGGCGGTGTCTGTATTAATGAGATTGTATTACATGCCCTGCAACATGAATTGCCTTTCGGAGGGGTTGGACATTCTGGTATAGGAGCTTACCACGGTAAGATTGGTTTTGAACGCTTTAGTCATATGAAACCCGTTTTAGTACAGCCCAAAGTAAATGCTATGAATTTATTACAACCTCCTTATGGAGTTGTCTTTAATAAATTTATGTCTATGTTCATCAAATAGATACCTTAGTTCACATTTATCTTTTAGCAATGATTACTGCTAATAGCTCAAAGAACCATTAATGCACCTCGCTTCGATGGATTTACAGACATTATAAGTTTATGTCGATACGCATAAAAAAGACCCACTAACTTGAATGGTTAGAGGAATTTTTTGGTTTGAGATACTCTTTTATAAAGAAGTAAGGTCTATACAAGTATATGAAGTTTATTTTTCCCAGACAATGCTATTAATATTATTGAGTGTGCACTAATTAACCTATAAGCCTTACAGTTACTAAACAACAAACAGCCATAATAAATTATGGCTTTTCGTTATATAACAACTAAATTGCAAGGCAATTAACCTAAAAACATCGACTCTGAATTACCCTACTTATAGTATGGTTATATCGTCATGGACATATAAGTTAACTGTTGGATCTATTGTACTTTGGTACTGGGTGTAGTCTGCTTGATCAGACACTTGCTGCGCCACAAAATCTGCGGTCAAAGATACTTCATCCTCATCATCACCATTAATAAACAGTTCATTATTACTGTCGGTCATGGTAATGACGTCATTGGTGCCAATGTTGATTAATGATTGCGCATCGTTCCCAGTCAGGTCGATCACCTCCATATTATCAATCACGCTATTATCAAAGTCACCAAAATCGATAGTAGTATTATTCACATTAATCAGTAGAGTATCAATACCATTACCACCATCCATTAAGGCATTGTCAGCAGAGAATACTAGCGTATCATTCCCAGCGCCGCCTATTAGTGTATTAATACCAGTACCGCCATCAAGGAAGTCGTCACCAGCGCCGCCAGTAATGCGATCATCACCTGCACCAGAGTTTACGGTAGTGCTACGATTTGTGGTAGTGATAGTATCGTTTTGCTCTCCTGTTTCGATAGCGACAGACTCACTCAGGTTCAGATCCGCAGTTTTGATCTCTTCGCTAGAGAAGACTTGCTCAGGGTCTGAAGTCTCGACAGTTTTGCCTGTATAAGTGATGGTACCGTTATACGCCTGATACAGAATCTGTATATCGTTAATACTACTGCTAGGCACGCCACTTAATACATAGCTGCCCGCTACAAATTCAACAGATATCCCATCGCTATCGACCTCAGCATTACGTAAGCCGATGACCTCTCCTGTGTCGCCAATCCTAAATAGCATAGTTTCATCAAAAGGCTTTTCACTTTCAGGGGTAATCGTCAAGGTTAATGTCTCACTACCTCCTTCATCAATACCATTGCTGTCGGTGTCTTCCATCTTAGCGTTGGTATTTAATGCGACCCATGTATAGGCGTCACTAGCTGAGTTCTGCGGGGTTAACTCGACGCCATCAGCTATTGGTTTAAACACAAGCGCCACGGTTGTGGCGTCACCCTGTAACCCATCTGTACTTAATACTGAAACATTAGCACTGCTTGTACCGCTGTAGTTTTCTGGTGCTTGAATAAATATTTCGGGCGTCGGGTTTATCTCGGTACTTGGCAAGCTCCACGACCCTGTCCCTGTTTTGTTGGCTATGACAACCTCTTGGCTATCATTGACATAGTACACGGTAAAGTCATCATTGATATTGTTGATTATGAAGGAAGCAGGCTGATCGTTATCACCTTCATCTGTATCAGTTTGTTCGGTGGTATACACGATACTGACGACATTGACGTCAGTAGTGTCACCGATCTCGCCCTGATCTTCATCTACAGTTAAGTTTGACTCAGCCTCATTGACGACGAACAGCAAAGGATCAGGGCCTTTTTCCACAGTAATTTCAAAGTCTTTGCGTGATACTAGTGTCGTCGTGTCATAATCTGGAATATCTGTCGTCTCCTTGTGTACCACGTAAGCCTCAATTGTAGTCGCGCCATCTTTGTTCGGTTCAGGAACGAAGTTGAAACTTACAGACGTAGGATTGTTTGCGCCTACTGGCAATACAAAATACTCCCCTGCAGGCAATCCTGCAGGATTAGTAGCTGTATCTAAAGGCACGCCGTTGGAGTCCTCAAGCGTACCATCAACGGAAGCATTGTCAGCGAACTGAAGATAGACATTACCATCGATAACTTCGACATTACCTACATCTACAGTATTTGCCAGATTCAATGTTAAGGTTTTTTCTTCATCTTCTTCTATGACGATATTATCATCATTCTGTGGTGCAGTAGGATCGTCTTCATGAAAGCCGAAGTAATCGGTAATGGGCAGGACAATCAATGTGCTGTCATTAGTGCCTTGATCACCTATTGGAAACGCTGGATCGTCTGCTGTCACAGTCTCAGAGTCACCATTACTGTCAGTCGCTGTAAATGAGATATCTAAAGCAACTGCCTCACTTTGGTTGTTTGTACTGTAATCACTGGTGGGAACAATACTAATATTAGACAGTAAATCAGCAATGTCACTATCACTGGTTACATTGCCACTGATCAACCATGTATTGCCTTGTTTGGATAACGAGACCCCGTTAGACGCTTGTAACACCACATCATCAGGCAAGTTAGCAATGGTGAATGATATCGGTGCAGACATTTGGTTGTCATAAGCCACCTGATTAAGTGTGCCAACGATAAAGTTATTTAAAGATTGGCCGGCTCCATCCTCAGTCAAAGTTATGGGCTGTACGATGAGATCTGCTACTAACTCAGGAGGCACCTCTCCACCACCGTCCGTACCTGTGACAAGCGTCAAATCAAAGATTGCCTGTGCTAATTGCTCAACATCAGGTGCATCTTGGTTATAGGCGGTAACCGTAATAGGTACGTTCTCTGCATTATCTACATCATAACCCGCTTTTACACTGAACTTGATATCTACGCTCGCCGTTATAGACGTATCTATGGTTTCATCATCAAAGACGACGTACCAAGTGTCACCAGCTTTGACCGCGTCAACGAAGGTGCCATTACCATTAGCATCCACTTGCACCAAAATACCATCAGGCACACCGCCTACTTGCACTCGTGTAAACATCTCTGAACCATCTAAGTCTGGTGAGGTGAGAGTGACCGTTTTAATAAATTCATCATCAGCCGTATCGGCGTTGACGATATCAATGGTCTCTGAAGTCTCAATCTCAGCAGGATTGACTAATGATGGCACATCAGTAATAGGAAGGACGTCTACAACGAAGTTCGTATCACGGGTTAGCGTTGTCTGATAGACGATATCTGCCGTCTCATTATTCGTAGCTCTGACGGTATCCGTCACTGTATATTTAATGTCAAAGTCATAGATATCATTGCCTGATTTATGATTGACGAAACCAGACTGAGCACTGGCAGGCTCAGCTGGAATAGCAATGATACTCGCCTTAGGTAACGCACCCTCTGAATCGCGCTCGATAGTATAAAACCCAGCAGCATCAACTGCGGGGTTGGCACTTGTGATAACAACACCGCCGACAGTGAGTTGAACGCCAAGTGCCTCAAGGTCAGTCAAGCTAATAGCCACACTATTTAACTCTTCAACGCCTGATGTCCAATCATCTGTGTTATCCGTACGCCTAAAGGCGCGCTCAAAGTCTAACGTGACAGACGCGTTTTCATTCTGCACAGCAGTAGGATTGACCACATCATTATCAAGCGCATCCGGCTTGACAAATATTTGCACAGGCTGGATGTTTTGACTTGCCTCACTACCGCCTGTTTTCTCCGTACTGACGCCTTTGATATTAAAGTTAATCTCACCTGCGAAGTTTTCTTCGGTTTTGAGTATTATCTCGCCATTATTGATCGCTTCGTCAGTCACAACCCACTGTCTGGCGGTTCCTTGACCACCTATGAAGGTTACGTCGGCGCCTTGCATGGTAAATCTATCATCGAGACCAGTGATGACATAGGTTACGACTTCAGAGCCATCATTGTCATAGGATCTGATATTCATGGGTGTCTGAAAAATAGTATTAAAGTCTATCTCATTATCAGCAGCATCTAAGTCGCTTTCTTCAAGAATGACTGCGTAGCTATCTGAGGCTTGACCATCATAATCAAAGGTAACTTCATTCAATTCATCATTGAGGATTTTATCCGCGACTGTAGTGATCTTAATAGGTAATGCTAATGGTGTGCTAGGCTCACTGGTGTCCGCGCCATCTACTGACACACCACTGACTAGCAACGTATAGTTGTCATTACTGTTCAATGGGGGTATGAAAAACGGTACTTTATCGTTTTGGTAATCGGTGAGCGTGACCGACCACGTAATACCAGCATTATCTACCGTGGCAATATCATTGACTGTGCCATAGTTTTGGTTGATCAAGACATAGCCACCGTTTGTGCTATTATCAGCATCCCACACATAGAGAGAGGCACCATCTGGTAACGCATCGATAGTGATGTTGAAAGTTTCAGAACCATCTGTATCTTTGGACTGTGCCTTTATCTTAAGCTCGATCCCCCCCTCTGGAGTGTCAATAGTGTCAGCTGGCGTATAACCGTCTATACCGGTTGGATTACCATTAGATCTACCTGCATCTTCTACTCCTTGAGCAGGTTGCACACTAAGCAGCACATCATCAGCAACAGGCGTCACAGTCAGATAAAGGAAAGACTCGCCAGATACGACTTTATCTGTTGCGGTATCATCATCTTCATCATAGTCGATGGTGACCGCTTGCTCTTGGATACGTAATTCGCCTGAATAATTATTAGGCGGAATAAATGCCAAGCTGCTAAGCCCAGCCACTGGTACGTCTACACCATTTTTACCTGCTGTGACAGTCTGCGGCTCACCTGCGATGTCATAACGGAACTGAGCACCACTCGCATTGACCCAGTCACCGTTATCATCTTTAATCTGAACGATTAGACGGGCAAAGGTCTCTTCTGAATCGGTACGATTATTGCTATGGCTTGGTTCACCAAAATCGTTGGTATCATCTTCATTCGACCAACCATTAAGCAAAATAAAGCCAGCATCAGTCGATAGGTCGTACCAGACGGGCGCGGAACTACTCACACCATCATCATCACCATCTTCAAATACTAATGCGCTATAAGTGTGGTCTGGGTTGAGAGTGACATCCGTGCCATTATTACCATCGCTATTGATATTTGCACTCTCAGCCACTGGAGTAACCTTAATAGTGACATCAAAGGTATCATTGTCAGTAATGGGGTTATCACTATCGACAGAACCATCAGTAGTCTCTACAAAATAAGTGAGCGCGATATCGGCACTGCTATGCGCTGGTGGTGTCATAGTATAGCCATCCAAACTATCGACATTAAAGCCATAATAAAGCCCTTCATCTGTCAAATCTGCTGTCGTGATAGGCGTACCGTTTAGAGAAATTTCGGCACCTGCAGTAATCAAATCATCAATTTGATCTTTCAAGATACCCACTATTGACAATGTTTCACTACTATCTTGATCAGTAACAGTAAAGACTGAATCGCCCGCATCATTTATTGTAAATAATGCAATCGCTGTATCCTCATCCCCTACCTGTGGATCCACTACTGTCACATCGATGGTAGGATTGACCGTTATATTCAATTGCACAGAAGTCTGCTCGATCTGAATAGCAGGATTAACATCTATAGAATCGGAATCGCTATCTCGCGTATTGAGTGTAAGTGTTGCATTAATAACACCCGCAAAATCTGCTGGCGGCGTAAAGGTAAAGCTTGGGTCTAGATCCTCAGCCGTCACTTGCGCTCTTGGAAGCTCGACTGTGCCATCAGCTACGGTATAGCTGACGCCATTGACCGTCACCACCTGACCATTTAGCTCACCTAACCCTTCAATAGAATACCAATACTCCTCTGAGCCATCGGTATCTACAAATGTCTCATTCAATATAGATTGCAAATCTAGACTACTGTCTTCGTCGATAACCGCATTGATCGTGTCGTTTTTATCAATGCCATTATTGGGTTCGTCTGACAGAGTGATAGAAGTTGTACTAGGCGGGAGAGCCACAGGTTCTAGTAAATCGATAACCGTCGTATCTGTCACCGCTTGTACATCGATAAGTATGTCTACTGATGTGGTCTCTGCTATCAAGCTACTATCAGGATCTACACTGCTAGAGTCATTAGGCTCTAGCGGATAAGGTACACCATTTTCATCGACTTCATACTCAGTGACACTCATGGTTACTGTAAAGTTAGTGGCATCTTGATCTGAAGGAGAGACGACTAATGATTCAAAGTCAGCAGTGTCCATTTCAACATCATATGTAAACTCACTGTTAATATGAGTGCCATCGCGAAGTTTAATCGTGAGCGTACCATCTTCCCCTATTTTGTCACTGATGTCCTGAACGCCATTGCCATCAATATAAAATAGCTGAGCACCATCAGGAAATCCGCTTAATGTAATCGCCCCAAAACGTTCGGTACGATCAACAGAACCACCGTTTATATTGTCATCATTCTCGCGCTTAGTGCCATTCACATAATTTGGATCATAGATACTCAGATCCGTACTTGCCTCAACCCCATTATCACCAATGATTGGTGCTATAAAACCAAGCTGCGTCGATGAATCCTCTTCAACATAATTGGTATAAACACCATCAACGATATCAACTTCAGCCGCGTCAATAACGATAATAGGCGCATCGGCAACAGGATCTACTTCGATATTAATTCTACTGGTTAAGGTTTGTCCCCCATCTTGTGCACGCAGGTTAAACATCACACTATAAAAATCGTTAAATTCATTAGGGGTTTGCTCATAACTACTAGGTCTGTTTGGTAAATCAGCTCTATCGTTTGGCGTCGCGATAGAAGAGTAGTTTTCTTCTGGGTTAAACTCAATTTGCCCATTGCCAATATTTCTCAAACTACCAACGATGGCTGGGTTATTCTGATCATCGGTATTAATGGCATTGCCGTTGACATCAATATAAATAAATTCACCACTTTGCAAATCTATCGATGACGATAGATCATAATTCAATATGGTGACCACACCGCCATCAAAGTTTTCAGCAGCATTGATTAACAGGGCATCCTTGCCATTTGGGGCAATGTTTTCATCCTCAGTGAGGTCCGCAAAGTCTCCTTCATTAATAGTAAAATCAAGATCTTTATTAAATAGTCTATTTTCGACTTCGACATCGAACTGATCTTCAGTGATCGAGCCATCTTCATCGACTACTGCATAATCGAGATCAAATATAATATTGTCTAATCTACCGTCATTATTAGCATCGATATTATCGTGCCTGATCGTATCATAGAGGGTGGCGGTATAAGTCAGGGCATCTGCACTAGTATATGGCAAGCCCTCAGGGTTAATTTCCACTTTGAATATGACATTGTTGTTAGGATTATCGACTGTATCCGCAATCAGATCGCCGCGCTGGGTAGTCGACACATATAGGGTGCTATAATCTATTACGCCATCGACCTCAGCATAGCGATAATAAAGCGGTAGCCCACTGCTCTGGAAACGGCCGTTTATTGGATCGCCATCACCCATGATAAAGTAAATATCAGAGATATTATCCTCATTGCCAGTGACCGTAAATGCGGAATCGACTTTGACCACATAAGTGCTAGCCGTACCAGAATCAGGGAACAAATCACCTTCTTTTAAGACGACGCTTTCATCGCTTTCGATAACCGGTGCGGTGTCTGTTACGCTTATAGGCTGTTCAGCAGCATCTGACACATCACCATCAGCATCGATTAGTGTATAACTAAATGAGCCATCGTCTTGTAGGTTAGGCGCAGGGTCACGATTATCAATCGCTTTATTAGCAGCAAACGTCCAGCTACCATCTTCATTAACCGTTAAGATACCTGTCGGCGTTTCGAGACCCACCCCAAAATCGGTAGAATCTTCAACCGTATTGCCATCTGTATCTAAATAAGTAAAGGTATTGATTTTCAAATCCGCATCTGCACCTTTATCGTTATCAAGAACATTACCGGTAAGTAACGTACTATCATCACCATCAACGTACGAGCCTTCCACCACACTTACAGGTGTATCATCTATAGCCAGCACCTTATCATCTGCGATATTGACATTAAACTGTTGCACCGTGGCACTGTCTGTATCTTGAATTTCATATTTGACAGGTAAAGTGATTGTAACTCCATCAGTGTGATCTAGCTGACCTTGTAGCTCAAGTATAAACGCTTGCGAATCTCCAGTACTATCCGTAGGGTTGGTCAGAGTAATAGTAAACACTTCACTACCTATGGCACTAGCAACGACCGTATGACCGTCATTGCTCACCTGGTAAGTCAACGGTTCGCCATTGGACTCAAGCGCTAAAGCTTCTAGCCCTACTGTGGTAACATCAGTGAATACCACATCGCTGATATCATCTGCAGCTTTAGTGATACCAAGGTTACGCGTCGCTCGTAACGCATCAGGCGTCGTATCGGTACCGTCAGTTAGATCATCTTCATTCAGCGTCACTTCAGGAATAAGTGCCGTAGGCTGCGTGTCATCCACTATGATATTAAAATCAGCGGTACTGGTATCACCATCGGCGTCTGTAATCGTATAAGAGATACTATCGATAATGCCATTTAGATTATCCGATGTATCATCCGATGTGTATGTCCACGTGCCATTTGCGTTAATAGTTAATGAACCATATTGAGTATCGATTACAGAGCCTGTTACTCCTGTTTGACTAATGCCATTTTCATCTAAATATGTGAATGACGTAATGGTTGTATTTGGCGTACCCAAATCATCGTTGGTTAGTAAGTTTAGGGAAGTGGTATTCGACGATATGGTTTTACCGCCTTCAGTGACCTGGGCAGTATCATCGACTGCTTGCGGCGTCGCATCCACACTGATAACCGTCGTCGTTATATTACTATCAGCATTATTTATATCAGTGACTGTCACTTCAATGATACGGTCTACTTCGCTAGGGGTAGCAGAGGTATTGGCAAAAGTGATGGCATCAATAGCGGACTGGTAGTCAGCTAAGCTTGCACTCCCGCTCAATTCAATGCGGCTATTTCCTAACAATGTGGCTGAAATACCTGCTGGTAGATCACCTTCTTCAATGGCAATTAAATCGCCTGTTTGTGAGTTGGTTAATACAATAAGTGCATTGCCAATCGTATCGTTATTATCAATGTCGGCAATAGCGCTACTATCACTGATAGCAACGGGAACACCGCCCTCTTGGTAAGCCGTTGCATAATTGACAGTGGTATTACTATTACCAGAGACATCCAGTTTTGGCGCGTCGTTGGTACCAGTTACGGTGATTGTTAGGGTTTGAGCAACCTCACCCACCTTATAAGTAAACACTTGTTCAATTGCCTCCCCTGGGGCAAGGGCTTGTACTGTAGAACTGTCATTATTTAAAATATAAGTGTACGAGCCATCATTATTTAGAGTCAGCGCACCATAATCATTTGCATCGCTAGGTTGACTCTGTAAGCTGACAGATGACTCAGTACCGATTTCATCATTGGCTAATACATTGCCAGTTGCGGTTGAAACACCATCTTCCTGTACAGTATTAATATCAGGTTTTAGATCAACGTCATCGACGATCACGCCTGTGACACTCCTTTCGGTATCAATTTTGACAGACTCAAAGCCACTATTGGTACCATCAACAGAGCTTATTGCCAGCTGATAATTCTCGACACCTTCTTTTAATTGATCATTTAATACCGTATTGGTCAGAATGATTTGATTACCAGTGCTGGTATTAAACGTCACCGTAGTCAGCTTGCTACTCGCATCAAAATCAGCCGCAGTGGTCTCATCGTTAAGATAAGATAAATTAACCACCACACTGCCACCTACAGGTAATTCGACTGGCTGACCGTCAGCATCCACAAGCGATAGAGTATGGGTCAGTACAGCATCGTCTGCTTCTATTTGGCTATCATCGTCTGTTAGTTTGACATACACAATGTCATTGCTATCAAGTCCGCCCTCATTCGCGCTGTCGCCTGCATTGTTGCTGTCGATGATGGTGGTAACGGTGTTCGTGGTCACGTCACTAAAGTCGACGGCTTCGAATTCGTTGGCGCCAACACTGGTGATGGTGAGACTGTAGTTTTCGCCATCGTCTGCAAGATAGTCATCGATGGTGTCAACGTCAAGTGCTACGCTCGATTGTCCGGCAGGTATGGTGACCGTGATGGTTTGGGCATTGTTATAGCCGGTGTCAGCATCTTGGGTGCTGACATTGTTGAAGGTAACGGTAACATCGGTGGCTTGAGTAACCATAGCAGGGTTGCCACTTTCATCTAAAAACTTGACTGTGTATTCAGCCTCTTCACCTTCAATAACATTTTCGTCTCCCGTGATAACAACATAAGTGATGTCAACAACAGGAGTTACCGTGATCTCAACGGTGGCTGGCGCTGAGATGGCACCATCATCGTCAGTGGTGCTGAATTGGATGTTGCTGACGCGTCCGTTGAAGTTTGGCGCGGGAGTGAATACAACGCTTGTGATTTGGTCAGCAGTTAATACGGTACCAGGAGTGAGTTCAACCGTTTGTCCATCATCTTCATAGGTAAGCACACCTTGATTGGTAGGCGGCACTTGCAGTACCGTGACACTAGCAACGGTGCCATCGATGTCATCGCCTATGAGCGGCACAGCCACTGCCGTGTCTTCATCAGTGCTCAGACTTTGGTCGGCAGCCGTTGGCGGCGTATTCACGTCAGTCACGGTTAACGTGACGGTGGCAGGTGCTGATGGCGTACCATCATCATCAGTGGCGAAGAATTCGATATCGTCCACCGCACCATTGAAGTTCTCTGTTGGGGTAAAGAGGACGGTGGCCGCTTCAGCAGCACTTAGCGGGGCGTCCGCAACGACAGGCACACTGTCCCCTGCCGCATTGGTATAGCTTAAGATGCCTTGGGCCGGATCTGGCAAGGTGCTGATGCTGATGCTCTCAATGTCGCCATCGAGGTCGCTGGCAATCAGCGGTACCGCAATAGCCTCACCTTCTGGCGTGCTAATAGCGGCGTCGGTTGCCACAGGCGCATCATTCACATCATTGACCGTGATCTCAACGGTGGCAGGCGCTGATGCGGCACCATCATCATCAGTGGTGCTGAATTGGATATCACTAACCGCACCATTAAAGTCAGGTGCTGGGGTAAAGATGACTGTTTCAGCTTCCACTGCGCTTAGCGTGGTATTTGGGGTAATCTCAACCACTTGCCCATCTGCACGGGTATACCTTAATACGCCCTGCTCATTTGGCGGTACTTGCAGTACCGTGACACTAGCAACGGTGCCATCGATGTCATCGCCTATGAGCGGCACAGCCACTGCCGTGTCTTCATCAGTGCTCAGACTTTGGTCGGTAGCCGTTGGCGGCGTATTCACGTCAGTCACGGTTAACGTGACGGTGGCAGGTGCTGATGGCGTACCATCATCATCAGTGGCGAAGAATTCGATATCGTCCACCGCACCATTGAAGTTCTCTGTTGGG
>NZ_JBDLOB010000006.1:0-178246 GCF_039762275.1 Psychrobacter proteolyticus | reverse complement strand
AGCTTTCCAGCTCGTCTTGATGAGGTGCGTATTATAGACGGTTTATCTTTTGTGTCAACCCGTTTTATTAATGTTTTTAATCTTATTTTAATAGATAAATAAATCTGTATTTCTTTCAATGGGTTATCGTTTGATTAATTTCAATAGGTTTAGAGACTGACTATAGATGTGTCATTTACTATACTTTCTAACATCAAAAATGCTCAGCTTTACTAGATAAATACCTTTTACAATCTTTGATCTTTATCTTCTATTAAAGCAACCATTTCTCTATTTGAACTTTATAACTTACCCATTGAACTTTATAACTTACCCATCTTTTCAAAAAACGCCTTATACGCCGCTACTTTTTTATCCAACGATAGTGGATAAGCACGTGAAGTCGACGGTAACCTATATAAGGTTAGGTTATTCACATCAGCTTTCTGGTTATCTGTACTTTGCCATTGATAAGGGTAATCCATACTTTGATTGGTTTTCGGATGCTTTGATTTGGCAATCGGCTCGTCTAATAACCCAAGCAGTACTTCGGTCGCCTTTCCTCCTGTTGTAAACAATGACTCTACCTTTGGGACTTGCGGCAAGATAACCTCTAGATCAACAGGTGTGACTACTGTTAGATTTTTATCAGAAGCGTTACCCGTCTCACGAATGGCCTGCTTTACTGTCGGACAAGAAGCAATACCACGTTCGAACATAAAATCTCGAATGCGCTCAGGGTCAAAACGCTTCTCATCGCCTACTCTAAAGTAGTCAGCATCATCAAAAAATACTCGGCCATATATCCGCCACATATCATTATAAAAATTGGGATAATGAAAGCTCATCGCCCATTTATCAGCAGTCGGTGGAAACGTACCCATCATCATGACCGTGGCATTTGGCGGTAAGACAGGCTCAAAAGGATGGGTTTCGAGCTCTGTGGCTTTGTCATTAGACAATTTCGATTCAGTATCAGTGGTTTTTTGAGTGCTTGGTGTTTTTATAGTCATGATATTCTTCATCAGAAAAGCGGTTTTTTTGGTATCATAGCAAGTCTAAACACTACCTCACTTATAATCACGTTATATAGTCAAACTTAGTCGGTTCAATCAGTTGACTTAAACAGCGCGATATCATTTTACTTAGCCTGAATTGCTTAGGCTTTGATGGCAGCTGTGAACGCAAATATTGTCATTGTGATAAATGAGCACTGTCGTAAAGTAGTTTATTAGCTTGATTGTGAAGGGTTTAACTTTACTATTTATGAGCTGAAGATATGGTTAAAGTGCGGTAAGTGTTTGTATCTTTTATACTAATAGCAACCGCAGTAACTGCGCAAGCATCAGACAAGAAACCAAGAGAGTACCTATGAGTGACTTAAACAGCGATTTAAAAATTACGGTAATCGATCATCCACTAGTCCGTCATAAACTCAGCCTTATGCGCGAAAAAGACTGTAGTACTTATAAATTTCGTACATTGACCAAAGAGCTTGCGCGCTTGATGGCTTATGAAGCAAGTCGTGATTTTGAAATCGAAACGTTCCCAATGGAAGGCTGGTGTGGCGAAATCACTGGTGAGCAAATCATCGGTAAGACAGCAACGATCGTACCGATTTTACGCGCAGGTATTGGCATGCTTGATGGGGTGCTCGACTTGATCCCTACTGCTAAGATTTCTGTGGTCGGTCTACAACGTGATGAAGAAACATTGCAGCCAGTCCCTTTCTTTGAAAAATTCGTGAGCCACATGGACAAACGTCCTGCGCTGATCATTGATCCAATGCTAGCCACGGGCGGCTCAATGGTTGCAACCATCGAGATGCTAAAGAAAAATGGCTGTACTAATATTAAAGCATTGGTACTCGTGGCTGCACCTGAAGGCGTACGCTTAGTAAATGAAGCGCATCCTGACGTGACTATCTATACTGCTGCGTTAGACAGCCATTTAGACGAGCACGGCTACATCATCCCGGGTTTAGGCGATGCTGGTGATAAGATTTTTGGTAAGCAGCTATCTAATAGATAAATTGCATTAGGGTAAATAAAGCCGTCATCAAAATTATGGCAACAGCAGACAGTATCAACAATAAGGACAGATCATGAACGTATTGATTACAGGAGCAAGCGCGGGTTTTGGTAAAGCGTTGGCAGAGCGTTTGGTTGCTAACGGCCATCGCGTGATTGGTTGCGCCAGACGCCTTGATAAACTGAATGCTTTGGCAGAGACTTTAGGTGAGGCTTTTTTACCCGTGGTTATGGATGTGAGTGATACAGCTTCTATCCCTCACATCATTGCTGACTTGCCTGATGGTTTTAAACAAATCGATGTCTTGGTCAATAATGCCGGACTAGCACTAGGTACAGAGCCTGCACACAAGGCCAATCTTGATGACTGGATGCGTATGACTGATACCAATATTAAAGGCTTGATGGCGTTGACTCATGCGGTCTTGCCAGCGATGGTAGCTCGCGATAGCGGTTATATCATTAATGTCGGTTCGATTGCTGGTAGCTGGCCTTACTTTGGTGGCAATGTTTACGGCGCAACGAAAGCGTTTGTAAAACAGTTCAGCTTAAACTTGCGAGCGGATCTGATTGGCACCCAAGTGCGTGTGACCAATCTTGAACCTGGTAATGTGGCTGGCACTGAGTTTTCAAACGTGCGCTATCACGGTGACGATGACAAAGCTGCCAAGGTTTATGATGGCTTTAAAACCATGACAGGTGAAGATATCGGTGATATTTTGTTATGGCTAATTGAGTCACCTGCTCATATTAACGTCAACCGTCTAGAAGTAATGCCAGTCGCCCAGACCTATAATGGGCTGACGATAGCCAAGCAAAACTAATACTATTTGCCTTATTGGTTAACGTATTGGCGTTGATTATCGATATATTACTTATCAACACCAAACCTGTTAGCGTAATTCATAAGACCGAAGCAATATAGAGTCATCTATATTGCTTTTTTTTATGTCTTCAATAGCTTGCTCATTGACCAAACGCAAATCCTGAAAGTCCAAAATCAGCACTTCGTTACGCAGACGTTCGCTAGTGCGCTTGTTATGACGTATCGCAAACCCTAATACTTGCTTACCAGTGATGGTTATCTGATTAATAATTAACTTTGAAGTATTCACGGTCAGCTTTTGTGCCAGATTATGAGACATTTTCTGAGCATTTATTATTGCCGTTGCTGGATTTACCGTCGTGGTTAACGTCTTAGTCTGTCGTACACTTTTGGGCATATCTCCTGCAAAAAACAATACCTGACCTAATGGTAAATACTGCGCATGGCGTACTAGTTCTTGACGGAACAAGGCAGGCATATCTGTATTAAAACTGTCTTCTGTCTGCTGATAAAATGCGGTAAAGTTACGATGTAAATAACGCCCGAACACCGTAGTATTAATCCATTCTTGATAGACATCGTCTGCCAATAACTGCTTGGTAAAAGCACTGGCATCAATTGTGACCTCTCTACTCAAAGTAGCAGACAACATCGATAGCAAAAGCGCTTGCGGACTGGTAAATGTCTGCTGCTGCCATACTTGTGGATATAGGCTACTATCGAGTAATGGCAATGTTGATCTGCTCATGCACTTGTATCCTCATCGATAATTTCCAGCCCATACATAGACTGGTATCGTCTCACTGTTAACTTTTACCCTTAGCCAAATTCTATGCTATGGTCAGGTGACAGCTTTAATATAGCAGTCTTTTATTCGCGGTATAACTATTTTGTAGCGGTGTACTCTACTGCAATATTCTCTTAGCTAAATTGACCGAGACAGCTTAAAAAATCAAAGAGATATCACTCTATGAAAAAAGACCTCATACCCTTTCCTACTCCCTACCAGCTAAAGACCATTACTGTCCAAACAGCTGATGGAACGCTGTTGCCCGTCTCTGTCATTGGCAAAGGTAAACCTGTCCTATTAATGCACGCTTTTGGTATGGATGCGAGGCAATTTTTGCCATTTATTTTACCGCTCATTCAGCACTACTGTTTTTACTTGCCGCATTTTAGAGGGTTTGGTTTGGCCAGTAACCTAACGCTGCCAACGTTTGATTTTATTGAGCAATATGCACAAGATACCCAAGATGTATTTGAATACGTGAGTAAAGAAACTGGCTTTGAGGCTTTTCCTGTCGCCGCGATATCGATGGGAGCATTGGTCATGTGGGCGTATTTTCAGCGCTTTGGTACTCAGCGCGTGAGCCATTATCTGAACATTGATCAAGCACCGATTATTCATAATCAGCCAGACTGGCAAGGTGGCGGTGTATTTGGTACACGACAAACCGAATTGTTTGCGCAATTTACACAGTTAATTACCGACACTGCCCTTTATCTACAAGCCGAGCAAATGGTTGACTTCCGTCACCTGCCCTATCGATTAAAAGTAAACTTATTAGACATGGAGCGCTCTTTTTCTCTGCTCTCTGTCAGTAGCAAACCTTCGCAATTATTGGTAAAAGCCCTCAGTTATCGGGCACCGCACAAAATCTCATTAATGGAGCATGCGACTTGGCAACATAAACTGCGTTGCCTATCTGCTTATGTTGCGCTGCCCTACGATTACCGCGATGTGTTGCCCACTGTCAACATTCCAACTACCTTACTAATTGGTGCGCGCTCGCAGTTATATAATGCAGAGTGGCAACAGCGTTTGACCACTCTGCTGCCCAATGCGCACAGTATTATTTTGCCAACATCAGGGCATGCCGTACCGATGGATGCACCAATTAGTTTTTATAAAGTATTGAAAGAGTTTCTGAACGCTCAATTGTGAGTTTGCGATAATACACAAAAAAAACGACCTCAACGGGTCGTTTTTTTGCGCTAAATTCAATCTAAATCATTGGCTAAGTATTAATCATTTAATGGTTTGATCAATTCAAATCGCGGAATTTCTTTACCATCGACCGTGACCGTTTCAGCAAACATCGCAAGCGGACGTGCCCACACGCCATATTCACCGTATAGGCAACGATATACCACTAGCGATTCTTCGGTTTCTGAATGCTGCGCCGTATGCAAGACCTGATAAAGGCTACCTTTGTAATGGCGGTAAATGCCTTGGGATATTATGATAATTTAAAACCTCATACCTAAGTGAGTGAAGACTTCTAACCAATTGCTACAAGGAATATTTTTATAACGACAGACATCAGGAATTTTTAATTGAGTGTTTTTGCTTAATACTGGATTAGTAATATCTTTATTAAAGCCCTGTTCGCTAGTAATAACTTTCGCATTCTTGATAGATGCTACTGAGATGTTTGATAAGTCTTCATCTAAGTTATCTAGAAATGTTCCTTGCTTTTTAGTGATGAAAGGCACATTACTAGCTAAATCTCCTTTTAAGCTAATTAGAGCTTGAGCATAATCACTGTTTCTTATTACATCTACTTTCAGACGTTTTATGAAATCATCGTAATTGTTTCTAGGATAGCCAAACTGAACAAGCTTCCCTTCAACTTCTTTATTAATATGCTCAGATTGAATAAAACGTACTTGCCCTGCAATAACAGCAGACTCTAATCCATCCCATAGACCTGTAAAAGAATCATTAGGGTAATAACGATAGCATATATCTAATAACGCATTAGTATCCACACAACACATTAATGTCATTAGGTGAAGGCCTTCTTCTCTAGATGGTCTAAATCACTCATTTTTTCAATACCTAGAATTCTCATGGCACTACCTAAACTCAGTGCATCCTCCCAAACGGCTGAAAACACTTGCTGAATATAGATCTTACCAAAGTGATTATAGGTAGTATGTTTTTTATAACTAGCTCTGAAACCACTATCCTTTTCATCCATTTCTTTCTGTTTATTAGCAAAATATGTATTTAAGTCGTTCTGTGAGATTTTTCCCACTTGCTTTAATTGTATAGCAATCGCATCATAACTGACTTTAATAGCTTTTCGAATGTGCTCAATATTCTCGATTAATTGCTTTTTTTCATCATAAATTTCATTTATAACTGAAGTAGGTACTAATACATGGCCTGCTACTTCATTACAATAATTTTCAGTTTTATTGTTAGCTTCCAAAATATAGCCATCTAAAGCACTTTGTCTTAGACCTAAATGTACTAGTTCATGAATTAAAGTAAAGAGTTTTCTTGATGGAGTTTGACCAGATGTAATAATAACTATAATAGGTAAGACATCATAGAAAAGAGACAAACCTTCTGAACCTATACTAAGTCTAGACTTCTCTAGAACTAAAACATCTTTTTTCTCTAATAATAAGCGCCATGACTTATAGTAGTCGCTTCCTTCAACAGTCAAACGAGCGTTATCCACGTCTAGAAAATCTCGAATACGTTTAGCATCTTCCTGTGCATTATTTCCTAATAAGCTTAACTGGAAACCTCCAAGGCTTTCTTCGATAGCATCATATACATGTAATAAGTTCTCTCTATCTTTATAAACTTCACTAATCAGTTTATTTAGCTCATATAAATCCTCATCATCCGAATTCTTATCTGAGTAGTTTCTATGATCAATATACTTTGGGATATTTTTACTATAGACCTTATCCATTGTAAGATAATAGGTAGGTAGAATGAGAGTTTTAGCGATACTCTCTAACTGCTTCACAGTGAAAACTTCGGACTCTGTTTCACCTATGAGAACTTTCTTCAAATTAGTATTCGATTTTTTGGCAAGCAAATCTACAGATAGCGACATCTGTTTTCGATAATGAGTTAAAGCTTTAGGAGAATGTGTCACTAGCTGACGGCTTGCCATATATGTCTAAAATTCCTAATCAAATGAAAGTGGAGATACAATTAATATTATATCTCCATTCATAGTTCAAGTTTGTAAATGTATTATTTTAATTTAACCAACCGTTACTTTTGCATAAGCCTTTTTACCTGCCTGGATCACGACCGTTTGACCTGAGGTTAGACTAAAGCCACCATCAACGACTTCGCCATCTACTTTTACCGCGCCACGTTTTACCATGTCTTTGGCAGCTGAGTTGTTTTTAGCGAGCTTAGCTTGGTTCAGGATTTGAGTGATAAACAACGCATCTTGCCCTTCTAGATCCAACATAATTTCTGGCAAATCCACTGGTAGCTCGCCATCTGCTAAGACGTTACCCGCTGATTTGTGCGCATTGGCAGCGGCATCAGCATCATGAAAACGCTCGATTAACTCTTCAGCTAAGATACGTTTGATTTCTTGTGGGTTGCGCCCGTCTTTCATTTCGCGCATCAAGCCTTCCACTTCTTCCATTGGCTTAAAGCTTAAAAACTCAAAGTAGCGATGGATCAGTGTGTCCGGCATCGACAGGATTTTTTGATACATGGTGCCTGGTGCGTCGTAGATCGCGACATAGTTGCCCAGTGATTTGGACATTTTATTGACACCATCCAACCCTTCTAAGATTGGCACAGTGATACAAACTTGTGGTTCTTGGCCATAGCGTCCTTGCAGCGTGCGACCCATTAGCAAGTTAAAGGTCTGATCGGTACCACCAAGCTCAACATCGGCTTTTAGGGCGATAGAATCGTAGCCTTGTACTAACGGATAAAGAAATTCATGGATAGAGATGGGCGTTTGTGATGCATAGCGTTTTGAAAAGTCATCACGCTCTAGCATACGCGAGACGGTTTGCTGACTGGCAAGCTGAATCATGTCAGCTGCGCTCATGTCATTGAACCATTCAGAGTTAAAGACCACGCGAGTCTTTTCTTTGTCCAAGATTTTAAATACTTGTTCAGCATAAGTCGTGGCGTTGGCTTTGATTTGCTCATCAGTCAACGGTGGACGCGTGCTGTTTTTGCCAGAAGGGTCACCAATCTTGGCCGTATAGTCACCGATTAGAAAATAAATCTCATGACCCAAATCTTGAAAATGCTTAAGCTTATTGATCAATACTGTGTGACCCAAATGCAGATCTGGTGCGGTAGGATCAAAGCCGGCCTTGATACGTAATGGGCGATTGAGCTTTAGCTTAGCCACTAAGTCATCTTCAGATAATATCTCTTGTGTGCCACGCTGAATAAGGGCCAGTTGTTCTTCTAGGGTGTAAGTTTGATTGCTCATGATGCTCTCTATATATCACTTTAATTGGGATTTTTATGAATGACGGTTACTGGCTCAACACCTTAGGAAGTTTAGAACCTCAAAAGGTTGGAAAAAATGCTAGAATTTGACGGATATACTAGCGTTTTTTAAGGTAAATTGCCATGACCAACCCCGCATCGATTGCTGATACTGACCATAATGCCCTCGCAGACTTGCTTATGAATAATGGTTTGGATAACCCTTCAGACGATATTGATGATTTGACCTCTGATAATTCGAACTATGCCACCTTAACGGATGCCCTTGAGCAAACCGTATTTGAAAGCTTCGATGATGGCTTATATATTGGCATGATGTCTGGCACCAGTTTGGATGGTATGGACGCTGTTCTTTGTCAGTTTAATTCTGAGATAAGCAACGAAGATAACACTCAACCGCCGATGCGACTGCTTGCAACCTATAGCCAAAACTTTCCGTCACGTCTGGGTGAAGTATTATTGGCATTATGTCAGCCGAACGGTGTGAATCAACTCGTACCAGAGGCCGATGAACCAAACAGTGAATTGGACTGGTTCGGCTGGGCAAGTCGTGCGTACGCTGAGTTCGCGAGCGAAGTGGTCAATACTTTATTGCAGCAATCAAATACCGATCCTGAGTCAGTGCTAGCGATTGGCTGTCATGGACAGACCGTACGCCATCGCCCGCAGATGGGATTCACGTTGCAATTGGTCGATGCCAATATTATCGCTGAGCGCACAGGTATCAGCGTGGTCAGTGATTTCCGACGTCGTGACATGGCGGTTGGTGGTCAAGGCGCGCCTTTAGTACCTGCATTTCATCAGGCATTATTTGCCAATCCCGATAGCACACGTGTGCTATTAAATTTAGGGGGGATTGCGAACATAACGGTCTTGCCAGCCAATGAAAAAGATCAAGTTGTTGGCTACGATACGGGTCCTGCCAACTTATTATTGGATGCGTGGATATCTTTGCATACTGACAATGCTTATGATGCAGGTGGCGCTTGGGCACAGTCTGGAACTCTCATTGAACCATTATTACAGCAACTTTTGGTACATCCATTTTTTGCTCAGTCTCATCCAAAAAGCACAGGTCGTGAGGACTTTAATTTAACTTGGTTGCAGGACGAGCTACAGGCTTTTGAGCAAGCCAATGCTAACATCAGTTATTCAGCCGCCGATGTGCAAGCAACCTTAACTGAGCTAACGGCTATCAGTGCCAGTACGCAAATCAATATGTTTGTCAGCCCTGCCAAAAACAGCTCAGTATATGTTTGCGGCGGCGGGGCATTGAATGACTATTTAATGACGCGTCTGCAAGC
The DNA here is from genome assembly GCF_039762275.1 of Psychrobacter proteolyticus. Taxonomy (GTDB): domain Bacteria; phylum Pseudomonadota; class Gammaproteobacteria; order Pseudomonadales; family Moraxellaceae; genus Psychrobacter; species Psychrobacter proteolyticus_C. The sequence goes on along the minus strand of NZ_JBDLOB010000006.1, from coordinate 168,862 downwards.
ACACCTACCCCATTGCACAGTAAAAACCACTGAACATTTAGGGCTTGCGCCAACATGGGTAGAGGCCGTTGCTTTTGCATGGTTGGCCAGACAAACATTGATGGGTGAAACTGGTAATTTACCAGCGGTAACTGGTGCAAATAAAGGCGTGGTATTGGGTCAAGTATGTTTTGCCTGACCAGTTAAATTTTAGTTTACATACGTGCACCTATGTGTTTTATAATGACTTTTGAAACGCCATCCTCTTAGGACCTGTAAGTATAGGATATATCGCATGAGCCAGAATAGTAGTTCACCTATCGACCAAGCCACCACTGATGACACAAATAATATGACTGCAGCACCTGTACATAAATCGCGTCAAAAACCACCTCACTACGAGCGTTCTGATGATACGCGTGTGGTAGTCACAGGTATGGGCGCCATTACGCCGCTCGGTCTAGACGTCGATAGCTCATGGACCAAATTGCTCAATGGCGAGAGTGGTATCTCACCGATTACGCATTTCGATGCCACAGGCTACCGTGCGCAAATCGCAGGCGTGATCAAAGACTTTGATGCCAAGCAATATATGAATGCCAAAGATGCGCGTCGCTATGATGAGTTCATGCATTATGGGGTTGCCGCTTCTGCCATGGCCCTAAAGCACGCTGGTTTTATCGATGAAGTCAGTGCTGCTGATGCGCCTGTGCAAGGCGTTGACCAAGATCGCTTTGGTATTATTTTAGGTTCAGGTATTGGCGGTATCCAAACGATTGAAAACAGTCGTGATACCCTACACGAAAAAGGCGCAGGCAAAGTCTCACCTTTTATCATTCCAGGCTCTATCGTTAATATGGCCGCTGGACTGGTAGCGATTAAGCATAAGTTAAAAGGCCCAAACCTTGCGACATCGACGGCTTGTACCACGGCGACTCATGCTATGGGTCTTGCTGCTCGTTTGATCGCTTATGGTGATGCTGACGTTATGTTGGCAGGCGGTAGTGAAAAGGGTTCTAGCCCACTTGGTATAGCTGGCTTCAGTGCTATGCACGCACTATCTACGCGCAACGATGAGCCAACTAAAGCTTCACGTCCGTTTGATAAAGGTCGTGATGGGTTTGTCCTTGGTGATGGTGCTGGCGTGGTGGTATTAGAAAGCCTTGCCCATGCCAAAGCGCGCGGTGCAACGATATTGGCAGAGCTAGTCGGTTTCGGTATGAGCGATGACGCCAGTCATATTACTGCACCACCAGAAGACGGTAGCGGTGCGGCAAGAGCGATGCAAAATGCGCTAAACGATGCTGGTATCGAGTCATCAAGCGTCGGTTATGTCAACGCTCATGGTACTAGTACCCCTGCTGGTGATGTTGCTGAGTCTATTGCTATCGAAACTGTGTTCTCTCCTGTGAAAGACAGTATCTTAGTTAGCTCAACCAAATCGATGACCGGTCACTTACTTGGTGCTGCTGGTGGAGTTGAAGCTATCTTTACAGTACTTGCGCTACAGCATCAGCATGTACCACCTACGATCAATCTAGATGATGTCGAGGACAACTGTAACCTTGATTATGTGGCTAATCAATCGCGCAAAGTTGATAACTTGCAGTATGCAGTATCCAACAGCTTCGGCTTTGGTGGTACCAATGGCTCCTTGGTATTTGCTCGCTGGCCTGTCAATCAATAACAGCCACCCAACTACCTCGCAGCGCATGGTAATGAATGCGTTGTAACGTTGGTGTCAGATTTGCTACGTTTGTCCACTTGCAGCCCCTTATCGTACTTGCGTATGATAAGGGGTAATTTTTGGAACATTTATGGAAGATACCATGTCAAGCTACTCATTTTCCCATCAGTTTTATCAACGCTGGACGTGTGCACCTGAGCCAGTACGCGCAGCGATTACCCAAGAACTAAAAGACATCACTACCCTGCTGCAATCTGACACCTCATTTGAAGACTTTACTTTTAATACCCATGACTTAGATGCGTATGTAGACGAGCTATATGACAACTACAATGCTGAGCAAGCCATTGCGAAAGCAATCACGGACAAACAAGAACAAGAAGACGCAGCCGCTGCAAAACAAAAACTAGAAGACGAACAGAAGCAAAAAGAAGCAGAAGAAGCCACACGCAAGGCAGAAGCGACTCAAGAAGAACAAGAAAAAAATGAGCAGGCAGCGTTAGAGGCAGACAACGACAAAGAACTGGCTGCTACCGATGTAGCTAAATCAAATACAGATAAAGTCGTGACAGATAGCGCTGTTACTGACGATTTTGTTACTGATAATTCTAGTGCAAAAACTGAAAAAGTGGCATCAGAAGTCGTAAATACTGAAGGTAATGCTAGCGATAATAAAAATGCTGACAACAAAACCACTGGCGAACAGGCACATACGCTTAGCGATAACCATATTAAAGATATCAATAGTAAAGCCAGTGCAGCGATTAATTTGGCCTTAAAAGACGCGAAGCTAGATGCAACACACCAACAGCTAATCCGCGAGCTAGAAACACAGGTCGATGACTATTTAAGTGAGCAAATGATGCTAATGTCTGAAAACCTAAAGTCTTGGCTACGTGCTGAGGTCACTCAACACTTCAGTGAACAGAATCACTCAACTACTAATAACGAAGCTGCTAAGAAAAGTATTCACTGACAGTGATTATCCTTCAGTATTGAACCTACAGTTAGCAACAGTCGCTCAGTAATAAGTATTAAATAACGAACACTAAAAAGCCCCGTAAATAATTTACGGGGCTTTTTAGTGCTTTTAGTTAATGTTTTGTGCGTGGTATTAAATGGCTTTGGTACGTTCAGTCAACCACTCAAGCGCTGCACCTTCAACACGACCTTTTAGCTCTGCAAAGACTTGGCTATGATAGTCATTTAGCCAATCAATCTCGGTTTGATCCAACAGTGACGGCTCAATCAAACGCGTGTCAATTGGGCAGTAAGTGATGGTCTCAAAGTTTAAGAAATCACCAAACTCTGTCTCAGTAGGCTTAGCAACTGGCGTATTTACTACCAAGTTCTCGATACGAATACCCCATTTGCCTTCGCGGTATAGACCTGGCTCATTACTTGAAATCATACCGACTTTCATCGCACGCTCTTTTGGTGTGCTAGCGCTATAGGCGATGACTTGTGGGCCTTCATGTACGTTTAAGAAATACCCAACGCCGTGACCTGTACCATGACCATAGTCCATCTGTGCTTGCCACAATGGCGCACGGCAGATAGCATCGATCAATGGTGAGGCGATACCGTCAGGGAAATGAGCGCGAGCCAGCGCGATGTGGGCTTTTAGCACAATCGTAAAGTCGCGTTTATGCTCAGCAGTGACTTGCCCAATACCGACTACGCGGGTGATATCAGTCGTACCGTTTTGATATTGTGCGCCTGAGTCAATCAGTAGCAACCCGCCTTCGCCCTCGGCCACATCAAGGTAGCTGAATTTTTCTGGCGTTGCACGGTAATGTGGCAATGCGCCATTTTCATTAAAGCCTGCGATGGTCGGAAAACTTGGCGAGACATAATGCGGCTGACGACTGCGCACATCTATCAGCATGCTATCAACATCTAGTTCACTCAAACGCTCACTGTTTGCTAGACGCTGCTCAAATGTGGCAAAAAATTCAGCCAAAGCAGCACCATCTTGACGCATCGCTTCACGCACATGATCGATATCTGCATCAGATTTTACAGATTTGAGTAATGTACTAGGTGCCATTTGCTCAATAAAGCCAACATCATCTGCCATTTTTGAGAGCGTACCTACTGCGACTTTGCTCGGATCTAACAATAATAAATCGTCTGGCGTTAATGCACTCAATGCATCTTGCACAGCAGAATAGTCAGCCAATGTGATACCACTGTCTTTTAGACTCTGTGCAATATCTTCGCTTACTTTATCAGTATCAACAAACAACGTTGCTTTGTCGGCATTAATCAACATATGTGATAAGAATACCGGATTATAATCAACATCCGCACCGCGCAAGTTCGTCAACCAAGCGATGTCATCTAAGCTTGAAAGCAGATGATGGGTCGCACCTGCTTCTGCCATGCCTTCGCGCACATCAGCAAGTTTTGAGGTGGCAGATTGAGCAAGGAACTGTTCATCATGAGCGTATAATTTAGCCGCTGGTAGTGCAGGGCGGTCTGTCCAAATCTCTGTCAGTACATCACGCTCAGTGATCAAAGTAATGTCATTAGCATCAAAAGCATTTAACAAGCGATCTTGCTCAGCGATAGATAACACATTGCCGTCTACTGCTACGCTATCCCCTTCTTGCAAATGCTCGGCTAGCCAATCGATATGATTTGGCTGACCTGGCGCAAGCTTTTCTAAAGTAATACCTGTGCCTTCTAACTGGTCGGCAGCATGTACCCAATAACGGCTATCCGTCCATAGACCTGCAAAATCAGCAGTCACGACCAGCGTACCGACAGAACCGGTAAACCCTGACAGCCATAAGCGTGCTTGCCAGTACTCTGGTAGATATTCAGATAAATGTGGATCAGCAGACGGTACGATGATTGCGGTGAGATCTTGCGCGGCTAAGGTGCTGCGTAAGTTAGCAATACGTTCGTGAATGGCTTGTTTATTCATTGAATGTGTCCTTATAGAAGTTATAAAAATATGATGATGGCGCGATTATTTACAATCGTCTTGTTTTAATAGTCGTCTTGTTTGAGGTATTGATACCGCTTTAGTTTTAATAAGATATTTATTATCGATAGCAATTATTCAAGCAAACAGTCTACTTATTTAGCTATCTAATTATGTTTGTTTGGGTAATTGCTTCTACTTATTAAGAATAAAAAATTGAGATTAATATTGCCTCACGGATATTTATGGTGAGCTATCATTAGATGTTTGGGCAGATAGTAAGCTTTCAATGGCTTGTGCTAAATATCCCACTAACTAAAACAATAAAACGTGTTACCAGTAATGGTAACACGTCTCATCATGTGTCACTTGTGCTGTTGCTATCCACAAATGTACATCAGACTATCTTATTGCTTGGCCAGTTGTTTCTCACGCTCGCTTTCTTTAAGCATCTTATTAATAGGTTTTGCTAGTATCAATAATAGTACAGCAGTAACTACCAAGAAGATGGTCATGGTGGTAAATAGACCTGGTAACCCTTCGATTTTGTCAGCAGATACATGCCCACCAAAGAAGGCGGCAACCAAGTTACCCATAGCTATAGAAGCAAAGAACAGCCCCATCATTTGGCCTTGCATACCCTCTGGCGCTAGCTTAGTCATGGCAGACAAACCAACTGGGCTTAATGCTAACTCACCTAGCGTCAATAATAATAAACTACCAACCAACCATAGTGGCGATGCCAGGCCAGCACCAGGCGCTAAAATGCTTTTTGAAGCAAAAATCATCAAGGCGAAACCTGCGGCTGCCAGTAGCATACCGAGTGCAAACTTAGCCATACTGCTAGGCTCAAGACCTCGGTTACCAAGCTTGACCCAAATAATACTAACGATAGGTGCCAATATTAAAATAAATAGCGGGTTCAATGACTGGAACCAAATACTTGGTATCTTAAATCCTAAAACATTCAGATCAGTATAACGATCGGCAAATAAGTTAAAAGACGTTGGCTGCTGCTCAAAACTTGACCAAAACAGCGTCGAACCAATAATTAAAACAAAGCAAATTAGCAAGCGTAGTTTGTCCGTCTTATCCAATCGCGGAGAGATAAACATAATAGCGAAATACAAGATGACCACCGCAGCAATGATATACGTCATATACTCTGCAACCATCTCAGGATTGAACGATATCATGCCGGTAGACACTAATAGCACTGCGGCTACTAGCAAGGCGACAAAACCACCAACCCAGCGACCGATGTTTTTGTAATGGTCGTTAGATTTTTCCCACTCAGCAGAAATACCTTTAGCGCGTGCATAACGCGTTAAGTTCTTTTGCGCGACAAAGCGATAAATCAGTAATGAGACCAGCATACCCAAACCACCAACGCCAAAGCCGACATGCCACATGCCTTTTTCTTTGAATACGCCAACGATAAGTGCTGCTAATAACGCACCGATGTTAATACCCATGTAAAACAAGGTAAAACCGCCATCACGGCGAGAGTCGCCTTTGGGGTACAAGGCGCCAACCATCACTGAGATACAGGTCTTAAATAACCCTGAGCCCAAGACAATACAGATTAAACCAACAAAGAACAGCGTCATGCCAAACATCGCTGAAAGCGCGATACACAAGTGACCAAGGGCAATAATAATACTGCCCCACCATAACGCACGCTCTTGACCTAGCCAGTTATCTGCTAACCAGCCACCTGGTACTGCTGCTAAGTATAACGAACCGGCAAAAATACCATAAATAGCAGAAGCGGTGACTTCATCGAAGCCAAAACCGCCACTACTCACTGTTGCCACCATAAATAGAACTAATAGTGGACGGATACTATAATAGGAGAATCGCTCCCACATTTCGGTAAAAAACAATGAGCGTAAGGGCGCAGGATGTCCCATAAAGCCATTGTCTAGTGCTTCTAGCTCTGCTGCACTAGCCCCCGATTTTGTTTCTGTGCCCATAACTTTATTCCTTTAAAGATCATATTTGTAATGACCAAACCCCTGATTATCCAGATGGACGGTCATATAGGCGGAACATTGTTTCACTTGGCTATAATCAAGTAAAGAAAGAATTGGTCAAAAATTACACAAATACTCATAAAAAAAGCCCGCTCTCAATGGTTGAGAACGGACTCTTTTTATGGGTATCTAGGACAGTAATATTATGCTTATAGCACTGTTGATACAGACTTCATAATGCAGCTCATTTGACAATCGAGTAGCACCATTTTGGATCATTTACACTATTTTAGATCAGTTACATAGTCATACTACAGCTTACTGTGCTGCGGTCTCATCAGTAGCGTCGCCAGCATTCCCAGCATCTAAGTCACCATCCGCTTGCTCAGCTGTCAAATCAGCATCAGCAACAGCGGCTTGGCTTACAGTACCAGAAGCAGTTGCGGTACCAGCTTCTGCAGTGACAACTGCACTATCTGCATCTGCCGCTGGTGTTACGGTTGCATCTGCTGCAGTATCAGGCGCTGTAGCATCTGACGCTTCTTCTGTTGCTGCAGCTTCTGCATCGGCTGGAGCCTCTTCTTCTTCAGTAGCAGTGGCTTCTGCTTCATCTGCCGCAGCTGATGCTTCAGTTGTCTCAGCAGTGATATGCTCGCCTGCTGGACGCAAAAATGCAGAAACACCAATAAGTAAGACAATACCTAAGAACATGGCAATGCCACCTAAAGCGAATAACAGCTCTTTTTTTGGATTGTTATTAACGATACCTTCTGACATACCTTATCCACCTTGCACAAAATATTTGAAATATTGACCTATTATATCGCAATTTATACTGATTTGTGAAAACCCTTAAGTATTTAAAGGGTTTATTATCCACAATTTAAATATTCATTTTTGGCACTTGTAACAGCTAACTACTTAATCAGTTATCTATTATTCGCTATCGACACATCTTACTTAATAATACTACTTAACCAAACGTACTGTAGTCTTCGGACGTTTACCCAAATAGCTGAGTATCAGCAACAGTGCCATGATAAATAAGATAGGATATTGACCAAAGCGCATGAACGGCGTATTGCCAACTCGCGCCTGAATATTACCGCGCAATACAGTACGTTCAAACTGCGGTGCACGTTCTACGATACGACCTTTATGATCGATAATAGCTGTCACCCCTGTGTTGGTCGCACGCATAAACCAGCGACCGTTCTCTAATGCGCGCATCTGTACCATTTGTAAGTGCTGTAGTGGGCCTGCTGACGTACCAAACCAAGCATCGTTTGAGATGGTCAATAAGAAGTCCGTGCCAATGGCGTTTTTGCGCGTGGTATCTGGATAAGCCACTTCGTAACAGATGGCTGCGCCTAAATTATGCCCTCGCACACGTAGCGGTGACTGCTGATCACTGCCGCGACTATAGCTCATAATGTCTTGACTACCTGCTAGATTAGGCAAAATATCGAGCACACCTTGGAATGGAATATATTCCCCAAATGGCACCAGACGTTGCTTTTTATACAGCCCCTCTGCCTGTGCCCCTAGCGCAACCACGCTATTATAAAATGGCGGATATTTATCTGTACTGGCATCAAACGCTGCTTCATCCTTATAAGGAATACCTGTCACCCATGTCGTGTCAGTCTCTTTGGCCATCGCGACCATTTCGCTGATAAAACCAACAGCTTCTGTCTGAAACATGGGAATCGACGATTCAGGCCACAGCACGATGTCACGTCCCCATTCATCTCGGGTCAACGTTGCATAGATTTTTAGCGTCTCAATCTGATACTCGGTGAGCCATTTTAGGTCTTGCGGGATATTACCTTGAATCAAAGATACCGATAAATCAGGAGTGCCTTTTGGTTTGGTCCATTGCGGATTGATCAACCATAGCGCGCTACTAATGATTAGCAATGCTATCGATGGAATCATATAGCCACCGCGGCGACGCAATAGCTCAACGATACTGGCAGCCAATAATACCGCTACGAAAGAAACCGCAAAGACACCAGCCACAGGCGCGAGCGACGACAACCAGTACTGCTCAGTAAACGCATAACCAACGAATAGCCAAGGAAAACCAGTAAACAGCCACGTTTTCATCCACTCTTGGAGTATCCACAGGGCGGCAAAAGATAACGGCTGCTTGCCGACCACACGATTAAAGATGAGCGCCAAAAAGCCATGGAACAAGCCCATGCCTAGACCCATGAGCGCAATCATAATCAGCGCAAGCCATGCGGGCGTATCGCCATAAACATGTATCGAGGTATATAGCCAAAACGCGCCAACACACCATAGCCCTGTACCGTAGGCCTGACCGATTAGAAAGGCGCGGCGACCTGTCATCGCTGGTACCAATAACGCATATAAGATGGCAGGTGATACCAAAGCAACTGGCCAAATACCATAAGGCGCGAGCGCGAGTATAAAAGCGGCCCCTGCCAGCCAAGCTATTAGTACCGTCAATCCCATGTGTAAACCTTTTGGCTTATCGGGGTTCAGACGTTTTTGCAAATCAACAGTAGACAGACGCATAGCAGTTATCCAAAACCATATTTTCTAAAATTTCTCAGCTAAGCGATGAGATAACACTCACGCAAAACCTGACTGCATAATGCTTTATGCAGGACCACAAATAAAACCCACCCATGATACCAGTCAAAACCTACAAGTGGGTAAATTTGCGTAGCTAAAACCTCATTCTAAAGTTCAAAAGGCAGAAAGCAAAAAACACGATTTTTCATCGTGTTTTTTATTAATTTGCTAACAAGTTTTATTCATTGACCAACTATCATGATACTATACGCAAGCTAATGGCTGCCTATCAATATCTGTTGCTCGGCATTGGTTTTGGTCAGCTCTAGATTTTGGATAAATCGCCCTTCTACATCAGTAATGGTAATTTTCCAATCATCTATCACGACGCTCTCGCCTTCTAGATCACCAACGAAGCCAAGTGCTTGCATGACCAAACCGCCCATCGTATCGACATCGGTATCGTCAAAACGACTACCCAGCTCATCATTACAGTCTTCAATCACCGTAGACGCTTGGACACGCCATGTGTTTGGTTTTTCTGGATCAGGGACGATGTTATTGATATCGCTGTCTTCATCAAAGTCATCATGCTCATCGACGATGTCGCCAACGATTTCTTCCAACAAATCTTCCATGGTGACGACACCACCAAAGTTACCAAACTCATCAACGACAATCGCCATATGTACTTGGGTGCGCTGCAATGAGCGTAGCAAGGTATCAGAACGAGCCGTCTCACTGATATATAACGGCTGGCGCACCAAGTCTCTGAGACGCTTACTGTCAATTTTATCTTCTTGGTTGCGGACCATATGTACCAGAATCGGAATCAAGTCTTTTGCCAATAAGATACCGATGACGGCATCATCATCTTGACTGTCAAAAACAGGATAGCGCGAATGGGTGGTCTCAAGAATGATGTCCATCACTTCGGCAAGACTGGTGCTCTCGTGCAGACCAATCACTTGCGGACGCGGCGTCATGATTTCGCGGACTTGTGTCGCAGGCAAATCGAGCACGCCTTCTAACATATCGACAGTATCAGGCTCTAAAAACTGGCGCGAGTCTTGTACCAGACGAATCAATTCATCACGGGTTTCGGGGGCGGTCGATAGCCAGCGTTTTAAGCCGCGCATCGACCAACTACTCGGGCTGGGAGTGTCGTCAGACATGGTGGTGTGATTTAACCTCTTTAGTTAATAAAAATTAGAATAGTATTCAATAAAAAAACGAACAATACTCAATAAAAAAACAAGTAGAGCCTAGATGGGGATAAAAGCAGCAAATAAAACCGCTGGTTTGTTATTAATTACTGCATGAATAACAAATTTGCTAATACAAATTAGCTTCACTTTATCGCAAGGCTCACCGACATTCAACGACAAATTCACTCAAATTGTATTGTCAGCGTGTTATAAACTTTGCTATGGTCAAAGCCTTTATTTATCAAAGCAAACCCTATGTCGCTACGTTCTGTTTTTTCTTGCTTACTCTCGTCGCGTTCACGCAGTCGACGGTCAGACAGTCGTGGCTTAGAGAGCCATGGTTTAGAGAGTCTTGACTTAAAACGGAAAATATCAAAAAACAGCACATCAAATAGCAAACAGCCAAAGCTTACATGGCGTCAGCGTCTTGTGACTTTTTTAATTGCTGTTACGTTGTTGTTATCAGCGCTATGGTTGTTACTCGCGATTTGGTATCAGTACGGTGTTAGCTCAGTATTGACTTGGCTTGCGACAATAGCGATTGTAGGTATATTAGCTGCGCTGCTAAGTACGCGTTATTGGGATGCCGTCACAAAAATATTGCACAGTGACTCACTATCTAATAAAAGATCAATTAATAAAGGCACAGCAATCAAGCTGCTTATCGGCGCATATGGCGCTGTTTGGCTGGTGGGTCTAGGTTGGTTTTTTTCTATCGAACCGAAACAAGATCGAGAATGGATGGCTGAGGTCGACCAGCGAGTCTCTTATGAGCGCGATGCGACCAACCCTGACTTGATTACTTTAACCAATGTCCGTAACTTTGATTGGCAAACTGAAGAAGACGCTACCGAGCATTGGGATACCCGTACAATTGATCTGTCTAAATTATCTGGCGTTGATGTGACCAACTCTTATTGGATGGGGCCACTGATCGCTCATACCTTGGTTAGCTTTCGATTTGAAGATGATAGGCCACTTGCCTTCTCGTTTGAGATTCGTAAAGAAGATGGTGAGTCTTTTTCAGCGTTGGCTGGGTTTTTTCGACGTTATGAGCTGAGCCTGATTGCCGCAGAAGAACGCGACATTATCTACACTCGCAGCAACGCTCGTGGCGAACAGGTTTATTTGTTTCCTATTAGCAATTTGCAGCAGCATGAAGTGAGGTCGCTGTTTGAGTCTTATCTAACGGCGGCTGATGGTTTGAACGCTAAACCTGCTTGGTACAATACATTGGTCAGTAACTGTACCAATATTATCTTTTATATGGCGCGTATCGTCAGTGGCGATCGTTTGCCATGGGATTATCGGATTTGGGTGTCTGGTTGGTTACCGAACTATCTATATGATGTAGGCATGTTGGATGCGGCGCCAGAAAAGGACAACCAGCCTTGGTCAATGAACACCTGGTATGAACGCACTCATATCAATCCAAAGGCAAAAGGCTTTGATAATCAAGTCAACTCACAGTCTGATATTGATAGAGATAAAAACAGCCGTAAATTCTCACAGCAGATTCGTCAAGATATTCCGATACCAGCATTGGCTAACTCGCAAGCCAGTGCTGAAGCACAAGCCAAATCTACTGCTCAGGCATCTAACTAACTGTAGATTAAGGGTTAACCCAGTTAACCACCCGCGTCTCCATTTCTTCATCAGACATACCGATTTCCGTGACACAGCGACCAGCGACGCCTACGTTGGCAGCGCGCATTTGTTGTTGTGTCACCACAGCATCCCCAGTCAATAATAAATGCCAACTTGGTAAGTCCTGCCCTTTATACAGACGCTTATAGGCGCAATGCGATGGTAGCCACATCATCTTGGGCAAGTTGTCCATAGTCAGCTGAATACAGTCTGGTACGTGCTCTTGACGCGTTGCATAGTGACTGCAATATCCTGTCGCGCAGTCCATCAACTGGCAGGTGACATCAGTATATTCGACCAGCTCTTCATCCACATTGCCGCTTTCATCTTCATCGATGTACTTAATCAAGCAGCAACTGCCGCAACCATCGCACAACGCTTCCCACTCGCTATGGTTTAGTTCTGTTAACGCAAATCGCGACCAAAACTGCGGACGTAGTGGCTCGGACTCATACTTAGAGTCAGAATCAGCAGAATCAACATCGCCACTATCGGGGAAAAAACTCACCGATTGGGCAAGCTTGGCCGCTGCATCGAGATCTAAGTTCAAGTCAGATTGGTCATTATTTTTGTTTAACAAATTTATAGTCATAAAGTCGCAGTAGCATTTTGATAAAGAGCGTTACAGTATTATAGCTGTTTTTGCTAGACATGGGCGTTAAGGTAGTACGAGTTAGAAAAACGAACCATCACAATGACGAATAATTAAAACTCACAACATAAAAAAGGACAATAATATGTCAATTAAGACTTTTGAATTAATCAGTACTACCGAGAATGGTGTAGAACTTATCAGTTATGTAGCACTACCAGAAAACGCTTCAGATGAAAATCCAGCAGCAGGTATCTTGGTTGCACCAGAATGGTGGGGCGTGGTCGATCATCCAAAATCAGTGGTTGAGCGTTTGGCAGAGGCGGGCTATGCAGCAGTCGCTATGGACGTTTACGGTGAAGGCAAACTAACTACCGATGCGGCAATGGCAAACATGTGGATGGAGCAAGTACTGGCCGATCAAGACATGCTAATGGCACGCTGCCGCTTAATTCTTAATGACTTCAGCGATCAGCTATCTGTCGATGGTGACAACCTAGGCGCAATCGGTTACTGCTTCGGCGGTAAAGTTGTACTAGATATGGCTCGCGAAGGCATGCCGCTAAAAGCCGTTGCCACGTTCCATGGTAACCCAACCCCAAAACAGCCAGCAGACAAAAACTTTGCAGCAAAAGTGTTGGTCGCTCATGGCCGTGATGACTCAATGGTATCAATGGATGCTATCGAAGGTCTAAAATCAGAGCTAGACGCAGCCGATGTTGACTACACTATCGACGTCTATGACAACGCTAAGCATGGCTTTACCAATCCGCATGCTGATGAGCGTGCAGCCAAAAATGAAGTAGATCTTGGCTACAATGAAGCCGCTGCTAAACAAAGCTGGGAAAACATGCTTGAGTTTATGAAAGCCAATTTAGCATAATAAACGATTTGGTATAAAGACCATTAAAAAGGGTAGCTTAAGTATTAAGCTACCCTTTTATTTTGATTGTCATTCTAGCATTTGTCTTTTAGCCCAGTAATCAGAGTAGTCTTGTGCTTCTTATCAAATCACGTCATTATCACTTTACTATAAACTGGATTGAGTGACGAAGATGTTGTATCTAATGGTGACCCAGTTGGGCTGGCTGGCTTTTACGATTTTGTTGATCGTGGTGGTCGCGTTATATACTAGGATAACTCGAAAAATCGAGCATCTACGCCGCGATGTGACGACGCTGCAAGCTGAGCTGGAACAGCAAAGATATCGTAGTATGACGCCTCCATCTGCACCTTTGATCGATAAAAATGATTATGCACGCAACACTGCTACTAACGAGCACGATCTTAAAAACAATGTTCCTAAAGACAGTGACGCTAAAGACCATGATGCTAAAGAAATAACTTTTGACTCACAACACTCTTCTCCAGATAATCGGCTGCCTGTATCACCACCACCGCTTCCTACCGTTGCTTCAAACTCGACCACACATGCAGCATCAAGTATCTATGACGATAAACCTGTAGACGATAACGCCTCGATAAATACGCAAAACACAGCGTCTACCGCACAGATTGAGCCTGATGAACGCTCATTACCTATTGTGACCTCACTGATTCATTCAATCAAAAACTGGTTTTTCGGTGGCAACTTGGTCGTGCGAGTCGGCGTACTGGTGCTGCTGGTAGGTGTGGTGTTATTGCTACGCTTATTAAGCGAATATATCGAGATTTCGATTGCCACAAAGCTTCTAGCAGTTGGCGTTACAGGATTAGCATTGGCAGCACTTGGATTAAAGCTGACGGCAAAACGCTTTTCATATGGAATTACGCTACAGGGCGCAGGCTTAGCGATTGCCTATCTAAGCACCTTTTTCGCTTACAGTGTTTATGAAATCATTCCTAGTATCCCAAGCTTTATCGGGCTTGGGTTATTGTCTGCCATTACCATTGCTCTCGCCGTACGTCAAAACGCCTTCCCATTAGCATTGTTGGCATTATCGGGTGGGTTTTTTGCACCGATTTTGACCAGTGAAGATACTGGCAGCTTGGTCACCTTATTCAGCTACTACCTACTATTAAACGTCACCATTGCCGTCATTGCTCACTATCGACCATGGAAAATATTGAATCTATTCGGTGTGACTGTGACATTTGGCTTGGCATACTATTGGGGTATCAGCGAAAACCTGAGCGCCGTCATTGAAACGCAGCGCTGGGCATTGGTAGCATTGGTAACCTTACACTGGCTGCTTTACTTATTTGTCGTCATTCGTTATGCGCAGCAAATCATCACCTATAATGCACTAAACGAAAAAGACCTCAGTCATGCTGATAATGTAGATGACACAAAACACTTGGACAGAGCCAATGTAGGCAGCTCCTATGTATTTCCCATTGATACGGGTTTACTGTTTTCAGTACCGCTACTGGCCTTTGGTTTGTTTTCTGCCTTACTAAACGACATCTCTAACGCCCTCACGATTACCAGTGCCATTTTGGCTATGGTTTATCTTGGGATGGGCTGGTTGTTCATCCAGCGCAGTAGACGCTATGCTTTAATCACCGAAGGTATGCTGGCGTTAGGATTAGGATTTTTTGCGCTCGTTATTCCGTTGGCGCTAGATGCTGAATGGATTGCTTTTGGCTGGTCAGTACAAGGGTTGGCGCTAGTATGGTTTGGGCGACGCTCACTACGCTCATGGTCGGTATTATTCGGCTTGCTATTACAGCTCGTCAGCATTGGTATGCTAGTGACGACAGCGATATTCTCTAGCAAAGACTATCCCGTTTTAGCTTTCAGTATTTCAGCGCTCAGTTATCTAGCGACCGTCTTTATATTACGCGCTAGCAACTCCCCTGCTGTGCTGCTTAATAGCTTAGATAGTAGTAACAACCTTAATAACCTTAACAGTAAAAGCGCTACAACATCCTCGGTCATACAATCACTGGACAACGCATCAGATGCATTGACCAGCTATGCCCATGCGCTGGGCGTCAGTATGCAAGCGACGCAGCAATGGCTGACCTCCATCGATAGTCAGAGCCGTGTATTCAAATTTGTTTGGCATAGCCCTAGATTCATCAAATTTTTGACACTGACCGCGATGGCTTGGATGCTACAAGTATTAATGCTTGATTTGCATCATTGGTTTGATATCTGGCAATCAAGCACGACGGTAATTGCACTAGCAGCACTCATCAGCTTGATCGCCTATTGGGTCATCAATCGCTATCGTCTATGGGCTGAAATCAGACAGCTTAGTCATGGATTATTAGCCCTGTTCTACTTCATGCTAATACTGCAACTACCGCAAAAATTCGAGCAAAATTTAACATGGGCAATAGCGGAATGGTTGGTCTTAATAGGGTTGATAATCGGCTGGTTAGTCATGGGTCAGCTATGGTTAAAGACATGGTCTGATACATGGTCCGATAACAAAAATACCTCACGTTATACTGCTGCAAGCTGGCTAGGTACGGGTATCTTACTCATTGCTGCCGCGGCGCATTATGGCCTACCAGACTCTGATGGCGTAATGGCTTTCTTGTTTTCAGCGGTGCTTATATTGCTTGGGTTATGGTTAAATCATCATTATACGAGACAAAATGCAGAAAACACCTCAACTAATAAAGTTTCAGAACAAGGTCTGCTGTACTGGTTTGATTGGCAACAGGCACTATTAGGATGCGCTGCCATCTTTGCTCCTATTGCTTTACTGTGGGTTGTTCTTACCAATTGGTCTTATGACGGTGTGATTTGGAGAATGTCTTATTTTCCATTATTTAACCTATATGACACCACATCTTGGCTGACATTATCGGTTGGTTTTAGTCTGTATTACATCAGCCAACGCCGTCGCAATGATACCGTTATCGAGTCGAGTACAGCTGCCAAATCTAAGCGCGTATTCACCGCTGAGAACTTGCTAATTATATTGGGACTGATCAGTTTTTGGTTGATCTCCAGCATGTTGGTCAGAACGCTACATGCCTTTATTGGCACACCACTTTGGAATGACTATCAAGGCGGCGCATGGCAGAGCGAGCAAGTACAAACAGGACTGACGATTTTATGGACGCTCTTGGCATTGGTCGCCACCATCATGGCGAGTCGCTACTGGCAGCGCTCGCTTTGGTTTATGGGTATTGGTCTACTAGGCATTGTCGTACTCAAGCTGGTCTTGGTCGATTTGTCACAGACCGAAGCGATTTGGCGAGTCATATCCTTCCTTGGCGCAGGCAGCTTAATACTATTAATTGGTTACCTTGCCCCATTACCACCCGCGCATGAGGAAACAGAAAACCAAAATCAGGCGTAATGACAAAGCTGGTTGGGTGAAATTGTGCCGTGAACAAGGTGGTTCTGTAGTAAACTGGACACCATTAGAAAGTAAACGTTGATTGTTTTACTTTTAGCATTTTTTATAAAAGGTTATGAAAGCAGATGGATAAGAGAGCAAGTATTCAGTGGTTCCCTGGGCACATGAACAAAGCCCGTAACGAAATCAAAGAAGTCATGCCGCAGATGGATTTGGTCATCGAGGTCATCGATGCGCGTATTCCATATAGTAGTGAAAACCCAATGGTCGCAGCACTGCGCGGCGAAAAACCTGTTATCAAAATCCTGAACAAAGCTGACCTTGCCGATCCTGAGTTGACTCAAGCATGGATGGATTATCTCGAGCAGCAAGATGGGGTCAAAGCCATTGCTTGCGATACTGAAAAAGCCAATGATGTAAAACGCATCATCGCCATCTGTAAGCATCTCGTACCCAATAAAGTCGGGACTGGTCGTCAAATCAAAGCGATGATTATGGGTATTCCAAACGTTGGCAAATCAACGCTGATCAATACGCTAGCAGGACGCGCTGTGGCAAAAACAGGCGATGAGCCAGCCGTGACCAAGTCGCAGCAGCTGATTAAGCTCGACGATGACATCATGCTCTATGACACGCCCGGTATGCTATGGCCAAAAGTTGAAAACGAAAACTCAGGTTATCGTTTAGCAGCGACAGGCGGTATTCGTGATACGGCTTTTGATTTCGCTGATGTGGCAAGCTATACCGCTGAGTACTTGATGCAAGCCTATCCTGAGCTGCTAAAAACTCGCTATAAAATTGAAGAGCTGCCAAAGACTGACTGGGAGTTTTTTGAAGTGGCTGGACGTAATCGCGGCTGCGTACGCGCGGGCAATCAAGTCGATACTTACCGTATGTCTGAGATTCTAATTAACGAATTGCGTAGCGCGAAGATTGGTCGCATCACGCTTGAAACACCAGCAATGACTGAAGCTGAAGAAATCGTGGTCGCAGAACAACGACTCGCGGCTGAAGAGAAGAAAAAAGCGAAAGAGGAAGAAAAACGCTTACGTCGTTTAAAGACACGGAAGAATCGGAAGTAGATTAGAAGGTAGTTAATAAATAGTCAATATTAATTATATTTAGAGAAAATTATGACAGATTTCCTAGTAGAAATTGCAGATGAAGTGAAACATTTAACAGCTTCAGATATCGATGAGTTATACCAACGATATCTAAATGGTGAAAAAAACTCTGTTTTGATATCTGAGTATAAGATCGATATTAACCCTAACAAACTAATTAAAGTACTACCTCCTCAGCAGTTGCTCAATACTGTATGTCCGTACTGTCAAATACCAATGTATGTAAAACGTAAGAGTAAGAGCGATGGTTCTTATAAAAAGAATCCTATTGAATGCTATAAATGCGACCACAAGATATTTGATAATAGTAACAATTATTTTGAAAAAAAATGTGAGTGTACTGAATGCGTTAAGATAGAAAAACAGGAAATCATAAATAAGAAGAATACAAAGAGAGAAATGGTAGAAGATGCATACTGTATTCTTAATTTTCGTACTGTAAGCTATGAATCATTGGGGTTTAAAGAAAAGTTATTATTGTTAACTTTGTTTAGAATCCAAACTGATGAGGAATTTGAACACATATTATCTTTGAATAATCCTTTGAGAACAAAGCTATTTACGCCTTCTGATAATATGGATGAAAGCTATATTGATAAACTATATAGATCAAATATACTATTGATAGATCCTCTTTCTCCACTTGACGCTTTTCCAGATGAAGCTCCAGATAAGGGATATTATCCTAGACGAGTCCAGTGGATAGTTAACGTAGCTATACATGATGACGAACGTAGTAACTTAAATGAAGTTTATAATCAGATTTATTTCGATTTGAAAGACAATATTGACTCAAATTACGAAGATGATTTCTTCAAAATTATATTGGAGCTTAGTGTTGAAGAGGCACTACAGTATCTATATATAAAAGCTGAAGAGCTAAATATAACATTTAGTGCAGAAAAGAAAACTAGAGAGGTATTACAACAGTTGTTAGAAGATTTCTCAATAAGTGAAATATACTATTTTATAAAAAAATCAGTTGAGGATGCCCATATTTTTTATACCAAGGGGTATGCTCAAAGCAAAAAACATGCAGGAAATATCATCCCTGGGAAAATGTTATCTTTGGGTGAGAGAGCATTACAAGAAAACTGGGATACCTATAAATATAATCGCGACTCACGAGCTCCAAGATCTTATTTAAGTCAAATAATTTTTGACTTTATTTTAAAAGACGAAGATGCCGGATTTAAAAAACCTATAGGTAAATACTGGAATCAGGAAATAGTCCCTAAGTATTTTAACTTTGAAGAAGAAGGTAATGAGAGTGTTTTGCACTGTATCAAATGCAATTCCAAAAATGTAAAAGTCAATATGGAAGGCTCGAAAATTTCGCTTGATTGTGAAGCTTGTGGTTTTAAGAAAGATTACAATTCAGAAAATTAAAAATATTTGTTGTCTTCTAACAAATTCATATTTATCAAATATTACTATCGCCTATGACCAAACCAACCACTATATCCAATATTTCCTTTTCTCAGCCTATAGAAGCGTTAAACTCCTTTGCCCCGCGCCTACTTGATTGGTTTGCCGAAAATGGTCGCCATGATTTACCTTGGCAACAGCACCAAACCGATACGCCAAATCCTTATATCGTTTGGTTATCCGAAGTGATGCTTCAGCAAACGCAAGTGACCACTGTACTGCCCTACTTTGCACGTTTTATGGCATCGTTTCCGACTGTGCAGGACTTGGCCGCAGCAGAATGGGATACCGTAGCGGAGCATTGGGCAGGACTTGGCTATTATGCGCGTGCGCGTAATTTGCATAAAGGTGCTAAGCAGTTGGTTGAGGTAATCGATGAAACGGGCGAGTTTCCACAGACGCTATCAGGATGGGAAGCGATTTCAGGGGTCGGGCCGTCGACTGCTGGGGCGATTATGGCGATGGGATTGCATCATTATGGCGTCATCTGTGATGGTAACGTCAAACGTGTGCTGACACGTTGGGCAGCAATTGACGGCGATATCACCAAATCTGCTACCACCAAAAATTTATGGGCATTGGCAGAGCGACTAACACCGACAGAGAACTCAGGACTATTTGCGCAAGCCATGATGGATATGGGTGCGACATTATGTACCCGTAGCAAGCCTGCCTGTCTGTTATGTCCATTAAAAGAAGACTGCCTAGCCCATGCGCAAGGGCGCGAGACTGATTATCCCGTCAAAGCAAAAAAGCAGCCCAAACCTAGTAAATTCAGTGACGCACTGCTCATCGAAAGTGCAGATGGTGAGATATTATGGCTACAACGCCCTGACAATGGTATCTGGGGTGGATTATGGAGTTTGCCATTACAGTTTGTGGAAAAAGTTGACGGTAAAGCGAACACTAAGGCTACCGTTAAAAAGACACTAGCTAGCGATGATAAGCCATCAAACACAGTAAACGATGTCCGTAGTAATGAAAAAGTATACGAAGCAGAATTTACCACTGCTGAGCAAATCATAAATGAATGGCTGATAAAGAATGAACTGGTCGCAAAATCAGTCAGCAATACTTTACTCGATGACGCCCCTATTAAGCATTCGCTGACGCACTTTCACTGGTATTTGACCCCGCGTAAATTAACAATTAATGCGACGCAGGTCACCGAGTTAAATAATAAATTAGCAGCGGCTGAAATTGACTTTAAGTGGTTAACCGAACGAAAAGCGCAAGACAGCCTAGGACTGCCTCGCGCGAT
The DNA here is from genome assembly GCF_039762275.1 of Psychrobacter proteolyticus. Lineage (GTDB taxonomy): Bacteria > Pseudomonadota > Gammaproteobacteria > Pseudomonadales > Moraxellaceae > Psychrobacter > Psychrobacter proteolyticus_C. The sequence continues at coordinate 148,222 of NZ_JBDLOB010000006.1, read as the reverse complement.
GCTTAAGATCTTAGAATAAAAATTAGCATAAAAAAAAGCGACTCACTATTAATAATGAGTCGCTTTTTTATGATGATAATATAAAGATAGCTGGGTCTAAATAACTCTAAGACTTTGGCACACGTAAACGCATGAGGCCTTCTTGTTGCACAGTAGCGACCAGTTTGCCATCTTGCCAAAACTGACCATGATTCAAGCCTTTCGCATTAGACGTGGTATCACTCCACATGTCGTACAGCATCCATTTGTTTAAGTCAAAATCACGATGGAAATGCATCGAATGATCGATACTAGCGGCCTGTAGACCACTGGTCATAAAGCTAACACCATGAGACATCAGCCCTGTGCCAACCAAATAAAAGTCAGACGAAAATGCTAATAGCGCTTGCTGAATAGCCACTGGCTGATTGCCCAATTCACGAATGCGTAGCCAGTTTGCTTGTTTAGGCTTCATTGGTTCTGGGCTAATCGGATTACGCGGCTTTACTGGCTTAATCTCGACATGACGGCGGCGCATAAATCTTGCTTTTAGCGCTTCTGGTACTTTTCCGACATTCTCTTCTTTTAGATCCTGCTCTGTTAGCAAGTCTTCTGGCGGTGGATAGACAGGCATGTCTTCTTGATACTCAAGCCCATCTTCCATCGGTGAGAACGAGGCAATCATTGAAAATATTACTTGCTCAACAGGCGGCTTACCACGTACTTCTTTGTACTGAATAGCGGTGACTTCACGTGCAGACAGGCTACGACCATCACGCAAACGACGGACTTGATATATCACCGGTTGGTTGATATCACCACCACGCAAAAAATACCCATGCAGTGAGTGACAAGGTTTGTCTTGATCTAATGTATGCGCCGCTGCCATAATCGCTTGAGCGAGCACTTGCCCACCAAATATACGACTGCCCACATAGTCATGGCTTTTACCCTCAAAAACATCAGGGGTAACTTCAATAAGCGCGATAGTAGCCAGCAGCTCATCAATCAGTTGTAGATTGTCGGACATGACGATATGTTTCCTTATTTTTATCAAAAACGCTCAGCATCTGATGATATTGATGCCATATAGCCATCATATTTGAATGTAAAATAATGCGAGATCACTTGTTAAGATCTGTCGAAGGAGACCTTAAAATAAACATACAGACATCGTTAGCGATGTTATCACCGAATATTTATTTTCTATAGAAAAGGTAAACATCTTACCCAATATTGGTGGCTTTGACTAGTTACTGTCGGCTTACTCATAAGTATTGCTTATCTATTTTTGCCAGAAAAATCGCAACTAAAGAGCAAAACAAGCAATCTCAACCATAAAAAAACGAGATGTATAATAACACCTCGTTTTTGACAAATACGCCGATGCTTATGGCTTAACTGCTACGAGTACGCGAATAGAATCCGGCACTAATGACAGATTACCAAGTGCTTGCTCACCTTGAGCTTTAAGCTGCTCTAAACGCTCAATCTCTTCAGGACGTACGTTTGGATTAATCGTCTGTAGATGTTTTAAACGCTTAATTTCGCGTGACCACTGCTGGCTAAAGCGGCTACTTGCTTGCTCACCAATCTCAGCGATCTGCTGACGAGCGATGTCTTCAGCTTCGTAATAACGCTGCTCAATCACATCGCCGCGCACTTTAATCACTTGGCGAGCACGGTTTTTATCTAAACGCTCAACGTGCGGCATAATCATTTCAGCACTGATACGAGCCGATAAGTCACTGCCCTGCTCACTGATAAAGACACGGATATTTTGTGTGGACAAAGTCGCTGGCAGATTGAGCACTTTTGGCGCGATCGCTTCAACACGGAAGTTCACCTCTAGCAGTACCATACCTTGCGGAACAGCGGCACTTTTTAGCATTGCAACCGTGGTGTTACCAAAGGTGCTAGTGCTCGCTAGCTCATAAATCGCACGCATCAATGGATGCTCGTGAGTGATAAACTCGATGTCTTCACGTTGAAGCGCTTGCTCACGCTCAAAAGTCAACGTCATACCGTCTTCATCACCAAGTGGCAAACCATCAATATAGTCACTGATCTCGGTGCTATCGATAGGTGCGATGACCCACGAGCCATCACGTTGGATGTTGTGATCGATATTGGCAGACGCAAAGAAACGCTCAATAAAGTGCGGCAACAAATTATTGCCATCAAAGTCACGCATAGCATCAGCGATACGACCAGCGACACGCGGGCGGCATGAGTTGTACTCTAGCAGACGGTCACGACCAGCCTGTAGCTGTGCTTCTAGTCCCAAACGTGTCTGTAGCGCCTCGTCAATGATGTCTTGCAAGATGACATTATTTTCAACGGTATCAGCACCCTCAAGCATAGGCTTAAGCTCTTGGATATATTGCTCTTGTACGCTTTGTGCCGTTGGCGATATCTGATTGAACATGTTCAGTGCATCGTTATACCACTGATACAGACGCTCTTGTGCTGTACCCTGTACATAAGGCACATGTAGCATGATTTGCTGCGTCTGACCGATACGATCTAGACGGCCGATACGCTGCTCTAAGGTATCTGGGTTAGCAGGTAGATCCCATAGTATTAATTGGCTTGCAAACTGGAAGTTACGACCTTCTGAACCAATCTCTGAACACAGTAGTATCTGCGCACCTTCACTATCAGCAAAGAACGCAGCTGCTTGGTCACGCTCAAGCAAAGTCATCTGTTCAGTAAAGATAGCTGTCTTAATGCCCGCATGCAGACGCAATACTGCTTCTAAACTCTCTACCGTCGCACCACTACGAGCGATTAATAGGACTTTTTGATGCTTAAGCTCACCGCGCAAAATATCAATCAACCAAGAAACACGTGGATCATCTTCTAGCCAGCCACCGTCTGGTTGGTTTTCTTCGCCCCATAGCTGCTCACGCAACTTACCATTGGTTTGATAGCTATCTTTCCATGCTTCAGGTAATGGCAGTGGATATGGTTGGCTACTACGGCCGTAGAAACCTTTGACACTCTCACGCGTATTACGGAACAAGATACGACCTGTACCATGACGATCTAATAGCTCGTTTAGCGCATGTGTACGCAGTTTTTCATCTTCATTGATTGAAGATAGTTCTTCAATACTAATATCTAATAGACTACTTAAGGCAGCAATTTGGCCTTCATTCAGTGGCTTTTCTTCTATCAAGACACCAGCAACTGCTGCTGTCTCTGCAAAAGCTTCTTGACCATCGATAAATTCATCCAAATCATCAAAACGATCTGGATCAAGCAAACGCAGACGGGCAAAGTGACTCTGCGCACCAAGCTGCTCTGGCGTTGCTGTCAATAGCATCACGCCTGGCGTTTCTTCTGCGAAATCTGCAATCAGGTCATACTTATCATTGCCGCCCTGTGCTTCATCCCAATGCAGATGATGCGCTTCATCAACAACCAATAAATCAAACCCTGCATCCATCGCTTGGTCATATAAGTCTGGGTGATCGAGTAACAGATCCATGCCACCAATGATACATTGCTCAGTGGCAAAGACGTTTTGTTCAGGGTCGTGTTCTTTAATAGCTGCAGTACGCACTAGATCAAACAAGGCAAAGTTTAGGTTAAAGCGGCGACGCAGCTCAATCATCCATTGATACTGCAAACTATCTGGTACCAAAATCAACACACGCTCAGCTTTGCCCGTTAGCAACTGCTGATGAATAATCATGCCCGCTTCGATGGTCTTACCAAGGCCAACTTCATCAGCCAATAATACACGCGGCGCGATACGCTTACCGACTTCATGTGCGATATACAGCTGATGCTCGATGATATCGACACGTGCACCCATTAGGCCTTTTAGTGGGTGGCCTGCTAGCGCTGACTGCATGCGCAAGATGTCTTGACGCAGCTCATACCAGTCACCGCGCTCAATACGGCCAGCAAGCAAGCGTTCAAGCGGCTTGGCCAATGTGATATTGGCAGCAAGGCGGGTTTCCATGATGCCGCGCTCGTGCTCATCGACGCCATATTTAAGTACGCCCATCACTTCATCAACGGCATTGACCGTATAGCTTTTTCCATCTTGATCGTAGATGCTATCGCCTACTTTAAACACCACGCGCGATAATGGCGCAGAGTTTTTTGCGTAGACGCGTGTCTCTTCACTTTGCGGAAATAAAATATGCACACATCGGTCGTCAACATCGATGACCACACCTAAGCCAAGCTCAGACTCCGTATCAGATAAATAACGTTGACCAACGGCGAATTCAGTACTGTGCAATGAAGCAATAGAGATAGTCATAAGGCGATGTCTTTTGTACTCAGATAATGAAATTTAGATAGATAGCTTAGAAAACAGCAATGGCGGCTAACAATAGCTAAATAAGGTTGTTCACACCATAAAATGTCAAAAAGACATAGAAGAAATGCCACAACACCAATCAAGCCAATCGTTCAGCCCAACCATTATATAACGTTAGCGGGTAGATGAGTGCGTTAAGTTGAATTTTCAAGAGGCAGCTTGCGATAGCTATGATTTTATAAGTTATTTAATCGATACTATGTTAGACAAATACACGATTGTTGAATAATAAAGATTGTCCTGCTTTATCAGCAGCTTATATCTATTCGATCGATATTTGGCCGATTCATTTTTGACTAAAAATACCAACGTGCTACATTAAGCCGATAAGGATTCATGCGATAGCCGTTTATTCGCTAACTATCTATAAGACAACAATAAGTAAGGACTAGCCATGCAAGCCGTTTTTTTAGATAAAGGTACGTTTTCTGAAGGTATTGACCTGCCAGCGCCAATAGGTGTGAGCGATTACATCACTTATAATGACACGCCAAAAGACACGTCTGTCATCATTGAGCGCTGCAAAGATGCTGATATTATTATCACCAATAAAGTCCAAATTGGTGCTGAGGTGATAGAGCAATTACCGAAACTCAAGCTTATTCAACTGACTGCTACTGGCATGAATAACGTCGATCAAGAGGCTTGCGATAAGCACGGTGTTGCGCTGTTCAATGTCGCCGGTTATGCAGTCAAAAGCGTGCCCGAACACACATTTATGCTCATGCTGACAGCGATGCGTGCTGGTATTCATTATCATCAGAAAGTCGCTGACGGCACGTGGCTGGCAAACGGCAATTTTTGCCTGCTGGATATTCCGTTGATAGATTTGGAAGATAAGACATTAGGTATTATCGGTATTGGCACCATTGGCAAGCGCGTGACCGAGATTGCTCGTGCCTTTGGTATGACCGTACTGTGGGCGGAGCACCAAGGAAGTGAACCACGCAGCGACGACTATACCGCGTTTGATGAAGTATTAGCGCGTGCGGATGTGATCAGTCTACACTGTCCATTGAATGAACAAACTGAGCATCTTATTAACAAGGATACTCTAGCAAAAATGGTTAAACAGCCGCTCATCGTCAACGTCGCCCGTGGCGGCATCGTTGATAGCCAAGCATTAACTGACGCGATTAATAGTAAGCAGATCATCGGCTATGCTAGCGATGTGTTTGAACAAGAACCGATCGCTGATAATGATCCTTTGCTCAGTATCAGCGATCATCCGCGTGTTATCTTTAGTCCGCACAATGCATGGGGCAGCAAAAGCGCCCAAGAGACCTTGTGGCAGATGTTAAGCAAGCAAGTTGCCGATTTCATCGACAACCATCATCAATAACTACCAAGATACTAACGACTAAATCGTAACCAGTCGTCTTTTATCTTGCGATACTTAAGCATGATTCGATCACTTAGATAGTTATTGGTCACAAACCAAGGATAGCGATCGCCTTGCTTAGGTAGCTCGTCTTTGCCGCGTCTGACATAACCAGACGATAGCGAACCCATCACGGTATCTGCTTGAGCACAGGCTGTCATATCGGCAGTCTGTGCTTGTGGCATGGCGACTTGATAACGGTTTTTATGCATATACCCCAACAGCCTCACTACATACTGACAAGCCAAATCGATTTTAAGTGTCCACGAGGCATTGGTATAGCCAAACAGTGCCGCCAGATTAGGTATGCCTTCTATCATGACTGCCTTATAGGTCATACGCGTGCCAATATCGATAGATTGACCGTCGATATATACCGCTGCCCCGCCCAGCATCTGTAGCTTTAAACCAGTCGCAGTAACGATGATATCAGCGTCGAGATGCTGGCCAGATTGCAGCATAACTCCTGTCTCAGTAAAGTGGCTGATTTGATCGGTCACTACTGTTGCGCGTTTGTCCTGCAGGGCTTTGAATAAATCACCGTCAGGTACCGCACATACTCGTTGATCCCATGGATTATAGTCAGGCATAAAATGCTTGCTATCAACGCCGCTACCTTTCAGCTCTTTTTTCACCCCATTTTTTAAGACTGCCTTCATCACCTTGGGTGCGTGAGTCGCAACTTTGTACAGGCCTTGTTGCCGTAACACGTTGCGCGCACGCAGTACCGTATAGGCTTGCTCTTTTGATAATGGTGAAAACTTGCCTGATAGCCAGTCAATAGCATGGTCATCACCCGGCACGCTTGCCACATAGGTCGGCGTACGCTGCAGCATCGTGACATGACGCGCACACTGACCACTGTCTTTATCTACTAGCGCAGGTAGCAACGTCATCGCTGTGGCACCGCTACCAATAATGATGACTTTTTTATCATCATAGTCTAGATTATTCCAGTGCTGTGGATGAACGATTTGACCGTGAAAATCCTCCTCTCCATCAAAATGAGGGCGATAGCCTTGCTCATAATCATAATAGCCAGTGGCACCTACAATAAACTTAGCAGTCTTAACAAACATCTCACCGCTTGCATGGTTTTTAATAGTTGCTGACCACTGTTGATCCTCACTAGACCAAGATATCTGCTGAACTTCATGCTGATAGTGGATATGTTCGGTCACCCCAAACTCGCGTGCCGTATCAGCGATGTAACGCTTGATATCATAGCCTGCTGCAAGCATTCTATAGTCAAGCCACGGCCTAAAGTTATAACCAAAGGTCAAGGCGTCAGAGTCAGAGCGAATCCCCGGATAGGTAAATAAATCCCATGTACCACCCAAATCAGCCCGCTTTTCTAAGATAGCAAAGCGCTGTGGAGGTTTTTGCTTATTAGTCGGTTTTGCCTGCTTTTGCTTTTTTGGAGCTTTATGACCGAATAGACCTTTATGCTGCTGTTGCTGTAAACGGCAAGCCATACCAATACCTGCGATACCCGCACCGATAATCAATACTTCATAGTCGGCTACTTTATCCGTCTTTGACTTTTTACCTTTAAGGCGGTTTTTGATAGCCTGTTTGGTCGTGGTGATATCAAGCATACTTTCATCCTTGTATTTGCATGACTGGCATTTTATAGCTGGCTTTATAGCCGTTGTTTATCGCATCTATTGACAGCAAGTGGCAAAATCTAACGATTTAAAACGGGCAGGGACTTTCCCAGTCCATCCAAGCACCCAGTACTGGATGCTTTAAACGCAATTGCTGTGCATGTAAGTTGAGCCTTGGTGCTATCTCTAGTGCGGCACCTTCAGCATAAATCGGATCGCCAATCATCACATGATCGACATGGACCATATGTACGCGTAGCTGATGGCTACGGCCCGTGACTGGCTTTAGCATGACACGAGTGACTGTCTCGCCATTACAGGTTTCGTGAGCCACAACTTCGTATAGCGTCAGCGCATGCTTTGACCAGTCGTGATCGACGATATGGCGCGGTTTGGTACTTGGCTCATAGCGTACTGGCACTGATATCTCACCAGTTGCGCCGACCTGCTCCCACTCACCAAAGACACGCGCTTGGTATTTCTTTTGCGGTAGACGCTCGATAAATTGCTTACTGATATTGGTTTGCGCTGCTGCATTTTTTGCAAAAATAAGCAGTCCAGATGTGTCCATATCTAAGCGGTGAATCAATTTGACGGCTGGATTGGCACGCTCAAGCCGAGCAAGCAGACTCACTTTGAGTGTCTTGCCATCGACGCTTAATAGGCCTGCAGGTTTATCAACTACCCAAATGTCATCGTCTTCGTAAACCGTAATCTCTTGTGCAAAATTTTTAAAAAACTCAAGTGGATAAGCGCTTTCTTGGGCATTGAGGGCATTAACTTCTTCATCGGTAAAAGGCATAAAATTAACTACTTATGTAAATTGGTTTTAAGATAAGGATTTTTGGTGGCTAGTCTTTTAGACACGATAGCTATATTTGGCACGACAGCCATTTTAGGAACAACGGTTATTCGGATAAAATGGCAAAACTTTGACTGATTTTTAAAGTTATTAATATCGCTAGCTACTAATCACTAACTACTATATAAACGAGGTATAAAATAAGACTTCTATCTGGCTGAGATACATACTTTGATAAGGATAATCGTATTCAATAACAGATTGGACACTCTTGTGCTGCACCGTTTCGATTTATTGTGCTAATACTAGTTGTTAAACAATTTAACCAGCCTGTATCTGTCAAATTAGGGCAAACATGTTAATATAATGGCACATTTTCACCCCTTCTAAACAATTCTTTGACCACCAACTGATTTATTATTAAACCAATATATAGGTTGATGAGTGGTGATAGAAGTAATAAAACAAGAGAGATAAAATTATGTCAGACCTTATTGTACATACTACCGACACAGACTTTGATCAAGATGTTCTACAATCAGACGTACCTGTACTAGTAGACTTCTGGGCGCCATGGTGTGGTCCTTGTAAAGCCATTGCTCCTATTTTAGAAGATCTAGCGACTGAGTACCAAGGTAAAGTTAAAATCGTTAAAGTAGACGTAGACAACAACCCACAAGCGGCTAGCCGTTTTGGTATCCGCAACATCCCAACGCTATTTGTATTTAAAGATGGCGAAAAAGTTGATTCAGTAATGGGCCTACAGCCAAAAGCTGAATTGGCTAAAGTACTAGACAAGCATTTATAAGTTAAATTTGCCAGCTCTAGATTACCTTGAGTAGGCAAAATATAATAACCGAGAAAGCCATTATCTGACTAAGATAGTGGCTTTTTTGCTTGTTTTTTGTGCAAAAAACTCGATAATGTGACTTTTTTGGCAAAATTTATTGACAACGCTATTGTGAAGACCGTATAGTCTGCTGACAAGAGAAAACCAACTGTTTTCCTAAGTATCTTGTCGCTATTCTCCTCGTGTTTATCAACAAAAACACAATCGTCATTATAAACACCATTGCTGAACAAAATGACTAAACGCAATTACTGATATTGAGTTTTTGACGCAGACTCTTATGTAGCCTTTTTTATCCTTATTTCTTATTACCTTGCCTCCAATGATGACAATGCGTACATAAGCAGACATATAAAACCAAAACTACATAAACTACAGCGCTGTGCACACACCCATATCATCATATTACCGTTATTTTAATCACTGTCGTGACTTGTGCTGCTAATGGCATCTCTCATCTGATCAATTGCTAATGACCTATCTATGAATCTTACTGAATTAAAGAAAAAATCAATCGCTGAGCTATTGGCTATCGCCAAAGAAATGGGTCTTGATAATATGGCTCGTAGCCGTAAACAGGACATTATCTTTGCTATTCTAAAAACCCATGCGCGTAACGGTGAAGCCATTTATGGTGACGGCGTACTTGAGGTTCTTCCTGATGGTTTTGGATTTTTGCGCTCATCAGAAGGCTCATATTTAGCCGGTCCTGATGATATTTATGTCAGCCCTAGCCAAATTCGCCGTTTCAGTCTAAAAACTGGTGACAGTATCGCTGGTACGATTCGTCCACCAAAAGATTCTGAGCGTTATTTTGCATTATTAAAAGTTGGTGAAATCAACTTTGATACGCCAGATCGCTCACGTCATAAGCTTATCTTTGAGAACCTAACGCCCCTATTCCCAACTGAGCATTTAAAACTTGAGCTTGGTAACGGAACCACTGAAGATTTGACTGGTCGTATCATCGATCTAATCGCTCCGATTGGTAAAGGTCAGCGTTCTATCATTGTCGCACCGCCAAAAGCGGGTAAAACGATGTTGCTACAGACCATCGCGCAATCAATCACTCGTAATAATCCTGAATGCTATTTGATCGTACTATTGATTGATGAGCGTCCAGAAGAAGTCACCGAGATGGTACGTACGGTACGCGGTGAAGTGGTTGCTTCTACCTTTGATGAGCCACCACAGCGTCACGTACAAGTTGCTGAAATGGTCATCGAAAAGGCCAAACGTTTGGTCGAGCATAAGCAAGACGTGGTGATTTTACTTGATTCGATTACGCGTCTAGCACGTGCTTATAATACGGTTATCCCATCATCAGGCAAAGTATTGACGGGTGGTCTGGATGCCAATGCTCTAGAACGTCCAAAACGTTTCTTTGGTGCTGCGCGTAACGTTGAAGAAGGTGGTAGTTTGACCATTATTGCCAGTGCATTGATTGATACTGGTAGTAAGATGGATAGCGTTATTTTTGAAGAATTTAAGGGAACTGGTAACCAAGAGATTACGCTTGAGCGTGACTTGGCTGAAAAACGTGTATTCCCTGCGATTAATATCAAAAAATCTGGTACACGCCGCGAAGAGCGTCTATTGGACGAAGACAAGCTGCGTAAAGTATGGATTTTACGTAAACTACTTCAACCGATGGATGGCGTACAAGCTACTGAGTTCTTATTGGATCGCCTAAAAGAAGCGAAAACCAATGATGAATTCTTCGAGCAAATGAAGCGTAAATCACAAAACTAATTCTTAGTCAGTTTGCTAGACATATTCAGCTTTGATTTGATATTAAGACTACCTATAGGTAGTCTTTTTTATGGCAGCATCAAAATATTAATAGTTCAGCCAATTAAACTATACTGCTCTGTCGCTCATAGGCATTACTGATGATACAGTACGGCAACATCGCTTACATCTCGTTTGCAAAGATTAGCGTTTTTACTACGACTATATTATTAGTAACCGACTATTATGACAGACAGTAGGAATATACTTGAAAATATCATGGACACAGTATTTTGAAGGTATTGTATTTTAAACTTGATGACTTAATAGGTGATAATATGAAATTTGCTAAAACGATCGCAATGACTGCAATTACTAGCTCAGCACTAATCATGACTGGTTGTAACTCTTATAGCGGTATGAGCAACACTGCTAAAGGTGCTACTGCTGGCGCAGCAGCTGGTGCTCTTATTAAAAGCAAAGGCGACAGCAAAGATATCGCTCGTGGCGCATTGGCTGGTGCAGCGATTGGCGGTGCTGGTGGTTATGTTCTTGATAACAACTAAATCTTTCTACGCTGATATTATTTGAAAATTGATTGAGTAGTATCAGATAAAAGATGACAAAAAGCCTGCAATTCGTTGCAGGCTTTTTTGTGTCTTAATTTTGTTTATAAGTCCATGCACTAGACTTATAGTCAAAAACATCAGTATTACAAAACATCGTTAGTCAAATACACGATTATTAATATATATGGCCATTAAAGTGCACCGCTGAACGTATCGCAAGATTGTACATTACCGCTTTGTAGACCACGGGTGAACCATTCGACGCGTTGTTGACTGGTACCATGAGTAAAGTTATCAGGCACTACTGCACCACCACTCGCTTTCGCTAGACGATCATCTCCGATTTGACTAGCTGCATTTACCGCTTCATCAAGATCACCAGCTTCTAAAAACTGTACACGCTCTTGATTGCGCTGTGCCCATACACCAGCAAAACAATCCGCTTGCAACTCTTGTAATACTGATAGCTTATTGGACTGTGCTTGTGTTACTTGCTGACGAGCTTCATTGACCTGTTGGCTAATGCCCAATAACGTCTGAACATGGTGACCTACCTCATGCGCTATCACGTAGGCCTGTGCGAAATCGCCAGCCTTGCCTTGGTTCTCTTCACCACCAGAGCCTTGCTGATCGCCTGAAATACCAAGATTCTGTCGCATCTCTACAAAGAATGACGTGTCTAAATAAACAGTCTGATCCCCTGGACAATAAAATGGACCTGTTGCAGAGCTAGCACTACCACATGCCGAACTAACCTGACCATTAAACAAAATCAATGACGGCTCTTGATAAGTGCTACCAGCTTCATTGAAGATTTGATGCCAGACTTCTTCTGTATCTGCTAGTACAACTTTCACAAACTGCGTGTCTCGGTCTGTGCTGGTTGCCAGCTCGGTAGATGACTCACTACCACCACCTGTAACCGCTTGTCCTGTCTGTAATGCGGTCATTGGGTTTACCCCAAATACCAACCACAATATACCTGCAATGATAATACCGCCAATACCACCGCCGATCATCTTACCGCCACCTGTGCTAGAGCGCACATTCGAGCTGCCTCGTCTACCTTGCCATTTCATAGTTCTCTTCCTCAAATGTAGATTGATTCATTATTTCTACTAACCATTATCTCTACTAGCCACTACTTCTATTACTCATCACTTATGTTATATATTGTTTGGCCAGTTAATTTACGCTATGACCTAGTCTACTATCCTAAAATCAAGTAGAAACTTATAAAATTGCTAACTTAACTAGGATTTATGTAATATAGGACGATAATCAGACTATTTAATTCAATTCTTACCCATAAGAACAGGGCTAATATCAACAATTCGAGACAAAAAATGAGAACTAAAAAAGGTCTCAATCCCTCTGATATCATTGATTATACGTCGATTAATCTAGCTTCTTGTATTAAAAAGTATATCGGATAGCCAAAGTAAAATATTATTTTAAATTTTATTGTTACTTAATTGTACAGGCTATTTCTATTTACTTAGAAAACCTATAGAATGCGTGGAAGCTGAGTAGCTGTGACTAAGACTAGTTGAATTCTGAGAAATCTCGGATTTCGACCTTTGTTGCTGCTACTGCTCATTTCATTTTTCCGGAGAAAACCATATGAAACTTAAATTACTTGCTCTAGCTGGTATCATGACTGCAACTATGGGCCTTACTGCCTGTGATAGCAGCAAAGAAAATGCTGCTGAAGATTTATCTGACGCGCAAGAAGAAGTGCAAGACGCTTCTGAAGAGCTAAACGAAGCTGCTGCTGAAGGCGAAATGACTGCTGATGCTGACGCTGCTGTTGCTGGCGCTGAAGCTGACATCGCTGATGCACAAGCTGCAACTGCTACTGACGAAATGGACGCTGAAGTTCCTGTAGACGGCGACACCACTAGCATGGATGTAGCTAGCGAAACTGATACTGCTGCTGTTGAAGCTTCTGACGAAGTAGTAGTTGAAGAAGCTCAGTAATTTATTGTTCATACAATAGATAAACTGTAGTAAAAAAAAGAGAGCCTATGCTCTCTTTTTTTATGTCTATGATTTATGATCTTAGTAGGACTCTACTTTATAGATAACCCTAATATACGATGCATGCTGCAATATCGGAATATATAGATGTACACAAAAATAACTAAGTGCAAATACGCACTAGCATTCTTATAAACTCACGATAAAACAGACACACTATCGTTCAGCGCAGTGCCAAACTAAGTATTAGCTATCAAACAAACGCTCGTCAACCTTCTGACGAAATTTCTGTCCTGTCTTGAAAGTAACCACACGGCGCGCGGATACTGCAACAGGCTCCCCTGTTTTCGGGTTACGGCCTGGACGGCTGTTTTTATCTTTAAGCTCAAAGTTGCCAAAGCCTGAAAGCTTGACCTCTTTGCCATCAATCAAACTTTCTGACAGCTCATCAAAAAAGTTCTCCACCAGACAGCGGCCTTCTTGGCGTGTTAGGTTTAGGTGACTCATTAAATGCTCAATCATGTCAGATTTGGTTAAGGTGCTCACAGTACGACTCCTATGCTATGTCGTGATGTCGAATATCATGGTTTAGCGGTATGAGGGTTAAGGCTAGCTATTATAAAGGTTTTTTGACCGTTTTTTAACAAAGTCTTCATTAAAATCCTTTATTAATAACCACTTAACTTATTCTATGAATAGCAATGCTCCGTAGCCTCATGGTAAAAAGACTACAGAGCATTGGGTATAATACTTACTAAATGTTAGCTGTCGCGCAGCTGTACAGAATGCTGGTCAGTTAGCGCTTGTACCACTTTATCTGTGGCAGTCTTGACGGCTTCGTCAGACAACGTTTGCGTACTATCTTGCCATATCAGTGCAAACGCTAGTGAGCGCTGGCCTGCTGGTACTTTGTCACCTTGATAGACATCAAATAACCAAAGATCAGTCAACAAATCACCTGCTGCAGTTCGCACCGTTGTCTCTAGCGTCTGCAAACTGATGTCACTGTCTACCAAGATAGCAATATCGCGGCGTACTTGCGGGAACTTGCTTGGTGTCGTGATAGCATGCTGCTCACGTGCAATCGTCAATAGCGGTGCCAGTGACAATTGAGCGACCCAGGTAGTAGTCAGATCTAATTGCTTAGCAGTATTTGGATGCAACTGACCCAACCAACCAACGTATATATCATCGATATATAACTCAGCGCTTTGTCCTGGATGCAGGAAACTCAGCGTACTACGCTCATAGCGGATACGTGCGCTATCGATTTGTGCTGGTAATAACTGCTCAATGTCATGCTTTAGGTCATAAAAATCTAACGCACGGTTTTGATAAGCTTGCTCGCTCCATATATCACCAACTGCGACTAGAGCAATACTTGGCGTTTGTACTAAGTCACTAATACTTTGTCCAACAAAGCTAAGACCTGTCTCGAAGAAACGTACACGTGGCTGCTGACGATTTAAGTTATATTGAACGCAAGGCAGTAGGCTCGATAGCAAGGTACGACGCATAACGGCCAAATCACTAGAGATAGGGTTTGCCAGTGCCAATACCTCCCCTAGCGCTTCGTCGTCAAGCAATGCTTCTAGTTTTGCATCACTGAAGCTAAAGCTAATCGCTTCCATATAACCATTGTCGACCAACGCGAGCTTCATCTCATGCGTCAAATCTGCAGTATCATCATAATCCATGCTGACTTGCAAATGTGGCAGGACACTTGGAATATTGTCATAGCCATAGATACGAGCAATTTCTTCGATTAAATCCTCGCGGATACTCATATCAAAACGATAAGATGGCGGCTTGCAAACTAGTGAATCGCTCTGCTGCTCTACGTCAAAACCCAATTGGGTCAAGATACGTACCATCTCAGTTGGTTCAATATCAATCCCAATGACATCACGAACTTTCGCGATGGGCAATGTAATCGGTGCGCGTGCTGGCAAATGCTCAAGGTTTTCGGCCGTGACTATTTGTCCAGCTTCACCGCCAGTAATACTGGTGATTAAATCACAAGCTCGTGCCAACGCTAATGCTGGCAATTCAAAGTCGACGCCACGCTCAAAACGCTGTGATGCGTCCGTATGTAGTCCGAAACGACGTGCGCGTGCAGCAATAGCTAGCTGATTAAAGAAAGCACTTTCTACAACGATATTGGTAGTGCTATCAGTGACACTGCTACGCTGACCACCCATGATACCAGCTAGTGCCAAGGCACCTTTATCATCAGCAATCACAAGCTCATCACCAGTCAAGGTAACGGTTTGCTCATTTAGCAAAGCAATGGTTTCATCAGGTTGTGCCAAACGTACAACGATATCACCTTCGATCATGTCTGCGTCAAACGCATGTAACGGTTGACCCAATTCCATCAGTACATAGTTGGTCACATCGACCAAGAAGTTGTGTGAACGTAGTCCTGATTGTACCAGCGCATCTTGCATCCATTTCGGAGTATCGATGCTACGATCAATATTGCGAATCGACTGCAACAGATAGCGAGGGCACGCTTCCTTTGCATCGACTGTCACAGCTGGTGTTGCGGCAGTGCCAGCGGTATTGGCCGAGATTTCTGGCATTTGTACAGGTAAGTCGTTGATGACAGATATTTCACGAGCAATACCACGTACGCTAAAGCAATCACCACGGTTTGGGGTGATAGAGATATCCAATATTTGATTATCTAAACCTAAATATTCACGGATATCTGTACCAACTGGTGCATCTTCAGGCAACTCAAGCAAGCCATCTATATCATCGACTAAATCAATTTCAGAAGCGCCGCATAGCATGCCGTTTGAGGCAACACCGCGTAGCTTACTCTTTTTGATTTTAAACCCTTTCTTATCATCGCTTGGCAATACCGCACCAACGGTAGCAACCGGTGCTTTCATACCGACGGTCACATTAGGCGCGCCGCAGACAATTTGTAGCGGCTCAGCATCACCGATATTTACTTGAGTGATACGTAATTTATCTGCATCAGGATGCTGCTCAACGCTGATGACTTCACCGACAACCACACCGCTAAAAGCACGGGCAACCGCATAGCGATCATCAATCTCAAGACCTGCCATAGTCAACTGTTCGGCTAACTGTTCGCTAGTATTTGTAGGGTTTACCCACTGACGTAGCCACTGTTCGCTAATTTTCATAAATATCTCGGATCAGAATTTTATAATAAAGATGTTGGAGTAAAGCTTGGCGAATTCACTTGCTATAGTCAATCCTATATAAACTAGATACAGCGTCAGGCTCGTTCAGTCTACAATTTGTAGTACTTTCACACGCCTTCCTTGTATCTAAATTATCTTGAACTGACTATATAGATATAAGGAAAACTCTAGCCAAATTGCTTTAAGAAGCGCACGTCATTTTGGAAAAATAAGCGCAAGTCATCAATACCGTAATACAGCATCGCAAAGCGCTCGATACCCATACCAAAAGCAAAGCCAGTGTATTTATCGCTATCAATACCGCAATTGGTCAATACTTGTGGATGCACCATGCCGCAACCCATCACTTCAAGCCATTTGCCATTATCATCTAAGATATCCACTTCTGCAGAAGGCTCAGTGAATGGGAAAAACGAAGGACGGAAACGTACGGTCAACTCTTTGGCAAAAAATGCTTCTAGAAATTCACTAATCAAACCTTTTAGCTCAGCAAAAGTGCTCGACTCGGTGACCATAAGTCCTTCTAGCTGATGGAACATCGGCGAATGAGTTTGATCTGAGTCATTACGATAAACACGGCCTGGGCAAATGATGCGAATCGGCGGCTCATTTTTTTCCATGGTACGAATCTGGACAGGACTGGTATGCGTACGCAATAGATAATGCGCATCAAAATAAAAGGTATCGTGCATCGCGCGCGCAGGATGGTGCGACGGGATATTCAACGCTTCAAAATTATAGTAGTCGCTCTCGACTTCAGGGCCAGTTGCAACATTGAAGCCCGCTTGAATAAAATACTGCTGCATACGCTGAGTAATCATAGTTACTGGATGCAGATGACCTTTTTGCCCACCACGAGCAGGCAAAGTGATATCAATACTCTCGCTTTCTAGCTTGGCATTGAGCGCTGCGACTTCTAGTTGCTGCTGTTGGTCTGTTAGTGCTTGCTGAATGCGGCTACGTACTTGATGCAACCAGCCGCCATAAGTTTTTTTATCATCAGCATCAAGCTTGCCCATCTGCTTTGACCAGCCCGTTAACGGACTCTTTTTACCAGTCAATTGCACACGCAAATCTTGTAGTGTGCGCGCATCAGTTACTTGTAGGATTAGAGCTTCAGCAGCATTTGCAAATTCGGTAAGCTGAGCTTCGGTAAGCTCATTGAGCTCTGAAGACAAGGTCGGTAGCGCCGACAAGTCGTTGGTGGCAGCAGGGTTAGTCATAAGACGCATTATTCCTGATTTGAACGGACTATTAATTGTAGGGATTTGACCAAATATTGCAAACCATTTATCCAGTTATGTTTATATAAAAGATTAATATAAAGGCTGGTTATAAGAATGGCTTGAATATTTAGACAATGATAAGCGTATTTTTACTCAACAAAGTTCAATATAGAGCACGCTTAAAATAATTTAATATAAAAAAAGCCACCGACCAGCGGTAGCTTTTATTAATATCATACTATTAATCAATATTAGTCCTGTCCATTTAGACAATTGCTTATAAATAATTATTTAAAAGCATCATACCTAAAGGACGGTTAATATTTAGGCCAATTCCGCTTTTGCTTTTTCGACCAATGCTGTGAAAGTCGCTGCATCATGCATAGCGATGTCTGCTAGAACGCGACGATCGATTGCGATGTTTGCTTTTTTCATGCCATTGATGAAGCGGCTATAGCTTAAGCCGTTTAAGCGTGCACCAGCATTGATACGTGCGATCCAAAGACGACGGAAAGTACGTTTCTTGTTGCGACGGTCACGATAAGCATATTGACCAGCTTTGGTCACTGCCTGTACCGCTACGCGGTAAACACGTGAACGGGCACCGTAGTAGCCTTTTGCGCGCTTTAAGATTTTTTTGTGACGGCGATTTGCCTGTACACCACGTTTTACACGGGCCATAATTTACTCCAAGATTTTTTAATCACTGTTAAGCGAGTGATGATGCCGTTAAATAACAAACATCATTGTCAGATTGCGAAGTCAAATATTTTCAATCAAAGATAGATGACGGTAGGCTATTAAATATATGGGCACATACGACGAACTGCTGCTTCGTCAGACTTGTGCACCAACTTAAGACCACGCAATTGGCGAATACGCTTAGCTGATTTCTTGGTCAAAATATGGCTTTTGAATGCTTGCTTACGCTTGAAGCCATTCGCTGTTTTTTTGAAGCGTTTAGCTGCGCCGCTTCTGGTTTTCATCTTAACTTTCATGATGATTTGCCTCTTTTTCTGTTTTAGAACCTGGTCGTCAAATAGTCACACTGAATAATCGTTATATAAATAACCACTAAACCTCTATTTGCCTCGAGGTGGGAGGCGCTATTTTAGCAGATAGTGCCTTGTTTTGCCAAGTAAAGTTTTGGCGAGGTTTTAGTAGACAATATAGACAAGTAATCAGCATCAAATAAGCGATAGCGGCTCTCCTAAAAGCGCCAATAAAATGGCTAATTTTTCTCCAAATAGATTGAATGTCAGCCTAAGCTGTGCTTAAGTAGAGACTGAGCTATATCTTTATATAAATACTATTAAAACCCGCTTATTCATCATGAATATTTAGGCTGGAATGCATAGCTACAACGATAACAGTGCTGCTAACTTACGGCATGGTAAATAAAACAATCTTTGGCCATCACTCTAGGAGATAGTGTGTCAAAACAAGAGTTAGTATTCGACGACGACTTGTTTGTTTTTGAGACAGTGATGCGTGTACGTCATACGGAAGCCGACGCAGGACAGCATATGACGGTAGAATCTCTGACAGCGCTATTGTCCGAAGCACGGCTAAGATTTCTATACGCTAAAGGTATCAGAGAAATCAATGCAGACCATCAAGGCTTGATTATAGATAAATTGCAGCTAGATATTGTGAGCCGTATCCGCGTACGAGAAGAGCTGTTATTTGAAGTTGGTGTTGAGCCAATATATGATAATGGCGGTAATATAATACTAAAGGTCACGCGGATGCATACGGGCGAAATAGTAGCAAAAGCGCGCCAGCATTTTAGAGGTTACGACTTTAACCTCAATAAAGTGACCAAGCTTGATAATACGATCAAAGAAGCGCTGTATCCGCATTTATTTAGACTGTAGAATCGCTTGTTATAAATAGTATGCTGTCATTTAGCATACTTGCACTCTATAGCGCATTTAGTTGATATCATATTGCTAGCTGTCAGCATCTTGCAAAGCATTTCAGATAATCTCCCCGCTTTAATCATAAGTAGTATAATTGCTTATCACTCTTTTTCACTTTCTACCTATAAGACGACAAATACATTATGACTTTACCTGCTTGGCTGACTGCCGTAACTTTTAATGCTGATGGTTTGATTCCTGCAATTGCTCAAGATCATCAGACAGGTCGTATTTTGATGATGGCATGGATGAATGCAGAGGCATTACAGCTCACCGCACAAACACAGACAGCGGTTTATTTTTCACGCTCGCGTGCCAAGCTGTGGCATAAAGGTGAGTCATCAGGTCATACGCAAACTGTGCATGATATTCGTCTAGACTGTGATGCAGATGTGATTGTGCTTAGTGTCACTCAGGCTGGTGGCATTGCTTGCCATACGGGACGTGAGTCGTGCTTTTATCAGCGGTTGGATTTGTCAGGCCAAACGCCTGAGTGGCAGACCGTCGATAAAGTATTGAAAGACCCTGCGGATATTTATCACACTCATGAATCTACTAGCAACACTCATGAAACGGAAAACACTGGCGCGAATACTGATTCTGATACCATCCAAGCACAATCTGATATTACTCAAGCACAAGTCGATAAAGCCTCTGTATTGCAGCAGCTTGATAGCGTATTAGCAGAGCGCAAACAAGCCGATGCCGACAGCTCTTATGTGGCCAGTCTGTATGCCAAAGGATTAAATAAGATATTAGAAAAAGTTGGTGAAGAGAGTACAGAAAGTATCATCGCTGCCAAAGATTTTGCTAACTGCGATGAGAGTACAGACAAAGCAAGCTACGATGAAGCGCGTCATGAGCTGATCTATGAAGTTGCCGATGTCTGGTTCCATACCTTGGTTGGACTGGCATGGTTTGATATAGAGTCGGATGCTGTGTTAAATGAGCTAGGCAGACGTTTTGGGTTATCCGGTATCGATGAAAAAGCCGCTAGATAAGCCTAAATAAAAAATAAACGTCTATTTTATTGGATTATTGTTGCTTTCACCTATTTGTAATAAGTGCAGGTTATAATATAGCTCTGTTTTATCTCGCATTATATGTCGATGCTTTTTGTTTGCTAGATAGACCCTTTTGCAAACTAAAAGCAGGCGTATAAAGACTGAAAACCAAGTCACAAAATCAGGTCACAAAACCAGGTCACAAGGATACCATTATGGGTAGTTTTTCTATTACACATTGGCTGATACTATTGGTCGTTGTCGTTGTCGTGTTTGGCACCTCAAAACTCAGAAATGCTGGTAAAGATTTGGGCGGTGCGGTCAAAGGTTTTAAAGAAGCTGTTAAAGATGAAAATACAGAGCATGCCAAAAAACACGCGGTTCTTGACCACGATGCGACGGCACACACTGAAGAGCGCTCAACCACCAAGGTTGATGATAAGCATAACGTATAGCATCTAAACAGTGACATCGGACCATTATGTTTGATATCGGGTTTTCTGAACTACTTCTCTTTGGCGTTATCGCCCTAATCGTACTGGGCCCAGAAAAACTGCCGCAGGCAGCGCGCACGGCTGGGCAATGGTACGCCAAAATTCGCCGTACAGTCTCAACATTGCAATCTGAAATAGAGGCTGAGCTTGACTTGGCTGAGACACGTCAGCAAATGCAGAAAGAACTTGCCAAAATTCGCCAGACCGAAGCTGAGATGAGGCGTGAAATGGCTGAAATGCGCGGCAATATGAAAGCTTTTGAAAGCTCACATAGTCCTGCTTCGATAGCTTCTGAAGCATCTACGAATGCTGAAAATAGTAAGGGTGACGAAGCTCATGAAAATAACCGCACACAAAAACAGCAACCAGCTACGCCAAAAGCATTCGACTATGCTTATGCCACTGAAGAGCAGCCAGATACATTAGAAAATGGTCAATTATCGAAGCGCGGTCACAGCGGTGGCAATATAAATGATCCAAATGTAGATGATCCAAATGTGAGCGATAACGCCAAGGCAGCGCCAGTTGTTCAGACCATCACTACCCGTCCATGGGAAAACATGTGGTTTCGACTGGGCGCTTATGATAAAGCACGTCGGCTCCCAATGCCGCCATATGTGCCAAATTATAAAGCGGACGCCCTACTCAACAGTCCTGCCAACATGCAGACTTCTGACCATAAGCAGGAGACTGATTGATGCAACTACTCAAACGCAAAAAAAGTCGTCAAGAGAAAATCGCTGTTTCTGCCATTACTGACCCAAATGTCATTGATCAAGATACTGAAACAAAAACTAGTACCACTCAAGATAAAAAATCAGAGGATGTTTTAAGCCCTTTGGCTGATATGCCTATTACCGAGCATTTGATTGAGCTGCGTCGGCATTTGATCAAAATATGTGTGGCAGTACTGATAATATTTTTAGGTTTGGTCGGCTATTCGCGCGAGCTATACAACTTGTTGTCTGATCCACTAGTTGCGCAGTTACCTGCCAACTCGACCATGATTGCCACTGATATCACGTCAAACTTTATGGCGCCAATACGTCTGACCGTATTTGTAGCCGCGTTTTTGGCGATGCCCTACATTCTTTATCAAATTTGGTCATTTGTAGCGCCCGGCTTGTATAAAAAAGAAAAGAAAATCGCTATTCCAGTGCTGCTATCTTCTATATTTTTGTTTTATGCTGGCGTGGCTTTTTCTTACTTTGTTGTGCTCAAAGGGGTCTTAAAGTTCTTTATCATGTTTGCCCCGCAAAACGTACTACCCATGACGGATATCGACAGCTATCTCAGTTTTGCCTTAAAACTATTCATGGTATTTGGCTTAACCTTTGAGATTCCAGTCGTCACTTTGCTATTGATATTGGCAGGCATTGTCTCCATTCAGAGCTTAGAAGAAAAACGTCGTTATATCATTGTGGGCTGTTTTGCTGTGGCTGCTGTTGTCACGCCGCCAGATGGCGTATCGATGCTCATGCTAGCGATTCCGATGTGGTTGTTGTTTGAGCTTGGTTTATTTTTGGCGAAGATTCTAATCAAAGAAGAGCCCAGTCCTACTCTCATATCGACAGACAAAGAATAAAACACTTACCAGTCTAATCTAAAATAAAGTTATTGATTACATATAGCTATGCGTTAAACTACCATTACACCGTTTTATTCTTGCCTCATTAGTAAGCTGATTGCTTATTATCACGTTTTAGCATCACCATCATCTATAAGCCATTGTTTACCCAGTGGCTTTTTTTGCCCCTTTTGTTTTTAATCAATTTTTGTATTTAGGTAGCTTTATTATGTCCGCATCTATGCCAGCTTATATGAGCGATCCCACTGACGAGCAGCTGAGCGCGCTGAATATGGCGATGGATCATAAGTCGTTTAAAGTGGTCGCTTATGCGGGCGCCGGTAAGACAACGACGCTCAAGCTAATCGGTGAGCGCCTACGCGGACGCGGCCTATATCTGGCCTTTAACAAAGCGATTGCCAATGATGCTCGTTCAAAGTTTCCGCCGCATGTAGAGTGCCGTACTTTTCATTCACTAGCTTATCGTCATGTTGCTCGTGATATTACCGCCAAACTATCTTTGCCGCGCTTTTCACCCAAGCGCCTCGGTGATGATTTGGGACTACAGCCTGTGCAAGTGCGTCGACAAATGGATGGGGTTAATAAATACATTACGCTGACACCCGCACGATTGTCTCGGTTCGTCAGCGATGCAGTAAGTAATTTTTGCAGCACGCATGCCAGCTACCCTGCGCCAAGGCACATACTCTTCCCAAGTTGGCTCGATGACTCAGATGCAGAACAGTTACGCGAGATGCTCTACCCTGCTGTTGAGCAGCGCTGGTTACAGTCGATTGATGCGCGTCACCCTGCTGGTATTGGCCATGATATTTATCTCAAGCTTTGGGCGTTGTCTAAGCCCAGTATTCCAGCGGACTTTATCTTATTTGATGAAGCCCAAGATGCCGATCCCTTGATGATGGGTATCTTGACTCAGCAGTCGAGACAAGTCATCTATGTGGGCGATGCACACCAGCAGATTTATGAATGGCGCGGCGCGGTCAATGCGATGAAAAAGTTGCCATTGCCGCAGACATTATTGACACAGTCTTTTCGCTTTGGTGAGCCGATTGCAGAAGTGGCCAATACTCTATTAAAAGCACTACAAGAGGACGTACCGCTAAAAGGCAATCCGAATAAACAGTCCTCTACCGACAAGGGCATGGTACATAGTAAAAAAGATGCTATTTTGTGCCGTACCAATGCTGCTGCTATGTCGCAACTGTTGACAGGGCTAAAGCACGGGCATCGCGTGGCGCTACAAGCAGATACCGACCGTATGCTCAAATTCTGTCAGGCAGCCGAAAACTTAAAAAATGGTAAATCGGCTTACGGTGTACCTGAGCTAGCTTATTTTTATAATTGGGGTGATGTACAAGAATACGCTGAGACCAACGAGGGTAGTGATCTAAAAACACTGGTCAAACTGGTCGATGACCATGGTACCAATGTCTTGAGTCAAGCGGTCAATAGTCTGACCAGTATTGAAAATGCTGACTATGTCATCTCTACTGCTCATAAAGCCAAAGGGCTCGAATGGGGAAAAGTGCAGTTAGACGATGATTTTTACTACGATGTGACCACCAATGCAGTCAAGATCAGTCCAGAAGAGCTGCGTTTGCTTTATGTCGCCTGTACTCGTGCGCAAAGCAATTTGGATATTCATAATATTAAAGACTTGATATCAGGATTACAGACGGGTAAAAAAGTGATTTTTGGTAATACTTAATTACCCTACACCTCTGTCAGCCTCAAGTTTTATTCAATCTTTCTTATAACGACCCTTTAGCAGTGAATCACCAGCATGAATAATAGCCAGCAACTTCAAACGCGTCAAAATACTATTAATCAGTTATTTGCAGCTCCCGTGCGTTTGCTCGCGCCTATGGAGGGCTTGACCGATCCATTAATGCGCCAAATCTTAACCCAAATTGCGTCTGACTTGGGCCGTCCTTATGATTGGTCAGTGAGTGAATTTATTCGCATCACTCAACACGTCTTGCCTGCGCACGTGTTTTATAAATATGTGCCTGAGCTACATCATGATGCCAAAACGGCCTCTGGTACGCCCATTCATGTACAGATTTTGGGTAGCGAAGCACAGCTTATGGCCGAAAACGCAGCGTACGCTTGTGAGCTTGGTGCGCCTGCTATTGATATAAACTTTGGCTGTCCTGCAAAAACGGTCAACAGCCATCGCGGTGGTTCTGTATTGTTAGATGAACCTGAAACCATGTATCAGATTATCAGTGCCGTACGCCAAGCCGTTCCCGCCCACATACCAGTATCTGCTAAGATTCGTCTGGGCTATACCGACACCAGCCGAATGGATGATATCCAAGGCGCAATTAACGATAGCGGTGCTGACTGGCTAACCATTCATGCACGCACTAAGACCCAAGGCTATAAGCCGCCTGCCTATTGGGACAAAATCCAGAGCTTTAATGCGCTCGATATTCCAGTCATTGCCAATGGAGAAATTTGGAACATCGAGCATGCGCAAAACTGTATGATGCAAGCAGGTACACCGCATTTGATGTTAGGTCGCGGCGCAGTAACGCGTCCTGATTTAGTGGCACAGGTTGATAATGATACTGAAAACAGTACTGACAGCATAGAGAATACAGCTACATTATTATGGCAAGATTTAATTGCCCATCAGATCAAGTTTTTAGAAGGTGAAGCAAAGAACGATGTGGTGTTAGTCGGACGCTATAAGCAATGGCTCGGTATGCTCACCAAAGGCTATGTTGAGGCACAAACAGTGTGGGAAGGTATTAAACGAGAAAAAAATAAAGCGGTGATTATTAGCGCACTACAAGCAAGCGTACGAGATTAATCACCTGCTTGTATTTGAGCATTTTGGCGGTTACGGGTATTTTTACTAGGGTGTGTCCTCATTTCAAAAATAGAGATAAAGATGAGATAAATTGCCGTTAAACGAGAAAAATAGCGTAGATAATATCGAGATACTAGCAAGCGATTTGACGCTGTTTGGCAAAATTTAGCCATTTTTAATCCGTTTAGATAACTGTCATTTGAATTGAGGGCATGCCCTAGACGCTGACTCGTATCGCTAAATAAAATAGCATTAGACAGCAGGCCATTGATAATACCCAGAGGATAGAGCGGAACATTGCCAAATTAGTAATATACGCCACACAAAAACCAATTCGTATCATCACATACAACCAAGCCAATACGTTGATAATCGACTGCGGTACAAAGAACAGCATAGCTACCAATACTGCCGCCAAAAACACTGGCAAGGTTTCATAGCTGTTTTGTTGTGCTGCATTAGCACGTGCTGCCATGCCTGTCGCATTTTGAAAAAATTCGCGAGGATGTGCATTATTTCTGATTCTAAAGCCACCAGATACTTTTGCAACAATCGACACCGCCCATGGTAGTAGGCTTGCTACCACCATGGCCAAAATGGCAGACGCCACTTTATCAGTTACCAACTCAAAGAATGCACTTATCATTATATAAGTCCCTAGCCTGCAACCACTTCAAAGTCATGGGTGATATTGACCCCACCTGCTACTAGCATACGGCTGGCAGAACAGTATTTTTCTGCTGATAACTGGATGGCTTTTTCGACCTGTTTTTCTTTGACCTCTTGACCAGTGACAATGAAATGCATATGAATATCAGTATAGACCGCTGGTACGGTTTCAGCGCGCTGGGCAGTTAGCTCACAACGTACATCCGTCACTGCTTGGCGTGATTTTTGTAAAATCTCTACGACATCATAACTGGCGCAACCACCTAGTCCTAACAAAATCAGCTCCATCGGGCTTGAGCCTTTCTCTTTATCAGCATCGATTTGTACATTATGTCCTGATGGTGACACACCCATAAAGGCTTTGTTCTCTTGCCATATGACGCTTGCTTTTGATTCTGACATTGTAGATGATCCTTATTTTAAATGGCGTATTGCCTATTATTATTGTGTGAATGATATATTGCCCAGCTAGTGTAGCATAAGCCAAAGCAAGATTTTATAGGCTCATTGTTTTGCTACTAACTCACCAGTGAAATCTGTACTTTTATCACTTTATACATATCGAAATAGTGGAGTTCGATAGTTTACTGAATAATCGTATGTCCATGCGCCTATTACTACTCTTCGACACTTGCCTAAAAGTGTCGTATAAAAACCTACAAAAGTCTACTTATAAATAGTTGATTTTAAAAGGTAAAACTCGTGAAACATTTTATAGCAAAATACTGTTACACATTTTGCTTGTTTCTTGGTTTAATAACGGTAATGAATCTTGTTTTGAGCGAATATCGATAACAATCACCTTATAATAATTACGATTGCTGTCACGGTTTCAAGTCAAAACAAGCTATTTTTAAACAAATTAAAAGGTTTAGTCATGATAGATGCAGACGGCTTTCGCGCCAACGTCGGCATCATCTTGGCAAATACACAAGGGCAGGTTCTGTGGGCAAAACGTATTGGTCACAACGCTTGGCAATTTCCGCAGGGTGGTATCGACCGCGGGGAGACGCCGATGGATGCAATGTATCGCGAGCTCTGGGAAGAGGTCGGCTTACATCCGCGTCACGTAGACTTATTGGCAGTCACGCAAGACTGGTTGCGCTATCGTTTGCCAAAACGTTATGTACGTCATGGTCAGCATCCCTTATGTATTGGGCAAAAACAAAAATGGTTTTTGCTACGCTTAGATGAGCCAAATACTCAACATATCCGCTTTGATGAAGGGAAACCTGAATTTGACCATTGGCAATGGGTCAGCTACTGGTATCCACTCGGACAAGTGATTCACTTTAAACGAGGCGTTTATCGTCGTGCCTTACAAGAATTGGTACGCGAACTCCCCCTAAAGCAAGAGCTGATCATTCCTGAGCAAAATAATCACTTGCTGATGTAATGAGTCACTCAATAGTACAATGCAAAACACCCACGATAGTAGCTAGAATGTTAGCAATTACCGTGGGTGTTTTTTTATAATCTACTAACAGTCGTTGTTAGTGACTATGATTATGATTGTCAAACTCTCGGCTAATAATATTCGCCTTATAGTTTGCTCCCGTATCTCTCTCTTTGCGCAACGTTAAGATGCTTTGAGTGCGGGTACCATAAGTAGGTTTGCTAGTTTCAGTGTCGCTAAAAGCGACGGGGTCAATATAAACAGACGACAGCATCTGCTCCACTTCAAATGCCACGCCAGTCACAGGCAATTTGTCTTCTGGTGCTTTGGTACTATCTGACAAGACATTGAAAGCCGCCGCTTGCCAGTACGCAGGTGAGCTATCCTCCGCAATCAATGGCAGCACTTCTTGACGTAGTCGCCCGCGCAACCGCTCTGTCTTAAACCAGCTGTCCTCTGGTTGACCATTAGAAATAACATGTAGACCTGCATATAATGGCGTGGGTGCATGACCGCGATTATTGACGATTACAGCTTGCGCAGCGTCACCAATGATCAGATTAAAACCCGCATAATCCTGCAAATCAATCTGCCGTGCAAAATCCATCGGACTTAGAGCCCCTGTCAAGAATTCAGTGACCAGTGCACCACGTGAGCGCTCATCACTGCTTGCTTGCACTCCATCACGAAAATTTAATACCGCAGCCCAACGACCATTTTGTTCATAATACTCTGGACTCTGCGCTGGCGATGCTTGCTGATGAATGCCTAACCACGTACCACCGCTTTGTTTATCACGTCCAGCATAAATAGGTTGGTCAAACCACTGGTGGAGCGGCTCAGTTGGGCGCTGCAAAAACTCATCACGGTTAGACAGTAGTACCAGCGGTAACTCATCAAATAATTGCCAAGCAATAGCGACAATACACATAGCTTTCCTTTTATAATAATTTTCGTTATGCGGGTAATTCTTAATAGAGGCAAAGATATTATTTCAGACTTTACTTATTAATAAGGTAGCACTTACAGGCAGTGCTCATTAATTGCCAGTCAGTAATTTATTGGCAGGATAACTAATCTGGGAGGTTGAACGTATTACCTTTGATTGCTTACTTGGTAAGTCAAACTCCCACGCTACCATGCCTTGATTGTCATTCCAATCTCGCTCAGTTACAGGCGGCGTATGCGTCATTGCAACCTTTAAACTATCGTCACGACTGATAGGCTCACTGCCCAGTACTTGCAAGCGTACGTTGCGATTGTGCTGATTGGTAAATTGATAAGCTTTGGTGGTCGTCAGTGTTTGCGTACGGTTTAGTACACCTTTTTCACCTTGCTTATCTTCATTAGTCAGCTCTTTTACGAGCATATTTGAGTCACGACCAAATCCAATTCCCTGCTCTTTTAGCACTTGATAATTATAACGCGACTGACCTACATAATTGTCATCACGGTACAGCTGTAGCGAACCATCGACCCAGTCCGGCGTCAAAAACGGCGCTGACGCATACCAGTAGGCAGCAGTCTCAACACTTGGCGTACTGCGAATCCAGAGCTTACTATTACCTGCCTGCTCGCCAATCACTGTGCGTACGCGTCTCCCGTCACTCGGAATACTGACCAACTGCGGTAAACGATACTCGATGATGCCATTCTTGTTTTGGCTACTGACCGTAAAATTAGGTAGCGGTGCCATAGCTGCCCCTGCTCCTTTGTTATAAGCAGGCTCTTCCATCATAACAGGGGACGCATCCATCATAGGGAGCTCACGTCTTACTCGGGCATCTTCGCTCTCTTCATACAATGACAGACGCTGCACATACGGCAATTGCCCCGTCGTACTTTGATTGGGGTTCACGGTACTGAGTGTCAGAGGTACGTTTGTCCAGTTCTCGCCAGTTTGCTGAGCGATAATCGCAGAAGCTGTGATACTTAACTGCTCACTGTTTGTGTTTAGGCGAGCTTGATACGCAGGCTCCCAACCTGCACCTTGCACTTGATAATGCAACTTAACGCTACTTGGCGAGCGACTTGCCGTACGTACACTCACCTGTGTCACCTTGTTAAAGGTCGATGTCGCGCTGCCTGACATAAGCTGATTAAGTGCATCTTGAGCACGCGCCTGACGCTGTTGAATCTCTAAAATCCTTTGGTTAATACTGGTCGCTTGAGTTTCTATATCGCGGGCATTATTGGCAATCGTGCTATTTGTATTGACTTGCGTGGCTTTGGTCAAATTCTGCAAGTAGGCCTTTGCTAATCGTGCCGCTTCTAATTCAGCATTGATATTGGCTAGGGTATTTTGCTGCGTCTGTACCTTGGCGTCACCTTGGTACTGGCACTGGGCTGCCTGCTCACCTGTCAGCTCTTCGATACTGACTTCCCCAACGTTGACACTACCTGTCGCTTGTACGCTTAGACTTTCTTTATCCATATAAGGTGACAGGCAGGAAAACACCACCGTTTGCTCACCGCTACCTGTTATTGGTAATGCGCGCGTCACGCTCGCTAGCCCCTGATAAATGATCACTTGCTCGACACTACTGGCTGCTGCTTGTGCCGAAGACAATCCCAAAATAGCACTACTACTAAGTACAAATGGCAGGATAGCAAATCTAGTCATTTGATTAAGCGGTGGTAATACGCTGCCATGGCTTGTTGAGACAGGCGAATCCGTTAATTGTGCGTTCATACATCATTCCTTAGCAGTAAAGTCCATCATGGCAGCCACGCATTGGCTCAACGCGCAAAATAGTAACTATCTTAAAGATATTACCGTAGCCGTTTTGCAGGTCTTTGGCAATAAATGCTTTTAGCAAGCAGCATTTTTATTAAGAAGCACTTTTAACGGTAAATCTACTCATGTGGCAGCTATTCAGTTTTAAAAATTTGGTTTTTGATATTGCACCATTTTTTTGTTCATTTCCCCTTTATGGTGCAATTTATTAACCATCCTGCACTAAATTAATGAATATATTAAACAGAACTTAATTATTGCTCAATTATTACTCGATTATTGGCTTTTTTAACTTGGCACGGAACTTGAACTCTTAATAGGTGTTCAGGAACATTATTTTACCTTTTGTATTTATTAGGAGATGTCCATGTTTTCGTTACCAATTTTAGCCAACACTCAAGTAGTAGACCCTCAATCACACGGAAAAATAAAATCACGTTTTTCGTTACTAGCGGTGGCCGTCGTTGGCAGCTTAAGTCTTATTGGTTGTCAAAAACCTGCCGAAACTGCAGCATCAACAGAGACTACAACTGAAACCAGCACAGAGACAACCACCGAGCCTGCTGCTGATGGCGACACTATCAAAGTCGGCATACTACATTCACTGTCTGGCACCATGGCCATCTCTGAAACCTCTCTAAAAGATACTGCATTGATGACGATTGATGAAATCAATGCCAATGGCGGCGTGCTCGGTAAGCAACTCGAACCAGTCGTCGTCGACCCTGCTTCTGATTGGCCATTATTCGCTGAAAAAGCACGTCAGCTACTCACTCAAGACAAAGTAGATGTCATCTTTGGCGGTTGGACATCGGTATCACGCAAATCCGTGTTGCCTGTGGTTGAAGAGTTAAACGGATTGATGTTCTATCCAGTGCAATACGAAGGACAAGAGCAATCAGAAAATATTTTTTACACTGGTGCGGCACCAAATCAGCAAGCTATTCCAGCAGTAGAGTATTTAATGAGTGAAGAAGGCGGCGGTGCAGAGCGCTTCGTATTGCTAGGTACTGATTACGTCTATCCACGCACCACCAACCAGATTTTAAAGGCATTTTTGAAATCAAAAGGCGTAGCTGATGCAGACATCATGGAAGAGTACACACCATTTGGTTTCAGCAATTATCAAACCATCGTATCTAACGTTAAAAAGTTCTCAACGGGTAAAAAGACCGCGGTTATCTCGACCATCAACGGTGATTCAAACGTTCCGTTCTATCGTGAACTAGCGAACCAAGGCATCAAAGCGTCAGACATTCCAGTCATGGCATTCTCAGTCGGTGAAGAAGAGCTACGCGGTATCGATACCAGTCTGCTACAAGGGCATTTAGCGGCGTGGAACTACTTTATGTCAATCAAAAACCCAACCAACAGCGCCTTCACCAAACGCTATAAGCAGTATGCATTGGACCAAAAACTACCAAATGCTGAAAAAGTCGTGACCAATGATCCAATGGAAGCGACTTATGTCGGTATCAATATGTGGAAGCAAGCTGTCGAAAAAGCAGGTACGACTGATGTTGATAAAGTACGTATTAGCATGGCGGGACAAACGTTCGATGCACCTTCTGGCTACACGCTAAAAATGGATGAAGAAAACCATCACCTATGGAAGCCTGTCATGATTGGTCAAATTCGTGCTGATGGACAGTTTGATACGATTTTCAAAACGCCTGAGGTCATCCAAGCCCAGCCATGGAGCGAGTACATTCCTAAATAACCTGCCCTAAAAATAAAATGATACTGAAAATCACATGGATAGTAATTGAATAGTAGGCGGATGGATAAACGATACCAATAACCGTCCTAACGCCTACTTTTCACATTTATTTTTAACACTTATTCTTAACTTTTAAATAACACCAAACCTTATCAACTCTTCTATCGCTTAATACGTTAAGTAGTAGTGGCTAAGGGTTTGTTGTCTGTGAAAAACAGGGAGCCGCACATGCAGCACCATACTTTACGCCCGTTTGTAGGGCAAACATCGTCCAAAAATGGAAATAACCCACAAGCATCAGCCAGTGAAGTCATGCAGTATGCGCCTCGTTTTTCAATTTATGCGCCTCTGCGATTACTTGCATTGATGGCATTATGCATAACAACCTTCACCACCACAGCATATGCGGATCATGATGGTCAGGTACATGACCACGATACGGATATCGCTCATAGTGAGCAATCTTTGGTCACACCTGTCAACGTAGCCACTTCTACTCAAGCCAGCACCTCAAATATTTCAACAGCAACTACAAGCTCAGGTGATGCCATTCAACAATTCGTGGCCGGCGATTTTAGTAAGCGTCAAGCCATGCTAAGTGATTGGCCAGGATCCGTTGAGAGTTTAGATAGTTTGGTTGAATTTATTGCCAATGATGAGCTATATCAAGGCAATGGTGGACAAACGTATCTACTGAATAAAGATGACCAGCTATTTACTTATCCTGATAAAAAAGAGACTGACGATTGGCCAAGTGATTTATCACAAATCACCCTAACCAATGCACTTCGCTCAGCACTCATCTTTGGTCAAGCCAAGGTAAAGCTAGCTTCTGACAAGCCCGCACAGCGCCTACAAGCTGTAGAGATTTTGGCCGATAATATTGACCAAGTAGATCCAGCCATTATTGCGACAGCAGCGGTAAATGAAGACAGCGCTAAAGTCAAAAAGGCACTAACGGCACTACAGGCGCGTATAGATTTTAAAAACGGTGACTTGCCCACTCAGATTGCAGCGGTCAATCTACTCGCTGATAGTGATAACCCACAAGTATTGGTCGATATTGAATCTGCCCTTGCTACGGATAACTTAGATGCCTCGCTCAAAGCTGCACTTATCGATGCTGAATCTAGCGTGTCACGCCGTATCGAAATCAGTACATGGACAGGTCATATCTTCACCGGTATGAGTACCGCCAGTATTTTACTGCTAGCGGCGCTTGGTCTTGCCATTACCTTTGGTTTGCTTGGCGTGATTAATATGGCGCACGGTGAGCTAATTATGATCGGGGCTTATACCACTTATATGGTGCAAAACTTCTTTCAAGCTTATATGCCAGATATGGCAGGTTGGTATTTGCTTGCTGCTATTCCAGCTGCTTTTTTAGTCAGTGCCATCATCGGTATGATAATCGAGCGCATTGTCATTCGTCCGCTATATGGCCGCGAGCTAGAGACCTTGCTGGCGACATTCGGCGTAAGCTTAATATTGATGCAATTAGTACGGATGATTTTTGGTGCGCAAAACGTTGAAGTCAGTAACGTGGCGTGGCTTAGCGGCGCATATCAGATGTCATCCAGCCTTGTACTGCCTTATAACCGCATCGCCATTATTGGTTTTACGGTCATCATCGTGGCGCTACTGGTGTACTTACTCAACAAAACGCGCTTTGGATTATTTATACGCGCAGTCACCCAAAACCGCCAAATGGCAAAAGCAGTTGGTATTCCTTCTGCACGTATCGATATGATGGCGTTTGGTTTGGGCTCTGGACTTGCAGGCATGGCAGGCTGCGCGCTTGCCCAAGTAGGCAATGTGGGTCCTGACTTGGGACAAACCTATATCATTGATACGTTTTTGGTCGTCGTCGTCGGCGGTGTCGGTCAAGTATGGGGTGCAGTACTAGCAGCCTTAGGACTTGGTGTGAGTGGTACGGTACTCGAGATTGGTATCGGTGCGGTATTGGCAAAAATAGTATTGTTGGTTCTTGTGATTCTGTTCATTCAGAAGCGGCCACAAGGTTTATTTGCACTCAAAGGCCGCTTTGTCGAATAAGGAGACTCCTATGATACTGACCAAATTACTGTCTGATACACCGCGTAGTGCTGTTTTAATTGGCTTATGTTTTGCCGTACTACTGATACTGCCTTGGCTACATCTTATGCCAGAGACCTCAGCTTTTCACCTTTCGGCCTACTGGATTACTCTGATTGGCAAAATAATGGCTTTAGCCATGGTCGCTTTGGCACTAGATCTCGTCTGGGGCTATGCTGGTATTTTGAGCTTGGGACATGGCCTGTACTTTGCCTTAGGGGGTTATGCGTTTGGCATGTACCTAACACGTGAGACAGCAGGAGATGCGCTTCCCGATTTTATGCGGTTTTTGAGCTGGACTGAAATGCCCTGGTATTGGGCTGGCACGCAAAACTTTTGGTGGGCTGTCGCACTGGTTGTATTAGTGCCTGGCTTGGTTGCATTTATCTTTGGTTTCTTTGCCTTTCGCTCCAAAATCAAAGGCGTTTATTTTTCTATTATCACTCAAGCCATGGTTTACGCGGCAGCCTTGCTGTTCTTCCGTAATGAGACAGGCTTCGGCGGCAACAATGGTTTTACTGGTTTTACTACCCTTTTAGGCTACGACATTACCGCTGCCTCTACTCGTTCAATGCTGTGCTTTGTCACGGCCGTAGCATTATTAGTCTCTTATATGGGTTTGCGTCATTTAATGAATCAGCCGTATGGGCGAGTGCTTGGCGCTATTCGTGATAGCGAAAACCGCTTGCAGTATCTAGGCTACCGTACGTTATGGTACAAGCTATCCGCTTGGGTATTATCCGCCGTCATCGCTGGTATCGCTGGTGCGCTATATGTGCCGCAAGTAGGCATTATCAATCCGAGTGAGATGAACCCAGTGAACTCAATTGAGATAGCCGTCTGGGTAGCGACTGGTGGTAGAGGAAGCTTAATTGGCGCGATCTTAGGTACTGGTGTGGTCAATGCTGTGAAAACTTACTTTACGGTCGCCTACCCTGAGTTTTGGCTATTGATATTAGGTGGACTGTTCGTCATCGTGACGTTGTTTTTACCCAATGGCATTATGGGCTTGTTCGATCGATTCAAAAAGGAGAAGCAATAATGCTAAATGATAAACCTTCAACGACTGAGCAAATTATTAATGAGTATGGACGTAATCATGGCGGTACTGGCCGCAGTCACCCAAAGCCATCAGGCGTCGATTTTAGCCACGGTATTGCATTATATTTAGAAGATCTAAGTGTTTGGTTTGATTCGTTTCGAGCACTCAACAATCTGTCACTATATATTGAGGAAGGTGAGCTACGTTGCATTATTGGCCCCAATGGCGCTGGTAAAACCACGCTAATGGATGTCATCACAGGAAAAACTCGTCCTACCGAAGGCAGTGTATTTTTTGGTCAGACTCATAACCTTGCCAGCTTATCTACCGAACAAATCGCTGAAGCGGGTATCGGCCGTAAGTTTCAAAAACCTACTGTCTTTGAAAATTTTACGGTAATGGATAATCTGTTACTTGCTGCGCCAAAAGACAAACGTGTGGTCAAAAGCTTATTTAACAAACTCGATGCCGATACTCGCGATACCCTCGACGCTACCTTACAGCAGATTCGTTTGACCGACAAAATCAACAACCCAGCTGGATTGCTTTCACATGGGCAGAAACAGTGGTTAGAGATTGGCATGCTACTGATGCAAAGCCCCAAACTGATTTTGCTTGATGAGCCCGTAGCAGGTATGACCGATGCCGAAACAGAACATACCGCTGAGCTGTGTCTACGGCTTAAAAAGAACCACACTTTAGTAGTAGTCGAGCACGATATGACCTTTATCGATGCCATCAGTGAAAAAGTCACGGTATTGGCACAAGGAGCGATTTTGGCTGAAGGTACGTTAGCGGAAGTGCAAGCCAATGAAGCCGTGATTGAGTCCTATTTAGGTCGATAGCTGAATTGATAGCTGAAATAATAATATTGACAAACTGCTATGCCATTTAGAGATTAGGAAACGATTCGAATGTTAGGAGACAGCCATGTTACAAGTTAACGATATCAATCAATATTACGGCGGCAGCCATATTTTACGAGACGTCTCGCTTACAGCCCCCATCGGCGAATGCAGTGTAGTACTTGGTCGTAATGGCGTGGGCAAAACCACCTTACTTAAGTGCCTGATGGGGATACTACCGATTAAATCAGGAGAGATTTTGCTCAATGATAAAGACATCAGCAAGATGTCTCCCGAGCAACGTGTCCGAGCTGGGCTGGCTTATGTACCGCAAGGACGCGATATTTTTTCGACACTGACGGTCGAAGAAAATATTTTGATCGGCATGGCCAAGTTTTCACGCAGTAAGGCCAAACACGTACCCAAACATTTATACGATATTTTCCCCGTACTCGATGAGATGAAACATCGCCGCGGTGGTGATCTGTCTGGTGGTCAGCAGCAGCAGCTTGCTATCGCCCGCGCCCTAGCCTCCGAGCCGACTGTATTAATTTTGGACGAGCCAACTGAAGGTATTCAGCCCTCTATCATCAAAGATATTGGCCGCGTCCTGCGTGACTTAGCTGACAAAGGTGACATGGCCATTGTACTGGTTGAGCAATTCTATGAATTCGCCGAAGAGCTTGCTGACAATTACACGGTACTATCACGTGGTAAGGTAGTGTCACAAGGCGCAGGTGACACGATGGTCGAAAATAACGTACAAGATTTGGTCGCCATCTAATTCCTTTTAATAATAGATGTAATAGTACAACTTGGTAGTGAAAGTTGAATAATGCTAAAAATGGCATTTTTATCCCAAGCTGCTAGCTACCAAGATTACATATCATCACGAAAACACTCCTTAATTAAAGTCACTTTTTTCACCTCACTTCTTATTTTTTTGACTCTTAGCCTATACATTCTGTACCATCTCAAAAACTCAAATTACTCATACACTCTGATTGGCACCAGAGCAATTATGTATGCCCAGCCAACGAAATTTGCTATTATAGTCAGCATTTTATTATCAATATTATGATGCCCTTATGATGATTCATCCTCAGTACGATCCTGTAGCATTAGCAGTTGGGCCTGTCGAAGTCCATTGGTATGGGCTGATGTATTTGTTGGCATTTGCCGCAGCCTACGGACTGGCATGGTATCGCAGTACTAAGCGTGAAGGCTGGACGACCGATATGGTCTCAGACCTAGTGTTTTTTGGCGCACTTGGTGTGATATTAGGTGGCCGTGTCGGCTATGTATTGTTTTATCAGTTCGGTGAGCTACTCCAAAACCCTGCCTATCTGTTCAAGGTCTGGGAAGGCGGTATGTCATTCCATGGTGGCCTGATTGGTGTCATGTTGGGTATGCTGTATTTTGCCCGCAAATATAAAAAGACACCTTTCCAAGTGCTCGATTTTGTCGTTCCCTGTGTACCAACTGGTTTATTGTTCGGACGTATTGGTAACTACATCAATGCCGAGCTATGGGGCCGCGTCTCTGACGGTGGCTACAACTGGTTGACCTACTTCCCGCAGGCCGCTAGTGTTGATATGCAGCAGCTACAAGCCAATCCTGCGCTGCAAGACCTTATGACTGAAGTCAATGGTCAGTACCTGTTGCCTCGTCACCCGTCGCAACTGTATGAAGCCCTTGCAGAAGGTCTCCTGTTGTTTCTATTCTTGTGGTGGTACTCATCAAAGCCCCGTCCTCGTATGGCAGTGACTGGTGTCTTTATGCTTGGTTATGGCTTTAGCCGCTTTATCATTGAGTTCTTCCGCCAGCCAGACATCGACCAAGGATTCATCTTGCTAGGTTGGATGACCAAAGGTCAGATACTAAGCGCCCCAATGATAATTATCGGTCTATTCTTGATCGGTTACGCTTACAAACGCGGCATCTACGACTGGGGTAAGCAAGCTGCTTATTAAGCCTACCTTTTTGTGATAAAGGTTTAGGACTTAAAATAGGGTAAGCTGTCAAAACACCTACTCTAGTAATACTTTCAATAATGACAGTGTATATATCGACTACCCATTTAGCCTGTATGCGCTGTCAGTAGTAACTAAAGAGCATTTTATGATCAATGGCACCCAAAGTAATAACGAGCAAGGCTATTTAGATTTGCTACGCCACGTTCTCGACAATGGTACTGAAAAAGGCGATCGTACTGGTACTGGTACGCTTAGCCATTTCGGCGCACAGCTACGCTTTGACTTAGCAGATGGCTTTCCATTGCTAACTACCAAAAAAGTTCACTTTAAATCTATTGCTTATGAGCTATTATGGTTTTTAAGTGGCAGCACTCATGTTGACTATCTACAACAGAATAACGTTCGTATTTGGAATGAGTGGGCGACAGCTGAACAGACAGCACGCTTTAACAGACCTGCTGGCGATTTGGGTCCTATCTATGGTCATCAATGGCGTAACTATGGCGCGACCAAAAATGAAGATGCCAGTTATAACGCTGATGGCGTCGATCAAATCGCACAAGTCGTTGAACAGATAAAGAACAATCCGAATTCGCGCCGTTTGATTGTTTCAGGCTGGAATCCAGGTGAGGCAGAGCAAGTAGCCCTACCACCATGTCATACGTTATTTCAGTTCTTTGTCGCAGATAATAAGCTGTCATGCCAGCTGTATCAACGTTCTGCTGACTTATTCCTAGGCGTGCCTTTTAACATTGCGAGCTATGCGCTATTGACTCATATGATCGCGCAGGTATGTGATCTGGAAGTTGGAGAGTTTGTTTGGACGGGTGGCGATTGTCATATTTACCAAAACCACCGTGAACAGGCCGAGCTACAGTTAACACGCTCGCTATATAAACTGCCGACATTGTCTTTGAACCCTGAAGTAAAAGACATATTTGCATTTGAGTACGAAGACATTAGCGTCAATGACTATGAGTCGCACCCTGCTATCAAAGCCAAAGTTGCCGTATAAAGTTAGTCTGGTTAACTACGCCAAATAAGAGCAAAATTTAAGAATATAATAAAAAGGATATATTATGAGCTATGCCCATACCGAAGTTGCCCAAATCGCTGCTATTAGTAGCAATTGCTGTATCGGCAAAAACAATGAGCTACCGTGGCATATCTCAGCAGATTTGCAACATTTCAAAAGCATGACGACCAAAGAAAACGATAGTAAGATTCAAGGTATCGTAATTATGGGTCGTAAGACATTTGAGTCAATGGGTAGTAAACCATTACCTAAGCGTGTGAGCTTCATTGTCACGACACAGATGGACTATGCTGAAACAAAAGGTCTTGCAGATAGCAGCAATGCTTATGTAGTACACAACTTAGATGACGCACTGACACAAGCAGCTAGCCTGGCTCATGGCGCGCATCTCGATACGATTTGGGTGATTGGCGGTGAGCGAGTATTTAGTGACGCTTTGATGTACACCGACCGTATTGAGCTGACTCATGTAGATACTGATATTGCAGACGGCGATGCATTTTACCCTGAGTTGCCAGAACGCTTTAAAGTAGCAGACGAATCTGAGCAAATGCACGATGAAAAAAGCGATTTAAGCTTTAAATTTACCACTTATAAAGTAGAAACTGATAAGTAGTAAAAGCTTATTAAAAAAGGGGCAGTCTTGGATAAGTAAAATTATCTAAGACTGCCCCTTTTTTTGTTTAATCTCCACACAGCTTTATTTATAGACAATCAATAAAAACTGATGCTTGATACTATCTAATCCATTACTCATGCAATACTTTATACACCGTTTTTGCGAGTACTGGTCCGATACCTTGTACACCTGCCAACTCCTGCTGTGAAGCGCCAAGCAGCTGCTGCATACCACCAAAGTGATTGAGTAAGTCACGACGACGTTTTTCACCCAGTCCTGGTATCACCTCTAGCACTGATGACGAGCGACGCTTATCGCGTTTTTTACGGTGAGCGGTAATCGCAAAACGATGCGCCTCATCACGAATATGCATCAGCAAGTGCAATGCTTTGCTATCCATCGGTAGATCTAACGGTTCGTGATCGATAAAGTGCAATACCTCAAGCCCAGCCTTACGCCCTTCCCCTTTT
The DNA here is from genome assembly GCF_039762275.1 of Psychrobacter proteolyticus. Lineage (GTDB taxonomy): Bacteria > Pseudomonadota > Gammaproteobacteria > Pseudomonadales > Moraxellaceae > Psychrobacter > Psychrobacter proteolyticus_C. The sequence continues at coordinate 108,146 of NZ_JBDLOB010000006.1, read as the reverse complement.
GCCACACTGATGAGCAAGGTGTCGCCAAGAATACCTAACTCAGTTAATACTTCTTTGGCAATACCAAGCTGACCTTTACCACCATCAACCAATAGCAAATCCGGCAACGGCTGCTTCTTATAACGTCTGGTCAGCACTTGTTTCATCGCCGCATAATCATCGCCACCTTGGATATCATGGATAGCATACTGACGGTAATCGCGACGGCGCGAGCCACCTTGGTCAAACACCACGCAGCTACCAATGGTCGCTTCACCCATCGTATGTGAGATATCAAAACATTCAATGCGATCAATCGTCCGATCGGTGACAGTCGCCAATACGTCTTTTAGTGCGCCAAAGCGTGCATGCAGCTCTAAATAATCGCCAAGCTTGGTTTTTAATGCATTACTGGTATTCAATGTGGCTAAGTCCAGCCACTCTGAACGGTGTTCGCGTACATTGGTCTTGATGACTACTTTATTACCAAAGTGCGTTGCCAATGCTTCACTCACTGCCACCTGATCTGGTATCTGATGGCTCAATATGATTTCAGCTGGCAGATCATCGGTCACTTGGAAATAAAATGATGTAATAAAAGCTGATAAATTGTCTGCTAACGACTCACTACTATCCACATCTGGGAAATAGTTTTTTCCACCTAGTACACGGCCGCCACGTACCGTCAGCACGTTCACACAGGTCATGCCAGCTTGACTGGCAATCGCAATAACATCTGCCTCACCTTGTACGGTATAAACCGCTTGCCTTGCTTGTACTTCACGTAACATGGACAGTTGATCTCGATAAAATACCGCCTTTTCAAAATCTAACGCTTCAGCTGACGCTTCCATCTTTTCAATCAGCGTACTATGGATATCGCTAGAATCTCCCTTTAAAAAACGAATGGTATTATTCACATCTTCTGCGTACTCTTCTGGCGATACCAAACCGACACAAGGCGCACGACAACGTTTAATCTGATACTCAAGGCAAGGACGCTGACGCTGCTTAAAAAAGGTGTTAGTACATTGACGCATTTGAAACATCTTTTGCATCAATACCAACGTTTCTTTTGCCGCATGTGCAGAGGGAAACGGGCCAAAGAATCGACCCTTTTGATGATTGCCTTTGCCGCGACCGTAGGCCAAACGTGGATAAGGCTTATCGGCTGAGATAAACACATAAAGATAGGATTTATCATCACGCAGCAGCACGTTATAGGGCGGACGATGCTCCTTGATTAGATTCTGTTCAAGCAACAGCGCTTCGGTCTCACTACGCGTAATAATAGTCTCAATATTATGAATCCGCGCCACTAGCGCCCGTGTCTTTGGATGATCAATCGTCTTGGCAAAATAGCTATTTACCCTGCTTTTTAGCGACTTAGCTTTACCAACGTATAATATATCGCCGTTCTTGCCCAGCATCTTATACACCCCTGGCAAGTTAGGCAGGCGTTTAATCAGATGCTTAAGACGGGCTTTTTTATCATCGACAGGACTCGATTCTGAGACATTAACCATAGAATTTATTGCTCTTAAAAACCTTAGTAATACTGCTAGTTATGGGGCGGGAGTCATTGTTTTACAAGCCAATTATTATCGCAGCGCTACCCATAAAAAAGCCAGCTTTCGCCGGCTTAGTTTGTTCTATTATCGTTTATGTAACAACCTACTAATGGCGGAAATTTGCCATTAATGCTGGGATACCCGGCAGCATACCAACGATAGCCATCACGCCTGTCAGTACCACAAACATAATACCCGGTATGATCCAGCGGCTCATTTTAGTCAAATTCGCACTACGTTCTTTAGAGCCAATCAGTCCCAAGTTATCAAGCAACAACGTGAGCGACCAACCAAAGGCTGGGTTAACCAATGCCGACGCGAATACCACGATAGCAGCAGACTGCGTGGTTTTACCTTCACGCGTCATCTCCATACCAGCTTCTAGCAATGGAATAAATACCCCGACAATCAAGGCTACACACATCACTGGCTGCCAAATGGCCAAATCCATCGGATAGCCCCAAACCCCTGCAATGATACAGAATAGAGCTGTCAGTAAAGCTCCGGCAGGAATTGGACGTTTAGCAATCGCCGCAGGAACAATATACGTTCCCCAAGATGACGCAAAGTTGGCACCGCCTAATACAGAGCCGACTACCTGACGAAATGAAGCACTGGTCATGGTGTCATCAATATCCATAAGCACTTTTTCAGTACGTTTGGGATAGCTGATTTTTTGGAATACCTGATGGCCTAAGAAATCTGGCGACCACATTGCCACGGCCAAAATAGCAAACGGCAGTACTACAATGAAGCTTTCAATCGTCGGCAGACCTAACATCCAACCTGTGTTTTCGCCCCACCAATACATTGGATTCATGTTTGGTAGACCTGGCGCTGTTTTGAACTCAAAAGGTGCACCCAATGCAAATGCAAGACCACCACCCAACACACAGCTTAGCGGAACCGCGAGCCAGCGTTTTTGCCAATGCTCAAGCAGTGCATACAGCAGGATAGTCGCCAGAATAATAAAGAAAGCAATATGCGACATACCAATCCCTTCGGCCCAAGCAAAGAGATTTTTGACCTGTGACGTCGTTCCGATAAAGCCCAAGTAAATCAAGAGGCCACCGCACACACCTTTACTGGTCAAATTAGCCAGCAGACTCCCCCCTTTACTAATCGCGAGGAGCAGACCAAAAGCACCAATAAGCAGACCAAAGGCCATCGGGTGCCCACCAGCTGCTACCACAATAGGAATCAAAGGAATAAGTGGGCCGTGAGTACCAGCGAGGTTGGCCGTCGGCAGTAGAAAGCCCGAAAATAAAATAATAAAGAAGGAGACGATCAATAGCTCGTAGCGCACGTTTTCTAAGACAAACGCATCACCTAAGCCGAGTGGACCTGCAAAGGTTGCTGCAATGGCGCCCACCATAACGACTTTACCGATGGTCGCGGCCATTGCTGGAATAGTATCTTCGTATTCAAAACGGTAATCACGGAATGGTAAATTAGGACGCCAGCGTTTCGGCTGCATGATTTGTAATTCATGGTTTAAATAAGCATCACGACTGTCGAAACTAGAACTGGGCTTATGCAAATCTACATAACTGCCTTGTACTTGACTGTCGTGGTTTACGTTCGAGGTCGGCGTATTAGACCCTGAAGAGGGGGTCTGAGGGTTACTCATCACATTTCCTTGTGTCGATTACGTCTTTGATTGACTACACACGCTCTGCTCTAATGTCATAGACCAAAGCGCCTATTACAAACTGCGAACTATTGTATGCCAAGACTTGATGAAATGCGAACCTAAAACCATTTAAAGATACTATGTATCTCATTATAATATATAAACTAAAGTTTCTATTTGAGACAAAATTGACCTTAATAGAAAACCATGAGGAAAAAATCTTTCTGTTATAGACTTTGAATTAGAATAAACGACCGTTTTATTGATAATGATTTACATCTAGGTGGATTTTTATCACATAGATGAATAGCAAAGATAGTTATAATAAATAACGATTGCTATCTATAAGTGGGCATAAATATGTCATTTTGGTTACGCTTTAGAGCTAGCAGGCTAAGTACTTTTTAATTATGATAAATACTTTTTATCGATTTATTTCTCAGTGATACTGTTTAAAACCGCATTATTGGTACAATCAAAAAATTAAAAAAAGGCAACAGGACAAGTTTATGAGCGTATTACCTACCAACCTTGAGACTTTGAAACGTCGGGCCAAGCAAAGCATCATGCCATTGCTGACACCGCATCTATTGAAGCTGCGCCTTAATACTTATGCACCATATATTGGCGCAGGTATCAAAATCGATCATATCAGCCTCGATCAGGGTTTGTGCGTAGTCAGCATGGGACTAAACACTCTGAACAAAAATATCGTCGGTACTCAGTTCGGTGGTAGCTTATATTCGATGGTTGACCCTTTTTATATGCTCATGCTGATGCATCAACTGGGTAGCAATTATGTGGTGTGGGACAAAAGCTCACATATTGATTTTATTGCGCCTGGCAATAGTAAAGTCACTGCACGCATGAAAATACCTAGCTCTGAAATCATTACGATTCAAGAGCTGGCAAAAGAAGGTGAAGCGGTATTCCGTGAGTATAAAGTCGATATCGTTGATGAGCAGCAAAAGCTAATCGCGACCGTTACCAAGACTTTATACATTAGACTGCGCAAATACAGTAAGTCCAAAGAGCAAGTCAACCGCATCGATACATTTGATGCTCAATAAACTTTAGCCTATAACTGGCACTATTAGAGCTGATAACTGATAACTGATAACTGATAACTGATAAAACTTAAATTATTAATGCTATACATACAAAAACCCCAATCTAGCTTTCGCATAGATTGGGGTTTCGTCTTTTTTGGTATGGCCCGCTTATTTATAAATAAACCTATGAATAAGGGCTTGTATCTACTATTACCTTGTCTTGAGCCAATTCTAAAATTATAGGACTAACTCAAAACGGCAAACTTGTGCTTAGATACCAGGTGCAGTATCAACTGCATCAGGTACGCCAGCGTCAGTTTTTTTCTTAGCAACTGGACGAGCACCAAGTTTTTCGCGGATACGTGCTGATTTACCAGAGCGCTCACGTAAGTAGTATAGTTTCGCACGGCGAACAGCACCGCGACGTTTCACTTCGATGCTCTCGATGATTGGTGAATGCAATTGGAATGCACGCTCAACGCCAACGCCGCTTGAGATTTTACGTACGGTAAACGCTGAGTTTAGACCGCGGTTACGCTTAGCAATTACAACGCCTTCAAAAGCCTGTAAACGCTCACGCTCACCTTCACGTACTTTTACTTGTACCACAACGGTATCGCCGGGTGCAAAGCTTGGGCGCTCAAGCAATTGAGCGTTTTCGATGACCTGAACCAATGGATGCTTGTTGCTCATGAGAGTTATCTCCTCACATTAGATAATAGAGGCTTGACGCATATCACCTGTTTGTAATAATTAATCGCATCTCTTTATAGTGAGACACAACGTAAATGGGTTATAACCAACGGCCACTATGCTATGACTCGTTTTATTATTGCTCAAAATTCTGTTTCTTAACTGTTTATCAAACTTGCTAACGATAAAGTTAGATTTTAAAAACCTACTTTTTATCTGCTTTGGCCAATGCTTTCAACCACTTTGCTTGCTCTACCGTTGGAGTAAACGCTTGCCATAAGTCTGGACGACGCGTTTGCGTACGACTGACTTGCTGACTAAAACGCCACTTAGCGATATTGGCATGGTGACCTGAAAGTAACACCTCAGGAACCGCCATACCTGCAAACTCATGCGGCTTAGTATAGTGTGGACAGTCAAGCAAGCCATCGACAAAAGAGTCTTGCTCCGCTGACTTGTCATCACCCATGATATCGGGCAGACGACGTATCACACTATCCATCAGCACCATTGCTGGCAACTCGCCACCAGTCAACACGTAATCACCTAACGATACTTCCATATCGACATATTGTGATAGTAAACGCTCGTCAATACCTTCATAACGACCGCATAATAAAATCATGCCATCGTAATCAGTCATATTAACTACGCTACTCTCACTAAGCGTTTGCCCTTGCGGTGACATATAAATCACCGGACAGTGCTCACTATCGACACGGCAACCATGTTGACTGGCACGCAATCGTGCATCCTCAATGGCTTTCGATAATGGTTCAGCCATCATCACCATCCCAGGACCACCCCCATAAGGGCGCTCATCAATACGGCGATAGTTATCGGTGGTATAATCACGTGGATTAATGCATTCAATCGTAACTTGCTCTTGAGTCACTGCTCGGCCCGTGATTCCAAATTCACGAATCGTGGCAAACATCTCAGGAAAAATACTAATTACGGCAAAATACATCTGATGTCTACTTGCGTTAAGGCTAAAACAATCGGTGTAAGTACTAACAACATCTGACTAAAAAGCCAGAAACGCTATTAGTAATCACTTGGCCATGCCACAAGCACTGTTTTTTCAGTCATATTGACTTCTATCACAGTTTGCTTATGCCATGGAATCAGGCGTTCTTCATTGTCCAAACTGTCTGAATTTGCCGTTACACGCATGATGTCATGGGCACCGGTTTCAAACATTTCAGTGATATTACCTAGATACTCATCCTGCTCGTTCATCACGCGCAGACTGACCAAATCCGACCAATAATATTCGTCTTCAGCTGTTTCAGGTAGGACGTTTTGTTCGACCCAAACGGTAACACCGTTCATAGTCTCAGCAACATTACGATCAGGAATCTGCTCAAATTGAGCCACAATTCCTGTTCCTTGCTCACGCCAAGCCTTCACAGTCAAAGGTTTCATGCCAGTAGCAGTTTTCATCCACCACGGCTTCATGTCGAATATTGCTGTACGGTCATCCGTATCACTGAATACCCAAAGCCAGCCTTTAATGCCGTAAGGCTTCTTAAGCTGACCAATTTTCATAAGGGCACTAGCGTTTGGAACAGATGACATAGCAGCTAACCTAACAATGATTAAAACAGCAATTGCAAAAACAATTGCGTCAAAAGCGATAAACAGTTAATGGCGCACCCTGGTCAGACCAGTTACGCTATGTATTCTAAAGTCTACTGAGTCATGTCATAGTTTTGCTACGAACGTCTCAGTAACAACCAAAACTTAAGCAGTTGCTTCAGTTTGAGCTGCAGACTTGTTGTAAGCTTTTGCTAATGAAGCAACGCGATCTGAAGGTTGTGCACCTTTTGCGATCCACGCATTGTACGCTTCCATGTTTAGGCGTACTGCTTCTTCAGACTCTTTAGCGAGTGGGTTAAAAAAGCCGATGTTTTCAATATAGCGACCGTCACGCGCGCGGCGTTGATCAGCAACAACTACTTGATAAAATGGGCGTTTCTTGGCACCGCCCCGTGCTAAACGAATAACAACCATGTGAATTCTCTCTTTCGCAGGTATACCAAAAAGGGCATAATTATATCACAGTCTTTATTTGTTGAAAACATAAACTGTGCATATTTAATTATTTATTAACAATAGCTTAAATGACGACCTAAGTAAAATATAACTGATGATAATGGCTTATTTTTAAAGTTTTTCTTTAGACTCTATAGATTACTATCGCTCTCTCTGAAAAATAGATGATTGTTAAATACGTCTATCCTTAAGCTTAACTTTATATCTATTCCTATGATTATCTGGCTTGTTCGTCGATTGCATACTGTATCAGTACTATTTATTGGTTATGCTATTCTATGATATATCGCTATAGATTGATGCACGGACTAGCTTTAAGGCAATCGTATTTAGAGAGCTACACGCTATATCACAATAACTTTTCTTTTACTCTGTTGGACACATATGATCTCTCCGAACCCAAAGCCGCGTCGTAAAGGTTGGCTGCCACGCTCTTATTCCAACACTTGGCTAACAACCTTAATGGTTGCCTTTATCGTGCTTATTAGTGTGAGCTTATCAATTTTGTTCTTTTGGCGTAGTCTGTATCTACCAGAGCTAAAAAACCATGCGCGTTATTTAACGAGTGAGTTGCAGCTGATCAATAGCGTTAATAAAGACTGGCAAGGTCGTCCCGAAGTACGCCAATGGATTTACCAGCACTCTCATGTCGTCGTGGTAAACAATCCGAGTGACTTTCCAGAAGTCGCTGACAAGCCATTTGTAAGCTTTTTTACTGACGTACTACAGCGTGAAATCGGTGCGCAGCTCGGTCGCCCTGTAGAGGTTTATTTTAAATTTAAGCCAACGCCGCAGCTATGGGTACAAGATAGCCGTGATGACAGTTTTTGGGTGCGTGAGCCTGTGGTTTACTATTCGCAGTATAGCCCGACATTACTGGTGCTATTTTTGATTGGCCTGCCTATCCTATCGTTACTAACGATTATTCTATTAGCGCGTCAGTTAAATCGCCCACTACGCTACCTACAACGTGCAGCTACTAACTATATTAGGCTTGGTCATGCAACCACTCTGCCAACGCAAAAAGGCCCCACAGAGATACGTCAAGTTAATATGGCGTTTAACCGACTGTTTACGACATTGAACCAAGCTCAAAAAGAGCGAACTATTATGCTCGCGGGCATCTCACACGATTTGCGTACACCGTTGACACGTATGCGCTTAACCGCAGAAATGCTACCAGATGACTTCTTTCGTGAAGGGCTGATTTACGATATTGAGGATATGGATGCTATTTTGGAGCAGTTCATCTCTTTTATGAAAGATGGTTCTGATGAGCCAGTCAGCTTGACCAATCTAGATACCATATTTAACGAAATCATGGTGCAGTTTGCACCGATGAAGTTTGTATATGAGTCAGAATGCGACAAGGTCGTTCCCGTACGTCCATTATCCATTAAGCGTCTGATTATCAACTTGGTCAATAATGCCAATCGTTATGGAAAGCCACCTATTTATTTATCGGCAACGGTTGTACCGACATTTATAGAAACTGTTGAAGACGAAGATACAGATGTGGTCAGCGAAAATGTAGTGAACAAAGAAGCACAAGAACAGTTAGTGATTTGTGTACGAGATTGCGGTGATGGCGTCGCTGACGATCAATTAGAGCGAATTATGCAACCGTTTGAACGTGGAGAGACGGCACGGACTACTCAAGGTAGCGGACTAGGTCTTGCGATTGTTGATCGTATTGCACGATTACATCATGGTACTGTTGAAGCCATCAACCACCCTGAAGGTGGGCTACAAGTATGTGTACGCATTCCCCTACTTTCTAAAGTCGCTGGAGATACTACGTTAGCGGCTGACATAGACGAAGTAACTGAGGTAGACAGTACGGTGCCAGATTCAAAATAGCGATGAGACTTCAGGTTAAATAAGTAAAGAGGTCAACGCTAGTCTTTGCTACCAATAGCCGGCGGAATATACTCAGCACTGTTAGTGAAAGCTAATGGCTGGGTAATTTCAGCCTGAGCTGTTTGTAGTGTTTGGGTCGTTGATGGCTGTTTTAAGAATAAATAATAGCCTAGCGTAATCGCATTCAACACTACCAAGCCACCAAATAAATATGGCATCCTATGCCCTCCTATGACATTGTCCAACTGTCTTAAAAATAGCGACGAGCGCGTCATCTAGCTACAAAGCGCTATCGTGTTATACCATTAAGATGCCGCTGATTGTCTTTAGTATCATGACTAATACTTACGGCCTAGTCTGATAACTTAATCTGATAGCTTGCGTTTATAATATAGCTCTATAACTTGGTTTAGTCTGACAACTTAGTATCGAAGTCGCGCTCGCTTTTCTCTTGGGTCAATTCATCAGCAGCAAGAATTTGCGTCAATGGTTTAATAGGCCATGTCATCACAAACCTTGCACCTCCTAACTCACGACTCTCGTCCACCTTCATACTACCATTAAACCAAAAGGCGATACGCGATACAATAGACAAGCCTAGACCATAACCACCTGACGCGCGTGTACGGCTGTCATCTAAGCGTGAGAATGGAATAAATACTTTTTCGCGATCTGCTTCAGGAATACCATGTCCATCATCTTCGACACTGACGAAGGCATTACCTTTTTTGACACCTGCACTAATGATAATGGTTGTTTCTGCATAGCGTAACGCATTACCTGCAAGGTTCTGAATCACACGGTGTAAGTAGCGTCTATCTGCCACTGCTGTGACTTTTGCATTTGGCAAACTGGTTACTACTTTAATAGGTTTACCTAGTGCATTGGTTTCGCGCTCGATCTGCTCTAACAGCTCTCTTAAATTTACTGGTTCTAAATCTAACTTTGGTGACCCTTCCTCAAGCTTAGCATAGGTCAAAATCTCATCAATCAAACCATTAAGCGATTCAATATCTTCATCAATATAGTCACGCTGCATAAAACGTGAGTCTTCGTCATCCGTATCAGCAAGCATATCTACTGCAAATCGAATACGAGCCACTGGCGTACGAAGCTCATGTGAAACCGCTCGGGTAAGCTCTCGCTGTGATTCAATTAAACGCTTAATATGAGAGGTCATGGCATTAAAGGTCGCTGACAAACGCGCTATTTCATCCTGACCAATAACCTGTACTTGAATATCAAGGTTACCTTGACTGACCTCATTTACACCTACCTGAATCAATTGTAGCTTACGTTCAAGCGGGAAGATGAGCGCATATACACCTAAGCTAATTAGGAACATGCTGATAAGAATCATACTAATAATTAAGTTAAGCGGGAACCAGTTAAATAACGGTATAGGCCCAATCAAAATTGCCATATCATTGATTTCAGAGGGTACTATTACCCTAATCGCAGAGTTACTCGTACTACTGTTAGTATCTTGCAACGATATAACAACTTCGTCACGGCGCAGGCGAGACATCTGATCTGAATCTAACTCAAGTGTATTGACTGCTTTGAATGCTAAAGGAAAAGAAAACTTTTTTTCCAGTTCAGCCAAACGTGCGCGCTTATCCGATAATGTCATGTGATAAGACAAATCATCTAATAAAAAGACCGCAATTGCCCTTACTTGCTGCTCGGTAACTTGAGAGATTCTCGCTGTTAACACACTTTTATTATCCGGCAAACGATAATAAACATCTGCATATACAGGCTGGTTAAAATAACGTACAACGGTATTATCATTTTTAAAACGTCGTAGCTCACTGGCGCTAAAATCTACTTCGTCGATAGGTAAGACTTTGAAAGTAGTACCAAATAAACTACTCGCATCTGACAACCAATATTCACGCTCTTCTTCGCTATTTTGGTGAGAGATTCCTTCACTCACCAAATGGAACGCCCCCATTGCCATATTTTCACGATAGGACTGCACACGCTCTTTATTGATGGTATCCATCAATAACTGCGCAAACAGTGCCACACACAAGCAGACTATAAGTAGCCCAGCATAGATACGAACAAAAATACTGTGTTTTAAAGAAGAGACTAATGACATACGTGCCGTGACCAACTTAATAAATAGAGATTGCTAATATCATCAAACATATAGGTAGTGCTATGTGGTGGATGATATCGAACATGATCGAATAGGGATAAACTTTAACTTTGACTTTTAATTACCGCATTTTAATTCATATGCAGCAATCATCCAAAGACTTATATGTATGACATATATTTAGTCAGCGTCTATAATAATGGCTTAATTAAACCACATAACACTGCATTTAAGTTTAAAAATTAAAATTTAGCCACAAAAAAACCAGCATCATTGCTGGTTTTTTCGAATAGCGATCAATAATTAATCAACCTATAGAAGCAACAATATTAGTTGCCTTCTTTTACGAATAGATAGCCTTTACTACGTACGGTCTTAATACGTTTTGGATTTTCTGGATCATCACCGATTTTTGGACGAATACGTGAGATACGTACGTCAATTGAACGATCTTGACCATCATACTCAATACCGCGTAGACGTTCAAAGATATCTTCACGAGATAGGATACGACCTGCATTAGAAGCAAGTAACCATAGTAGATCATACTCAGCACTGGTGAAATCAACCAACTCATCACCTAGGTTAACTGAACGACCACCGTTGTCGATGACTAACTCGCCAAACTCTAGACGTTGTGGCACATCTTCTGATGGTGCATTTTCTGAACGGCGTAATAGCGCACGGATACGAGCAAGCAATACACGTGGCTGAGCAGGCTTGGCAACATAATCGTCAGCACCCATTTCAAGACCCAATACCTGATCCATGTCTTCAGTACGTGCAGTCAACATCAAAATTGGATTTTGATAATGTGGGCGTACTTCACGGCATACGGTCAAACCATCGCTACCAGGTAGCATGACATCAAGTACAACCATATCTGGTTGCTCGTTGACGATACGGCGAATAGCACGATTACCATCAGTTTCAATTGCCACTTCTAAACCATTTTTGACCAAGTAATCTTGAGTCAACATGGCCAGACGCTCATCATCTTCAACAATCAAGATTCGGGGGGTGTTGTCTTCTTCATTCGTTGTCATTGTTATATCCTCTAATACATCTAATTTAAAAGCAGTAAAAGTAAGAGCGGTAAAATTAATAGCACCATATAGTGGCACAATTGATGTTCGTATAGCTGTTACAAACTTGGTAGCACAGTATACTATTAAATTATCAGCTTCCTATACTATAGCTGATAGTCGGTAACAAAACCTATAAACTACCCCTATCAAAACTTTAGTTTGCGTCCAGAAATTACGTCAATTACTTCGTTAGTACATCGCAATTTGTATTATCTATCATTTGCTAATTACCCAAACCATCGAGCCAACATTATCGCGTACAGTTACTGCTCGCTGCTTATAACACGTTATGTCTAATATAACCATATATTAACGTTGTCGCCAGTGTCTTTTTAAGAAAATTCCAATAGGTGATGATTCATTGATAATAAAAGATTTTTCCTGAAAATAGATTGGACTGCCACAAATACTATCGAAGTAATAACTATGTGTATTTACCGCAGAGCCGTTAATTTCATAATGAATAGACATAAAAAAACAGCCCATATAATGGACTGTCTTTTTATTATTACTTTTAGCGATAACTCTAAATAATTAGCTAGAGCTATCAGTAATAAATTACGCGCGGTTTTTGTACTTACGAATAGTCTGTAATTGTCCTACTGACTCTGCAAGTGAGGCCAAAGCCGCATTGGTTTGTAGCGTATCAGACTGGTTAATTAGCATTTGCTCAGCTTTTTTACGTGCTTCGACGATTTTGCTTTCGTCAAGATTGTGTGCACGCATGGCTGTATCAGCCAATACCGTAACCATCTTAGGCTGTACTTCTAGTACACCACCTGAGACGTAAATTACTTCTTCTTCACCGTTTGGTGTTTGCACTCGCATTGCACCTGGCTTTAGCAAAGTAATAAGCGGTGTGTGACCTGGCAATACACCAATCTCGCCTTCGGTACCAGTAGCTATTAACATGCTAATTTCGCCTGAATACAACTCTTCACGAGCACTTACGACGCGACATTGTAACGTTGCCATACTTAATTCCTTACCATCAAAGCGCGATCAAAAAACAGTAAAACTGCGATGCGTTACTGAAGAGTAGATACAAGGTTTATATTATATCTACTCGTTAGCTTATGCTTATACAACTTACGCTGACTTAGACTTCATTTTTTCAGCTTTAGCGACTACTTCATCGATGCTACCAGCCATGTAGAACGCCTGCTCTGGTAGGTCATCGTATTCACCAGCGATGATTGCTTTAAAGCTAGCAATGGTATCGCGTAGTGGTACGTATTTACCAGGTGCACCAGTGAAGACTTCGGCTACATGGAATGGTTGAGACAAGAAGCGCTGGATCTTACGAGCACGATAAACAACCAGTTTATCCTCTTCTGATAACTCATCCATACCCAAGATAGCGATGATGTCTTTAAGCTCTTTATAACGCTGTAGAACTTCCTGAACACCACGAGCAACGTTGTAATGATCTTCACCGATTACTTGTGGATCTAACTGACGTGATGTTGAATCCAATGGATCAACCGCAGGATAGATACCTTGTGATGCGATATCACGGCTTAGTACAACTGTTGCATCCAAGTGAGCAAACGTTGTAGCAGGTGATGGATCGGTCAAATCATCCGCAGGTACGTATACCGCCTGAACTGAAGTAATAGAGCCTGACTGAGTTGACGTAATACGTTCTTGTAGTAAGCCCATCTCTTCAGCTAGTGTTGGCTGATAACCAACTGCTGACGGCATACGACCAAGTAGTGCTGATACTTCAGTACCCGCTAGTGTATAACGGTAGATGTTATCAACAAACAATAGTACGTCACGACCTTTGCCAGTAACAGGATCTTTAGTATCACGGAAGTACTCAGCCATGGTCAAACCAGACAGTGCAACACGTAAACGGTTACCCGGTGGCTCATTCATCTGGCCATATACCATTGCTACTTTAGACTTACTGAAGTCTTCAGTGTTTACAACGCCAGCTTCCTGCATTTCGTGATAGAAATCGTTACCTTCACGAGTACGCTCACCAACACCAGCAAATACTGACAAACCTTCATGTTTTAGAGCGATGTTGTTGATCAGCTCCATCATGTTAACGGTTTTACCAACACCAGCACCACCAAACAGACCAACTTTACCACCTTTAGCGAACGGGCAAAGTAGATCAATAACTTTAATACCAGTCTCTAGTAGCTCAGTGCTGTTTGACTGATCCGCGTAGCTTGGCGCTTCACGATGGATAGACCATTTTTCGTCAGCAACAACAGGACCTTCTTCATCGATAGGACGACCAAGAACATCCATGATGCGACCTAGCGTACCAGTACCTACAGGCACAGAGATAGGTGCGCCAGTATTAGTAACAGGTAGGTTACGCTTTAAACCTTCGGTTGAACCCATTGCAATAGTACGTACAATACCGTCACCTAGCTGTTGCTGTACTTCTAGGGTAGTTTCGGTACCGTCTACTTGCAAGGCATCAAAAATTTGAGGAACTTCATTACGGTTGAACTCAACGTCAAGAACCGCGCCAATAATCTGTACAATACGACCGCTACTCATTGCGTTCTCCTTGAACTTCTATATATAGGTGTAGTCAATTATGAAACAGCAGCAGCACCGCCAACGATTTCCGAGATTTCTCGGGTAATCGCCGCTTGACGCAGCTTGTTATAAACCAACTGTAAATCGTTAATAAGGTCACCAGCATTATCTGTTGCCGCTTTCATCGCAACCATACGTGAAGACTGCTCAGAGGCAATGTTTTCCATTACCGCTTGATAAACAATCGACTCAATATAGCGACCAAGCAATTCATCAATTAACGTCTTGATGTCAGGCTCGTAGATATAATCCCAGCTAAGTTCTGTCTGTATACCACTGTCTTCATCATCAAATGACTGCTCTGGTAGAGGAACCAACTGATTGACTGTTGGTTTCTGAGTCATTGCATTGACGAATCGGTTATAGACCACATAAATACGGTCAATATTGCCGTTACTATAGTCTTCAAGCATCGCTTGAACCGGTGCATTCAATTGTTCAAACGTTGGTTTATCGCCATAATCGGTCACAGCCGACGTAACTTTACCACCAAAGTTTTTGAAGAAACTCACACCTTTGGCACCGATGACTGCAAACTCAGCTTGTACAGACTGATCTTGATAATCTTGGATACTTTTAGTTAGGGCTTTGAATAAGTTAATATTCAAACCACCCGCTAGGCCACGGTCAGAGGTAATGACAATATAGCCAACCTTATTGACTGGACGCGATACCATATACGGATGTTTGTAGTCTGATGAGGCATGCACCAAATGTGAAATAACCCGGCGCATACTATCAGCATACGGGCGACCCACATCCATGCGCTCTTGCGCACGGCGCATTTTACTTGCCGCTACCATTTGCATAGCACGAGTAATTTTCTGGGTGCTTTTAATACTGGTGACTTTGGCACGTATCTCTTTTAAGCTTGCCATAATGATTCCAATATAAGAGGGTTAAAAAGCATTGGCGCATGCGACAATCGTTTGATATACAACATCAATCCTACAGAATAACATTTTATATCTTGTGGCATTACGCGATCTAATACCGGTAATGGTTAAAACAGTGGCGCAAATATCTGGTCAGACAACGCGCCACTTTATCAGCTCTAAGCTACAGTTATAACCAATTCGGCTTAACCCGTTAAATTAATAACTGTGATTTTGTTTAAAGGTCTCTAGAGATGACTTTAAACGACCTGCGATATCATCATTGTAGTTCGCAGTGTCATCAATCTCACGCATCAATTCACTTTGCTCATCATGCATATAGCGTAGGTACGCTTCTTCAAAAGAACCAATCTTTTCGACAGGTACGTCAGCTAAGAAGCCTTCGTTTGAAGCATAGATAACGGCTGCTTGCTCAGAGATTGACATCGGCTGATACTGCTTCTGCTTCATCAATTCAGTCACACGCTCACCATGGTCAAGCTGTTCGCGAGTTGCGTCATCAAGATCTGATGCGAACTGAGCGAATGCTGCTAGTTCACGATACTGAGCTAGAGCAGTACGAATACCACCAGATAGCTTTTTGATGATCTTAGTCTGAGCAGCACCACCAACACGAGATACCGAGATACCAGCGTTTACTGCTGGACGGATACCTGAGGCGAATAAGCTAGACTCTAGGAAGATCTGACCATCAGTGATCGAAATCACGTTGGTTGGTACGAATGCAGATACGTCACCAGCTTGTGTTTCAATGATTGGTAGAGCGGTTAAAGAACCAGTTTTACCTTTCACTTCACCGTTAGTGAACTTTTCTACATAATCAGCATTTACACGTGATGCACGCTCAAGTAGACGTGAGTGTAAATAGAATACGTCACCAGGATAAGCTTCACGACCTGGCGGACGACGTAATAGTAGTGAAATCTGACGATAAGCAACTGCTTGCTTTGATAAGTCATCAAATACAATCAGTGCATCTTCGCCGCGGTCACGGAAGTATTCGCCCATCGTACAACCTGAGTACGGTGCGATATACTGAAGTGCTGCAGGCTCTGATGCTGAAGCAACCACAACAGTGGTATATTCTAGTGCACCAGTTTGCTCAAGCTTACGTACGACGTTAGCGATAGTCGAACGTTTCTGTCCGATAGCCACGTATACACATTTAATGCCTGAAGCTTTCTGTGCGATGATCGCATCGATAGCCATCGCTGTTTTACCAGTCTGACGGTCACCAATGATAAGCTCACGCTGACCACGACCAATTGGGATCATAGTATCAACGGCTTTATAACCAGTCATTACTGGTTGATCTACTGATTGACGGTCGATAACGCCTGGAGCGATCTTTTCGACTTTATCAGTCATCTTGGCATCGATAGGACCTTTGCCATCAATAGGATTACCCAAAGCATCAACAACACGGCCTAACAGCTCAGGACCTACTGGTACTTCAAGAATACGACCAGTACAATAGGCTTTTTGACCTTCTTGCAGCTTTAGGTAATCACCAAGTACTACCGCGCCAACAGAATCACGCTCTAAGTTTAGAGCCATTCCGTAGATTTCGCCTTCAAACTCAATCATTTCGCCGTACATGGCATCTTCAAGACCATGAATCTGCACGATACCGTCAGATACTTTGACAATCGTGCCTTCATTCTTTGCAGTTGCACCCGCATCAAGGTCTTGAATACGCTGCTTAATCAGGTTACTGATTTCCGCTGGATTCAATTGTTGCATTGCCTTGTTT
Source organism: Psychrobacter proteolyticus (assembly GCF_039762275.1). Taxonomy (GTDB): domain Bacteria; phylum Pseudomonadota; class Gammaproteobacteria; order Pseudomonadales; family Moraxellaceae; genus Psychrobacter; species Psychrobacter proteolyticus_C. The sequence continues at coordinate 90,891 of NZ_JBDLOB010000006.1, read as the reverse complement.
CCTTTAATTTATGATAACCCGCCCACTGACTTAATTGCTCTTATAATCATACAGTCAATATTTGACTGTATTGATGATTGGCATTAGGCAGTTAGCTGTGTTTTTAACTGTTGTAACTTGCCGCGCATCGAATCATCAATGACTTTGTCACCGACTTTGATTGTAGCGCCTGCCAATAGACTTGGATCAACTGATTCGTGAATCACTACACTAGCATTTAGCGAGGCAGCAAGACGCGTTTGTAGCGTTTGACGCTGTTCATCAGTCAATGGGTAGGCAGAGGTCACATATGCGTCAAGCTGCTTTAAGCTTATTGCCTTGTGACGGCGATAATGCTCATAAACTTCAGGAAGCAGCGCCAGACGCTCTTGTTCTGATAACTGTTTAACGAAGTTACTAAGTGCTACTGATACCTTTGGATAGCTTACGTTACTGTCAAGGCTAGTCCCTTGAGCTTCGCTTAATAACTGCTTAAAAGCAGAATCATTAGCGCTAGCTACTTGCGTATCATAAAGATCGACCAAAGCAGCTGACTTATGCTCAGCAGAAACAGCTGGATTGTCTAGCCAAGTACTGAACGACTTGTCATTGACAACAGTGCTAGCAACAAGTAAGAAGTTTTCCCACTCGTTGACTGCGCCGTTTTCGTTGGCATAGTCAAACGCGGCTTTAGCGTACGGTCGTGCTAAGGTTGATAAGTCAGCCATTATATCCTCACAATTACAGCTTCGCCGCCAGTTGGTCTAACATACTGGCATGTTTTTGCACATCGACTTTGTCTTGCAAAATCTTCTCTGCACCAAGTACAGCCAGTTCAGCAACTTGGGCACGTAATGATTCACGCGCTTGATTGATTTCTTGATCGATAGATGCTTGCGCTTGTTGACGAATGCGCTCGCCTTCCGCTTGGGCTTGCGATTTTGCATCTTCGACGAGCTGATTGGCACTCTTGTTCGCTTGCTCGATTAGAGCGGCAGCCTTGGTCTTTGCAAGATCAAGTTCCTGCTGGACATTTTGCTCCGCGGTCGCCAAATCTGCTTTTGCTTTTTCTGCGGCATTCAGACCTTCAGCAATTTTACGCTGACGCTCATTGATGGCACCGATAAGTGGTGGCCACACGAATTTCATGCAAAAAATCACAAATATTGCAAAAGCAATGGCTTGACCGACGAGGGTAAAATTGATATTCACGTGATCACCTCTTTGTTAATGAAAAATCAGTTTCATTGATCATGTTTGGTAGTCAAATCTTGACTATATTTGATAGAAAGTCTCCGAATACCAAACATTTACAACTGAGCTTTCGGATTAACCTGCTAGAGGGTTAGCGAACAACAATAGCATAGCAATACCAACACCGATCATCGGAATAGCATCAAGAAGACCTGCTACGATGAACATACGAGTTTGCAATTGTGAGCCAAGCTCTGGTTGACGCGCAACGCCTTCTAAGAATTTTCCACCTAGAATAGCAAAACCAATACCTGTGCCAAGTGCGCCAAGACCGATAAGTAGTGCTACTGCGATAACTGTGTAACCACCTAATACTGGATCCATTGATGTATCCTCATTTACCTATTGAATGTCTAATTAATGTTCAGTTGATGATGCAAGCGACATGTAAACTATCGTCAGCATCATGAATACGAACGCTTGAAGTGTAATAACTAAGATGTGGAAGATAGCCCACGGTACCGATAACGCCCATTGAATCCAAAACGGCATTAGAGCAATCAGTATGAAAATCAATTCCCCAGCATACATGTTGCCGAATAGACGCAAACCAAGTGATACAGGTTTGGCTATTAGAGTAACTGCTTCTAGGATGAAGTTGATGGGAATCAAAATCGCTTGTACGATTGGGTTTTTGGCGCCAAACGGATGTAGTGTTAACTCACCGATAAAGCCGCCCAAACCTTTTTCTTTAATGCTATAAAAGATAATCAGTGCAAAGACAGAGAACGACATGCCAAGCGTGATGTTAGGATCAGTCGTTGGAACAATCTTAAAGAAAACATGATGTGGATCATGGCCCATAGCGGCACCGATTTGCCCAGCAATACCTGGAATGAAATCAACAGGTATTAAATCCATCAAGTTCATCAAAAAGATCCAGACAAAAATGGTCAACGCCAATGGCGCAATCAGTTTTGATGTACCACTGTATGAATCACGAACGTTGTTATCAACAAACTCAACGATCATCTCAACTGCTGCCTGAGTTTTTCCTGGCACGCCTGAAGTGACTTTTTTAGCAACCATCCAAAAGACGGCGCAAAATAAGATACCTAGACCAATCGACCATAGCATAGAATCAAGATGGATAGCGTTAAAGCCCATTGCCCCTGCTTCTTCAGCAGTATGAGCAACTTTCCAACCTTCGCCCGGCAGATAGCCATACGTCCAATTCGTTAAGTGGTGAGAGATATATTCTGATGATGTTTGCTCGGATGCCATAATGTAAGCTTCTTATTAATCAACGATTTAATCAACTACCAAAAATATGGTTGTCATCTGATGAGGTATAGTATTTATATCTATCTTGCTATTAAGCAAGATAGATAAACCGTACTAAATCACTCATGTAACCAACAACATCCAACCCATAGTTCTATTACTAATATGCAGTATTTGATAGCGTGAGATAAATTTTAGCTATCAAAAAAGGGCTTATGATAACTCAGTAATAGCCCTTGCATTTTTATACGCAAAATTATTATATATGTGCTTGCCCACTGACCGTTTTTTACGATCGGCGCTTAATGTAGCGCTTATAAGCAAAATATTTAGCCGCCTATATTAATGCAGCGTTGTATTCGTGTAAAGTCAATTGTGATTTTTTTATCCACTGTATGAATAAGTTAGCCACCAGTTTTACTTGCTAATATAGCCACTAACCATAATTAGATATCAGTACTCTAATTATCAGTAATACAGATAGTTGAATAACCCCTACCCTCTCACTGCATACTACGTCTAACATTGAGACTCATAGTGCGGTCTTTATAATCACTGGTGCTATCCTAAGACAGCGTTGTGCTTCGACTTTTCGAACTAGTCATAGAGAAGCTGGACGGCAGGGTGACTTGCCAGTACTATTAATAAACCATCTGTTTAGCGATCATTTATTAGCGCTAGCGTATATGCCACAACATCCAACTGTGACTAATTTGCATTACCATAAAACCGATAAACAGCGCTGGCGCAGATAGGGGTTGTACGGTAATAAAAATTAGTGCAAAACCAAACACGGTCAATAACCATTTTGACATTTGACCCCGATATAGCTGGCTAACGATATGTTGGCGCGCGCGATATCCGGTGTACCAAAAAATAAAAAACGCAAATACTGCTTGAGTGATAAAACTTAGTAGCGCACCAATTGCAGCGCTTTTTGCTATCGTAAGCTCACTATGTAGCCAAATAGTATCTACTAACCAAGCAATGATAATAAGGATAAATAGTATCCATGCTTGTCGTTTAATATAGATGCCAATCTTGTCTTTTTGCGTGCGTTTGGCAGGCTTGGTCATCGGTATTCCTATAGCCCTTACAGCATTGGGACAATATATCATACTTATGATAATTTTATCCGTGAATGACTTACTCTATAGGCATTACCTTTCGGCCAAAATAAAACGCTACTTATTATAGGTAGAGCGTAACTATTAAGCAAGTAAAATATGACTTTTATCAGTCACCTAACGCATTTTGCTAAGATTATTATATTATTTAGTCTGTCATAAATGCTTGAAGACAAGCTATACAACCAACTCAAACAATCCTAGCAAATTGCTGTTTTTGATTACATTATGAGATACATTGATATATCTGTTTGGCCATACTCTGCCAACCACTAATAAAGTCATCGCTACTACTCATATCTTCTGGTTGTACCGTACTCTTCACTGGTTGCAATTTCGCAAGTAAGCCTTTTGCTGGCTCACTTGGACTAACCAAACACATTTGCTTGGCTGGGCGTTGCTCATTCAACCAACGGAGTTGGCTTGCTTTGGGCGATAGATGATGATCCACGCTAAGGCTACCGACGAGCGTTAAATGTAAGCTATTTTCGATATATTGATAAGCATCGTGATAAGCCCAATAAGGTCGTGTTTTTGAGGCGCTCTGAACAGAGCTTTTCTCAAATGTAGTAACTTCTTTGTCTAGTTGCTGTGCAAACTTTTTCGCGTTGGCTTGATACAAGTCTTTATATTGCGGATTTGCATGGCTATGAATCACAGCCAATGCACGGGTGATGGCTTTTGCATTTTCAGGGTCTAGCCAAATATGTGGATCTAGTGTACCCGCGATAGCGTTGCCCTTTACATCACGTAATGGATGACGATTGAATGCATCGAACTCAAATAAAGCAATGGCATTTGGGGCTGTTTTTAGACTTGCTGCTAGATTGTTTTCTAGCGGCTCACCAAACCATACGACGAACTTACTGTCTTTGATTGCCTTGATATCACCTGGGCTAATACTACCATGATGTCCCACCTCCCCCGCTTGCAATAGTCGATTGGCTGATGGCGCGCCTTCTGTTACTGCTTCACTTAACAAGAATAGCGGATAATTGCTAACACTGACCGTTGCAGCTTGTGCATTCAGTGTGAAAGTTCCTAGAAATATCAGTCCTGTCATTAGCAAGCGCTGTAATGTGATAAGCGAACGTACGGAGTAAGTAAAAACAGCGTTCATAGTAAGCTCTTTTATTGTTAGATAGCATTGTTGGATAACGAAAGTATAAATAATAGTGTCCTGCCCTACTCCTGTAAAAAGGTAGATAGACAAGACTATTATAAGACTATTAACTCAGTTCTTACTTTAGTATGTTATACTATAACAATAAAAAACGCTATCATAAAAAACGTCATGCGATTACCATGCTATTTTTAGGAGCTTGTACCATGTCTACTACTTCATCGATCTGCGAACATTTGCATGATGTGCAAGATCTGACTCCGCATGATGTTCATGAACGCTTAGCAGCAGCTAAAGAGCATTGCCGTCTAAATGGCGCGCGATTTACTCCTTTGCGTCAGCAGATATATCAATTGGTCTTGGAGGCAGATCAGCCCGTTGGCGCTTATGACCTAATCACTCAGTTGCAGCAAATGCGACTGTCTATACCTGATGACAGCGATATTCAAAAAGTAGCGAGCTCACCAACACTTTCGGTAGACACTAAGACAACCAAAAAACGTGCGCCGAAAAATGTCGCGCCACCGACGGTTTATCGCAGTTTAGAATTCTTACTAAGTGAAGGGTTGATTCATCAGTTAACCTCTATTAATGCTTATGTTCCTTGCTGTCATCCGCGCGCCCAGCATACAGCCGCCTTTTTGATCTGCGATCAGTGTCAACGCGTGCAAGAATGCAGCAGCCTACCCGTTCAGGAAATGATGAGCTTTGCCGAGCAAGATGTAGGGTTTGTGGTTGAGCGTAGTGTCATTGAGCTTAGCGGTCGTTGCCAAGCTTGCCAGTAGAGCTACTATGGTTTGTGTAAACGTTTTAAGCATGATTCGTCGATTGTCTATTTACCTATGCGTTGTCATATTATGAATACCTCTACCCTACCTTCTAATCAGTCAAATACTGCTGTTGCGAATAGCAGTACTGTGAGTAATGCTGACAAATTATTGAGCTTAAACAATATCAGTTACCATATTGGGCCTCAACGCCTGCTCTCTCACATAGATATCGACATTGCTGTTAACGAGACAGTCAGCCTTATCGGTCCCAATGGCGCTGGTAAGTCAACGCTAGTCAAACTTATCTTAGGTTTGATTGAGTCAACTGATGGCTCTATGACAGCACATCAGCCGCTACAGCTTGGCTACGTACCGCAGCGATTTGCTGTGCCACCGATATTACCACTACGCGTTTGCGACTTGTTGGGGCAAGCAGATAAGAAACGTTTAACCCCTGAGCAGCGACAATTTATCTTCGATAACTTATCATTAACGCATTTACTGTCACGGCAGATGTTGCATTTATCAGGTGGTGAGACACAGCGCGTACTATTGGCCAGAGCGCTACTAGACAAACCCAACTTGCTTATTTTAGACGAGCCGATGCAGGGTCTCGATCCCGATACTGAAGTTTGGCTCTATCAGTTTATTGATGAGCTGCCTGATTTCTTACGTTGCGCCATGCTAGTGGTGTCTCATGATTTGCACTGGGTCATGAAAGGCAGCCGCCGCGTCATTTGTTTGAATAAGCATATTTGCTGTGAAGGACAACCTAGCGAGCTGGCTATTAGTACTGAATTTCAAAAGCTATTTGGTCATCATTATGAGCAGCCATACGTACATCAGCCTCATGCCTGTGAACACCATGCACCAAGCGAGTTATAGCGTTAGTAATCAAGGTTCGAAATCGTCGAAATCTAGCTCATTAAAGCCAAAACTATTAAACATATAAGCCATATAGCTTTACTCTATTTATAAAATTTTTACGGACATTCATTATGACTGCTTGGTTAGCCATCATTGCGCCTGCTTGGATCGCTGGCAGTATATTAGCGTTATTATCAGCGCCGTTAGGTTGCTTAGTATTGTGGCGGCGCATGGCGTTCTTCGCTGATGCCTTAGCCCATGGCACTTTGTTAGGTGTGGCTTTAGCGGTGTGGTGGCAACTGCCAATGGGTATCGGCATTGCATTAGTCAGTGTTATGGTCGTGCTAGGACTGGTATTGATTGATGATGAGCGTCTGCCAGTTGATGCTGTATTGGCAGTCGTCTCAGTGTCGCTCTTGTGCCTAGGCTTGCTGGCCTTGACCCAATTGACTGACCAACAGGCCAATGTGCTCGGGTTTTTATTCGGCAACTTGCTAGACCTTGATTGGGTAGATTTGCCTTTGCTTGCTGGTAGCGTATTAGCTGGCTTGGGACTGCTTATTTATATTTGGCCTGCGCAAATCAAGCTGGCAACGCATGAAGCATTGGCACGTATTCAAGGTATCAACCCAACACGGCAACGACTGTTTTTTATGGGTGTACTGGCAGGGTTTTGTGCGATTGCACTACAAGCAGTTGGAAGCCTATTAATTAGCGGATTATTAGTGCTACCTGCACTGACCGCACGTCTATGGTCGGCATCGCCAAAACAAATGGTGATTATAGCGTTGATAATCGCTCAACTGGGTGTGACACTTGGTGTGTGGGGCAGTATTTGGTTAGACATTCAAACAGGTCTTTCTATCGTCTTGATATTAGCTGCTTTATTTTTTACTGCACTCATTTTTTCGAAGTTAATAAAGATAAAACTTTAGTTAGCGTCGTTGTAAATACGTTATAATAAATGAAACATGACTTTTTTCGCTATCTTTTTGTTCGACTTTATTTTATTAATATAATGAATACTTTAGCTTGATAATACTATAAGGTGGCTCTAGACTTTAAATTTGATATTACTAGTTGATAGTATAAATATCGTTGATTAGAGTCAAAGTAAGCTCTAAGCAAACGCTATGCTCTTTTATAGTAGATTCATGATAATTATAAATACCCAGTGAAAAATAGTAGCTCATTTATCCATACTCGCGCTAAAAATACTTATTGTTGTGATTCGATAAGGGACTGAACCAATGCCAAACTATCCTGCCAATAAGTTAAGCACCTCCGACCAAACAATAAATATTTTACAGATTACTGATTTGCATTTATCGACGCCTGTCTTTGTTGATGAGAGTGACATCTATAGTGATGACATGGCTTGTCAGCGTAGTTTTGAAGCAGTACTCCAACAAGCGCTTAGTGAAGATATTCGCTGTGATCTGATTATTGTAACCGGTGACTTGGTCAATCGAGTAAAGTCCTCAATTTATGATCATATCTTTACTGTATTACAAGCGACTCAGATTCCTTTTGCTTGTATTGCTGGTAATCATGATGTGACGGACGAGAATGGTAAAGACTTGCCGTTTTTTCAACGAGAGCTTGTCGCTCAGCCTGCTGACTCACGTTTGTTAAGTCGTCATGTCATTGAGACTGAATACTGGCAGCTGTTGTTATTAGACTCCTCCATTTCTGGTAAGGTCGCAGGCGAAATCACGCCTACTGATATCGATTGGTTATGTGAGAGACTTAGCACCTGTGATAAGCCCGCATTAATCGCCCTACACCATCATATTGTTCCAGTTGATTCTGACTGGATTGATACCCATATGGCAGAAAACACTGAAAGTTTTTGGCAGCATATGGCACCATTTGAACAGCTACAAGTGGTAATCAGTGGCCATACTCACCAAGAGCAAGTTCGACTGCGCCAAGGCGTCACGGTGTATAGCACGCCATCTACCTGCTATCAGTTCAAACCTTATGAAGATGATTTCTCTTATGATGAGCATGCACTACCAGGATATCGCTGGTTGCAATTAGCCAACAATGGAACAGTTGCAAGCTGGGTTGAAAGACTGGATACTTGATGCCCAGAATTATTAGCACTAGTATAAGTCTTAGCCCTTATTACTTATAGCTTTCGTCAATATTTTTTGATAAAAAATACAGTAATAAACAAATAAAATATGCATTCAATATAAAAAATCACTTCATTATTATTACAAACAATGATACAACTTATGAAATAAAGCAAGGGTGGCCCCATATCTGATATGAAGCCACTGCACGATAGCTAGGATGGCCCATTAACCACAAGCTCAGTTTTCACAATCAATGACCTACGGCATGCTTTAGACAGTATTATTAAAACCGAAGTTTGTATAACAACCTATCTAACAATCGGTATATAACTGTCAAGATCTAAAGTCTACGATATTATTTGATCAGCTGTGTTACTTGTATTACCAAGTGGTGAAACGTTTGATAAAAGGACAAATTGTAGCGTTTGTAGCATTAATAACGTCTTGTCTTTTGATACGTCGTTTTATTGAATTAATTTGAAAAAGTAGGATACCCATATGAGCACCCTGACCACGAATCCGAGTGAAGTTAAATTTACTCCTTATGTGCCGGCCAAAGACGAAGAGTATATGTCTGATGCGCAGTTGGAGCACTTTAAGGCTATTTTATTGGATTGGAAAAACCAACTGATTGGTGAAGCGGATCGTACCAAAAACTATATCCAAGATGAGTCAAGCGCCATGCCAGACATCAATGACCGTGCCACTCAAGAAGAAGAGTTTGCATTGGCATTACGTACTCGTGACCGTGAGCGCAAACTTATCCGCAAAATTGACAAATCTATGTTAGAAATCGAAAATGATGACTATGGATTTTGCGAGACTTGTGGTGTAGAGATTGGATTACGTCGCCTTGAGGCACGTCCAACCGCTACCCAATGTATCGACTGCAAAACCTTATCTGAAATCAAAGAACGTCAAAACCAAGGCGCTTAGATCAGATATTACAGATATGAATGTAAACAGAAGCGACCTTCTAATAGGTCGCTTTTTGTATTTTAGACTGTCACTATTTTGCTAACCTCATAGCACTACTTCACAAGATATAATCGCCTGAATAATGATACAACTAACAAAACAATCTCATTTAATGAATATCTTTTGATACTCATATTTATTATTCTATCTTTATTACCTTTTATAGACAGCCATTTATTTTGAAAACAATGCCTACCGCCATGCCGACTCAAACGCCACCATCACAGCCCATTGGCCGCTTTGCGCCTTCACCAACAGGTGAGTTACATCTCGGCTCTCTAACCACTGCGCTTGCCAGCTTTTGCCATATCAAATCAATCGGTGGTAAGTGGCTGTTACGTATGGAAGATACCGATACTGAACGCTGTGATAGACAGTTCACTGAGCAAATTTTGATGGATCTTGAGGCACTTGGATTACATTGGGATGGTGATGTCATTTATCAGTCTGAGCGCATTGATATCTATAACGATTATCTATCATCATATCTGCGGCCGTTGACCTATGGCTGCCAATGCTCTCGTAAAGACTTAGAACAGTACTGGGCGCAAGAAGAGATAAGTAGAAACCATAGTCCTGCTAGTTTAGCTGCGCTGACCGACCAGACATCGTTAGACGAACAAGTTTCACCAATTGATCAAGTACATTCAAATAGACAACGCTATCCGCGTCGCTGTGTGTCAGCTGACCTTGATAGACAGCAGCATAAGCTACGTATTCAACTACCAGACTATCGGATTGGCTTCAATGACGGTATTCAGGGACTACAATGGGATAATCCGCAGCAGACGTTAGGCGATATGGTCGCTCGTCGTCAGGATGGCATGATTAATTATATACTGGCAGCCAGCCTCGATGATGGTCTACAGCAGGTTACTCATATCATGCGTGGTCTTGACATCCTACCTATGACGACGGCGCAAATCGGTATCATGCAAGCCACCCGCCTACCTACTATTGACCAATGGTATCATCTGCCATTGATTAATAATGCTGACGGCCAAAAACTCTCTAAGCAAAACCTTGCTCAACCAATCGATACATCAGATCCTAGCCAACTTATTGCTGAAGCCCTATCACTACTACAGCAAGCAAAGGTTGATATCGATACCCCAGAAAACATGCTCAAACAAGCCATTGCGCAATGGGATAACACCCCGTTACAGGGTAAGCAGCAGTTAAATCTGTCTTATTAATAAGAGTTATTCCATCAAAAGTCATAACATAGACAATAAAAAGCGCCACTATGAGTGACGCTTTTTATTGCAATAGTACTGCACACTATTTACCGAAACTCTGAAACTACATTATGCCAAGCCCATTGTATGCAAAACCTATTAGTAATAACGGCATTGGCTTTTTTCTATTTCAGGGCTTTCTTTATATATCTTCAATAATAGCGCGACCATAACCAAGCTAATCAACATAGACGATCCGCCATAACTAAAGAACGGCATAGTGAGACCTTTGGTTGGGATGGCACCCATGTTCATCGCAGCGTTAATAATCGTCTGGGCAATAAATACTACACCGATTCCGAAAGCGGTATAGCTCATACGCATCTGGCGGCGTTTCAGAGCGTTGTAACTGATTCGCATCGCACTACCGATGATCAACGCTTCAAGTATCAGCACCATGCTGACACCGACGAACCCTAACTCTTCACCCGTAATGGCTAATAGGAAATCCGTATGCGCCTCAGGCAAATGCGACAGTTTCTGTACACTTTCGCCATAGCCGACACCCGTGAACTGCCCACGACCAAAGGCGATCAAACTACGTGCGAGCTGATAATCAGTATCCTGCACATCGTCAAATGGATCCATAAACGACATCACACGCACCAATCGGTACTCGGCCGTAGTCACCATCAAAACAGCCCCACCGATAGCAGCAGCACCCAAGGCTAAGAAATGCTTGTAAGGTGCCCCAGCGATATAAAAAATCGCGAACAACGTACCAATGATGACGACAAAAGAACCAAAATCTGGCTGTGACAATAGCAGTATCGTTATTAGCGCCACTACCAGCATAATTCGTAAGAAACCGTCTAGGCCATTACGAACTTCAAAAGATCGCCGCACCACAAAGTCAGATACAAACACAATCATGACCAGTTTGGCTAACTCGGCTACCTGAAAGTTAAAACCACCTACCGTAAGCCAGCGTTTAGAGCCATTAATTGGTGTGCTAAACAATGTGGCAACAAGCAATAGCCCCGTGATGCCTAACAAAGCAAACTGGGTCTCGGTCTTATATAGTGTGCGTAAAGACACGCCATAATAAGGAATGACCGCAACGATTAAACCAATCGTCATATACAACAACTGGTTTTTGAAAAAATACAGCTCGGTCATACCGCGGCTGAGCGCAAAAGGGATAGAAGCAGAAGCAACCATCAGCAAGCTAAGCACCATCATACAGCCGACGCTTGATAATAAAATTGCGCGCGCTGATGGCATAGATAGAACACCATCTGAGCCAGAGGTTTGCTTGGTTTGGGGCGAGGAGCGAAAAAAAGAAGAGAGCGCCATAATTTTATATACACTAACAAACGAAAAACACGGCGTCTATGAAACGCCACCGTTTAAAAAATCATAAAGTAAATCGTACTAGATAGATGATAGAAAACCTGTAACCATCGGCAAACGCCTTAGCTAGCACCTATTTTAGTAATCAGGATTATATGCTTGACAGTAGCAGCAATCTATAAGCAAAACAATCATTTATCCATAAAATACTGGCTGTTGCTAGAGAAGAGACATCTGCTATGCCAATCTATATAGCTGCTTAATATATTCGACTACCTATCAAGCTTCTGATTGTGCGGTGTCTAATTGATTGACCAGTTGGCTAAAGTGCTCACCGCGAGCCGCATAACCACTATATTGGTCAAAGCTAGCACAGGCAGGTGACAACAATACAGCCTGTACTTGCGATAAACTACTGGTAGTGACTTGTTGAATAGTCGCAAACGCATTCTCTAATGTCTGACACTGATGTAGTGCGACATCATCACTCAATTTCGCAGCTCTTAGATGTTGTTCAATCTGCTGACCATCTTCACCAATAAACAAAACTTGGCTCACATATTGATTGATAAAAGGCGTTAATTCACCAAACTGTTGCCCTTTGCCTTGCCCGCCTAAGATCAATAATAGCTTACCGTCTTTCGGCGCATAGACTGCACCCAAGCCTTCGATAGCGGCCATGGTCGAACCAATATTGGTGCCTTTAGAATCATTGAAATAATCAATACCAGCAGCATTTGCCACATATTGGCAGCGGTGCTCAAGACCTGTGAACTGCTGCAAAGTGGTTAGCATGCTCTCTAGCGGTAATCCTGCAAGCTCGCCAAGTGCCAGAGCCGCTTGCGCATTCAGTAGATTATGACGACCTTTAATCAACAGTTTGTCTGCCGAAAGTAATCGTTCTGTACCACGAGCAAGATAAGTTTGGCCCTCTGTGTCGGTAATCAGACCATACTGACCTTTATCAGGGGCATGAATACCCGTACTAATTCTCGGTAGATTGTCCGCGACCAATGGACGAGTGAGCGCATCTTCACGGTTAATCATCACCGACTTGGCACCTTGGAAGATACGGTGTTTGGCTTGATGGTAGCCAAGCATGTCTCCATGACGATCTAAATGATCAGGCGACATATTGAGCACAGTCGCTACTTTTGCGCCCAAATTGGTGACGGTTTCTAATTGAAAGCTAGACAGCTCAAGTACCGCAAGTTCCATATCAGAATTATCTAGCAATGTTAAAGCTGGTACACCGATATTGCCACCGACACCTACGTTAACGCCAGCATCTGCCGCCATTTGACCAACTAACGTAGTGACCGTACTTTTGGCGTTAGAACCTGTAATCGCTACGATGGGTACGGTACACGCTTCACAGAACAGTTGAATATCGCTAACTACAGGAATATTAGCTTGGCGAGCAGCAGCCACAGCGGCAGTCTCAAGAGAAATACCTGGGCTAATAATAATACGTGCCGCTTGCTGCAATAAATCGGCATCTATCGCACCAAACTGACGAATCTCAATCTCGGCTGGCAACTGATCGGCCAACTTAGGGGCAGCTTGAGCATCAGTGACTGCGACTTGATAGCCTTGCTTGCCCAGATAATGCGCGACTGACAATCCAGACTGCCCCAAACCGACCACGACTTGTAGACCACTACCCTTATGAAGTAAGGCTTCTGTTGCTGTATTAGTGGTCATATCTATTCCTTCTATTGAACGAAAAAAGTTGTATCAAATAAATCTGCTGTATAGCGACTCTAAACGACGCCGCTAAGATATGCAGCATCTTAACGCCATCGTTCAAATTTCGGTACTGATTTTTTATGAGTTTATGCTATTATTCGCCTATTTTTATATTAAGTGGCTAATGCTATAATAGTCAGCTTGATTAATATTTATCAGTATTTTGCTGAGCACATTGCTCAAGCATTTTAGTTTAGCATGTTGTCACATTTATCGCGCTATTGTCACGCCTCTTCATCAACGATTCTTGTTGTGATAAGGGTGTATCAGACAATTTTGATAATTTGACGAGTGATATATCACCTTCTACTACAGCAAGTGATTGCTGACTCTATATATTATTGTAGGTACATCTATCTAGTTGCCTATTTTAAGCAATCTTTTAAAAAATATTTTTAGGTAATTTACTGCCCTTATCATCGTATTGATTATTGATGAGCGTATTTTTGATACCAAAAAAATCAGTAGATACTTTGGTTATTAGTTAGATACTTTGGTTATTAGTTAGATACTTTAGTTATTAGTTACCTCAGTTATTAGTTAGATATCTTGGTTATTAGTTTCTCACAATCCAACACAGCAACATGACCTAGTGCATGTTGACGTAAAAGAAAAATGAATAGCTATTATTAGCGACGCGATCATTTTATAAATGAGTAATGATTACTTTTTTTGCCTCTAACCCTATGTAGTTTACTTATGACATCTTTTATTGATAACTTGCGTGACGAGTGGTTTTCCAATGTTCGCGGTGACGTTTTATCGGGTTTGGTTGTAGCTCTAGCCCTTATTCCAGAAGCCATTGCCTTTTCCATTATCGCTGGTGTTGATCCAAAGGTTGGCTTATATGCCTCATTTTGTATCGCGGTAGTGATCAGTTTTGTCGGTGGTCGTCCAGGTATGATTTCGGCAGCGACTGGCGCGATGGCATTGGTCATGGTCGATTTGGTTGCTGACCACGGTCTGCAATATTTGCTTGCCGCAACTTTGCTTTGTGGTGCCATTCAGGTCGTGATGGGCATTCTAAAACTTGGTAATCTGATGCGCTTTGTCTCCCGCTCAGTGGTTATCGGTTTCGTCAACGCTTTAGCAATATTGATTTTTGCTGCGCAATTACCAGAATTAAACCCAATGACTGAGCGTGTTGGCATGACCGTTTATATCATGACGGCAGCTGGTTTGGCGATTATTTATCTGTTTCCACTTATTCCTAAAATCGGTCGCATCGTTCCTTCACCACTTATTTGTATTGTAGGTTTGACCGCCGTTGCAATGTATATGAATCTCGACATTCGCAACGTTGGTAGCATGGGTGATTTGCCAGATTCACTGCCAGTGTTTTTGTTGCCTGACATTCCATTAAACCTAAATACCTTATTGATTATTGCGCCATACTCTATCGCGCTTGCCATTGTCGGTCTTTTAGAGTCTATGATGACAGCGACGATCGTTGATGAACTGACTGATACCCCAAGTGATAAAAACAAAGAGTGTCGTGGTCAAGGTATGGCTAATGTCGTATCAGGTTTCTTTGGTGGTATGGCAGGCTGTGCGATGATTGGCCAGTCAATGATCAACGTCAAATCGGGTGGTCGTACGCGTCTATCTACTTTGATGGCAGGTGTTGTGCTTCTTATTATGGTCGTGTTCTTAAGCGAATGGGTCAGTCAAATTCCAATGGCAGCCTTGGTTGCAGTCATGATTATGGTATCGATTGGTACGTTTAATTGGCAGTCTATTCGCGAGTTTAAAACGCATCCAATGTCATTTAATATCGTCATGCTAGCGACTGTATTGACTACCGTCTTTACTCACAACTTAGCTTACGGTGTCGGCGTAGGTGTCTTACTATCTGCTTTAGCATTTGCTAATAAAATTGGTCAGTTCTTAACGATCTTTAGTGAATATGATGATAGCAGCAATACCCGCTACTATTATGTTCAAGGGCAGGTATTCTTTGCCTCTACCACCCAGTTCTTGCATAGTTTCGATACCAAAGAGGCTGTAGATAGTATTCAGATTGATGTAAGCCAAGCACATTTTTGGGATGTCAGCGCTGTTGACACCTTAGACAAACTAGTGATGCGCTTGCAACGTGAAGGCATTGATGTCAAAGTGGTAGGACTCAACAATGCGAGTCGAACACTGATTGATCGCTTCTCTGTTCATGACCGCCGAGACATTGGCTTGTTAGACTAAGCGAAACTGCTAAGCAAATCTACGCGGTTGCCATGTGGCTATATTATTAGTCCATGACTGATGTATAGGATATTAATAGACAGTTATCTTGGTAGAAGGGTTGGGTTGGATGTATTTTTCATACATCCAACCTAAACTAAGATAGCAGATTTTTATTATTAAAATGATGTGGTCGTTTTATGAGTAATTTAAAACCAGATAGTGTGATTGCTTGCTTGGACTGTCCTGATCATGTTCAAGCGGTACTAGAGGCCAGTATGTGGGCTTCTATTCGCCTGCGCGCGCCTGTTGGCTTATTACATTCGATGCCAAGTTTGCAGCAAAAAGCCGCTATTAATTATTCTGGTTGCCTCAATATTGATGACGAAAACGCTTTGCTCGAACAGTTCACATCCAAAGAGCATTTAAGCAACTGTGAGCTAAAAGCACAAGGCCGATTGTTATTATCTCAAGCAACCTCGTATTGTGAACAGCAACGCCATAAGCTAAAGACATATACACTACATCGTCATGAGAACCTCAACCAAAGCATTGATTACGTCGATGACAAAGCACAAATGATCGTTATAGGTCATCATGTCACCTGCAAATCTACACTGAGCCAACTTATTCGAGTCAGTCACTGCCCCATTTTGGTGACACATGCACCATTTTTGCCCCCTACTACTGCTTTATTTGCGTTTGATAATAGTCCAACGTGCCATAAACTACTAAATTGGCTGTGTAAAACGCCACTGGTGCGTGCACTAACGGTTCATATTGTGATGGTTGGCAAGGAAACTTCTGATAACTGTGATGCGTTGCGTGAAGCCTATGCCAAGCTCAAACAGGCGGGTATCAAATCCAAAAAGACATTGCTGGATTGCCGTGATGTCGCGGCAGCTTTGAACTACTATCAAAACCAACATGATATCGGTTTACTTATGACTGGGGCTTTTGGCCAATCTCGTCTACGCGAATTACTACAAGGTAGCGATACAAAAAAGCTATTGGTCAGCACAAAAACCCCTTATCTACTCTTTCCTAAAGCATAACGACGTATATATAAACACGTCCAAACCCTTTATCTACCTAAGCACAGGGGTCTGACTACTATGTTAGGCTCTGCCGCTTATCTCTATTTTCTCTCTACCTTCCCGCCATTCATCTTTGATACGCTTGCATGAAAAGGCCAAGCTAACGACCAAACTCAAGTTAGCAAATCGTCACATGAAATAAAGGGATAGCCTCCCCAAGCACTCAAAAAGTTGGTTATAATAAAGTTTTCGTTAACCAAACGCTAAAGATTGATTCACCTTTATTATGCTTGTAGCGATGGCTCTAATCGTTGCATCGTAGCCCATATTCTATGTTACTACTGTCATTACTTTTTAGTGAACAACGCCAATTCTACCTCCCCCCTTGAGTAGGTTGGCACGGTTCTTGAATAACTTACAGTAAGCAAGGCAGAGATATGATGATGCACCATAGTACTTCTATCAATCTGCGGCATCACACAAATAAGGAATTTTTTATGAAGCTAATCACTGCGATCTTAAAACCGTTTAAGCTCGACGACGTGCGTGAAGCGCTTTCCGACATCGGTGTTAAAGGTGTCACTGTCACTGAAGTCAAAGGTTTCGGTCGTCAAAAAGGTCATACAGAGCTCTATCGCGGCGCAGAATACGTGGTGGACTTTTTACCTAAAGTAAAAGTCGAAGTCGCTGTGATCGACGAAATGGTTGAGCCTGCTATCGAGGCAATCACTCGTATCGCTAGCACTGGTAAGATTGGTGATGGCAAGATTTTCGTCACTGCACTTGAGCAAGTTATCCGCATCCGTACGGGTGAAACAGGACCTGACGCTATCTAAATTTGAAGACCTACCTACGGGCATAAACTTATAGGTACAGACTCTTACAGCATTTTTATCTATCGGTAATGCCGATATCTATATTATAAATTCAAGGGGGAATTTAAATGGAAAGTCAAATCTTTGAGCTCCAATATGCGCTCGATACGTTTTACTTTTTGATATGTGGTGCGTTGGTCATGTGGATGGCAGCAGGCTTCACTATGTTAGAGGCCGGACTGGTCCGATCAAAAAATACAGTCGAAATCTTAACCAAAAACGTCGCACTATTTGCAACGGCTAGTATCATGTATATGGTATGCGGCTATGCGATTATGTATGGTGGCGACCTATTCTTAAGCGGAATTGCAGGCGGTGATACGTTAGTAGAAGACGCCTTAGCAGCCTCTGCTGAAAACGGCTTCGGTGGCGACTCTGTCTACTCTGCCGCATCAGACTTTTTCTTCCAAGTGGTCTTTGTAGCGACCTGTATGTCAATCGTATCAGGTGCCGTTGCTGAGCGCATGAAACTGTGGTCATTCTTATTATTTGCTGTGGTCATGACCGGTGTTATCTACCCACTAGAAGGTAGCTGGACATGGGGCGGCAACGATGTCTTTGGTTTATTCAACCTAGGCGACATGGGCTTCTCTGACTTTGCAGGCTCTGGTATTGTGCATATGGCAGGTGCAGCAGCAGCTCTAGCAGGTGTATTGCTCTTAGGCTCACGTAAAGGTAAATATGGCCCTAACGGCGAGATACGCGCTATTCCTGGTGCCAATCTACCATTGGCAGCACTCGGTACACTAATCTTGTGGATGGGTTGGTTCGGTTTCAACGGTGGTTCAGTGCTTAAATTAGGCGACATCGCTAGTGCTAATGCTGTTGCAATGGTATTCTTGAACACTAATGCTGCTGCTGCCGGCGGTGCTGTCGGTGCCTTAATCTTAGCCCGCATCATCTTTGGTAAAGCGGATCTAACCATGCTCCTAAACGGTGCACTAGCAGGTCTAGTAGCCATTACTGCTGAGCCTTCAACGCCTTCTGCATTACAAGCTACTATCTTTGGTGTTATTGCCGGTATCATTGTAGTGTTATCAATCTTAGCCTTAGACAAAATCAAGATTGATGATCCAGTTGGTGCAATCTCAGTTCATGGTGTGGTCGGTCTATTTGGCTTGCTAATTGTACCTATCACTAACCCAGCATCTACCTTTATCGGTCAGATTGTAGGCGCTGCAACCATCTTTGCTTGGGTATTCATTGCCAGCCTAGTGGTTTGGTCTATTATCAAGCTGGTTATCGGTCTACGTATCTCTGAAGAAGATGAGTACGAAGGTGCTGATATTGCAGAATGTGGTATGGAAGCTTACCCAGAATTTATAAGATAAGCTCCTTTTAAGTAAGCTAAAGATTGATGTCAAATGCGCTGATACTACCTACTGTAGTATCAGCGCTTATAGTTTTAGTGTTTAAAGTTCTCCCTTATTAAAGATATGAAATATAAGCTTAAATCTAAAACGTAAAAAATCCCGCGAGACCTTCCGGTAACGCGGGATTTTTATATATTACGCTGAAACTAGTTTTTTGGTTTATTTCTTTTTCCACTCTTGGCTACGAGAGAATGGCCCGATATAGCCTTTTAGCTTTAATGTGTTGCCGCTTAAGCTTGCAGTCATACGATAGTCTTTACCTTTTGCTGGATCAGTAATCGTACCACCACTATATTTACCACCACCGTCAGCTTTTAGACCTCTAATAATGGTCGTACCAACGTGCTTTTTGCCTTTCGCAGTATTGGCAGCAATAAGAGTACCGGTCAGAACACCATTTGACTCAGTGATTTTTACCGTACCTTTTGGTTCACCATCATCATATGTCTGCCAAGTAGTGTTGGCTAATGGGTCAGCGGCGAATGCCATGCTAGCAATACCAATACCAGCAACTGCTAAAGTGGTCTTTGTAAATAATTTCATAGATTGACTCCCTTCATACAATGATTACTCGAAACGTTATGTTTCTGTTGTCCTATGCTTATCCTTTGCTAGAACCTTTCATTACGAGCTTTACGGTTTCGACCTTTTTAAATGATAGTTACCATTACAACTTATAAGCTTTTGGTCAAAGATTCGAGCGACACAAGCGATGTCTTAACTCATTATAAGCAATTTTTAGGTTTTGCCTAGTAATTTTTTTACAGTTTCTTATTTCTGTAAAAATAAAACCATATCAAAGACTTATAGGAAAGGATTGTCGATATCTTTATCTAATTGGTCATCATTTTCCTTTGACTTAGCATCATTCTTACTATATAGATTTTTATCTGCAAATGCTTGTACGATTTTCTCCGACAGCTCATGTAACTGTTGGGCTTGCTCGTATCCTAACTCGTCAAAAGTGAGATCAATATCACCATATATAATAATCTTGTCTTTTTGATTTTCAATGACAAGATCACCAATCTGCATGCTTTGATGGTCGTTGGCGAATGGCTCAATCATTTGATTATCCTTATTATCAGTAACATTTTATTTTTTTCGAACTGAGGCTATTTTTGGGTCTTACTTTCAGTTTAAGCCTTTAATTGTGCAATCAACCATTCTAAAATAGCCCACACAAACAGCATCCACTCCGGCTCTTCTACTGGCGCCTCGGGGGTATCTGAGCTCTCACCTGCCTTTAATGGCAAGTCAAACGCTTGAGATTTGGACTGACTATCTAGCATAGGTAATACATCGATGCCAATCTCAGTAGTCAGCTCATCGATACTAATTACGTTGATGCGTTCTGACTCATCATTTGGGGCGTAATACACACCTGCTTGATTGGTTGCTGGGATATATACCGCTTTGAAGAAATGGCTAGGCACAAGGACACGATTAGCGAGCTGCTTGGTTTTTTTATCAGTAAATGCCACACCTGTGATGGTATACACCTCACCGTATTGCTGTGTTAAATACCGAGTAGCAGATTCTATATTACGCCAGATGTAGCGATTGTTACGTGGTGACTGCGGGGCAATATTGGCTAGACTAAAACTATCATACTGCTGGCTGCGATTGGCCATATTGGCGTTGGGTGCCAAATGCCCTCGATCATAGCCAGAACCTGAATAGTCAGATAATGAGGCTCGTGCTGACTTTGGCAGTTTACTCTCTTCGTGAAAGCTATCTTCACGGTCAATCTGTTTAGCTTGTTGTAGACGTATGCGATCGAGATGCTCTGCTGACCAAAGCGGGGTACGCGATACCCCTGAATACATGACTGCAAAGCCATCCATGCACAGCGCTTGTGTGTCTTTTTTTAGCTTGGTATTGGTAAATTCAGGATAAACACCACCATAAAAAGACTGGCTACATTGGGTCAAATCATCAGCATGTGCTTGGGTAATACCCGTCGCGACAAGCAATACTGCCATCATCGCACTATTCTTACATCCGTACTTAAGCCTACTAAAACTTATCATTCAACTTTCAACCATTTATACTTGCCGTTACATACTTGCTATCCTAGCAGGCGCTTGCCAATAAAGAAAGATAGCGCGCAAGTCGTGACATTTTAAATGGTATCCGCTATACTTAGGCGTTCAAAAAACGGTGAAGTGGGTGAGTGGCTGAAACCGCACGCCTGGAAAGTGTGTATACGTTCATAGCGTATCGAGGGTTCGAATCCCTCCTTCACCGCCAATCTTATTAAACCTCAGTTTTCCTACCCTGTCCTAAACACCGCTTAAACCCTTTATAAATAACGCTTCTCGCGTTTTTTTTATGCCTGCTATTTTCCCAAGCTATCCGAATATAGCCCACCTATCACGTGGCTTGTGTTGGTCTATCCGTTGGTCTATTATTTATATACACCTAAATTAGACCAACATTCGATCTATTTTTATACGCCTTAGACCAACATAATCGTCTTAATGCTGTAAACATATAGCTCGTAGGTATAGGAAATAGACCAACATGTTGAGTGATGCCAAAATTCGTAAGCTTAAGCCAACTGATAAATGCACCCCTTCTCGTCCAGACAAATATAGCGACCAACAAGGTTTGCAGTTACTGGTACGTAGCTCAGGCACTCGAACATGGGTAAGTGCTTATCGCTACGATGGTAAGCAGCAGAAGACTACTTTAGGTACATACCCGCAGATGGGCTTAGCAGAAGCTAGAGTAGCTAATGCTGATATTAAGGCTTTAGTAGCAAATGGAATCAATCCCAAGAATAAAAAGCGTCAAAACAAACTTGCGAATGAACAAGCTAAAATGTTCAATGAGTATGCACTTGAATGGTTAGATGAGCGTAAGCGCAACGTAAAGACTCGCACCTATCAACAAGACTACAATCGCATGCATAAAGACGTGCTACCTAGCTTTAAAGGAATAGCCTTGAAAGATGTGAAATTTGAAGATTGTAAATCGATGGCAGATAGCATTGAAGCTAGGGCCGAAAAAGGAACACCGCCACGAGAAGTAACCAGACGCACTATTGACCTCGTTGGCAATATTCTTAAAAGAGCTAAGAGAGAACGTCTAATAGAGGTAAATCATACAGAAGGGTTAAAAGAGCTATACCCGAAAGCGAAGACTAAGCACATGAAACACGTTGAGCTTAGTGAGTTACCCAAGCTATTACAAGACATTGAAGGCTATCATGGTCATGACCAGACTCGATTAGGCATGAAGTTTTTAGCATATTCATTCTGTCGTACTATCGAGCTACGTATGATGAAATGGGAACATATCGACTTTCCCAACCGTCTATGGCGTGTAGATATTGATAACCTTAAGATTGCGCGTAAGCATGTCGTTCCTTTGTCAAACCAAATGCTAGCAGTGTTAGAAGAGATGAGACCCATCACAGGCCAATACGAATACGTGTTCTATCATACTGGTATGCACCAGCCTTATAGCGAAGAGTTCATTAATAATGCTTTAGACATACTTGGCTACGCTGGCAAGCAAACTGGTCACGGATTCCGACATATTGCCTCAACTAATCTAAACGAGCTTGGCTATATGGGAGATGCCATCGAAAAACAGATGGCACATGATAAAAAAAGCAGCATTCGCGCAGTTTATAACCACGCGCAACACTTAGAAGAGCGACGTAAAATTATGCAAGTCTGGGCTGATTTTTTAGATTTGCTTAGAAACACAGGTGAAGTTGTAGACTTTCAGACAGCGCGGCAGAAAATTGAAGAGTCTTTAGCTAAATCTGAAGAGAAGTCAAAGACACACAATAAGAGTATTATGATAAATGCTCTATTGAAGAGTGGACTAACCAAAGAGGACCTAAGGCGATTTCTAATCTCCGAAGACTAAAATATATCATTGCCCTGCGGATTAATATACTCAGACTCGTAAAAAAAATTGATGAGTTCATTCAATTTAGCAGTATCAGATTTTTTCTCAATCGTGGCCATTTTTTTTAACCTCTCTCTAGATATTTTAGTTAACGGCAAATGGTAAGGCCTCTTAGTTTTCCCTGCGTTATTATACTTTTTCTGACTCCAAGCTCGTTTTATCTTATCAATAGATATTTTTCTACTATCTATTATAGCCTGAGATATTTCATAATCTTGAATAGCTAACTGCTCGATACCTATGGCGTCTAGTGATGCTAGTATCAACTCTGTCTTCTTATTGTGATCAATAACTATAGCGCTGCCTGTTGAGAGAATTTTAGATGTCCTAACAAGATGCTTATAAATCCAGTCTTCACGTTCATTGTCACTTTCGTTGACCCACGCAGTGTATTTATCATTCTTGATGATACTTAACCATTTTCTTTGAATTGATTGGATTAGCTTTTGTTTATCTGAAATATCATTGACTAAAGTTGCATTCTTTCCAATTTTATAAAATTTTACCTGAGTATCAAATAGCCAGTAAATATAACCTAAAGGATCATACGTGTAGAAAATATCTCTGTAGTCGTGATGTGCTCCATCATAATTCTTTACCAAAAGAGAATAAGTAAACACTTGAGCTCGGTAGTCATTCCGAAGCCAGTCAAAGTATGAATCTGCAATAATTGAATGACGTTTTATTTCTATAATAAAGTCAATCGTCATTTTTTCATTAGACAGTTTTTGTAAAATATCTATTAAATTACTCTTAACATTATTGGGTGATATATTTTTTGGACCTATAGGTTCATGCAGGCAAATATAGTTAGCTGTCCATGCTAAATCTCTATCTGTAAACTCATTGAGTTTCTGTTCTATTTTATTTTTATTGGCATGGTTTGAGCTACCGTAACGCGGTGGTTGGTAATTTGGCATAGACAATGATGCTCCGCTTGTTTTTATCATGCATGATATTTTATATAACATTCTACATGATATTTATATGATATTAGGGTATTTTCCAATATTTGACCCATTGCGTAGGTCGCCTATAGGCCTAACTTGTTCTCTTCTAGATTTTAGCGCTCCTCTTGTAACATAGCCCTTTATCACTCTGCGATTCACCACGAAAAGCTTAGATTTGTATCTGAAAAAATCTGAGAAATGACTTAGTACCATCCTGTCTTTATTTCGAACAAATACGTAACTCCCCATACAGTGAACTCATATGTCAGTAGGCTTTTTAGAAAATTAAAACCACACCACAGCATGATATTTGTCACTCTTAAAATCCGGTTATTAATAATATTTATATAACATGGCATACCATTTTCTAATGTAGCCACCTTTCAAGCTGCAGTAATAATTTATCTATCTGCCCAAGATTATGAACGTATAACCTTAGGCAAATAACATGACCACCTTAAAATTAACCCACGAAACAGTAGTCGCTAAAGTCGACAAACTCGTTAACGATATTCTTACTCCTAACAACAAAATGAGTATTCAACAGATCAGTGAGCAACTGAACACTTACTATCAACCAATGACATTGCTCTTCGATGACGAGTTGGAGTACACCAACTCTATAAAATGGTTCATAGGCAGTGGCTATCTTGTGTGTGGTAGTTGCTATCCCAATGAAATTTTTTGGAACGAGGATATGACACAAAGTTTCTTACGTGCGTTAGTTTTTTATCGTGATGAATTTAACACTGCTATCACTAACTTCGCTTATCAAGAACAAAGAAACGGTTATTCACTTTACAATTATATGAGTTATTTTTTGAAAGAGTATTCACGAGTGCTTATCGTAAGAGTGGATCTTAAGATAAAGTCGGAGTTTGCACATCTAATAGGTATAGAAAAATTTCATAATTTAATGGACGAGTTGAGAGACAGTCTTGGGAGAAAGAGAGGTTGTTTTGAGCATTTAAGGGGTCATGCTTGGGCGATAGAACAAGGAACTGACACAGGTGGTCTACATTGTCATCTGCTATTGATATATAACGGTGACAAGCGGCAGAAAGACTGGTTCTTAGGTGATGCCGTTGGCAAAAAATGGATAGAGATAACGGATGGTTTTGGTTCGTACTATAACTGTAATACGAGCGAGCATAAAAGTACGTACAAGAAGCAAGGCACGCTTGGTATTGGCATGATTCATAAAAACAATGCTGTAGAAGTTAAGAATGCCATCAATGCAGCACTGTACTTAACTCGACCTGACAAGTACGAACAGCGCCTTAAAGCATGGACGCCAAGCATGCGCAGCTTTGGTCGCGGAACTACCCCTAAGGATTAAGTGGTACCTAGCATAGCCCATAGCTAAATAATTTCAAATACATACTACATTCATGAGATCGAGCATCAACGTCCTAACGCTCATCCTTACTCACCATTAAAGGTCTGCCTCGTGCAGGCCTTTTTTATGCCCAAAATAAAAGGAGTCTTTATGAAACCAGTATGTCCACGTTGCCAGTCATTAGCGGTGTATGAAATGACGGATGGTACTCACGACCGTTTGATCGATGAGCTGCTGTCTCCTACTGCAATGATCGGTCTTGGTATCAGTCTATGCAAGACGTTTAAAATCCATCCTGTGTTCGGTGTGATTACAGGTACTGCTATCGCAACCCTGATCGAGATGGCTCAATCAAAGAACGCTTTACCGCTGTTGATCAATAAGCAGTATCGCTGTGATGAATGTACTCACGTGTTTACAGCTTTTAATTAACCATCAATCATCAACTTACTTAACCAATCAATTTAAAAGGAATATTCTCATGGCACATTTAATCGAAAGTATGGCATACGTTGGCGAAACCCCTTGGCATGGTCTAGGTAACGAGCTTGCACCCAAGCAGCCACTTGAGGTTTGGGCACGCGAGGCAGGTCTTGATTGGCGTATTGAATCATCAGACGTCAGCTACATGGCTAATAACGATAAAGGTCAGAATCTGATCTTGCCCTTTTCTGAGAACAAGGTGCTCTATCGCAGTGATAACCTAGAGCCGTTATCAGTCGTAAGTCAACGCTACCAAGAAGTACAACCGCGTGAGATTTTAGAGTTCTATCGCGATCTCACCGAACAGTCTGACTTTGAGCTGGAAACGGCTGGTGTATTAAAGGGTGGTCGTAAGCTATGGGCATTGGCTCGTACAGGCCAGTCAGCAACGCTTCGCGGTGGCGATGTGAGTAACGGCTATCTATTACTGGCAACGGCCTGTGATGGAACGCTTGCGACCACAGCACAGTTCACTAATATTCGTGTGGTCTGTAATAACACCCTTGCTGTTAGCTTAGCCAACGGAAGTGGTGGTGTGGTCAAGGTTCCGCATAGTACCTCCTTTGATGCTGGAATGGTCAAGCAGCAATTAGGCGTATCAGTAAAGCAGTGGGAGGAGCACGTTTATGAAATGAAGCAATTATCGGAGCGCCGTGTCACTCAAGCGGATGCCGCTAATTATCTCAGCCGTGTGTTCAATGACCAAGACAATGACCTTATCTTGTTCAATAGCGCTAAAAAGCAAAAGGATACTGTTCCTAATGCCAAAGCGATGAATAAGGTGATGCAGATGTTTAACGGTCAAGGACGCGGTGCTGATTTAGATGCTGCCCGTGACACAGCTTATGGACTGCTATGTAGTATCACGGAATACGTTGACCATGAACGTCGAGCGATGAGTACCGATAATCGTCTCAATTCAGCATGGTTCGGTGCTGGGGCTAAGCTGAAGCAAAAAGGTTTAGAGGAATCGCTACTGATGCTCGCGTAACCTGTTGTATTGAAACTCAACAATTAAACCACACCCTAAGAGCGTGGTTTTTTATGCCTACTATTTTACTTTAATAAATTTATCTAAGGAGTTCACTATGAACCTAATCACATCAAACACGATGACTCAGCTAAGAAAGACAAAGCATACTAGCGTAAAGCTTAAGGCTCCTCTAAAGACTAAGACCACTATAGAAAGCGCGCCTGAAGTTAAGATGAAGGAGCCATTAAAACCTTCTGCTAATACTTCTACTACAGCTAAGCGCCTAGTCAATACCAAAGACTTAAGCCGTGAAGAATGGCTAGCGTTTCGTAAGCAAGGCATAGGCAGTAGTGATGCTGCCGCTGCGTGTGGCATTCATCCCTACCTTTCCATGCTAGAGCTATGGCTGATTAAAACCGGACGTTTGACTTCAGACTTAGATGAGAGCATCGAGGACTATTCACCGCTATACTGGGGCAACACGCTTGAGCCAATGGTCGCTAATTACTATCAACAGCAGACAGGCAATAAAGTAAGGCGCGTCAATGCCATACTTCAACACCCTGATCCTAAGCAGCATTTTATGCTAGCTAATTTAGACTACGCCATAACTGGTAATGATGAGGTTCAGATATTAGAGTGTAAAACCGCTGGAGAACGTGGCGCAAAGTTATGGCGTGACGGTGTACCGCTCTATGTGATATGCCAAGTACAACATCAGTTAGCGGTTACTGGTAAACAAGCAGCTCATATTTGTGTTTTGCTTTGCGGACATGAAGCCAAGATTTATAAGGTTGAGCGTGATGAACGCTTAATTGCATCGATTATTGAACATGAGCGTTTGTTCTGGCAATACGTAGAAACAGGTACAGTACCAACATCTGATCATAGCGAGTCAGCTGCTCGTGCTCTCAAGCTACTTTATCCAACCCCTAAACCCTTAAGCAAAGTCGATCTAACGAATGATGAACGTGCTAATGAGCTGTTCAATAAGCTGCTTGGTTACCGCTCTTCTATGGAGAAGCTAGAGCAACGACATAATCAGGTAAAGCACCAACTACAAAGCTTAATGCAAGACCATGAAGTAGCTATATTTGCCAATGGATGTATCTCTTGGAAAAAATCTAAAGACAGTACTACCTTAGACAGCAAAGCATTACTCAAAGCTCAACCTGAGCTGCTAGACAAATTTAGTAAGGTCAGACAAGGCAGCCGTCGATTTGTCATTCACAGCGACAGCTAATCCATTAAACCAATTCAGCGCATGGATAGCCCACCTTCAAAAGGTGGGCTTTTTTATGTCTATAACAATCTATCTAAGGAATACCCTCATGATTAAAGGTCTCATTATTACCCCACCAGTATTAGGTCGTATTAGCATCGGGCGAGTCGTTGAAAAGAACGGGAAACGTTTGCCTAGTAAAGACGATCAATTCACAATCACCAGTCAGATCCAGAATAAAGACGGTTGGATCAATCACCCTATTAATGCCGTACTACGTGAAGGTAGCGACGGTAAACTCAGAAAAATCCCTGTGAGGATGCTGTTCAATGATCCAGAGCTAAATCTTAGAGCAGAGTACACACTCTTTGACAGGCAGACTGGCAGACCCGTTTGTGTAGGAGATGGCGAACAATGCCAAAGGCGTACTGGCCAAGGTGTAGAACAACTTCCCTGCCCTTCCCCTGATCGCTGTCCTTTAGCGCAAGGTGTCGCTTGTAAGCCTTATGGACGGCTGTACGTCAATCTGTCTGAGGACGATGAGCTGGGTACTTTTATCTTTCGTACCACTGGCTTTAACAGCATAAGAACGCTTGCTGCCAGGCTAAGCTACTTTGCAGCAGTATCAGGCAATAAATTGTCTTGCCTACCACTGCAACTTACCCTACGGGGTAAAAGTACAACCCAGAGCTATCGGACGCCAATCTACTTTGTCGATTTAACTTTACGGGAAGGTTTGACATTAAAGGATGCGGTACAAGATGCGCAGTCTATTTATGCGGAGCTTGGTCATCACGGTTTTGATCAGGAGGCTTTAGAGGCGACTGCTAAGCGTGGCTATGGCAATTCTATCTTCGAGATGAATGACGCTGAAGCCTTAGAGGTAATAGAGGAGTTTTATCCTGCTGAGCAAGATAACGATCACCGTAAGCTACAACATCAACCCCCTTCGGAAATATCCTCTAATGCTATTGGCAGCATTGAGAAAGGACTACGCCAAAGCGTGACCGCTGTGAGATGATGCCTTCACATATTTTACGCAAATAAAAAGAGCTGATCATATCAGCTCTTTTTTTATATCTTTTAGCTCAGTCAAACTGAAGACAGGACTGCATGGGATGCCGTAAAAAAATATTGGACTCGGTAACTGTATGAGAGGAAACGCTCTCATTCACTTACAAGGAGCTAATTATGGAAATCTCAAACTTCAATGCTCAAGAAAACTCAGCTAATACTGTTAGCTATCGCCTTCCACGGATGCTGCCATTAAAAGAAGTGACCTACTATACAGGACTAAGTAGTACGACTATTTACGATATGTTAGACAAAAAGTCTAAACGCTATGATCCTACCTTTCCTATTCAAGTCAAACTCTCAAAAGGACGTGTCGCATGGGTGGAGAGTGAAATCTCGGAATGGTTAGAGTGTAAGATAGCTGCTAGATTTTGCTAAATAGCAAAACTAAATAAGCGACATGAAGTCGCTTATTTTTTTATTAAGGCTTCATGATTAACTTAAGCCTAATTGAAATTCGAGTAAAAGTAGCTAATCCATATATTCACTACTCCACAGTCATCATTCAATACTTGAGCTAAATTGTAAACTCTTAATATAAGACTCCATAAAATTTAAGTCAGGTTTACCAATATTGTCTACAGGCACTTTAATAATAGATTTCTTCATTCGATCAGTGTGCCATTTACGACCATAATTAAAACGGTAACGATCTAATTTAATAAGAGGTATTAAGAATAGAGCTATATAAGAGTTAAAATAAGGAAACATATCAGCTATTGGGTATAATACGTTCACATCATCTGAAGCCCAAAATGGTATTTCCTGATAAAAGCTCTCACCCACTGATCCATTATAATTAACAGTGATAACGTTTCCTTTATGAATAGGCTCTTGACCTACAAAATTAGTTAATCCGTTATTACTATCTGTAGAGCCTATAAATGGAGTGTCACCAGATAACATATTTGCTTTGGTTAATCGTAAGCCTTTATTTATGTCAAAAAGCTCTTCATATGAGAATTCCTTCCAACCTGTAGTATCTAACTTAGGAGTAGGTATATCACGGATTTTATCGTCAGAACCCTTAAATCTTTTAAGATCACTTCGATTAACCCATTCAGGTATAGCTTCCAAACCAGGAACTTCTAGGTCTTTGAGTGTTCGATTAGCTTCGCGACCACAAGCTGAAAACCTAAAAGCATTAGCATATATGACATAGCAGTAAAATAGCTTTTCTTGTTCAGACATGACCTGTAAAGCATTTAGAACAGCTACATTTTGCGATGTATAAAATGGATTGACTTGTAAGAAGCTTGAAAGAACTGATCCTCCTAATGCTACCGTAATTAGTCCTGGTTTATAAGGTTTAACACCTCTAATTAAATCAACTTTTGCACTGACTCCGTTATTTTTTTGAGATCTTCCAACGAAGTCAATCTTAGGGTCTACTTGAGTCATTTTATTAAGATCTAGTTTACTACCATAACTTACATCAAAAATATCTTGGAGTTTAGCCATTATTTATCCTCGACTTTAGAGGCTTTATCTCTATTCAGCAATTTGAATAAAGCGTAGTTTGTTACAACTTCTTCGAATTTATCTTGAGTTATTGTAGAATAATCTGTCTCTAAATAAGCTTCTGCTATCCACTCATCTTCATCTGTAACGTAAGCAGTAACCGATTCGCCTGGATGAACTTCATTATTACGGTATTGCTCTAACCAATTCTGTTTTATGTCTAACCATGTATCATTCAGATCTATACGACCTAAATGCTTAGTTTTTTCAAACCCATCATCACGCCAATAGCCGAACCATGTTTTCTTAAAAGCTTTTTTATGTTCTATTGTCTTATTGGTAATTGGATCAATGACTTTAGGGGTCATGTGGGGCTTATGTGCTTCAAATACAACTATACATGTAACTGTGGCAACTGGATAAAACAACTCGCTTGGCATTGACATTACGGCTTTCAGAGTATGAAATTTAAGCACTTCTGCCTTAGCTTTATTAGGTGTTATAACACAGCTTACTGGAATAATCGCTACCCCAATACCTCCCTCCTCTAGCATATCTAACATTTCTTTCACAAAATAAAGCTCATGTAACTCTGCATCACTTTTAGATTGAGCATATGGAGGATTAAGTAGTCCTATATTAGGTCTTTTCCGTTCAGAGTCTTTTTTAGGTGCAATAATGCTTTCCTGTAAAGAAGGTTCAAAGCAACTGCTTTGATATAAATTAGCCTTTCCATCGCCTCTTAGAATCATATTGCTAGCAGCTAAAGAAAACATTTTTGGATTATTTTCAATACCTATAAGCTGATTTTTTTTAATACCCTCCTCCTCCTTGTCTGTAACTGCTTGTTTGAGCATTGCTTGCATTGAAGAGATTAAAAACCCTCCTGTGCCAGCACATATGTCAAGTACAGTATCTTTTTTAGATACATTAGCTATTTCACAGAACAATTCAGTGATATGTCGTGGAGTTAAAACAATACCCAAAGCTTTTTTATCACCTCCAGTGTACTTTAGAAACTCACCGTAAAAATGACCAACTACATCAAAGTTATGATATACATTAATGAATGGCCAGACATTATCATTAATATTGTTAATAATTTCTGCAAGTACACCTTGGGGATATTTTTTCTTAACCTTAGCATCTGGCTTACCCAGATTTGGTTGAGCTGCAACGCTTGCATAAGGTTGTAACATTGTCTCTTTTTTAGCTCGCGGTATATCAGCTCTATTTAGTACTTCCCTTATGGCCTCTAGCCACTTTGTAGGCATAGTTTCAGCATCATAAGCCTGATAAGTCAATAAAAAAGGCTTGTACATTAAGGCAATTAAAGTACCACTGACTAGTAAAGGTTTTTCTTCTTCTGAAACTTTAGCCGCAGTCCAAATTAATTCATGTAGTTTTTTAGAAAAAGCTATCAGGTCTTGATGTCTTATTTTTTCAACAATAGGATCATAAGATGAAAGCTGATAGTACTTATTAAATGACAATATCTCATCAACTAGAGTACCTTTTATATTGGTTAAATCTTTATAGTCATCTGCACCACAGGGGTATAAGTAATTACTAACTTTTAATTCAGACTCGTTCTGACCGCTAACAGCAATAGCTATGACTGTAAATTTTTTAGAAAGATGTTTAGCATAGTGTAATACCCCATCAACTGCATAGTCCTTCGGTTTATTAAGGTCGATACTTGCATGGTTTTTTACTGATGCTTTGCATTCAATAACGATTACAAAGTTCGTATCTACATCCCAGTTAATAATGAACTCAGGGTAACCTGAGTTGCCCGTAGATGACTTACTAGCGATTTTCAACAGATTATCAATAGCCTTTATTTTGGATTTTTGCTCTTCAACGACAATTTGACTATCTGAGTCATAGTAATTATTTTCTCTTAATAGCTTTCTTACAATATTTTCAGTGATTCGCTCGCTCATTGTCTGACCTCAGTCTTAATTTGTAG
This sequence comes from Psychrobacter proteolyticus, assembly GCF_039762275.1. Lineage (GTDB taxonomy): Bacteria > Pseudomonadota > Gammaproteobacteria > Pseudomonadales > Moraxellaceae > Psychrobacter > Psychrobacter proteolyticus_C. Next base: position 58,341 of record NZ_JBDLOB010000006.1, on the reverse strand, counting down.
GTAATTATGGGTTATTTTCAATACGTTCGACTGTAGTGAATTTTTAATATACCATTATTCACTACAGTCGACAAGATAAGATCGAATTTAATTCTTATCTCCAATTAGATATGTACGTACAATAAATAGTGTTGTTTTTGAAAATTACGTTGAGATAAATTATTTTAGGTGAGAAGAGTTCGTTGGTGTAAGTTATCAATCATTTTAACAAATAGTAGTGGAGTGCCCAAAAATGGTTTTTTGGTGATATTATGTATTTGAAATCATATTGGCCATATGAAATATTCAGTTACATTATGTCAGTCTATTTTCAACATCTGACAATTATTGGTCTATTTGTTGGTCTATTATTTCGATATAAAAAATAAATACTTAAAAATCAATAACTTATTATTATTGTTTAACTTCCTCCTTCACCGCCAATCTTATTCTACTTAAGCAAAACCTCAGTTTCCTGTCTTGTTCTACCTTTCTCTAAATATTCTTTATATCCTTTAATGATAAGACATTAAGTCTATATTCATTCTCTACTGCTGTCTGAAATACTTCTGTCTAGCCTTAATTTCGTGTGTCGAATGAATCTAATAACTATATATCTATTCAAATAATACATTGATTGACCAAGCTAAAAAACTCGTCTCATGGACTGAGAGTGATTCATAAAATGAGTCGATATTCTATTACGATTCGTTTTATTATCAGCTTGTTTTTATCATTAAACCTTTGTACAGAAAGGCGTTGAATTTTTCTGTGATGCTCAATCTAGCTTTGCATCTATATTTACCATCATTGCTATACCGTACAAAAATGTAATAACAGTAGGGTCACTGATACTCGGCAAATGCCATTGTCCAAAAATTGGATTATAGTAGATATTGGTAGTAATTATTTAAATAAACTAAGGGATACAATAATGAAAACACTAGGAATGTATATCGCAGCAGGACTCGGATTGAGTGCTTGCGCTACTGGCATAGGCGGCACGGCAACAGGTAATACCAATCAAAATAACAGCTCTGATAAAGTCGTCACTCAATACCCAATTGAGACTGCCCTACTCAATATCTATACCAAACAACGTAGTGAAAAACTGGTAGCTACTATCGGCGGACAAAGCGTAGCCGCAGATATTCAAATCACCCCTAAAGGTAGCATGCGTTTTAATAATAAAATGGTACAAGGCGCAGAAGTCAGCACAATCAACACAGTGAACCAGCAGATTACGGATCAGTCCGTCGCTATCAATTACTTTACGCTAGACCCATTGGTGTTCCATGGTTTTACGGATAGTACGGGTGAGTATTCAATCGCTAACCAAACGACTAATATCCCTAAAATGGCTACTGTAGGCGACTCAAATCAGCTCATCACTGAAAACGTATATGCTGACAGCAGTATGCGTCAGAAAACCGCCACTTATAAGCAGGACTGGTCGCTCACACAAGATACAAATAACACGGCGTGGCTCTGTATAGAAACCTCAGGCAATCTACTTTTGACTTCTGGTGCTGCAGGTACGTCTTCAGAATGCTATAAAATCAATGCCAAAGGCGATGTTTTGAGTAGCAAAGTCACACTCACTCAGCCTAATAAAAGCGGCATATCCAAATCAATGACGTTTATCAGTCAGTAGCATTTGCTCAATTAGTAACGATCAATAGCGTCATATAAAAACAAAAAAATAGCGCCTCATTAAGGCGCTATTTTTGGATGGTAAAATCGTGTTTTTACGAGCGACGATCATGGTTATTTTTATCATGACCGTTTTTGTCGTGGCTGTTTTTAGCATGGGCATTTTTGGCTATTGCTTTGTGCTTAGCAGCCACTACGTTCGCTTTGTGATGTGACTTTGCTGCCTTAGCTTTGGCATACTTATAATTATTACTCGCTTTATTGCTGCTGTGCTTTTGTTGCTGTGTTTGAGCTGAATGATGCTTATCAAAATTAGGTGCAGCATTGGCTTGACCCACCATCGACAAACAAGCAGTAGCGGCTAAAATCGAACTAACTAGTATCTTTTTCATCATTTTATTCCTTTGAATTCATATTTAGAGTAGTTATAGATAATTCACTTAGTGTTAAATGAACTATCGTGATAAAGCTTTACTCTATCGACAAAGAGAAGGATAAATGATTCTAGTATTAAGTAGATTTATGAAACTTGAAGAAAGGTTGCGATTGTTACGAGGGCATGCGCGATCAAAGGGATGTTAGGTGTTGGCGTAATGTTTGGTTAAATGGAAGCGTATTTAGGCTTTATCGGTAAGCATCGTAGACAGGATATTCATAAAAACGCGAATGACTAGCTGATTGGTGAAGAATGCAAATACGGAAACGGTTAAGCCAAGTCTTCTGTATCGACCTTTCTGCTATTCGAAAAACCTAACTCATTAGAAGTTGCTGGCTAATATTTAAAACGAGCATAGCAATACTCCATACTCCTATGCTCTAAATGTGCTAAACAGACGTTTTCTGCAAAATATAAACCACAAACTTCGCCTCTGTACCAAATGCTGCTGTTTCTACGGCGGCCAATAGTGCTTGCCTTTTTTCGCTGCGGGCACGGTACGCATAAGGTGTCATTGTCATCAAATCAGCCAAATCCTCTGCGGATAACGTTAGCTCTGTACTGACACGGCAGGTCTCAACCAACGTAAAATACGGTGCCAATTCTTGCAAGAATTTATCAGAATCATGCTCACGCACATCATCAAATAGCGCATCACGCATCGTTGCCAAATGCCCGATATCAGGTTTGGCAATGATTAAATAGCCACCATCCATCAATACATTATCAAACGCCTCGGGCAAAATGGGGCTAAAAATACTGCTAATACCCGTCACACTGTGTGGGTGTAATGGTAAATGTGCAGCACTGGTCACTAGTGGATAGACCGCTGTCGTCTTGGCAGTATCTTCTTTGCGCGGCTGATACCATAGACGACCTGCTAGTTTACTGACTTTGGCCAGCTCAACCACTGCAGGCTTACTGATGTCAGCGGCTATCAGCGTATCTATGACATCCGAGCCCATTTGCGCCATTGCCTGCGTGTAGTAGCCTTCTCCGCAGCCAATATCAAGCCAATTGACTGGCTTGCTATCTTGCCTATCTATTAACTCATCGTTAGACAATAACTCTGTCATTTTTTGACTAATTAGGTTTTGGAGCGGCGCATAGTGCCCATGATTCAAAAACCGTTTACGCGCATCGATAGATTCTTGGCTATCCCCAGGTGCTTTAGACTTTTTTTGTTGTACTGGCAGCAGGTTGACATAGCCTTGACGCGCTACATCAAAAGGATGTGAAGTCTGTTTGGGATGCAAACTACCATCACAGCGCCAAGTATCTGCGGCGGGCTGTAGCGGTGACTGACAAAGTGGACAAATAAATAACGACACGGGCATCTCAAAGTGATAGCAATATGCTTCGCATTTTAACAAAATTCATGGGTCCTGAGCGACAAAAAGCCGTCTCAATCATGATTGAAACGGCTTTTTGGATTTTTGCAAATTGATATCCATATAGATATTTGGCGGTTATAGCTTAACGCAGTTTTAGCGTCATTAGCCCAAGGATGACAAGGATAATGGCAATAATCCAAAATCTCGCCACCACTTGCGTTTCTTTCCAGCCAATTTCTTCAAAGTGATGGTGCAGCGGTGCCATACGGAAGACGCGTTTTTTGCGAAGTTTGTACGAGCCAACTTGCAACATCACCGATAGCGCTTCTGCAACAAACAAACCACCCATAATCGCGAAGGCAATCTCTTGACGGGTCATCACGGCGATAGTACCTAGCATTGCGCCCAGTGCTAGCGCGCCAACATCACCCATAAAGACTTGTGCTGGATGCGCGTTGAACCATAAGAAACCAAGACCTGCTCCGACCATTGAGCCACAGACGATGATGACTTCGGAGTTGTAAGGGATATAAGGTACATGCAAGTAATCAGCAAAGCGTACATCGCCTGATACATAGGCCATCGCGCCCAAACCTGCAGCGACGAGAACAACTGGCAAAATCGCCAAACCATCCAAACCGTCGGTTAGATTGACTGCGTTAGAAGCACCATTAATCACAAAGTAGGTAAAGATGATGAAGCCAATACCAAATGGCACCGCTGAAAATGGAATCATCCAGTCTTTGAATACTGGCAATAGCAGATCCTGCATCTCGCGCGTGGTGTTGATATCGGGTTGTAGCGTGGCGATATAATACAAAGATACACCGACAAACAATGCACCCATAGACAACCAAAAATACTTTTTGCGAGCGATTAAGCCTTTTGGATCTTTGTACTTAATTTTTAGCCAATCATCAGCCCAACCTACGGCACCAAAGATAACCATGACCACGAGCAAAATCCAAACATAAGGATTGTTTAATCGTGCCCACAGTAGCGTTGATATCCCAATCGCACTGAGGATCAACACCCCGCCCATGGTTGGCGTACCAGTCTTGGCCAAATGTGACTGAGGCCCATCATTACGAATGGCCTGACCATATTTGAGTGATCGCAAGTGCCGAATGACACGGCCACCAAACATCATGCTAAACATAAGGGCGGTAACAACGGCAAGCAATGCTCGCAGCGTCAACGAAGAAACCGCAGAAAACGGCGTATAATACTGGCCAAGCCAGCCGAACAACCAAACTAACACCGCCTACTCCTCTACTAGCGCATGAATAAGTGTTTCCATTCCCATGGAACGAGAGCCTTTGAACAACACAGTACAAGGCTTAGCTTGTTGCGCTTGCAAATATGGCTGTAAATACTGTAATAAACTGTCTTTATCGGCAAAAGCATGAGCACTGATATCAGACACCTCTTGCGCACCTGCAACGGTATAAGGGGCATATTCGCCAACACAAAGCAGCACGTTGATACCTGTGGTCGCGATAGTACGGCCCAAGCTTTGATGTTCACTAATAGCAGCCTCTCCTAGCTCACCGATATCGCCCAGCACCATGACCTGCGTACCTGTTTGCGCGGCCAATACTTTGGCGGCGGCACGTACTGAATGAGGGTTGGCATTATAAGTATCATCAATGAGACGATGCATACCAAGTATCTGGCTATTTAGACGACCTTTAGCAGGACGCGCATTTTCGAGCCCAATGACAATGTCGCTCACCTCAATATTCAGCGCATGTGCACAGGCAGCAGCGGCCAAGGCATTATTGACATTGTGTTCACCTGCCAATGGCAAGTTAATATCATGGACTTGGTTACCGATATGTAGCTTAAATTCACTACGTTCAGGCTCTACGTCTAGATGGCTTGCGCTTACATCCGTATTACCAAAGCCAATCACATGTGAGGTGTGCTTTTCAGCGATACGGCGTAGCTGATTGGTAAAATCATCCTTATCGGGAACGATTGCAAACTGTGCATCCGTCAACGTATGGTAAATCTCTGCTTTAGTCTGGCAGATGCCTTCACGGCTACCGAATTCGCCCAAATGCGCTGTACCGATGTTTAAGATACAGGCCACATCAGGCTGAACGATTTCAGTCGTATAAGCAATCTCGCCAATATGGTTTGCGCCTAGCTCTAAAATAGCATAACGATGATGGTCTGATAGCTCAAGCAACATCATTGGTACACCCAAATCGTTATTAAGGTTACCACGAGTGATCAAGGTCGGTGCCAATCTACCAAAAATACTGCCAAGCATTTCTTTGCAAGTGGTCTTGCCGCTAGAACCCGTAATAGCAATTACGGTTAAATCTGTATGCTGCTGACGACGATACGCTGCCAATTGACCTAGTGCCAAACGAGTATCGCTGACCACTAATTGTGGAATAGCATTTGGGCCGGACAACGAGATAGGACGCGAGACAACAGCGGCAACTGCGCCTTTTGATATTGCTGTCTCGATATAATCGTGACCATCGAAATTATCGCCGCTAAGCGCCAAAAATATATCGCCTGGCTTTATCGTGCGGGTATCAGTGGCTATACGCTTAATGGCTAAGGCAGTTTGCTCTGCTTCTGAATGGCCTTGTGGTAGTTGCCAATGCCCATCGAGCGACGTGGTCGCTGCGAGCAAATTGTTCATTTGCCAGACATAGAGCCCTTGCGACTGGGCAGTATTATCGGTGTCGGCTGTCATAATGATTACCTTATATGATGACTACTTAATTTTTATATTTAATGATCAATTTTTGCTAATACATGTACCGAGAGCCAATCAACTACACACGTCCAGCTTGACTCAATGTCTGCTGCAAAATAACACTGTCATCGAAATCATAACGAACGTTATTAATCTCTTGATAGGTTTCGTGACCTTTGCCTGCGATGACAACGATATCATCTACACCTGAGTGACTAACTGCGTATTCAATGGCGGTTTGGCGGGCAGGTTCAATATGGGTTCGTTGATATTGCTCAGCTGTCATACCAGCCTGCATATCTTGCAAAATCACATTGGGGTCTTCGGTACGTGGATTGTCCGCGGTCAAAACAACTTGATCAGCACCTGCCAGACCTGCTTGCGCCATCAATGGTCGCTTGCCTGCATCACGATCTCCGCCGCAACCAAATACCGCCCAAAGCTGACCTTTACAGTGGGTTTTTAAACTTGCCAGCACTTGGCTTAAAGCATCTGGAGTATGCGCATAATCAACGATAAAGCAGCCATCATTTGATGGTACACGCTGCATACGCCCAACCGCACCTTGCAACTGTGCAACAGCAGGCGCAATACGCTCGATATTCATAGCTAAGTCAGTATCAAGTGCTACGACAGCCGCTATCGCTGCGAGCAAATTGGCTACATTGAAGCGACCTAATAATGGACTAACAATCTCTATGTTGTCAGCTTTGTCATCACCAAAATCAGTACGCAGATTTATTTTGACGCCTTGTAGACTTGGTGTGATATCAGCAGCAACAAAAGTAGCAGCTTTTGATGAATCCAAACTGTATGTCCATGCCGTCAAACCGCTGGCACTTGCCATATCTAACATAACCTGAGCGTGCTCATCATCAATGTTGATAATGGCATGGGTCAAATCTGGAAAATGGGCTTTATCAAACAGCTTGGCTTTCGCAGCGGCATATTCTGCCATATCAGCATGATAGTCTAAATGGTCACGACTCAAATTGGTATAAATCGCTACAGTGACTGGCATACCTTGTAGACGTTGTTGGTCTAACCCGTGAGAGCTGGCCTCTAATGCCAATATTTCTGCTTGCTCTGTTCCCATTTGATATAGGAATTGCTGGACAGCTAACGCATCGCCCGTGGTATGACTTGCTTGTACTAGAGCGCCAAGCCTACCATTACCTGCCGTACCCATCACTGCGCTACTCTGACCCATCAACTGGGTAAGCTGTGCCACTAATTGACTGATGGTTGTTTTACCATTCGTACCAGTTACCGCAACCACGGTCGGTAGAGTCACTGGCTGCTGATATTGCAGGCGCGCTTGAATTAAGCTACCCAAAAAGTCGCGAATGTTAGGAACGTACAATACAGGGCATGGTAATGCTGCTAGTTGCTGCATACTAGCGATACTATCTGTCTTAGGTTCACTATTGGTATTTGAGAGGTTGTTTGCTTCGCTAAGCAAAATAACAGGGTCAATCTCTGAGAGAACAAACGCGGCTTGCTCAGCGGCTTGCAGTAGATAATCGCGACTTTTTTGAGGGTTGGCTGTTTGGCTTTTTAACAGGACAAATACGTCGTTCACTTCCAATTGGCGATTGTCCAAACGAAACTGTTGAAACGGAATATGGGCAATAGACTGAGCTTGACCTGAACCTACCTGATTGGATGCGTCCTGAATCGATGTTGCTATCATCGCTGTAAGCTGCTCAGCCAGTTTTTGCTGTTGGTTTTTATTGGCATCTATAAGCTGTTGTAAAGTAACAGTAGCGCTATCTAGCGATGATATAGTCATAGATAAATCCTAAACAGTTAAAACGTGTCAGCTCAGTAGAACTGGACATTTAAAATAATTGAACGCTTACTGCGCTTCCGTTTTTAGTGGCTTATCCAAAGGCACATTATACAATCGCAATGCTTCTTTCATCACATTATGAAAAACAGGTGCGACCGTTAGACCAGCATAAATCTGACCGCGCGGGTCTTCGATAAGCATTACGCCTACCAGCTTTGGATTAGATGCAGGCGCCATGCCAGCAAAGACGTTACGATACTGGTCGGTATAATAACCACCATCTGGATTGATGCGGCGTGACGTACCCGTCTTACCTGCCACGCGATATCCGTCAATGGCAGCAGCTTTTGCTGTACCACCAGGCTCAGTCACGCTCTCAAGCATCTGTACAATCGACATTGCCTGCTCATGCGCCATAATACGTTTGCTTGGCTGCGACTTGTCACCTTTAATTAAAGTTAATGGATGCATGACTCCACCTGCTGCTAGAGCTGAATACGCCTGTGCAACCTGTGCCAATGTCACTTGCAGACCATAACCATAACTGACCGTCGCACGGCGCGAGGTTTCTTTCTCTTTTGGCGTAACAATCAGACCACTGCCCTCACCTGGGAACTGCAATGGTGTTTTTGAGCCAAAGCCAAACTGTCGTTGCATATTACTAATAGCATCGGCTGGCAGTGATAGCGCAATCTTGGTAGAGGCAACGTTACTAGATTTCTGTAATAGCGTGGCCATGTTAATCATACCCAAGTTGTTATGATCTCGAATGGTATAGCCACGTACGCGAATCGAACCAGGATTGGTATCAATCAAGGTCGTTGGCGTATATTTGCCCGAGTCTAGCGCTGCCGCCACGGTAAACGGTTTCATCACCGAGCCTGGCTCAAACACATCTAGCAGTGCGCGGTTACGCTGGTTTTCACCCGTCATCTCGTTGAGGTTGTTTGAGTTAAACGACGGCCATGTCGATAGTGCCAGCACTTCACCAGTTTGTACATCAACGATCATACCCGTTGACCAACGGGCTTTTTGCAAACGCCCAGCCTTTTCTAGCTCTTTATACAGTAAATACTGTAAGCGCGAATCAATCGTCAACGCCACATTTTTACCGGGTACTTCTGGCTCGATTTGCTTAATTTCTTTTAGGCTGTTTTGTTTAGCGTCTTTTAGAACTAAAACTTTTCCGTCATCACCTGCCAGATCTTTTTCGTACTGACGCTCAATACCAGCACGACCTTCGTAGCCACCTTCAGGATCCTTGGCGTTTTGACCCATAAAGCCCAGCAGCTGTGCGTTAGACTGTGGCTGCGGGTAATAACGCTGAAAGAAATTCTTTTCGTAGACGCCAGGGAAATCAAGCGAGCTGACGCTTTGGGCAATCTCAGGTGTAACCTTATTAAGCAGTGGCAAATAGTGCGAGCCTGCGCCAGATGGCAAAGCAGCTTTTACGGCTTTCTCATCGGTCACATCGATACTGTCATCAATAGCCGTGACTTTCTTTAGTTCATCCACCGATATATTTGCAGCAGCGGCTAACTTTGTCAGATCCATATTATCCAGACGCTTTTGCATACGCGCCTGTAATTGTGGACTGCTAGGATTGGTAATAATAATGCGCTTTAGCTCGTAATATTCACGCGAATAATCATGCGGACTAAACGAAACCGTCGCGAGCGGTGCACTGACTGCGAGCGGTAGATTATTACGGTCGGTAATCATACCGCGATAAGATTTTTGGGTGCGCTCACTGGTAATGAGCTCATTACCTTTGTCTTGATAAAACTGTGCGTTGGCAACCTGAATATAATAGGCGCGGCTAATCAGTAGCGCTAATATGACCAGCGCTAGACCCCAGACCATACGAAAACGGTTTTTGTCTTGTTCGAAACCACCAAGAGCAGAAGCACCTGACGCTTTGCTCGAAAAAACCATTTTACTTTTGCGATTTTTTACACTGGTATAAGCGCCTTGGGTGTCACTTTTTTTGATGCGACCAAACAATTTGGCCTTACGATTACTTGCAGCTTTATCGGGCTTGCTACTCGTTTGACCAGATTTAGCAGCACTGGCTCGGCGTAGGGGTTTGGTTACCTTACCGCTGGCTGGTTTTTTGCTAGTGTTCTTTGCGGTGGATTTAGGCTTTTTCTCACTCATTGTCCTGCCTCCGTCGCTGGTTCTTCAGGAGAGATGTCGGTAGAGGCACGTGGCCCAATAATGTCATTCAAATCTTCATCTGAGTCTTCCGTAACCACTGGCACCAATGCAGTAGCGACACCAGGCTGGATAATCAGCTTATCCTTTAATGTTGGCGAATACATACCCAATTCAGCAACCGCTCGACTGGCAATCTGCGGCGTGGCGCTAAAGGTTTGCTGCTCAATCAATAGACGCTGATGCTCTACTTGTAGCTTACGTTCTTGTTTTTTCATGTCTTGCAAGGTTTTGTAGTCCTGATGATATTGCTGAACTTCTTCGGCAGTTTTGATACCACTCCATACAATCGTGGCTGCCAATAGCAGTAGCACGACCACATAAATGCTCACCACATTAAACCGGCGCACGAACAGCTCGCCGACATCGGTATTATAAGGTGTAGCAGTGCGGCGATTCGCAGGTTTGTCAGATATTGCCATGACGATCTCAAAAAGGTGAACGTAAACGATAGAGTAGATAACGGATTGCGAAAGATGAACGTGTCATTATTCGGTCATACCATCGATAAATATAAAACCAAAGACACTTATAAGTGTAAAAACTAAACCTAAAAAACCGAATGTAAAAAACACATTCAATAGCCAATATATTTAGGAGCCACAAGTCATCACAATTCATGGCTATCAATATGTCATACCACAACCAAACACGTTGAGTGGCTGTACTATATAAAACCATTCAACTATTAAGCATAAGCAGATGAAAACCAACTGCTGATCCTAACAGACAATATTTACAGATTTTTAACAGTGGCGTAGCCATTAGGACATTTGCGCATCATTTAGACAAACATTAGCAATCTTAGACAACTCACCAATCCTATTCGACTATGACTTGTAGCATCATGATGTTCTTCTATAGCCCTGTTGTCTGCTCATAAGCTGTGTCGGTGCGAGTTGCCATACGCAGCCATGCACTACGCGCGCGCGGATTCTGACTCGTTTCAGCTTTGCTTGGGCCAACACGTTTTGGCTTGCTAAAATAGCGCGGACGATTTGGCGGCATTGGCAGGTTTTCGTCTTCTGGATACTGCCCTTTGCTATGTCGCTGCAAAAACTGCTTGATACGGCGATCTTCTAATGAGTGAAAGCTAATGACCGCAAGCTGCCCACCTGACTTTAAGATAGGAATACTTTGCGCTAAAAAGTCGTCAACATCGCCCAACTCATTATTAATGAAAATACGCATGGCCTGAAAGCTTTGCGTCGCTGGATGTTTGCCGCGCTGCCAGTTGGGATGCGCTACTTTGATCACTTCTGCCAACTCAAGCGTAGAATCGTAGCTCTCCATCTGTTTGATAGCACGAGCAATACGGCGACTATGACGCTCTTCGCCAAAATCATAAAGTACATTGGCCAACGTTTCATCATCGACTTTTTCAAGCCATTCGGCAACTGACTGGCCGCGACTGGTATCCATACGCATGTCTACTGCCCCGTCGCGCATAAAGCTAAAGCCGCGACTACCATCATCAATTTGCGGTGATGAAATGCCCAAATCCGCCATTAACCCATCAACTTCAGTGATGCCCATAGCAGCCAGACTGTCGGTCAACGTCGCAAAACTATCGTGAACCACACGCACACGGCTGTCCTTGCTTGCCAGCTCTTGCGCCACGCTAATAGCTGTTGGATCTTTGTCGAAGACAATCAGTGTTGCATCATCGGCAAGTTGACTTAATAGCAGTCGGCTATGACCACCACGACCAAAGGTCGCATCAACATAGATACCACTTATATTTAAGCTATTTTGGTCGCCTTCTGTTTGCTTAGGCAAGGATTTTACGCCGAGCACTGCAGCGACAGTCTCTTGCAGCAGCACCGCATCATGGACAAAACTTAATACATCAGACGTGATATCGCCCTCATGACGGGCGTGAGTAACATCCAGATCGACATCTTGCGTAGACGCATCCTTTATAGCAGAAGGACTAGACACTGACTCAGAGAGATCAGCGGCGGCAGAAGGACTGGCTTTCGATTTTGGCTTAGACTTTGATAGGGACACAAACAACTCAATAGATGACGACCGTACTGGCCAGTAATTAGATGAAAATAAACAAGTTATGACTTGCTTAGCATTATTATCGCAAGGATACACCTGTAGTCAAGCACTAGAAGGGCTTTTCATTAAAAATATCACATGTCTCTGTTATACTAGCGCTATATTTTACGCTATTTCTTAACATCGACTTCATATCTTTCATCGCTATTTATACTGATAGCTTATATCGATAGCAAACTTTGAGACTTTTATCATGCAAACCTCTACTGACAGCACGCGCCCTGTACGTACGCGTATCGCCCCATCACCAACTGGCTTCCCACACGTAGGTACTGCCTATATTGCCCTATTTAACTTGGCCTTTGCCAAAGCGCATGGCGGCGAATTCATCTTACGTATCGAAGACACTGATCAGACTCGCTCAACTGAGCAATCAGAACAGATGATTTTGGATGCCCTACGTTGGGTTGGTCTGGATTGGAGCGAGGGCCCAGATATTGGCGGCCCACACGCCCCTTATCGTCAGAGCGAGCGCAGCGATATCTACAAAAAACACGCCGAGATACTCATAGAAAAAGACCATGCGTTCCGCTGTTTTTGTACCCCTGAAGAGTTAGATGCTATGCGTGCTGAGCAAATGGCCAATGGCGAGACCCCTCGTTATGATGGTCGCTGTGCTCATCTTGCTCCAGAAAAAACTGAGCAACTGGTAAGCGAGGGCAAGCCGCACGTGATTCGTATGCGTGTACCGGCCGAAGGCACTTGTCAGGTACAAGACATGCTACGTGGCACCGTTGAGTTCCCTTGGACTCAAGTCGATATGCAAGTACTGCTAAAAACAGACGGCATGCCAACCTATCATTTAGCCAACGTCGTTGATGATCACTTGATGGAAATCACTCATGTGATGCGCGGTGAAGAATGGTTGAACTCTGCGCCTAAGCATCAACTGCTATATGATTATTTTGGTTGGGAAATGCCAACGCTTTGCCACATGCCGCTACTGCGTAACCCTGATAAGTCAAAACTGTCTAAACGCAAAAACCCAACCTCTATCACCTACTATCGTGATGCAGGCGTGCTACCTGAAGCGCTGCTAAACTATCTCGGTCGTATGGGCTACTCAATGCCTAATGATGCTGAGCAGTTTACGCTAGAGGAAATGATTGCCAGCTTTGATATTCAACGTGTGTCGCTTGGTGGCCCTATCTTCGATATCGAAAAATTAAACTGGCTCAATGCAGAATGGCTACGTGCGCTTAGCCCTGAAGAATTGAAGAATAAAATCCTTGAGTGGGCCAGCAACAGTGACAAACTGACTGCTATCGCAGCGGCGATTCAGCCACGTATCGAGCTATTGTCTGATGCGGTTAATTGGGGTGGTTTCTACTTCCAAAACCTACCTGACATCAATGCTGAGAGCTTCACTCATAAATCACTCACGCCTGAGCAAATTATCGAGATGCTGCAATTAGCGCTTTGGCAATTAGAAGTCTTACCAACTTGGTCAGAAGAAAACATCTATGCCACGCTAAAAGGCCTTGCTGCTCACCTCGATATTAAGATGCGTGATTTTATGGCGCCGTTCTTTATCGCTATCGCTGGTAGCACCTCATCGACGCCAGTCATGAACTCTATGGCGATTATCGGTGCTGATATGACCTTGACTCGCTTACGTCACGCGGTTGATGTATTAGGCGGCCTCGGTAAAAAGAAACTGAAAAAACTTGAGAAACAAGCGGCAGAATTGCCAGACTTTTTGGCTGCTGCTGAGTAGTTTAGAAGCTGAATGGCTTATCTACTAAACAGTTAACTAGCTAAACTTGTCGAATGTAAAAGGGTCAGGCCATATCTGGCCCTTTTTTCGTCAAGCGCAGTTACTACTACCTCAAATTATTAGATATCTTTTATTAAATATTTTAATTGGAAATAAACATGGCCGCCAAAACCGTCACGATAGAAAGCAAAGATTATGTCTTTAACACGCTAAAAGAAGCACAGAAATATTATGATGCCATCATAAAGGAACTGTTTGATGCAACTTTGACCCTGACCAAGGGCCAAGACTTCGAAGATTTAAAATGGATATACAGCACTTACTGTAGTTACACCAAGCATAATCTAGATAAATTGGGCGAATATGACATCATTGGCGTCAAAGGTATCAGAACGATCCGAGAAAAAGGTGGTCAATATATGCCAACTGAATGCTGTGCGATTATTTTTTCTGATGGTAGCGAAGAAGAGTTTTATACCGATAAAGCCATCAAAGAGATCGCCATTAAGCAAAATCCACACTAATTTGGGCTTGTTGAGCCTTTAAAATAGGCTAAATCAATTTTTTTTGCATATTTATGCATTATTTTTAAAATAGTTGTTGACAAGACTGCCGCTCTTACATAAAATACGCACACTCTTAGCGAGGGGCTATAGCTCAGTTGGTAGAGCACTTGCATGGCATGCAAGGGGTCAACGGTTCGACTCCGTTTAGCTCCACCATACTTATTTATAGCAACGCTCAGTATTACTGAAACGTAATAATAAATACTCGCTAGTAGGACGATATCAGCACCTAGGCAATGCTTATTTAATAAGCTATCTGATATTGTGAAGTACCGTTGTAACCACTGGTTATAACACTCTATGCGTCCCCATCGTCTAGAGGCCTAGGACACCGCCCTTTCACGGCGGTAACGGGGGTTCGAATCCCCCTGGGGACGCCACTATTCGGCGTCACTTATTAGCACTTTTGCTTAGCATCAGATTAGACTAATAAGCGAACAATAAAAAATCCCAGTCATCATACGGTGACTGGGATTTTTTATGTCTGTCATCTCTCAACATCCTCTATTCTGTTGTCGTTAGCTTATTATTAATAGTTGCTAGCTTACTGTTGATAGCGCTATTGCCAACCTATCTAATACTCGTTAATATCGACCTGACAAGCGTATTTATAAAGTGCACCTACCTACTATAAATGATGGGGCTTAGCGTGATTAAAGGGAAGTGATTGCGATGTTTGGTATCGAGAATTATCTAGGGTTTATCTTGGCGGCTATTTTGTTAAACCTAACGCCAGGTACGGATAGCATGTACATCATCACCCGTAGTATTTCACAGGGGCAAACAGCAGGGGTTTATTCTGTTCTTGGCATTACTTCGGGTATTTTGGTACATACGTTATTGGCGGCACTAGGATTGTCCGTATTACTTGCCAACTCCCCTACCGCTTTTATGATTGTCAAATATGTTGGGGCCAGCTATTTATGTTATTTAGGCTTTAAGATGCTGACGAGCAAAAACTCGAACTCGATTGCAAACAATTTGTCCAAAGATCAGAACGTGACTAGCCGAAAGGCTGTAGATGGTTGGCAAATATATAAGCAAGGTGTATTGACCAATACTTTTAACCCAAAAGTCGCTTTATTCTTCTTGGCGTTCTTTCCTCAGTTTATCGACGCTAGTTATGCTTATGGCATGCTGTCATTTTTGATGTTGGGACTGACTTTTGCCACCACAGGCTTTATATGGTGCTTATGTTTGGCGATGTTGGCGTCAAAGTTCAGCAAAAAACTAAGAGCGAATCCAAAAATTGAATCCATAATGAATAAAATAAGTGGTGTCGTATTTATGGGGTTAGGAATTAAGTTATTGACTGAAAAGGCTTAAAGAGTAAAGTAACAAGAAGAAAAACGTCTTCCATAAAGAAGCCCAATCCCCTACTTTGACGGAGATTGGGCTTTTTTTCAAACCAAGTCTAGTATATCACTAGCCAGCTTCTTTGCTTTCAGCAGCCAATTGACGTAGTACATAGTGCAACACGCCGCCATGACGCACATATTCGCGCTCTTTTGGCGTTTGTAGACCAACATTTACCTCAAAGGTTTCTGCTGATCCGTCAGCACGCGTAGCCGTAACCGTGGCCGTTTTACTCTCGCCATTGTCCAGACCTGTGATGCTGAGCACTTCAGAACCATCTAGTTTGTATGTCTCCGCATTTTGACCGTCTTTAAACGTCAATGGCAACACGCCCATACCGACTAGGTTTGAACGGTGAATACGCTCAAACGAGCTGGTCAATACAGCTTTTACACCTAGCAAGATAGTACCTTTGGCTGCCCAGTCACGGCTCGAGCCCGAACCATACTCTGCCCCGCCCAATACCACTAGCGGACGCTTGTCTTCTTTATACTTCATCGCTGCATTATAAATAGGCATTTCTTCGCCATCTTGTAGCGTAGCGCTGTCATCTTTGAAGTAATAAGTATAGCCCCCTTCTTTACCGCTCATCATCGTGTTTTTGATACGGATGTTGGCAAAAGTACCACGAGTCATAACTGCATCATTACCACGGCGCGAGCCATAGCTATTGAAGTCTGCTTCCATCACACCGCGCTCTTGCAAGTACTTACCTGCTGGTGAGTCTGGATCGATATTACCTGCTGGCGAAATATGATCGGTGGTGATGGAATCACCAAACAGACCCAAGATGCGCGCGCCCTCGATATCAGGAATACCTTCTGGCTCCATGGTCATACCATCAAAGAACGGTGGGTTTTTAATATACGTCGACCCTTCATCCCATGGATACAATTGGCTATCCGCTGAACTAATCGCGTTCCACGCGGCACTACCATCAAATACTTCGCCGTAGTTTTTGCGGAACATATCAGCATCGATATTGTTGGCAATTAACTCGTTGATCTCTTCCGAGGTTGGCCAGATATCTTTTAGGAATACATCGTTGCCATCTTGATCCTGTCCTAGCGGATGGGTCGTTAGATCGATATCGACTGTACCGGCTAGCGCGTAGGCAACGACCAACGGTGGTGATGCTAAGTAACTGGCTTTGACATGCGAGTGAATACGACCTTCAAAATTACGGTTACCAGACAGTACAGCCGCTGCGACTAAGTCATTTTCTTCAATGCCTTTTTCGATCTCTTCTGACAATGGCCCTGAGTTACCGATACAAGTCGTACAACCATACCCTACTAGATAGAAGCCTGTTTTTTCTAGCTCATCCATCAGATGGGTTTTCTCAAGATAGTCGGTTACGACTTTAGAACCCGGTGCGAGTGATGTCTTGACCCAAGGCTTGGCTTTAAGTCCTTTGGCAGCAGCTTTTTTGGCCACCAGACCTGCACCAATCATTACCGCTGGGTTTGAAGTATTGGTACAAGAAGTAATAGCAGCAATAACTACCGATCCGTCTCGTAGTTTGTGTTGTTTGTCATCGATGCTGACATTTGAGAAGACATTGTTTGCTGGCGCATAACCTGCATTGTCATCACTCGTATCAACTTCGATATTCGGTTCAGCTGCCAAGTGTTCAGCTTGCTCTTGCTCGCCGCCTTCTTGATCAAAGCGTACTTTGCCTTCTACTTCTGACTTACGATCTTTGGTCATTTTTTCTAACGTTTCACCAAATTTCTCATGCATATCAGACAAATTGATACGCTGCTGTGGCAAGTTTGGACCAGCAAGTGCTGGCTGTACTGACGACAGATCTAGTTCGAGCTTGCTCGAATAAGTCGCCGCAGGTGTATCGGCATCGTGCCATAAGCCTTGCGCCTTAGCATACTTTTCGACCAGCTCAATCTGTTCTTCATCACGGCCTGATAGACGCAGGTAATCAATCGCCATTTGATCAATTGGGAAAATACCACAAGTCGCGCCATACTCTGGTGACATGTTGGCAATGGTAGCGCGGTCCGCTAACGGCATACTGTGTAAGCCTTCGCCATAAAACTCGACGAACTTGCCCACTACGCCATGTGCACGCAGCATTTCAACCACACGTAATACCAAATCGGTTGCCGTGACGCCTTCGGTTAGCTTTCCTTTTAACTCAAAACCGACTACCTGTGGAATCAGCATCGATGACGGTTGACCCAGCATCGCAGCTTCAGCTTCGATACCGCCCACACCCCAACCAAGTACGCCAATACCATTAATCATCGTGGTATGGCTATCTGTACCAAATACTGTATCTGGATAAGCTGTCAGCTCGCCATCAACGTCTGCTGCCATCACAACACGGGCTAAATACTCAAGGTTAACCTGATGCACGATACCTGTCGCTGGTGGTACGACAACGAAGTTTTCAAAGGCTTGCTTGCCCCAATGCAAAAACTCATAGCGCTCATTGTTACGCTTAAACTCAATCTTTTCGTTCAAATCTAGCGCATCTTCGCGGCCATAAGCATCGACCTGTACAGAGTGATCGACGACCAGCTCACTAGGGATAAACGGATTGATCTGCTCAGCCTTTCCACCAAGCTCGACAACTGCATCACGCATCGCCGCCAAATCAACCACCGAAGGTACACCAGTGAAATCCTGCAATACCACCCGCGCTGGCATAAAGGCGATTTCTTTTGACGCCTCAGCCCCTGCATCCCAGTTGGCAACCGCTTCGATATGGTTTTTGCCAACTGACTGCCCGCCGTCTTCGTTACGCAATAGGTTTTCTAATACCACTTTCATACAAAATGGTAGTGTCTTGATATGCTCATAAGTTTCGGTCAGCTTTGGCAGGCTGTAGTAGGCATGTTCCTTGCCAGCAACCGAAAGGGTGTCTTTTACATCAAAAATATCACTCATGATAGCTTCCTTATCGTTGTTATAAATCCTGGACATAAATTATTATAAGTTTATGTATGACTGGTGGCTCAATAAATGATTGATCTGTCTTGAATCAATATCGCAGTTTCGCAAAACTGTCTGATATGAGTCAGTGTTAACAAAAGAGATAATCATATCTGTAGTGATTAACAGAAACTCCCTTTTACCATAACAAACATACAAGGCTTTGTTAACGTCTGGACGTTGTCGAATCGTGGCACAATCGTAAACGTAACAACGGTTTAGCGAGCTATCTTTAAATGATTTATTCCTATTTAATTTTTATCTTTTTTACGTCGTCCACTGCGAAATACGTAGCTGTCCTCATAGAAGCCAGTATCTGCATTCTCTGCCCAAAAGTGTGGCACCCCTAAAATCGGTAGCGGCGCAAGCTGGCGCGGTTTGACATCATCATTTGATAACAATGTGTCCATGTATTCTGCAACCTTGTCATCCAAATAGCTCATACGTTCAGCTAACGATAAGCTAAAGAATTCTTGTGCAACGTGAATGACAATACTGTGTGCGCATAGAGGTTTGCGAGGATGTACCAACTGCTCAAGCAATGCATGCCCGAAGATATAAACTACTGCCTGAGCACTTGTATTCGGTTGTGCTGGGTTGTCCCATTTAGCACGTGGGTTCACCAAACTTGCCTGCCAGTCAAAATCAACCAATGCCTTACCGATACTAGCATCAGAAGTCACCAGCACTGCGCCATTCTCATCAAAGACAGTAATAGTGTCGCGCACACGCCCTCGACGCTCACTAATACCCTGCTTAGCGATTTCTAGCATATGGTAGTAATTGAGCATAGCTTTAGTCTTCGGAAAGGTCAGCCAAATACTGCCATTAAACAAGTCATGTAAGTTATCACGCGTCGGGATATTGCCAGTTGTGCCGATGAAATGCTCATAGGCTTCCCCTTCAGGCAATGCATTTTGAGAGACGAACTGTAGCGTCTGAGATTTGTGATCATGAGCAGGTTTGGTATGAGGTAACGGCTGGTGCAAATGATCAGCTTGTTGTACCATCGCCGTTTTTAAGACTTTGGCAATCGTGTCAGGCGTATTGATGTCAGAAGCATTTGTATCGTGCTCATCTAGGCTTTTCACATTATCCACACCTTCTGAATCATTCGAACCATCCAAGCTATTTCTCTGTGATTTCGAACGACTAAGGTGTTCAATCGTGTTGCTGATATAACTCAATTGAGTAATATGCGATAACCAAGGCACTTGCCAGTCAATAGTAGCAAAGCTGTTATCAAGCTGACCTTCTACTACAGGCAGCTGCTTAGTATGAGTATCAGAGTTAAGTGTGGCGGGTAAATCACTGGCAGGCATAGAAGCTCTCTCTTACAGGCTATCTCTATTAGACGTATGGGCGGTCTATGGTATCATGGTGCGCTTTTTTACTGCTAGATACGCCGCTCGAAAGGACTTTTTGAGCGCTATGGAAGAATGAGTTTTATGGCAAATTTTAATACCCACTTAAATGTCGCTTTTATGGTCAGCGGCACACTGAGTTTGACGGTTTATAAAGCTGGATTGATTGATGATTCAGGGTTTTTGGTGTGCGTGGCGCTTGGTACTATCGGCGGGTTGTTGCCAGACTTGGATTCTGATAATTCAACACCGATTAAGCTCGGTTTTAATATCACCTCGTTTATATTTGCCTTTGGTCTGGTCATGCACTGGCGTAGTGATTTGAGCTTACTGGCATTGATAGTATTATGGTTGGCAGGCTACGGTTTTATGCGTTACGTGGTATCTCATATCTTTACCACTATGACGGTGCATCGTGGTGTCATCCATTCTGTGCCGTATATGGCGATACTGGGATTGGGTCTGACGTGCCTAAGCTATTATGGCTTGCACCTACCACTGACGACTAGTTGGTTTTATGGTCTGTTTTTATTTGGGGGCGCAATGGTACATTTGTCATTGGACGAACTGTATAGCGTCAATCTGTCCAATATGAAAATGAAACGCTCATCGGGCACGGCGATGAAGTTTTATCAGCCAAAAGACAAATGGTGGTATCTGCTCTTATATACTATCCTTGCACTACTGGTATACGCCGCCCCACCTTTTGAGATGTTTTGGTCACGACTAATTGATCCTTCCGCATGGGCGCAGCTCAAAGTCGGCATCTTGCCAGAATTAATAAAAAGCATGCTGCAATAAAGTTATCATAAGACCACTGAGCCTAAACGAATAAGCCCAAACAAAAAGTGGAGTAACTCATGCAACCTTACCCAGATACTTGCCCTTGCCAAATCAATCCAACAGCAGAGACGGCAGACGCTCCGCTATCCTATCAAGACTGCTGCCAGCCATATCATGATGCTTTTTATAATGATGAGGTTGATAAAGCAGATGGTATAAAAGCGGAGACAGCCGAACGGTTGATGCGTACGCGCTATAGTGCCTTTGCATTGGTGAAACCAGACTATATCGTCAAGACCACAGTGCCTGCTCAGCAAGCATTACTTGACGTGCAGGCGATTGAAAGTTGGGCAAAAGAGTCAGATTGGGCAGGATTAGAGATTGTAGAGCACACGCCAAAGTTGGGTAAATGTCATGCACAGGTTGAGTTTAAGGCTTATTTTAAAAGCGCTGAGGAAACATCAGGTGGTTTAGAAGAAAAAACACAAGCGCATCATGAACTGTCCACCTTCATAAAGGTTAAAAACAAGGCTAATAACGATGCGCGCTGGTATTTCTTAGACCCGACGGTTGCGATGACTGTCAGCCAAAAGCAACCGTGCATTTGTGGATCTGGTGAGAAATTTAAACGATGTTGTGGGGGTTATATTTAAACAACGTTAGATATCCATTGACCGCTAAACACTCGCTCCAACGGCTCGTGCAATCGCAATGCCTTCGTCCACTGTCAAAAACTTGCGCTGGCTTGGACTGTCTTTATAAATGACATCACCATCTTGGAAGATTAAGCATTCATTGACCGCTAACTGTTGCCATCTCTCATTTTCAGTCAGTGGCACGGTGACTAGAATAGTAACTTTATCCGTGTCTGTAGTCACATCACCGAAGTTAATCGCCATATCATCATCAGCGAGTTTCGCTTCACCAAATGGCGCTTTGCGCGTGAGATAAAACAGTAAGCTGCCCGCATAAGCCAGTTGCCACCTGCCATTGGATATTAAGCAATTAAATAGACCATTGGCAGATAAATAACGACATTGCGTGGTCAAAAAATTAAACAACGTTTTGTCATCAGGACGCGACTTAAAGCTACTCTTTAGACGATTGACCAAATAGCAAAATGCCATCTCCGAGTCAGTATTGCCTACTGGCTGACAGTGTGATGCATTGCCGTTGTCTTGTAGGCGCTGACAGCGTTTGATAAATTCGCTATTCATCTGCCCATTGTGCGCAAATACCCACTGCTCGCCCCAGACTTCACGAACGAATGGATGGGTGTTGGCCAAACAGTTCTGTCCTTGCGTCGCTTTACGAATATGCGCAATGACATTCATGGCTTTGATTGGATAGTTGTTAACCAAATCAGCGACTGGCGACAGATGGCTTGGACGATTATCATGAAACAGACGCAGACCCGTTGAGTCATTTGCCGTCTCATCGTTGGTTTTGTCATTATTGCTGCATTCGCTACGCTCAAAAAAGGCAATACCAAAGCCATCTTCATGACTGTCCGTCATCCCGCCACGCTTGCGAAACCCTGCAAAGCTAAAGCCAATATCCGTTGGGGTATTACAGTTCATTCCTAAGAGTTGACACATTTAATCATTACCACCGTTATTGTCGTCTATTATCGAGTTACCTTGAATAGGATTGCTTTGAGCAGCAGATAGCGCATCAAAGTCAGCATCACTCATTTCATCAAGCAAAGCAGCACCATCAGTTGGGATAGTATCCAAAATACGCTGAGCGCTTGCCAGATCGGTACTTTCTACCCAAAGAACGATACCCGAGTTCATACCAGGGATCGCGCTTAGCGGCTGCAAGGACACGGTAATGCCGTTATTACGTAGTAGGTTGGCGTGTAGCTCACCCTGCATATTGGTATCGTAGCGCGCCAGTTTGTGCCAGTTATCAACTTGATCGGTCATGGGGTCGCCTCTAAGGTTTCGGTACTAAAATTAGTACTAGCATTGGTACTAGAATAAATGAATAAGCAATGCTTAAGACAATTGATCTAGCGTATATTCTTTGATTGCAAACTCACTACTACTTAATGTTTCCTGCGCTTGTTCGGCTTGGGTGATACTGCTAAATACGCCGACTATTTGATTGTCTGGTTTGCTTAATAGTACAAATACGGTATTTTGCGACTTTTCAACATGCGCCCAATGGTAAGCGGCCAGACGTTTCATCAAGTCAGGGTTTTTGACCATGATGTTATCACCCGTACGGCCTTCGGTACGATTGTAGTGAATCACATTTAGGCGTAATAACCAGAAAATCACCGCTGCTTTTGCTAGCATAACAGGTAGTGCACGTTTTTCATCACTGTTTAGCGGGCGTATCGACTCATAACCTTGTAAAAACGCTGCCATTTTACTACGGTCAAAGTTAACGGATTCGCCTTGTTCTGCAACGCCCCACGTGGTACAAAAATCATTAATAGTGATCGCAATATCCATCACATAATGCTCGACACTGACTTCAGTAAAGTCCAACAAGCCCGTCAGACGCGCTTCGCCTTTTTGTAGATTCCATAAAGTATTGTCGGCAAACATATCTAAATGGCATAGGCCTTTTGGTAAAGTGGCCAGTGGTAATTCTGAATAAGAGCGCCAGATATCGCTCATCAGCTTGGCTTCGTCACCTGGCATAAACTGCATTTCACGGTCGCGCACATCTGCCCATGGGTACAAAGGCACGCCATATTGTTCACTTGGTTGTAGTGCTTGTAGCGTTTCATGCAGCATTGCTAATGCCGCACCAATGTCATGACACATCGCTTGCGTGGTTTGATCCGGATGTGAACCTGCTAAGCACGGCACTAGCGTAATCGCTTTGTCTTCATAATGGATAACATAGCGCTTATCATCACCATCCATTTGTGAACTATTTGATTCAATAACGGCTAGCGGCGCGGCGACTGGTAGATTGCCATTTAATTGATTAAGAATAACGGCCATTTTTTCGATATCAGCAGGCGGACGTTCTTCAAATAAAGTGAATACATAAGAGTACGTGCCATCTAAATCGTCAGTCGTTTGAATAAACCAGTTTGAGTTTTTAATCCCTTGAGTGATTGGAATTGCGCGGGCAAACGACACGCCAAAGCTTTGGCAAAAGGCGGCAAACTGATCATCGGTTAACTGGGTATAGACGGACATGACATCTCACTTATGACGGTTAAATGGTAAAAGTAGTACGTGAAATAATAAATTCAATTTGGGTAATAATAAATGTGGGGACAGTCAATAATAGTGACCATTACGTCGCCGACAAGCAAACTTTAAATATCGTTAAGACATTTTGTCAATCAGCTGCGCTCTGAGACGTAGCTGATACTGATAAAAGTAGCCACATAGTAAAATAGCAGCTCAGCAGGCAGCTACTTAATAAATCAGCTGACACATAGGCTAGCTAATATATAGGCTAGGCATTTTTTGCAATTTTCAAACCTTCTTCAATCGACAAGTAAACAGGGCGAGTAGGAACATCTTGATAAACCATATGACCCTCTGCAAAAATAATGCACTCATCGACAGCCAGCTGTTGCCAGTCTTCATCACTGGTAAGCGGGGTGGTAGCAAGCACTGTCATGACATCGTCTGTCTCGTTGACGGTCTCAAAATCCATCGTCACATCCACATCAATGAGAGCCGCTGAGCCAAATGGAGTTTGACGAGTCACATGAAACAACAACGTATTGGCATAGCCAAGCATCCACTCACCATTGGACATCAAACAGTTAAATAGTCCGTAATTTGCCAAAAAACGGCATTGCACGGTCAAGAACTCATACAGTGTCCGCGCATCGGGCTTATACTCAAACTGCTCTTTTAGTTGATTGAGCAAATAACAGAACGCAAACTCCGAATCGGTGTCCCCTACTGGGCAATAGTGACGTGATTTGCCTTGCTTGATAGGGTCACTATCAGCCGCATCCTTAATGGTCATTTTACCGTTATGAGAAAACACCCAAGCCTCGCCCCAAATCTCACGTGTAAAAGGATGAGCATTACTGAGTAACTGATCATCTGATTTGCGTATATGGACGATAGTATTGTCAGCTTTTACTCGGGTTTGACTGACCAATTCAGCAAGTGGGGAATCCATCGCCGCGCGATTATCGCAGTACAAACGCAGACCCGTCGGCTCAAAATAAGCAATGCCAAAGCCGTCAACATGATCATCTGTAAGCCCGCCACGAGCCCGAAAACCAGCAAAGGAGAAACCGATATCAGCAGGATTTTTACTGTTCATGCCGAGCAGTTGACACATAAGCACCCTTTGCATTTGTTTTGTAAAATAGTTACGCGTATCATAGCATTTTATGTGATGTATCTTTGTATTCTTGCGCGAATTAATAGGCGGTTTTATGCTAGCAAAACGTATTATTCCCTGTCTTGACGTAGACAATGGCCGCGTGGTCAAAGGCGTCCAGTTTGTCGATATTAAAGACGCAGGCGATCCTGTCGAAGTCGCTCGCCGCTACAACGAACAAGGCGCTGATGAGATTACCTTTTTAGACATCACTGCGACCAATGATGAGCGCGATACCACGTATCATACCGTTGAACGCATGGCAGAGACGGTATTTGTGCCACTCACTGTCGGCGGCGGCGTGCGAAAAATCGCTGATATTCGTAATTTGCTAAATGCAGGCGCGGACAAAGTCGCAATCAACTCAGCAGCAGTATTCACCCCTGAATTTGTTGGGGAAGCTGCACAGAAATTTGGTAACCAATGTATCGTCGTTGCCATCGATGCCAAACGCGTCGCTGATATCAATGTAGATGGTATCACCGTACCGCGTTGGGAGATTTTTACCCATGGTGGTCGTAAGCCAACCGGTATCGACGCCGTCGCTTGGGCAAGCAAAATGGCCGAGCTGGGCGCTGGTGAATTACTGGTCACTTCGATGGATGGTGATGGTACCAAAAAAGGCTATGATTTGGCCCTCATGCAGCAGATCACCAGCCGCGTCAATGTACCTGTTATTGCCTCAGGTGGCGTCGGTAACCTACAGCATTTAGCGGAAGGCGTACTAGAAGGCGGCGTAGATGCTGTACTTGCCGCCAGTATTTTTCACTTCGGTGAGTACACCGTGTTAGAGGCCAAAGAATACATGGCAGCGCAAGGTATACAGATGCGTCTATAGTACGCTCGTAAAATACAAATAAAACTTAAAAAAATGCTATCATAGCGCTAACCATTTATTTTCGTTCAATTAACTAGGGCAACGCCAAAACAATAGGCGACCGAATCGATTGAACGCATCAGACTATTTAGCTATTTATTGACGCCTATATTTCAATTGAACGCTTATTAAGCAAAGGATTTTTTATGTCGAATTTACAACAGCAGCGCAACGACGTGACTCATATCGATGGTAACCTACATCAAAACGCTGACGCTCGCATTGGTATCGTTGTTGGTCGTTTTAACGGTTTTGTCGTTGAGTCATTGGTTGATGGTGCAATCGATGCCCTACTCCGTCATGGTGTATTGGGTAGCAACATTACTGTTATTCGTGTGCCTGGCGCATTTGAGCTACCACTTGTGGCCCAACGTGCTGCTGAATCAGATCGTTTTGACGCGATTGTGGCATTGGGTGCAATCATCCGTGGCAGCACGCCGCATTTTGATATTGTAGCTAGCGAATCTGCCAAAGGTTTGAGCGCTGTTGCAATGGATTATAATATTCCTGTTGCTAACGGTATCATCACTACTGACAGCATTGAGCAAGCTATCGAGCGCTCTGGTACTAAAGCGGGTAACAAAGGCTCTGAAGCTGCGATGGTTGTACTAGAAATGATCGCTGTTTTGTCACAGCTAGATATTGATGACAGCATCGATGAAGCATAAGCTTTAAAGTTCAAATTTATTAGTTTAACTGGTGCTGCTATTTAGTAATAACAGCACCTTATAGCACTAGCCAGCTATCAAAATAATTGGCTACTTTTTGAATTTTCGCCGTATTTCTATACCCTTTAAAGCTTTAAGTCAGCATAGTTAAGAAGTTACTTTGCTAATTTATATTTTGACTGGGTATCATCTCAAAAATTTAGGTACAGACCCCCTATGACTGACCAACTCAAGCGCGCTATTAGCGCTGCGAAAACCGCACAAGCCAATGATGGACAAGCTGAAGCTACCCGTATAGCGAGCAGTAGTGCGGGTGATCAAACATTCGATATGAGTGAGTCTTCTTACAAGACCAGTCACACTGCTATCCGTAAGGCACGTCGCTTTGCGATGCAAGGCCTATACGAATGGCTCGTCACTGATCGCCGCTTTGATGTAGATGGTAAGCTTGGCTGGAAAGCCAATGCTCCGCACGATATTGCTGCTCGCACACGTGCAACCAATGCCATGCATACCGTCCATATCGGTTATTATCATGAAATGATGCGCGACATTCCAGAGCAGATTGAAGCACTCGATGCGCTTATCAGTCAGCATCTTGATCGTGAGGTTGATAAGTTAGATACGGTTGAGCACGCTATCTTGTTGATTGGTGCGTATGAGCTGCAGAACCGTGTAGAGATTCCTTATAAAGTCGTGCTTGATGAAGCGATGAAGCTAAATAATCACTTTGGAGCGACTGATGCACACAAATTGATTAATGCGGTACTGGATAAAATGGCCGGTGAGCTGCGCGCGGTTGAAGTGCAAGCAGATACCAACGCCAATCTACGTACGTCACAAAAAGTAGCGGCTAAACAATCTGAAGCGAGTTCGGCTGAAGTAACGGTAGCCGATAATATCGAAACTGCTGCTGAAACAGAAAGCGCTATCGTCGATGAGCCGACTGCATCAAACAAGCCGCGTATCAGTGCTAACAAAGCCAACGTTAAACGCAGTAGTGCCAGTAAAGCCAGTGCAAATATCAGTGACTTTAAGGCGAGCAAGAAAAACGCTAACGATACCAAAGACTAAGATAACCATGAACGAGTTTGAGCTGATTGAGCGTATATTCTCACAGATGCAGGCCACGCATGCGCCATTAACTGGTATCGAAAAAGGTATCGGTGACGACGCGGCTGTGATGGCATTGCCAGCAGGATCACGCTTGGTTAGCTGTATTGATACACTGGTTCAAGGTCGTCACTTTCATGCTGATTGGCAAAAAGTTGATGAACTAGCATTTGCGATTGGCTATAAGGCAGTCGCCGTTAATGTCTCAGACATTGCTGCTATGGGTGCGACGCCGCATAGCATTATGCTAGCGTTGGCATTACCTGAACGTTTAGCAAATCACGAATGGCTCACTGAATTTGCCAAAGGGCTGTTTCATGCGTGCCAGCTGTTTGGCGTAACGCTGATAGGTGGTGACACCACGCGTAGTGAGCGCTTAGTACTTAGTATCAGCGCGCAGGGGTTACTGTCCGCAGATACACCTGCCATTTACCGCTCAGGTGCGCAAGTTGGTGATAAGATTTATGTATCAGGCACCCTTGGTGATGCCGCTTTCGCCTTAAAGTATCCTGAAAGCGCACAAGGTATCGAGTTGGCGCATCGTCTACATATGCCAACGCCGCGTATTGCACTAGGTGCAGCGTTGGCAAAGCTCGGTGCAACAGCGATGATAGATATCTCCGATGGTCTTTACCAAGATCTTGGCCATATCTGTCAGCAAAGCTCTGTAGGTATGCGCATCCATTTAGACAAGCTACCGAGTAGCGAGTCATTATCTACTGTCGATTTGTCTGATCGCTTATTAGGTCAGCTAGCGGGCGGTGATGATTATGAATTGGCATTTACCTTACCTGCGCATATTAAACCTCCTACTGGCAATACACCTGTCACCTGTATCGGCGAGGTAATTGCACTAGCAGATCCGATAGCGACAGATACCAAGTCTTCTGATAACTCACGTCTTGAACTGTTTTATCAAAATCAGCCAGTGACGCCAACTCAGCCCTCACCGTTTTTAACGTGGCCCAATCTTACTGGTTACCAACACTTTACAGGCTAATCCATGACTGATCACGACTTATCTAAGCCTGACATCCGTAAAGCAAATGACTGCCCACCGCTACCGGTCGATGCCAGTATGCTTGACCGTGCAGTCTATTGGCTTGGGCTAGGTTTAGGTAGTGGATTACCACGCCGTGCACCTGGTACCTGGGGTACCGTTGGTGGGCTGATTGTGGGCGTGCCCCTCATGAGTCTAGGTTTTATTCCTTTTTTACTGCTGACTATTTTATCTTGTTTGGTTGGTATCTGGATCTGTGGGCGTACTTCTGAATTAATGCAGGTGCACGATGATCCACATATTGTGTGGGATGAATGGGCAGGCATGTGGATTACCTTATTACCGTTATCTTACATTTTGTCTTATTTATTTCCTAAGCCTGAAAACACATTGTCGTTAATGATGATGCCTATGTTTTGGGGCTGGCTACCGACCGCCTTTATCCTATTTCGCGTATTTGATATCTTGAAGCCGCCACCGATTGGCTGGGCAGACAGAAAAGTTGCTGGCGGTCTTGGGGTCATGTTAGATGATATTATTGCAGGCATCATGGCAGCGGTCATTTGGTTGGTTATTTACATCATTGTGATGATGTTCATGTCTTTTTGATATTAGCGCACAGAAATATTTACTACAGTTTTAGCTGTCTTATATATTTGATTTTACTTACTTAAGTTATTGGTATTCAAATTACAAAGCCTGCACATCACAGCGTTTTTATAAATGAACATTTGCGCTATAATCCAATATTATATTTTGTTACATTTGTGAGCCTATTATGACATCTCCTCTTTCTGTAATTATTTTAGCTGCCGGTAAAGGCACACGTATGCAATCGGCAAAGCCAAAGGTATTGCAGACATTGGCTGGGAAGTCTTTATTAGGTCATGTGCTAGATACTTGTCATCAGTTAACTGTTGATGAAACCATCATTGTTCATGGCTTTGGTGGTGATCAAGTAAAGTCAGAAATTACCAATCAATATACACAAGCATCGATTACTTGGGTTGCTCAAACTGAGCAATTGGGAACTGGCCATGCGGTCAAGGTGACACTGTCTGATTTACCTAAATCAGGACAAAGTCTCATTCTTTACGGTGATGTGCCATTGGTCAGCTGTCAGACATTGACAGCATTAAAAACTGCCAATACTGATGGCATGTCTATGCTGACGCTGACGGTCGATAATCCGTTTGGATTGGGTCGTATTAAACGTGACCAAGCAGGCAATATTGAAGCCATCGTTGAGCAAAAAGATGCCAATGCAGATGAGCAAAGCATTAGAGAAATTAACAGCGGTATTTACTGCGTCGATAATGCGCTATTGCACAAATATTTGCCTGAGCTCTCTAACGACAATGCACAGCAAGAATATTATCTGACAGATATTGTCAAAATGGCAGTCGCCGATGGCATTACTATCGCGGCAATTGAGCCTGAGCATACGTTTGAGATTGAAGGAGTTAATAATCGTCAACAGCTTGCTAGTCTAGAACGCACTTGGCAGCGCAAGCTAGTTGCTGACTTACAAGAAGCTGGCGTACAGTTCGCCGACCCTACTCGTGTCGATATCCGTGGTACGTTGACCGCTGGTCAAGATGTGTTTATTGACGTTAATGTGGTATTTGAAGGTGACTGTACCTTGGGTGACAACGTCTATATTGAAGCAGGCTGTGTTATCAAAAATGCCAAGATTAGTAATGCTTGCTATATTAAACCGTATTGTGTGATCGATCGCGCTGATATCGGTGCTGGTGTTGATATCGGGCCTTTTGCGCATCTGCGTCCTGATACCATATTATCTGATAACAGCAAAGTTGGTAATTTTGTCGAAATTAAAAAGTCGACTATTGGTCAAGGCAGTAAAGTAAATCACTTAAGCTACGTCGGCGATGCAATTGTCGGTACAGGTGTGAATATCGGTGCTGGTGTCATTACCTGTAATTATGACGGTGCTAATAAATCGCAAACCATCATTGAAGACAATGCTTTTATCGGCTCTAATGCTAGCTTAGTCGCGCCAGTGACGATTGGGAATACAGCGACCGTTGCCGCTGGTTCTGTGATTACCAAAGATGTTGACAGTAGTGCATTGGCATTTGGTCGTGCACGTCAGGTACAAAAAAATGACTTCCAAAGACCAACTAAAAAATAATTGCTCATTGGTGGTTTAGCCAACCTCAGTCATTGTTGAACAAACCTAAGCAGTACGGCAATCTTTGTGGTACTGCTTCATCGTATTTATTAGTTAATGACTTATCATTAATGACCAACCAAATTTTTGATCTTGCACCATTATATATTGAACTACTAAAAATTGAATCTAAGGAATAGCCATGTGTGGAATTGTAGGCGCCGTTGCTGAGCGAAATATCGCTAATATCTTACTTGAAGGCCTAAAGCGTTTAGAATATCGCGGCTATGACTCAGCTGGCCTGACCGTTATTCGTGATGGTGAACTACACCGTGAGCGTCAAGTAGGTAAAGTACAGGCACTCGTCAATGCCGTCGCTATCAATCCAGAGTTTTTTGATGGTCATATCGGTATTGCTCATACGCGCTGGGCAACCCATGGTGAGCCAGCACAACGTAATGCGCATCCACACGTGTCAGGCAAAATTGCGGTCGTTCATAACGGTATCGTTGAAAACTACGCTGAACTAAAAGAAGAGCTAATAGCCAAAGGCTACGTGTTTACTTCACAGACAGATACTGAAGTTGTGGCGCATCTAATCCATGATATCTACAAAAAGACACCTGACTTGTTAGAAGCGGTCCGCACCATTATCCCGTTATTGCACGGTGCTTTTGCATTGGGTATCGTCCACGTAGACTGCCCTGATGAGCTTATTACTGTACGTTTAGGCTCACCTTTGGTTATTGGCGTCGGTATTGGTGAGAACTTTATCGCGTCAGATCAATTGGCGTTGCTGCCGGTGACTAACCGCTTTATGTATCTAGAAGAAGGCGATATCGCCAAATTAACTCGCAATAGCATTCAGGTTTATGCAGATGGTGTTGAAGTCCAACGTCAGATACATGAAATTGATGCAACCCAGCACAATGCCGATAAAGGCGAGTTCAAACACTATATGCTCAAAGAAATTTACGAGCAGCCAGATGCCGTCGCTCGTACGATAGAGATGGCTTTGGACAATGGTGAAACCACCAAACTACGCGACGATTTTTTACAGCGTCATGAGACACTGTTGTCAGGTATTCATCATGTGCAAGTGATTGCTTGTGGTACCAGTTATCATGCCGGTATGGTCGCAAAATACTGGTTTGAGAGCCTTATCCGTATACCTTGCTCCGTCGAGGTTGCCAGCGAATTCCGATATCGCAATCCTGTCGTCGTCGATAATACTTTGGTCATCTGTATTTCTCAATCTGGTGAAACGGCTGACACCTTATCAGCGTTACGTGATATCCAGAAGCAAGCGCCAGCAGGCTTAGTCAGCTTGGCACTATGTAATGTACCGACGTCATCGCTGGTACGCGAAACAGATATTTTCTTGCCGACGTTAGCAGGACCTGAGATTGGCGTTGCCTCTACCAAAGCATTTACCACTCAGCTTGTAGCTTTGATATTGTTAATATTAAAAGTTGGCGTCACACAGAAGCGCATGACTGACGAACACTTAAATACGTTATTAAGTGAGTTACATCAATTACCAGGACAACTCTACGCCAGCTTAAATCTTGATGCTCCTATCAAGACCATGAGTGAAAGCTTTGAAGATAAGAAGAGCTGTCTATTTTTAGGTCGCGGGCTACAGTTCCCGATTGCGCTAGAAGGCGCGTTAAAGCTAAAAGAAATTTCTTACATTCATGCAGAAGGTTATGCGGCAGGTGAACTCAAACACGGTCCATTAGCATTGGTCGATAAAGACATGCCAATCGTCGTACTAGCGCCTAAAGACAGTATGTTTGATAAATTAAAAGCCAACATGCAAGAAGTGCATGCGCGTCATGGCGAGCTATTTGTCTTCGCTAGCGAAGCCAGTCAAATGGTCGCGGAAGATAGACTGCACTTAGTATATGTGCCCGATGTTTGCGAGACGCTTGCCCCTATCGTCTACAGCGTGCCTGTGCAGCTGTTGTCATACCATGTAGCAGTGATGCGTGGCACAGACGTCGACCAGCCACGCAATTTGGCAAAATCAGTCACGGTAGAATAAGAAGAGTTACTCTACGACAGCTCCGAAAAGATAAGTATTTATCCCTGCTATTGTAAACTCAGTAGCAGGGGTTTTTTATAATTTTAAAACGACCTACTAGCAGTTTAGAAAAAAGCAGTAAGAACTACATCAGTAAAGAATCAAATAAAAACACTTAGACACAGTTCCAAAGAATTCGCATGTATTAAAAATTGGTCAAAAGTAGAATTTCGATACAAAAAAATAGTGACACTCTATCTATTAATTAGAGTATCACTATTATTGTGCTTATTTGGTGGCTACATTTAGTTGCCTGTAAAGACGTTTAGTCTCTTTCTAGCACCACTCTATAGCGAGCATTACCACTCTCTAGTCGTTCAAACGCTTCATTAATCTCAGACATTTTGTATGTTTCAGTGACTGGCTGAATATTATGGCGAGCAGCAAAATCTAGCATTTTACGTAGCGTCGCTGGTGAACCAACTGGCGAGCCTGATAGACTATTCTGAGCCATAATCATTGGTGCAGCCGATATCTCTAGTGGCGCTTCTAACAGTCCAACAAAATGCAGCTTACCTTTTGGTCTTAGCGTCTTGATCACGACATCCCAGTTCATATCGACGTTTACTGTTGAGATGATTAAATCAAAAGAACCTGCGGCTTTTTCAATTTCGCTATCGTCTCTTGAGTTTAGTGAATGGTGAGCGCCCATCTCTTTTGCTTCTTCCATTTTTGATTCACTGGTAAATGCCGTCACTTCACAGCCCCACGCATTGGCAAACTGCAATGCCAAATGACCCAAACCACCAATACCGATTACAGCCACTCTAGAAGTTGGTTTGATGTCGTACTGTATAAGTGGGTTAAACACTGTGACGCCGCCACATAACAGTGGTCCTACCGCGTTAAAATCAAGCCCTTCAGGTATCTTGATGACGCTAGTATCTTTTGCGCGTACTTTATCTGCAAAGCCGCCGTGGTTACCAATGATCGTACCTTCTTGCTCAGGGCATAAGTTGTGGTCTCCATCGATACATAGATCACAAATGTTACAGTACCCTTTATGCCAACCAAGTCCGACTTTATCGCCCAACTCTAGATGCTTGACGTGCTTGCCTTTATTGAGGACTTTACCTGCAACCTCATGCCCACCGACAAACGGATATTGAGTCATACCCCATTCATTTTGCCACATCGATAAATCACTATGGCAGATACCGCAGCTATGTACTTCGATTTCTACTTCGTGATCGCCTAGAGCACCAGGATCGTATTCATAAGGCTCAAATTTGCCACCTTTCTCTTTTGCTGCATATGCGTTAATCATAGTTATTCCTTATTTTCTAGTTTTTTTAGAGGTTAGTTTGTAGAGATTGGTTTATAGCTCTAGCAGCTACTTATCTGTTAGTAAAATTAAAATAGTGCTATAAGAGATAAACAATTTCTTCAATTAATTTGATTGGACAGACTATAGCAAAGACTGACCCAACTAATCCATTCAACTTACCAGTTTTAGACTAACGTCATACAAAGAGTCATACTTACCAAGCAGTATCTCATCAAAATACTACTTATCGTCAGAAATATTGCCTGGTTACTTGCATAGTGCATGTCTTCTTCGATAACCTGTCATTTTTGGCGTCTTCATTACCTGCAATAAAAGACAGATTATCATGAGTGACATTCCTAGCCAGCCGATAGGAGAGAATGTTTCACCGATTATAATGATAGCCAATATAGTGGCCACGATAGGTTCTAGTAACGTGATAAGCGTCGCTTTGCTCGCCTCAATCACTCTCAACGCTTGACCAAACAGTAAATAACCAAAGAACATCGGCGCAATTGCCAGATATAGGGCAACGCTTATATGTTTTGCATCTAAAAACAGGTTTTCCCCTGTTAATAATAATGATGGCAACAATAAAATCGCCGACAGACCAAACATACTGGCCATTGCTGATTTCGAGTTTACCCCGTTCTCTATCATCTGACGTGCTGTCCATGAGTATGTGGCATAGGTCAATCCTGCAACTAACCCTAACAACACGCCTAGTATTCGATTATTTGCTTGTGCGTTTATATCCAAATATTGGGTTTTTCCCAAGGTTAGCAAAATGACGCCAACCACACCAAATATAAAACTTACCACCCATCGACTAGTGACTCTTTTATTGCTAATCAGACGCTCCATGATAACAGTAAAAAATGGTGCGCTAGCAATTGAGATCACTGTACCAATAGCGACACCTGCCAATCTCATAGAGGAATAAAAAGCTAAAGGATAGATAGCAACGCATAGGCTACCGATGAATAAGAGACTGGGTTTAGAAATTAGTTTCTGTCTATCGCTTAATAAATTATTCTTAGCATTCAATACTAGCAATACACCGCCTACCCCCATCGAAAACGCACCAACGGCTAATGGACTAACGTCAGGTATAAAAGCAGAGGCTGTACCTGT
The DNA here is from genome assembly GCF_039762275.1 of Psychrobacter proteolyticus. Lineage (GTDB taxonomy): Bacteria > Pseudomonadota > Gammaproteobacteria > Pseudomonadales > Moraxellaceae > Psychrobacter > Psychrobacter proteolyticus_C. Next base: position 22,810 of record NZ_JBDLOB010000006.1, on the reverse strand, counting down.
CGTGCCCCAAAGGACACTGGCAGCTATCACACATAAAATAGCACTTAGACTAGATTTATTCTGCAGCATAGTAGCCACCTCTAACGTTATAATGAATAACATTATTATAGAGAGTTACAGAATATAATTTTTGCAGATTAGACGGTTTGCATGTCTGGTTAGACGTGTTTTAATTTGGAAGGAGCAATACCGAAATATTTAGAAAAGCGGCGGCTAAAAGCGCTAACATCCGTATAACCAACCAGTTCGGCTATGATAGCGATAGGTGAATCAGTATGTAATAATAAAGCTTGCGCCTTTTGCATTCTGATCTTTGTGATGTACTCAGTGACGGTTTGGCTTGTTTGCGATTTAAAGTTCTTTTTAAACTGTGTAGCACTGAGACAAGAGATATCCGCCAACACTTCGACAGAAAGGTTTTTAGCAAAATTGTGGTGAATATATGCGACGACTGCTCTAATTCGAGCGTCATATTGCACAAATAGATTTTGTTGTTCTAGGAGTTTATAAAAGGTATCAAACATTAATCTCTCTACTTCAGGATTGATTTGATACCTTAACTGACTCTCTGAAAACTCCAAAAATGCCAACAATGGCGAATTTATAGAAAAGACAACTTGTGATGAATGAAGCACATTTTCTGGCAATAAATCTGTATCCACAACGATAAACTTTGCATTCTCTTCAGCGCTGAAATAGTGCTTTTCATTTGACTTGACCACAACACATTCGCTTGGGATAACTTTTCCAGTATAGCTCCCAACTTCGATATTGATTGCCCCTCGCAAAGGCAAAACAATCTGATGAAAGTCATGAGAATGCCCTCGAGTCTGGCGAGTGTATGACCTAATTGAGAGCGTGTTAATCATTTCGCATTTTCCACATTGCTATTATTGTGTCGTGTCTTGGCTCACTATTGGGTTAGCTATTTGGCTCTCTATGAGAAGTAACTATCAGAGGTCACTAGGTTTGCCATGTGGAGCTAGCCATTTAGCAAACCATCCTGATAGGTCATCCATCAAAGTATAGACGACAGGAATAACAACCAAGCTCAATAGCGTAGAGGTTACCAGACCACCCAGTACCGCTGCTGCCATCGGTCGCCTAAAGGTAGGATCTGCATCGCCCCAACCAAATACCAATGGCAACATACCTGCACCCATCGCAATGGTCGTCATGATAATAGGCCGTGCACGCTTGCGACATGCATCTACGATAGCCTCAAAACGCGCCAGACCTCGGCGCTGGGCAATCAACGCATAATCGACTAGCAGGATTGAGTTTTTGGTCGCAATACCCATGAGCATAATGAAACCAATCATCGAAGGCATCGATAAGCTGCTATTGGTAATAACCAAGCCGACAAACGCCCCACCGATCGACAGAGGTAACGCCATTAGAATGGTAAAAGGCTGCAATAAACGACCAAAAAGTAGAATAAGTACGCCTAAAATACAAACCACACCGACGGACATCGCAATGATAAAGCCACTAAAGAGGTCTGCCATGTTTTCGGCTTGGCCTTGATCGATGATGGTAATCGAAGGCGGTAGTTGCTGCATGGTCGGCACTGCTTTGACCGCTTGTACCAAATCACCAAGCTCGCCACTCGCAGGTTGTACCGTGATACTAATAGCACGCTCTCGATCCAATCTACTAATCTGCGCAGGCCCAGTGCCAAAGTCTAGCGTAGCAACCTCACCGACGCGTACACCTTGACCTGCAGGCATAGTACTCGGCACGTACAAACCTTCTAGCTGACTAACATTTTGCTTAGCCACGTCAGGTAAACGTACGACGATTGGTACTTGACGTGTATCAAGATTGAGCTTGGACAATTGCTGCTCGTAGTCGCCTACGGTCGCCACACGTAGAGTCGTAGCGATATCTTGCGTGGTCACCCCTTTGTCAGCCATTGCCAACCTATCTGGCGTTACCGTTAGCTCTTGGCGTGGCAGACTGCGATCACTGGTCACAGCGCCTGCACTTGGTAGCCCTCGAATCTCAGACATAATTTTTTGTGCAGTTTGTTCAAGCAGTTGCGGATTGGTACTAGTCAATGAAAAGTTATAGCCGCTCTCACCACCACTCGATAAGCCAACGGTAAACCGTGCTCCTGGCACTTCTGTCATCAGCTTACTAATTTTGCGTTCTATCTCTTGCTTGGTGCCTCGTTCTGCACGCGGAGCAAGCACGATATCCAGGCCCGCGATGTTTTCAGCCTTACCGCCGCCGCCATCCGACGCACCCATCGACGCCTGTGCCTCTCCCACCGAGGTAAAGATATTGGTCACCTCAGGCATGGCCAAAATACGAGCACTTGCTAGTGCCGCTACGCGCTCAGTATCCGCCAACGACACGTCAGGTGTCAGCTCAATAGCCACTCGAGTTTGATCGATATCATTATCAGGGATAAATGACGTGGGTAACAGCTTAACCAGAGCTAGCGATGCCACAAATAAAACAAGCGTTGCACCCATGGTCAACCAACGATGATGTAGGGTCCAAGACACAATCTTAAGATAGTACTTCATCATTGTGCTTTGTTTTTCGACGTGCTTTTTCTCAGGTCGCAAGATATAAGCTGCCATCATAGGGGTAATCAGGCGCGCCACCATCAGCGAGGCAAAAATTGATAAGGCAGCCGTCCAACCAAACTGACGGAAAAACTGTCCAACGATACCGCCCATAAAGGCCGTTGGTAAAAACACCGCAATCAAAGTAAAAGTAGTCGCGACAACGGCCAGACCGATTTCATCAGCGGCTTCCATCGCCGCTTCATAAGGCGTCTTACCCATGCGTAGATGGCGTATGATGTTTTCGACTTCAACGATTGCATCATCGACCAGCACTCCAATGACCAATGATAATGCCAGTAGTGAGATGATATTAAGACTAAAGCCAAACAAATACATACCCAAAAAGGTTGGAATGACTGATAGCGGCAAAGCAACCGCAGCAACGATAGTCGCACGAATATTGCGCAAAAACAAGAAGACTACCACTACAGCCAAAAGTCCACCTTCAATGAGCATTCTTAATGAGGCTTCATAATCTTCTGCAATGGGTGTGGCTCGGTCATAGACTTTCTCAATACTGATATTGCCGACATCAGCAGTCAGCTTGGCAAGCTCCTCATCGACCAGATTCATCACATCGACCTCACTGGCCCCACGCGATCGAGTGATGTTAAATGCCACCACTGTTTGACCGTCTAGCTTGGCAATCGAGCTTGGATCTGCTGCGCCGTCAGTGATTTCTGCCATCCGACCTAAAGCCTGTGTGCCTCCTGTAGGGACAGCCACTTGCAAATCGTTTAGCTCATTTGCTCGTTCAACGGCACCGAGAACACGGATGGTCTGAGTCGTATTGCCAACTTCCGCCTCCCCGCCAGAGCTGTCCTGTTGGATACCAGCGATTTGCTGCGATAATTGTGAAATAGAAAACTTTAGACCACTTAATGCAATCGGGTCGGCAGCAACCGTGATTTCACGCTGCAACCCGCCAACACGGCTCACGGTACTAACGCCTGGTATATCAGATAGCCGTTTGGTAACGGTATCATCGACAAACCAAGATAGATCCTCCACGCTCATATTTTCAGCAGCAACAGAGTAAGTAACCACTGGAAACCCAGCAGTAGATACTTTGGTAATAATAGGATCATTAGCTGCCGCTGGTAGATCACCACGTACTTCGCCGACTGCTGACCGCACATCGTCTACCGCTTCTTGAATGTCTTTTTCTAAGGTGAATTCAGTAGCAATGGTCGCCGCACCCGTCTGTAGCGTGGTGCGAATATGACTCACGCCTTCGATACTGGTCAGTTTGTTTTCAATCTTTTTGGCGATATCGTTTTCAAGCTGTGAGGGCGCAGCACCCGGTAGCGTGACCGTGACTACCACCGCTGGCAAATCTATATCTGGAAATTGCTGGACTTTCATTTTCATGAAACCGTAAATGCCACCCAACGTCAGCAGCACAAACAGCAAGATAGCGACGAGCGGGTTCTTTATCGAATAAGCGGAGACGTTTAAGCTCATGGCTGTGCCTGCGCTGGCTTACTGGTTTGAGTTACACCATTAACAACGCGCACTAGGTCACCATCATTTAAGAAGCTACCGCCCTGTTTTACGATACGACTGTCACTTGGCAAGGGCTCTGACACTGCTACGCTTTCGCCCAATCGCTCACCCAATGTGACTCGCTGCTGCTTGATACGTCCCATCGACCGATCTTCTCGAGTAGTTGACTCGGTAACGAGCATCACATAATCATAACCATCATTGCTGACCACGGCGCTATTAGGAATCGTTTGCGTACTGGTACTTCCCAATAGGAATTTGCCTGTTTGATACATGCCTGCACGTATCTTTGAGTTGGCAGCTAGGCTAGCATAAATCGTAATTTGGCGGTTATTGTCTGCGGTTGGTGCGATGCGGTTCACTTGCCCTATCACTGTATCACCACCCGGTAGACTGACTTGTACAGGCGTACCGACGTTGATATCACCGATAAGCTTAGGATCTATATCTGCTCGCCATTCCAAAACGCCGCCTTTGATAATCGTAAATAACGGATCCCCGCCTGCCACCTGCCCAACTTCTACCATTTTTTCACTGATAATACCGCTGACAGGAGCGACGACTTTTGCGTTCTCTAACGTCAAACGCTGATTGCTCAAACGGGCTTGGGATGCTTGCAAAGAAGCTCTGGCACGTACTTCCGAGGTACGGTAGCGGTCGGCTTCTTGTTTGCTGATGGCATCGATATCGATCAATGGCAACACACGTGCAGCATCAGCGCTAGCATTGGCAAGGGTGGCTTCCGCTTCTGCGACATCTGCTTGCGCCTGTAGCACTTGCTGCTCCATGGCATCAGTATCAAACACAGCTAAGACTTTACCAGCTCTGACGCGGTCGCCTTCTTCGACCAAAATACGCTCGATAGCCACACCATTAACTTTTGCACTGACGTTCGCAGTATCTTTAGCATTGATGGTTCCATCGGCACTGAGGGTGCTGCCGATATCATCTTGGCTTGGACTGACTGTTTCTACTGAGAGTACTGATTGCTCTGTACTAGTGCTACCATCAGCTACATTATCGCCTGCCACACTATTGGACGCTGCCGACTCGTCTGACGCTATCGTGTCATTGTTGCCCCAATACTTGCCCAGCAGGACACCAACGACCAGTACTGCTACCAATACAGGTAGCAGCCATAGCGGCATTTTGGAAGTGGGTTTTTGAGACAGGCTGTCAGATTGACGATACGGTGGTAGCTCAGCGTGTTTAGATGTTTCAATATTGGTATCTTGCTCGCTAGTCGGTTCTTGCTTATTATCAAGGTCTTTAAAGTCACTCATAGTCGGTCTCTATAAATACGGATAACAATCAAAATAGCGCTTAAACCATTACTTAAAAGCAATCACTAGACAGTCACTAGTCAGAACAGCCTATGAATTAGTAGTTAGTGCGCCATCTTTTTGCAATAAGCCCATTGCGAGATTTTTTGCAAACGATTTAAGTTGTTGTTGTAACTCTGGTTGTTCATAAATCGACCCACCAAGCGTGGCTTGTTGTAGTAACGAGTCAGTAAACATACCGATGGTAAAATAAAGCAAGGTGAACAGGCGCATTGGCTTAGTATGATCGTCAGTGGGACCAAGAAATGTAGACAGATAGCCTTGAAACCGTGTCAATACTTGAACGTCATGTTCAAACAAAGTCACCATTTCTGGGTTATTCTGTACTGAGATATTTTGTGACGCTAGCTTAGCAATCGCTGGATTCTCAATCAGTAAATCCAAAGTTTTATCGATCCATTGCTCTAACGCTTGGTTGGGCTTAAGTGTGCTATCTGCAATCGCGGCTTCCGTTTGGGATACAAAAGCCAATAGCTGACGAGCATGCATTCTACATACCGCTTCATACAGCGACCGTTTGCTTTGCCAGTGAAAATGAATGGTGGAGATATTCTTGCCAGAAGCCTTAGCAATATCGCGAGTAGTAACCGCTTCAAAGCCTTTAGTCGAAAACAGCGCTTCAGCGCATCGTAAAATAGAGGCGACGCTACTATTAGGTTCGGATTCGACTCGATCAAGCGCGGCTTCAAAGTCAATTTCAGATAATTTTGTCATAAATTATTATTAATCAATCAATTGATTGAGTCAAACGTTTTAGATATCTGAGCGGTATATAATAATAGTACTTTTAAGCATTGGTATAACGACTGGCTTCTGGCATCCAGCGATGAATCAATTGGCTGACATCTGCTTTTCGCGCAGGGTCTGCTATCAAATGCTTCGCTAACCGCTGAGCAATAGCAAATAATTGCTCATCACGGATCAGATCAGCCAGATAGTAGCCAACGTTACCCGTTTGACGTTTGCCTAGCAGCTCTCCTGGCCCACGTAGCTCTAAGTCTTTTTGAGCAATGACAAAACCATCAGTACTATCGCGTAGGACATTTAGTCGCTCAGTACCTGTCTCTGATAGCGGTTTTTGATATAACAGTACACAGAAACTTTTGGTCGAGCCACGTCCGACTCGCCCGCGCAGCTGATGCAATTGCGATAGCCCCAAACGCTCCGCATTTTCGATAACCATTAACGATGCATTGGGCACATCAACCCCTACCTCGATGACAGTCGTCGCAATCAGCAAGTCCAAATTACCTGCTTTGAACTCCTGCATAATGGCTTGCTTATCAGCAGACTTCATTTTGCCATGTACCAGTCCAATACGAATATCTAGACGTTCATTTAAATCCTCATAAGTAGCTTCAGCTGCCTGCGCATCCAATACGCTAGAGGCCTCTACCAGTGAGCATACCCAGTACGCTTGCCTGCCCGCTTCGCAATTAATCGCAATACGTTCTATGACTTCATCGCGTCGATTGCGATCGATGGTTACTGTCGTAATTGGTGTACGCCCCGGTGGCAATTCATCAATAATTGAGGTATCCATATCGCCATAAACGCTCATCGCTAAGGTTCTTGGAATCGGTGTTGCGGTCATGATTAGCTGGTGCGGTGTGCTATTAGCCACGCCTTTATTGGTCAATGCCATGCGCTGCTCAACACCGAATCGATGCTGCTCATCGATGATAACTAAGCCTAATTTAGCGAACTGAACTTGCTCTTGAAACAATGCATGAGTACCGACCACCACTTGCACGGTATTTTCTGCGACTGCTTCCAATGCTTCGCGGCGCTGTTTGGCCGTTTGCTTACCTGCGAGCCAACCGACTCCAATGCCCAGTGGCTCAAACCATTGCTTAAAATTCAGTAGATGTTGCTCTGCCAAAATCTCAGTCGGGGCCATTACCGCGACCTGCCAGCCACTATCGAGCGCATAACCTGCCGCCCCTGCTGCCACCAACGTCTTGCCAGCACCCACATCTCCCTGTACCAGTCGTAGCATCGGAATTGAGGTCGCCATATCCGCAGTGATGTCTTTCATCACTCTTTTTTGCGCACCCGTTAAATCAAAAGGTAATGCAGCAAACAGCTTGTCAGCAAGAGGACTATTGGTAGTGCATTTGGGTGCTTTATGCTGATGTAGCTGCTGGCGACGATATAGCAAACTGAGCTGATGCGCAGTCAACTCTTCAATAATCAAGCGCTGGCAAGCAGCATGCGTGCGGGCACTGAGTTGAGTGAATAATTTGTATTGCTGAGACGCGCTGGTATAAGTAGGTGGCGTATGCAGCAGTACCAATGCTTCAAATATCGTTAAATTATAGACATTGTGCTGAGCAATACTGGCAGCGACGCTATGTATGTCATTATCTGCCTGATAGTTAGAGGGACTGGGCTTGTATACGCTATTGCCAATCGCATTATCAGGCACGCTGCGTGCTAACGTCGAAAAAATATCTTCGGTATATTCGGCCTCTGACACCGCTGATTTGGATGGCTCAAAAGGCACTAATGGCAAATCGGATACAACTGCAAAATCTTCAGCCGTAAACAATGTCATCGGCAGACCTTGGCTCCGAACCGTTTGCAATGCTAGCTTAATTAAAGTGCGCAGCTTGTTTTGATGTAAGCCTTTAACTGTAGGGTAAATAGGCTGCAATCCCGTATCAGTCATGACTGTGTTATCAGTGATAATCTGATATTCAGGATGATGTATCTGCTTGCCGTAGCGGCTGACTTTGACCTCACCAAATAGCTGTAAACGTGTTCCTAAATTCATAGTCTGTACCAGACCACGATAGACCTTAAAAAACCGCAACGATATCGTACCCGTATCATCATCCACCGTCACAGTCATCCCACTGCGCTTGGTATCGACATGGACGATGTGACCAGTAATTAGCGCTGATTGTCCATGCTCTACATCGGCGATTGATACCAGTCGACTACGATCCTCATAATCACGGGGCAAATGTAACAGCAAATCGAATATCCGCTTGATATTCAATTGCGCCAACTGCTCTGCGACTTTTACCCCTACACCTGCTAGCGCAGACACTGGCATATCTAGTGCTGACAGCGGCATATCAGATCTAAAGTGATCTAATGAGTTAGATGAAGCATGACTCTCCGATATTGGCATTAAAGATCCTAACAATATTATTTTTAATTTTTGTATGCTAAATCGAGCATTTTTAATAGGCTGTACATGATGACTTGTACCACAGAATAGCGATAACGATAGTACGTATAAAAAGTCGACTCATTTCATTATAGCTGACAATACAATTGCTTATGCTAGGCTATTTAGTAAAATAGCATCTATACAGTCCATCTACTATAGATAAACCACTTCTCCTCATCATACCAATAACTGATGTCTTATTTTTTGAATTCTGGCAATTTCGTAAGGTGTTTTTCTATGCTTGTTTCTATTTTGCCTCGTCAGTTTCGTCACAATCTGATTCGCCATAATTTAAAACTACTGAGGTTGAGCTTAATACCTATACTCGGTTTTTATATTAGTGCGTGTAGCACATTGCCATCGACTATTCCTGCAACGCCAGAGCCTGTTATTAAGACTCCTACTGTAGCACTGGTATTGGGTGGTGGCGGTGCAAAAGGGTTTGCCCATGTGGGCGTCATTAAGGCGCTAGAAGAAAGCGGTATCAAACCAACATTGGTAGTCGGGACGAGTGTGGGTAGCTTGATCGGTAGCTTATACGCCAGTGGTTACACGCCGGCACAGCTTGAGCAATTGGCACTGACCACTACTGATAGCCAGCTCACAGACTTTACCTTGTCCAATCAAGGTTTTATCGAAGGTATTAAGTTAAAAAACTTTATTAATAGCAAAGTGAATGCGCGAGCCATAGAAGACTTCCCCATTGCTTTTGCGGCAATCGCAGCAGAAAAATACACTCTGAAGAAAACAGTCTTTACCACTGGCGATGCTGGGCTTGCCGTGCAAGCGTCCTGTAGCGTGCCTAATATTTTTATTGCCCCACGCATTCCTGAAAAGGTCGGTAAAAAATATGTCGATGGTGGTGTGGTCAGTTTAGTACCAGTAGATAGCGCCTATGACTTAGGTGCTGATATTATCATTGCTGTAGATGTAACGGGAGCTCAAGGCAGTGATAGTACTAATAGTCAAATACCGACTATTAACTCATTAAGTGACTTTTGGGGCTTCCTCGAAACCAACATTCTAGCTACCAACCTGACTACTAATCGCTCCGCATCAAACCAGAGCGAACGAGATCGAGCAGATATTGTTATTACTCCCAATGTCGGTCGTAACAGTTCGATAGATACTAGGCAGCGGCGTAGTCTGATACAAGCAGGCGTTCAAGCTACAACGCCACAAATCAATGCTATTAAACAACTTATCCAAGAGAAATCTAGTAGCAAATATGCCACGCTGTAGCTTAGTATTTTTACTTACTTATCAGTAAAATTATCAAACGTCCTGTCACACCATAAAAAAGCACCGCAGCTATAAACTGTGGTGCTTTTTTATTGATGGCTTTCAGTACTAAATGGATAGTTTTCAGTGCTAACTACATCAATGCTAGCTAAATTCTAATCCAAAAATTCAGGATTATTTAACACGAGCGCGATATTTTACAGCGACAGTATCATTTAGACCTACGCCTTCTAGGTCCCAACGTACCGCTTTATAGTATTTAAGCGCGACGTCTTGTAGCTGATTATCTACTTTGGTACGTAATGGCATACGAGCAAAGTTATTGCCATCAACACTGCCATATGGGAAGTCAGGAGCAACCGTTTTTAACAGTTCTACCTGCTCTGGGATACTCATCGTAACGGTCATTTTACGGACTCGATCTGCATTGGTATTGGTAAAGTATCCTTGATACTCCAATACATTGCCTGACTGCAAACGAGTATTGGTATCTACAGGGACGAGCACTTCTTGACCATTGGCATCAACGCTGACCAACGACGCTGTAATTCTGCTATTAACGGCTTGAGCACTTGAGTTGCTGCTCTTGTTAGCATTTGTCTGAATAGCCATTGAGCTATCAACCGCTTGCTCTGGTGTTGGCAGCATCGCTGAGGCTTGTGTAACTACCATTGCACCGATAAGCGTACCGGCAACAACGTGAAATAAGCGGTGGCCGCTCCAAGCACTGAACGGGCTAGCAAACTGGTTACTTTTTTTCATGATTTTCATTATCCCTGGTTGATATATCGGTAAAACACAGATGGTGCAACTTAAGTTATTTTTATAATTTGTTCAACAGATAAAAAGCATTACGATGTATATAAGATATTGCTGTGAAATAGCTCATGCAATCTATGAAACACATGAACTCACTTATCTAACCTGATTATCTTCGCTCAGCATTTGTAAAGCAATAGCGCTTAGCATAACAAAAAGCATTTGTACGTACATTAACCCAGTGTTGAGGTTGTGTATATCAGCGATTGGCAATCAGAATGCTTGAATACAGCTGAAATAAAAGATAGCTCATAACCGCGTTTTTTGCTATGGTAAATCTTTAGCGTTAGGCATTTTTTTGCTGCGCCCCTTTTCTTATTCTAACGACTACTGCTCCCATTATGACTACTAGCTCCATGCCCCAGATCAACCCTGAATACGTCCATTGGTTCCGTAACTCTGCACCTTACATTAATACCCATCGCGGCAAAACTTTCGTGATCATGTTTGGTGGTGAAGCGGTCAATCATGCGAACTTCAGCACACTTATTCATGATTTTGCCTTGTTGCATAGCTTGGGTATCAAGCTAGTACTGGTACACGGGGCACGACCGCAAATCGAAAAGAACTTAAAAGACGCTAACATCGAATCGCCACTACATCAAGATATCCGCATTACGCCACGTGCAGCGATGCCATCTATCTTACAGGCCGTTGGTGCTATTCGTTTACAGATTGAAGCTCAGCTATCAATGGGGCTGGCCAACTCTCCGATGTATGGTTCGCGTATCGATGCGATATCGGGTAACTTCGTGACAGCGCGCCCATACGGTATCCGTGAAGGTATTGATTATCAAATGACGGGTGAAGTGCGTTCTATCGATGTGGAAGCCATCAAAAATAACCTACTTCATGACCATATCGTTGTACTAGGCTCGATGGGCTACTCTGCAACTGGCGAAGTATTTAACTTATTAGCGGAAGATGTGGCCCTAAGCGCTGCTGTAGCACTGGGTGCTGACAAGCTTATATTCTTAGGTGAAGAAGCGGGTATCAACGACGATGATCGTTTATTACGTGAAATGATTCCAAACGAAGTTGATCGTTTCTTACGTGATCGCGATTTAAATTGTGAAATCAATTATTTCTTGAACTGTGCAAGTTTGGCCTGTCGTCAAGGCGTCCATCGCACGCATATTATTTCGTATGCCAAAAACGGCGCATTACTAGAAGAGCTATTCACACGTGATGGTTCTGGTACGCTGATTAGCCATGACCCTTATGAAGAAATTCGCCGTGCCAATATCGATGACGTGGTTGGTCTTATTGAGCTGCTGTCACCTCTAGAAGAGCAAGGCATCTTGGTCAGTCGTTCACGCGAGCGCTTAGAGCAAGAGATTGATAACTATAGTGTGATTGAGCGCGATGGTATGATTTTGGGCTGTGCAGCATTGCATACGTTAGACTCAGAGTCAGCGGAAGTTGCCTGTGTTGCTGTTCGCCCTGAGTACCGTAGTGGTAGCCGCGGTGCAGATTTACTAGCGTTTCTAGAGCAGCAAGCGCGTAGCCATGGTTTGTACAAGTTGTTTGTTTTGACCACTCGTACTGCGCATTGGTTCGTTGAGCAAGGCTTTGCTGAAGTTGAAGCCAGCGCTTTGCCTGAAGCACGTTTAGAGAAGTACCATAACGGCCGTAACTCTAAAGTCTTTCAAAAGAATCTATGATTTATTGCCAACTTGATATCGGCTTTATAAGCTCGGTATCAAGTTGACATAAATATTTACCCATAAAAAAGCCTTCATAATTATATGAAGGCTTTTTTATGTTAAGTACCTAAACAATATTTGCTTTAAATGCTTATTTTACTTTTAATAGCTCAACAGTAAAGATAAGCGTGCTGTTAGGCTCGATACCAGCGTTACCCGCTTCACCATAAGCGATATCTGATGGGATATAGAACTCGTATTTTCCGCCTTCTTTCATCAACTGTAGACCTTCAGTCCAGCCAGCGATTACTTGGTTTAGTGGGAACTCGATTGGCTCACCGCGCTCATAAGAGCTGTCAAATACCGTACCATCAAGCAATTTACCTTCGTAATTTACTTCAACGACGTCAGTTGCTTTTGGTGATTTACCAGTACCTGCTTTGATAACTTTATACTGTAAACCAGACTCTGTTTGCTTCACGCCTTCTTTTTTAGCGTTTTCTGCTAAGAATGCAGTACCAGCGGCTTTATTTTCTGTCGCTTTGGTTTCCATGTCTTTAACAAACTGCTCTTCTTGCTCTTTTTGATAGTCCATCAATACTTGTTGCATCTGCTCTTGGGTCAATGCTGATTCATTGCCTTCGTAGCCATCACGGAAGCCTTTTTCAAAAGTATTTAGGTCTAAATCTTTGACAGCGTCTTTGTTACCTTCTGCCATCATGAAACCTAAGCTATAACCTACTTTTTCACTAGCTGTGCTTTGTTCAGTAATGGAAACGCTTTGAGCGGCTGTTTCTTGATTGCCATTGTTGGTGCTACAGCCTGTTACTAACAACATAGCGCTAGCAAGTGCACTAACGCCTAAAGTAGTGATTTTTTTCATAAAGTACTCTCTAATTGTAAGAATAGTGGCGAGATGTCACATTCCTCTATAATAACAAATCTTAGTTTTAGGAACCACGCTTTGCACGAAATTATCGGGCCAATGTATAGTCTATGTTAATATCTTCTATCATAATAACAAGTTATCACACAAATATAGTAACAGGTAAAGCTTTCTGTCTTTAAATCCATCAATACATCAGCTAAGCTGAGTTAGTTAAGGAGATAAGTAACCGAGCGTTAATTTTTATCAAAAATAAGCAGATATCGATAGCGAAGTCACTGTAATATAAATAAGAGATACTGCTGATAATAATTTATGCTCAAAAACGATAATATCTCTATATAACTGATTCTAAAAATACTATTTATGACAACCATCTGTATGTCTTGCTCACTAATCGCTGTATGAACATTGTTTTTGGCGAGTTATATAAGATGCTTCAAGGAGGATAAGATGAACCCAATGTACACATCTTTTAACGGCTATCTTGGTGGACCTATCGGTTCCATCATTGGTGCTATTTTGATATTCGTTATTGGTTGGCTAGTAGCCCTTGGTATCGCAGCACTGGTACGTGGCGTACTCTCTAAAGTTAATCTCAATCAACGTATGAACTCTTCAACTGGTAAGACCTACGACCTTGAAGGTATCATCTCCAAAATTGTTTTCTGGTTTATTTTCATCATTGCTATCTCAGGCGCACTTAGCCAATTAAACTTAAACTCTATCTCAGCACCATTCGCAAATATGGTTAATCAAGTATTGGCATTTATCCCTAATCTTATCGGCGCTATCGCACTTGGTGTGATTGGTTGGGTCGTGGCTACTGTTGCACGCACAGCGATCAACGCTGCACTCGCAAAAACCTCTATGGATGAGCGTTTAAGTGCACAAGCTGGTGTAAAACCAATGAGCAGCACGATTGCTGATATGGTTTACTGGTTCATCTTATTGGTTGTGTTGACCATGGTACTTGGTCAATTAGAGCTTGATGGTTTGTTTGCACCACTGACTAATATGGTCGACAAAATCTTTAGCTTCATCCCTAATATCTTGATTGCTGGTGTGGTCTTCGTCGTTGGTTATATCATTGCCAAAGTCGTACGCGGTATTGTGACCAACCTTGTTTCTACTTTTAATGTACAAGAATTGGCATCAAAAGCAGGTTTAAGTGAGCAAAACAGCTTACCTAACATTGCAGGTTCATTAGCATTTTTAGTGGTTATCATTCCAACCATTATCGCTGCTCTAAACGCATTAAAAATCGAAGTGATTGCTCGCCCTGCGACCAATATGCTGAACAAAATCATGGAAGCATTGCCAAACATATTTATGGCAGTGGCTATCCTAGTAGTAACTTTCTATGTTGTACGCATGGTTGCCAACATCATCAAAGGTCTGATTGAGAACACTCAAATCAATCAATTGCCTGCGAAAGTTGGTCTACAAGAAACCATGGGTGACAAGAAAATCTCTGACCTAGTTGGTTATGCGATTATCTTCTTCGCTATGCTATTTGCTGCTATTGCAGCTGCTGACTTGTTAGGTTTCGAGCCTATTTCAGCTATTATCACGATGTTCATCGCATTCGGTGCAAACATTATCCTAGGCGCAATTATCCTATTCATCGGATTCTGGCTTGCCAATATCATTGCAGGTGTGGTTGAACGTTCTGAGCAAGGTTCACAATTCCTAGCAAACATCGTACGTGTATTAATTATGGGCCTAGTATTAGCGATGGGTCTAAAAGCGATGGGTATTGCCGATTCAATCGTTAACCTAGCATTTGGTCTGACACTAGGCGCGGTAGCCGTTGCCTTTGCCCTATCATTTGGTCTTGGTGGTCAAGAAGCTGCAGCTCGCTTCTTACGTAAAATGCAGGATAAGATGGATCATGAACGCACTGAAGCGAAAGCAAAATCTGCGCTACAGCCAAGTTCATCAACTCAAGAAAAAGTTGCTGATTCAGTTCGTGAAAACACGCCATCTGCTGCTAGTACACCTACCACTGATTTACGTACCGATGTAGTTGATACACCACGTGTTGATACTGATGACATCTACAACAGCGATGACGTACTTCCTGGTAGCGGTCTCAATGACGATATCAATAAATAAGTATTTTTGATTGTTTAGTTTAGATACGAAAAAGACAGCCTAGGCTGTCTTTTTTTATGTCAGCAAATATATTAATAAATCTGTGGTTATTGTTATCGAAGCTCTTAGTATAAAAGTTCATTCAAACAATTTCACGCTACAATCTACTGCTTATCTTTTCGCGCTGGAATCGTTAAGCTCATCTGTACTTGAGGTAGTTTCTCTTTTTGCGCCTTCGTAGGTTTACTACCTTCCACGCTACTAGCAGGTGGTGTATTTTGCTTATCTAATTCTTGTTGTTTTAGTTTCTGCATTTGCTTAGTAAGTTGGCGCTCTCGCTGAGTCATCGCATCAACTGGCTGAATCCACAAATCAATATCGAAAAAACTCTCATTATTCTCAGTGATAAAATCAATACCAAGCACGACTACATGATGTAGCTCAATAATTGGCAAACGTGTGGCAACGTCTTGTGCGATCTTTGCTAATTTTGGTTGGACAGCGGCTTTGCTATTAGGTCCTTTTGACTCCTGACCATAAAACACCAGTACATAATGTCGTCCCAAACTTTCATAAGAATGTTGATGTACCACATAGCCATCTTTTTGCAGCGCTGCGCTTTGTTTAGGGTGTTTATATAACGTACGGATAAGCTCGTGACGTGAAAACAAAGACTCATCTAGCAGTTGTTGTTGCCAGTGAGCGAGCGGTGTTTCTGTCTGTTCGTCACTGCTAGTTACGTGATTTTTACCATACGTATCTATCATCTGCATACTTAGCTGAGACCATATCGTAGCCGCTTGCATCATATGCTGATGGTACATTTGAGAAGTTGAACTTTGGTTCTTGTAGGCAAGCGTGATGGCTACCAATGCTGAGTTAGGTTCGTCTTGTACTTCATTTTTGATGAGCGCATTGTCGACTACAATGGCAGGGGCAAATAAATCTGGGCTTTGTAAGAAACGCTCAACCAAAGCGTCTTCTGACTCGAAACTTGGGATATGGTTTACGGCCGATTGATGTAGCTGTTCTAAATGATAAGCTAAGAAACGCCATAACTCACATGGGGTTCGTACCGCTGCTGCTATCGAGTACCAGTCATCCCAGCTAAAGACTTGCAGCTGCTGCATGCTTTCGCTCATGTCGACAACTAAGTCTTCTAAAAAGTAACGAACCCCAAAATTGTGTTTAAGTCGCTGTAGAGCACTGTTTGAATGTTTTGCACTGTCATCGTTATCATCTTGATTAAGACTGCTACTTCCTCCGACAAGCTGAATGTCAAAAATCATAGCTTCATAACCAGCTAAGGCATTGTCTCCATCTTGAGACGATAATGACTTGTACCATGTAAGTACTGACTTTACCGCAGTCATACGCACAGCCTCAATATCAACTGATTCTGTATCATAGGGTAAATACAGTGTCAGCTCCAACAGCTGTAGCTTGCCAAGTGGTAACTGATATTGGTAGTGACGAGCGATGTACTGAGCATTGTATTCATGCTCAATCGTATGCATACCTGCTAAAGTCACTGCCATAGCATCTGCTTGTAAATAACTGACTAGCTCAGTCGTCAGATAGCCCCAGTCGGGCATAGTAGTAATCGAATGGGACACAGGTTCCAACCTTCTATTATCGTATGGTGAATATCGCACATGCCAGCTCGTAATAATAACCACATCATTATCGCGTATTACAAATATTTGAATGATGCAAAATTATGCTACATAAGCACTATCAGGGACAGTCGCTTTCAAGGCGATCACTTGTTATGATGATATCAAAGCAGTATTGCTTGCGTGCAAGTTTATGGATGACAAACTGTACTTAGTTGTATTTATCGAAACCGTAGTCATTGAAATTTTAATCATCGAATTTTTAATGACTATTATATAATAATAAGGATTAAACATTATGAAACGTTTTAAAGAAAAGACCGTCGTTGTAACGGGTGCAGGTTCTGGTATTGGCCGTGCAACTGCCATTCGCTTTGCCGAGGAAGGCGCTAGCGTGGTTTTAGTAGGACGTACGGCAGCAACACTAGAAGAGACTGCCAAAGAATTACCACAAGATCGTACTTGGATTCATACCGATAACTATCTCATTATTACATGTGACATTAGCGTTCAAAGCCAAGTACAAGAGATGGTTGAGCGCGCTATCGACAAATTCGGCAAGATTGATATCTTGGTAAACAATGCTGGTAAGGCAACCCAAGGTAAAATCACGGAATTGTCTGCCGATGATTGGCGTTCTGCTATCGATGTGAATCTAAACGGGACTTTTTACGTCTCTCAAGCGGCTATGCCTCACTTAATTGCATCAAAGGGTAATATCGTCAATATCTCATCGCTCTCGGGCGTGGGTGGTGACTGGAATATGGCTGCTTACAATGCTGCTAAGGCGGGTGTAACCAATCTAACCCGTACATTGGCATTAGATCATGGTTCAGATGGCGTTCGTGTTAATGCGGTTAATCCAAGCGTCACCAAAACTGATATGACTACGGCTATCCAAGACAATGAATCTAAGACGGATAAGTTCTTAGCTCGCTGTCCGCTTGGACGTTTGGCAACCCCAGAGGATATCGCCGCTGCCATTACTTTCTTAGCAAGTGATGATGCCTCTATGATTACTGGTGTTAATCTACCTGTTGACGGCGGTGTTAGCGCTTCTAACGGCCAACCACAGTTCTAAATTGTTAAGCTGATAGGTATCTAAATATTATTCAAAAAAAGCCCCTGATACCATCATATCAGGGGCTTTTTAAATATGAATTATTGGAACTTAGTTGTAGACAGCTTTGAGTTTTCATACCTGTCATACAACCAGTGATTTTAACTTAACTAATTGAACTAATATTTATACTAACTAGCTTATTCAGCTGCATTATTGATGTCTTGTAGTGGCTGCGACAAACGCTCAAGGTGTCTTGGTAGCACTCCTTTATACTGAGAATATATTTTCGGTAAATCTGCTTCGATATCACCTGTAGGATAAACCAGCGACATAAACCGTATTTCTTTAGTATTGTAGTCCATCGCTACTGGCAAAATCGGTACACCAGCACCCACCGCTAAATAATAAAAACCTGTCTTCCACGACTCAGTATATTGTCGTGTACCCTCTGGTGATAATCCTAAAAACAATGGTTCACCAGTTTTGAACTTATCAATACTGGCTTGCAGCACAGAGCCTTTATTACCACGATCGACAGGAATGACCCCTATCCAATTTAATAACTGCGCAAACACAGGTACTTTAAATAGCGTGTGCTTGCCCATAATGCTGATTTTGATATCTAATGCAAAAAGACTTGGAATCGCATAGATACCATCCACATTAGAAGTATGTGGTAGAGCAAGCACTACAGCTTGTGAGATATTTGGAATCTCGCCTACCGTACGCCAACCTGATGCCTTTAACAGCGCGGATGCAATAACAGGCGCAAACTTGTTGCCACGCTTTGGAACCTTGTCTCCCAAATGCTTTTTGCTAAGTTTTGGGAGCACTTTGGAGCGCGCAGGTTTAGAAACAACAGACTTAGAACGGTTAAAAATCTTCGGTATCATGACAGCACAATATAATGAAAGGTACTGACATAATACCATTAAGCCTTTGTGGCTAGGCTAAATTTTGCGTGCTTTTATTATGTGATAGATCGTTTAGCCATAAATATAAGTAATGACCTATTTCGATATTCTGCACACATATTTCTTTAGATTCACTGCTACCTCTTAAGAAATATCGGCCAAATCACCTTTGCTCTCAAGCCACGACTTGCGATCAGAGGCACGTTTCTTAGCCAGTAGCATATCCATCACGCTATTGGTCAGTACCATGTCATCCATATCTAACTGTACTAAGCGGCGTGTATCACGGCTCATCGTCGTCTCACGTAGTTGCTCAGCACTCATTTCACCAAGCCCTTTAAAGCGTGTAATCTGAGCTTTTTTGTTTCCCGGTACGTTAGCCAAGATATGTGCAAGCTCTGGCTCATCTAACGCATAGTGAACTTCTTTACCCACATCTACTCGATACAAGGGCGGCATGGCCACAAATAAATGACCCGCATCCACTAGCGCAGGGAAATGCTTCACAAACAGTGCGCAGATCAATGTCGCAATATGCAGTCCATCAGAGTCAGCATCCGCTAAGATACATATCTTGTCGTAACGTAGCTCGGACAAATCATCAGAGGCTGGATCAACACCGATAGCAATGGCAATATCATGAATCTCTTGGCTTGATAACACCGTATCTGATGATACTTCCCACGTATTTAGGATTTTGCCGCGCAGAGGTAATATCGCCTGATAATGACGATCTCTTGCTTGCTTAGCACTACCACCCGCAGAGTCACCCTCTACTAAGAACAGCTCAGCGCCATCACGCAAATCACCACGACAGTCTGCCAATTTACCAGGTAATGCTGGCCCCTGCGTAATCTTTTTACGAGCGACTTTTTTGGCCGATTTCAGACGACGACCTGCTTTATTGATCGCCAATTCAGCGATTTGCGTACCTATTTCCGCATGCTGGTTTAACCATAGGCTAAAGGCATCTTTTGCCAATGTCTGTACAGCGCCTGCAGCTTCACGGCTAGATAAACGTTCTTTGGTCTGCCCAGAAAACTGTGGCTCAGAGAACTTCAGAGACAGGATATAGTTCACCCCATCCCAGACATCTTCTGCGGTTAACTTCACACTACGTGGTAGCAAATTATGAATATCACAGAACTCACGCAGAGCTTCTAAGATGCCCGTACGCAGTCCGTTGACGTGCGTACCGCCCTGAGCTGTCGGAATCAGGTTCACATAGCTTTCTTGAATCGGCGTGCCACCATCAGGCAACCAAGACAAGGCAAAGGTAATAGCCGCTCGTTCGCCCGCTTTCGCATCGTAATTATAATAAAACGGCGCTTCAGGCAATGTTTCCAAACCATCTAGTTGTTCGCTTAGATACTCGACTACCCCATCCGTAAACTGCCAAACGACCTTTTCATCATTGATATCGTCAGTGAATTCAATCGTCAGTCCAGCGGCCAAAACAGCCTTTGCTTTTAAATTATGCTTGAGCTGTTTTACATTAAGTTTAGGTGTATCGAAGAAACTACCATCCGCCCAAAAGTGTACTCTGGTGCCACGTTTGCGCTTATTTGAGCTGACTGCTTCAGTCAATGGCGTAACTGGTGCACCATTTTCAAATGCCATGTCGAACTGTGTGCTATCACGCCATACCGTAACCTCAACGCGAGTTGATAGCGCATTGACAA
Source organism: Psychrobacter proteolyticus (assembly GCF_039762275.1). GTDB lineage: Bacteria > Pseudomonadota > Gammaproteobacteria > Pseudomonadales > Moraxellaceae > Psychrobacter > Psychrobacter proteolyticus_C. Next base: position 2,236 of record NZ_JBDLOB010000006.1, on the reverse strand, counting down.
CAGAGATACCTACACCATGCAGACCACCTGACACTTCATAATTAGAGGTCGAAAACTTCCCACCTGCATGTAAGCGAGTTAATATCAGCTCAATACCAGATTGACCAAACTCAGGGTGAATATCAGTTGGCATACCGCGTCCGTCATCTTCGACAGACAACGATCCGTCACTATGCAATTGCACCTTGATGGTTTTCGCATAACCAGCTAACGCTTCATCCACTGAGTTATCAATAACCTCTTGCGCCAAATGGTTCGGGCGCGTGGTATCGGTATACATACCTGGACGACGACGGACTGGCTCAAGACCTTCTAAAACTTCTAACGATTGCGCATTATATTGACTCACAAATGCATCCTTAACTGTTCGCGTGCGTTTAATTCTATTAAACCATTATAACGAAAAATAGCGACGTTAACGTTAATACTCCATCGCTTACGTCATATAATGTCGTCTATTTAGGCTTGTACTAAATTCTGTAAGATATTCATCACCATTGGCAGCTGATCATTAAAATCACTGAAGCGATGATCGCCACCTACTTGCACCGTTACCGATGCGCCATGACTTTGATAAAAATCTTTAGACAATTCAGAATTTAATAGCTCGTCGCCTTCTTTTAGCAGTACAGCAACTTTATCGGGATAATTTACTGATAACAGCTGATTATCTGCAAACCACTGTAAATCTGCAGGCGTAATACTCCAGCCGCCCGCTGTTGTATGCAGGACTTTGCTAGTAGATGACTCATTTAAATTATCTTGACTTGATACTGGTTTATTAGAGAAACGCTGTAAAGTGATATGGGGCTGAGTACTAGGATTGAGCAGTAAAACTGGGCAACCTATCTGATTGCTTATCAAAGTAGAAAAATACCCACCTAGCGAGCTACCGATTAATACCGTATTTGATAACTCAGTCTGCTTATCTGCTGATTTTCTATCTGCACTATTATTTAGCGCTTTGACTAAAGACAGTAATTGCTCACAAACTTGCGCAGGGGTTTTATTTAAATCAGGACGCAGCACATTAATATCAGGATGATGTCGCTGGCAATATTTTTCTAACAACACCCCTTTGGTCGAGTTGGCATCACTGTCCAATCCATGGATATAAATCAAGTTCACGTATCATCTCACTTATTAATTTTGTTATGATTATCTTATAAAGGCTATCAAAGCTAAGCATAACACCCGCTAGACGGAAATAATAACAATAAAATGGCACACTATTAGTCGGTATTTGCGACATAATAATGTTGTACAGTGATTTTATGCAGGTCAAAGGAATGACGGTAGTCATTATGGAGGAGTCATGAATCAACAGTTTGAGCTGTTCGAGATTGCCAATCCATGTATTGGTCTTTGTCAAAGCAATAAGAAGGGTTATTGCTTTGGTTGCCTGCGTAGTCGAACTGAGCGCCAACTATGGCATGATATGACGACAGAGCAGCAACGCGAGGTACTAAGGCTTATCGCAGGACGTAAGCTACGTATAGAGCAAATGAAACAGCGCAAAGATGAACAGTTAGGATTTGATTTTGAAGAAATACCTGAAATAGGTGAGTTGTTTTGAAAAATAATTAATCAGGCTAGACATGCTAACAGTATTCTTAGAATGCATTAAATTTGGCTAAAATATATGCCCAATAACCTAAAAGTAAAGTCAATAATACCCAAGGTATGGCGAAACACCAATAATATAAATCGCTAGTAGTAAATAAATAAAAGTAAACAGCCATCCCAACACTAATTACAAGCGAAGCTGCATATCCAATCAGTAAGGTAAAGAGAACATTATTCTCAATTTTGGTTAAGCTTGGGCTTCCCTCTGCACATATATAGAAAAGAAACCCGAAGGCAAAAGCCCCGCCAATAGTAATATGCAAAAATGATATTAGAACTAGCAACCAAATTGACACGCATACTTCCTTATTAGTCTAATGACGGCTTTGTCTTTAATACAGTGCTTTTTACAAGTTAGAAGCGCTTTCAATAAAAAATAGCATACCTTCAAGTTTTTCTATAATCAATACTGCAATACGCTTGCCAGAATAAATTAGATCAAATCATCAAATACTAAACTTTCCACCACCAAGCACTGGCGCCAAACCGCACGCAAAGAAAAACCCCCGACAAGCTAATGTCGGGGGATATTTCAGAATAGAGAGCTGACGATGACCTACTCTCACATGGGCGAACCACACTACCATTGGCGCTACGATGTTTCACTTCT
>NZ_JBDLOB010000005.1:0-247522 GCF_039762275.1 Psychrobacter proteolyticus | reverse complement strand
TTAATAGTCAGCGACCTGTATTAATAGTCAGCGACCTGTATTAATAGTCAGCGACCTGTATTAATAGTCAGCGACCTGTATTAATAGTCAGCGACCTGTATTAATAGTCAGCGACCTGTATTAATAGTCAGCGACCTGTATTAATAGGCTGCTAAGTATGGTGGTATTTCGATAATGGTTCAATAGTATAACTGTGAAATATCACTATATTGTAACGCTGATAATATAAGCCTTACTTTTGAAGGTTAGTAGTTTCGGCATTGGGAATGCTATCAATGTTATTTAGCTATTTAGCGATTTAGCTATTTAGCGATTTAGCTATTTAGCGATTTAGTTGTTTAGCGATTTAGTTGTTTAGCGATAATGCCGCGTCTAACGGCTTATTATCATAGGTTATAACTTCATCAACTCTCTGACGACTTATGATATCGCCTGTAATTTGCGAGGCACTATGACCAAGCCAACGTGTATTTTCGAATAGCATGTCATCATTATTTGATTCAGCTGAACATAGTAATGACCACAGTTGCCAAACGCGTTGATGAGTAGCAGTATCTAGAATCAAACGCGACTGGGAAAACGCTGACTGTTTGCCAGTTAACTGATTGGTGACTATTTGTGCTTGACGGCTAACAGGTGAATTGGCAGGTAACGAGTTAAGTGGGTCTGCTGCATTGTATCTAAGAACGCGTATAGGCAAGTTAGTATCAAGAGCAATCGTACAATTCCAAACGCTAGCATCACCTATCTCGCTCCAACCAGTGATGGCCTGTACTGACAACTCATCGTTAATCGACTGCCATGTTTTACCTTGCTCACAACGTTGAGCACTGATAGTAGGCGTATCTTCAGACTGCCTAACTGTTTTGTAAGCTTGCTGAAATGCAGACCAACGATCAGAGCGCCCTGCTTGCCAATATTGGCTAATGGATAAACGACTATTTAATTGAGCAACGGTCATCGGCAGTAATTCAGAATTTTTGGTATTAGTAATATTCTTATTGTCAGGAATTAACGTATCAGTCAGGCCGACACTGCTACTCTGCACGACAATGCTCTCTAACTTATTAACTGCTAAACTGCCCAATTGCTGCTTTAAATTTTCAGATAATTTGTCTGCTGTCAGGCTGCTTGGCATCGTTCGTGTAGAGGTTGGTCTATGATCAGCTAAGAACAACCAATTGGTACTGTCTTCATTGGCGGTAGGATATTGCAGCAATGCCGCCGTTATATACGAATCACCCGTTGGCAAAATATATAGTGTCGGTACCGTGACGAATGACTGCTGATTGGCATACACCGTCATCATCAGTAACGTTAATGGTGGTAACATCAACCAACGACTGAGTAAACCTCGTGGTAACAGCCAAGGCAATGCACTTAGCAAAGCCATCGATAGTATCGCGATATTAACTGGTGTATAGAGCCATGCATCCAATAGCACTGGCAATGACGTCAGCCAACTCATCAAATCGTGAAGGTTACCAACTATCGTACTAGTAACCATCCAAAGAATATCAGCGATACTCGGCATTAAAAGGTAACACAACCCTGCTAATAGATTGAGCGGTACAATCACCCAACCAAATAGTCCAATAGCAAATAAATTGATAAAAAGACCCCACAACGACGCCTTACCAAATAAAAGCAACGTCACGGGTAATAAAGTAAGAAACAGCCAAAACTGTAGTTTAAACACACGCTTGACCATTCGCCAAACATGGCTAAATAGCGCGTTACTGATATGAATACGCGGCTTATCATCGTATAAATTCGTTGTAGCAGTAGTTTGGTGCTCATACGACGTATCATCATACTTGAGTAATAACGCCACTGCGATAAAAGACAGCCAATATCCCGCCTGCCACAATACGTAAGGGTCACGCCAAGCCATCAACACAGCTAGAGCCAATAGCACACGCATCATACTGATAGGAAGCAATGTTAACCTGACAAATCCAATCGCTAATAACATCCAAGCCGTACGGGCAGCAGGCACGTCAAAACCAGTAAATAGCGCATAAATAAAAGCGGCGCCAATCATTACCCACCAGCGCACTTTCCAGCGCGGAATACGACGATAAATCGCCGAATAATTACGATCAAACAGCAGTACAACTATACCTGCTAGCACAATAGCTAAAAACAGTACGTGCGTGCCTGAAATAGCGAGCAGGTGTGAGATACCGGCCAGTTGATATAAGTCCTTAGTATCACGATTAATCAAGCTACGATCACCCGTAAGCAGACTTAATGTCACGGCTTTTGCTTGTTGCTCTGCTGTCGATTGCGCTGACCAGTCTTGATAGAAATGCTGTCGTAATCGCCAACGTCCTTGATCGATACGAGTACGAAAGTGCTGAAGATATGAATCAAAGTCTAGCGACTGCTTCGAATATTTTTCATCGCTGATTTCATTGCTAATTTCGCTACTATTTACCAATGTAGGGCTAACAGCCAAAATACTTGCAACGCCATCAATATGCCGACCTCGTAACCAGCGATAACTGTCAAAACCAGTAGGGTTATTGACTGCTTGTTCAGAAGTAGCCAATGGCGCTAGTGCTAGGCTCATGAATATCTCATCACCGGGCTGCAAATCGTTTAAGAACGCAAACTGGCTCTTATTCGCAGACTTTCTTGGATAGGCGTTAAGTAAGATTCGGTGTTTGCTAACTTTGAGACTAACTTCATTGGGATTAATATCGTAATTGGCGCTTAGGCTATTTTTATTCGTATCTAAGTAGTCGGATGTTTTAGTTGCTAACTCTTGGGACGTTAGCTCAGCGACTAACGGAGCGATATTCGCTATCACTGCTACTTGTCTATAACCGCTATTTGTAGTGGCATCATAAACACTGTCGCTCAACCCTTCGATACGCACGAGTGCTTGTACCCGTATCGGAGCAGTTATTTCAGTGGTTTCTGCTTGTTGATGAATAACCAAAGCTTGTAGTGCACTGCCTATCATTAACGCAGTCGCTAACAAAGCTAAGACTAAGTATCTAATAACTCGGAAAGGAAGTTTAGTATGACGAGATGCGTTGTTAGAGGTATTGCTATCAGCGCTGTGGCTGTCTATCGAGGGTATGTTGAATTGAGCAGAAGCCAGCAGAATCGTGGCAAATATAGTCAGCGCCAAAGACAGATTGGACGGATCAATCATATCGATCAAAGATAAGTCGATTGGCATTATCACATTATCTGCGACTGCCAATACGCCCATCATAACTATAATTATGAGGCTACCAATCCACCAGTACACCAGCACTCCTTGCTTGATGACTTAAATATTATTCGGCCAAATATGGTTACTTACTATAGCAAATGGCACGCGATGCAATAGCATTTATATTTATATTACCCTATACTGAGGCAACGTATTAGGTGGTAACTATCTGACACCACCATTCTGTGTGTTCTAACCTTTATCCTACTCACCATATATTACTTTATACCAGCTTCTCAATACCATTGAGTAGACTGTAGTTAATGATTAAAGGCGATCCTGTGCCCCAAAAACGTCTAAAAGACCTACTTCCTACACCAGAGAAAATCTTAGAAAGTCGCACTTTAAAGCTGTTTGCACCGCACTTGGCTGATCCAAGGTTATGGCATTTCAATCGACACAGCCTAAATAAGGCCGTCTATATCGGTGTACTAAGTGCATTTTTTCCGCTGCCAGGACAGATGTTACTGGCACTTATTGGCTCGCTTATTTTTCGTGCTAATGTCCCTATGGCGCTTGGTTTGACATGGATTACTAACCCAGTCACTAGCTTACCCATCTTCTATGCTGGATATTATATCGGTGCAAAAATCATTGATGCACCTGTGATTAGCTTACGATTCATCGGTAGAATGATTGCTGATTTTAGCTTATGGGCATTATCAAACGGTGCCAATCCGTTCATTACTTATCGCGGTACAGTATCACTTGCTGCATTTTGTATCGGGCTAACGATTTTAGCCGTGGTCACCAGTCTTATTTGCGGATTGGCATTTAAGGCCATTTGGCGTTATAAAACCGTGGCGAGCTGGCAGAAACGTCAGCAAAAACCTTCTGACGAATCTGACAAGTTATAAGGCAATTTATCTTTGTTATATGGCTATAACGCTTACGCCCTAGCTAAACTAAGCTAGCAAAGCTTATTCTTCTTTACTGTTCTCTATAGCATTTAAGACTTTGTCAGTGAAATTGCTATCCATGGGTACGATCTCAATGACTTCATCATTTTTGCAGAGCGTATAACGCTTACCTGTCGCGCTGTCTTGAACTTTTAGGTCGTAATCAACCCCAGCCAAAGTAATGGCATCAAACACAGGTGTCAGTAGCTCGGTTTGCGCCTGTCTATCGAGCGTTTCAAACAAAGTTGGATCGATGTAAGGCTTTAACGGCTCATCACCCTCTTCCGCACTGCCAAAAGCCGCAATTGGATTATCATCTTCACGCATTTTACGCATCCTTATAAAATAGATAAGGCGGCTGGCTCACAACCGCTTAATCGCTAGTTTCTATGATATGTTTTTTTAATAATACAATAATAACTTTTCAATATGATAGCCATCACATCCATGACAGACGCCAATAGATGGCGTTTCAGTCAGACTTTCAACCTAATATAAAAAATTATTAATACTGTTCCCAATGCCCATTGCGTAGCAACAACTGACGGTCAGCAAGCGCCGCCAAATTGCGATCATGCGTCACCATAAGTAGCGCGGTTTGCATAGTGCTTTGTAGCTCTGACAACAGACCAAAAACGCTTTGTGCATTGTCGTAGTCCAAGTTACCTGTTGGCTCGTCCGCCAAAATAAGCGATGGCTTAGTCACTAGCGCGCGTGCAATCGCTACACGTTGACGCTCGCCACCTGATAGCTCACCTGGTCTATGCATCAAACGATGCTCAAGACCGACATTTTCTAGAATCTCAACCGCTTGCTTACGAGCATCAGTCGTTGATACTTCTGGACGCATCAGCAATGGCATGGCTACGTTTTCGATTGCTGTAAACTCTGCCAACAGGTGGTGAAACTGGTAAATAAAGCCCAAATGCTTGTTACGCATTGCACCGCGCTCTGTTTCATTCATGCTATTTAATAACTGACCATGCAACCAAACCTCACCACTAGTTGGCGTATCTAGACCACCAAGCAAATGTAGCAACGTACTTTTACCTGAACCACTGGTTCCAACGATAGCGATGCGCTCACCCGCATGAACAGTCAGATCAAGACCAGTCAATACTTGTGTACTGACCGCGCCTTCATCATATATCTTATTGATATTGGTCGCCTCTAAAATGGCAGACATAGCGCTTCCTTTATTTTATTTATTTCGGTATTCATTTCGATATTTAGGTGTTTGGGGTTACTCATAGCGTAGCGTTTGAGCAGGCTGAATTTTAGCCGCTCGGCGCGCTGGATAAATCGTTGCCAAAAAGCTCAGTACAAACGATGCACCTGTGATTAATACCACATCTAACAAACGCAGCTGCGATGGCAAGTAATTGACAAAATACGCATCAAACAGGTTCAGACCAAAGGCTTGGTTAATAAAGCCTAAAATATCGCTGACCGTAAGCGCAAATATCACACCCAGTATCGTACCAGCGATAGTACCGATAACACCGATGACCACACCTTGTACCATAAAGACTTGCGTAATCAAGCGAGGAGACGCACCAAAAGTTTTTAAGATTGCGATATCTGCTTTTTTATCGGTCACTAGCATGACCAGACTTGAAACGATATTAAAAGCGGCAACTAAGATAATCAAAAATAGCAATAGACCGACCATGGCTTTTTCCATTTGAATTGCCCCAAACAGATTGCCATGCGTCTGTGTCCAGTCATTTGGATATAGCTTTTCAGGTGCGATAGCAGCCGCTTTTTCCGCAGCTATCGGCGCAGTGAAGATATCGTTAAGCTTCATGCGTACGCCCTGTGCGCCTTCTGGCAAACGCAGTAATTTTGCCGCATCTCCCATCGGGATAAACGCCATGAGACTGTCTACTTCTGGGCTGATCGTAAAGATACCTGTCAGAGTAAAACGCTTAAATCGTGGTATCACGCCTGCTGGTGATGGTGACGCTTCTGGCAATACTAGCGTCACTTTATCCCCTATTTGCAGACCCAAGGACTGCACCATCTCCTCGCCCAACACGATACTGAAATCGCCACTTTTCAAGGTGTCAATACTACCTTCAATCATGTGCTCGTTGATGATGGAGACGTTTTTTTCGTATTCAGGCTCGACGCCTGTCACCATGATCCCTGCGACCTGACCATTTGATGTCAGCATCCCTTGCAGTTGAATGAATGGTGCCACAGCTGCTACTTCTGGGTCTTCTTTGATCTGATCAGCGAGCTGTTCCCAGTCACCAATAATTTCTGATGAGACCACAGTAGCCTGCGGCACCATTCCCAAAATGCGGGTTTTCAGCTCACGGTCAAAGCCGTTCATCACTGATAGCACCGTAATCAATACGGCAACCCCAAGCGTCAGACCAATCATCGAGATGAGTGATATAAAGGAGATAAAGCCATTACTACGTTCTGCTCGGGTATATCGTAAGCCGATAAATAACGCTAAAGGACGAAACATATTCAAACTCTTTATCTTATCTACGTGCGACTTTATATAGGTTGCATAACGAGCAGTAGTAAATGCATCATACAGTTGCTACTACTCACATATAAATCAAACACAAAAACAGGGGGTCAGACGAGCCAATAACAGCTGTCAAAAGGGAGCTAGTTTGACACAAACTAGCTGATATGTGCCAGTCATTAGCAACAACTGAGAGTATTTTTTACCAAAAAACTGGGTTTTGTTATTATTTTTTATAGGGGGCTTGCTATTAGCTGTACCAATACCTATATATTATATGCTAAAGACAATTGTCATTAACCCCTCATTGAGGTTTACTCGCTATTTACTGATAATATCGCTGACCATCATAAACCAATCATTTAAAATGTTGGATGGTACACAAGCAAACACAGTATTAGATACAAACCTCACGCTGACTTAATTTTGAGTATTTTCATGACCATAAATTATCAATACAAAAACATTCAATCTCCCACCAAGATCACGTTGACCGATGAGCAGTCTGCAGGTCACGCCGATCACTGGCGTATTCTGACCGATGATATGAGTCATGATGTGCCTGAATGGCTACAAAAAATGATTGAAGTCGCCGCGATGCCTAAAGGCCTGAATAACAACGTCAGTGCAAAAGACAGCTGCCTGCTTCTATCAGAAGATCAGCCATGCCATATTAATCAAGTGCTCGCGATGAAGGATGGTAAGCCAGAATGCTTTATCAATGCCTATCCTTGTGTCGATAGTCCTTACGGACTGAACTGCAAAATTGAGCGTGTCATCGCCAATGACAACTCGCATGATGCCGTATTGCGCTTACGTACTGCTGATGGCAGCATTATTTATGCGTTTGATCAACTCTATACGACCAATCGTCATCTATATCAACGCGATACCTCTTACTATGTCAACTTTAGTGCTTGGGCGCACGAAATTAAGCTAAGCGAGCAAAACGAAGTCATCATGGTCGAAGACCAAGAGTCTATCCGTTATCATCGTGCCTTTAACGACATCGTGGCAGCAAATGACGGAAAAATTCCTGATGACTTGCAAGAGCAAATCAGCGAATGGAAACCTGAGACCAAAGAACAAATGGCACCTGTCGAGATTAACTTGGGCCATATGTGCGCTTACTTGTTTGGCGATACGCTAGGACAAGAAGACGAAGCTTGGTGTCAGGGGCAAGTACTTGGCAAACAAGAAACCGTATTTAATGGTAAATCTGTCATATTGTTTGATGTGGTGACGCTACGTGAGCAAGATGCAGATCCTTTTGTAGTGCGTATCGGTGCGCTCAACACTGCTGAAACTAATAGCATCAAAGTACATGACTACGTCCAAGCAAACGTATGGCTACAAGCAGCAATATACAAAGAAAACCAATCAAATGCGACGCAGCAATCAAAAGCTAGCTAGACTTTTTGAAAGGCTTTCCACAGCTTTTTATGCTATTACTTATTTCGTTACGCAATAAAAAAGCCCCTAATATGAATTAGGGGCTTTTTTGTGTCTTATGGATTCTTACAACCCAAAAATGTAACGCAAAAATCGTATAAATATGCGATTAAGCCATCGTCGTCATTGATTTGATGCGAGTGTATAACTCTTTTTGCTCTGCGCTTGGACGAGCAGTCTGTACTGCCATTAGCTGTGACATATCGCCTTCGACACGGATTTTGCCACTCATAAACGCACCCATGATTTGATTGGTATCAAAATCAGTGATGATAGACTGTAGGATATCGCGATCTAATAGCAGCGTCGTCGTTGCATTATCGTTTAAGCCGCGATGCAGCAAACCATTTGCAAAATTGGCTTCAATAGTTTTATCAGCTTCAGCCACTTTTAAGTTGACGACCATATTGGCAAGTACTGGTGGTAAGTTTAACTCACCTGCTTCGTTACCCATTTTTTCTACTTGCTCAAACCATTCATCTGTCAAAAAAACTGCCATATTATATTATCCTTAATTGATATTCTGTCAGACCAATACTACTCAAGGCACTCTTGGCCTAACTATTAGAATTATTAAAATGATTGCTATCAATAGACCTATGCAATACATAGCCATTAATGACGTTCAGCCTCATTATAAAGGGCGACTTGATAAGAAGTAAAACCTATTTATCGGCTCAGCAATGTTATTGTTACAAAACTTCTTTGCAAGCCTACGCTTATGTCTAGCGAGCACTTCCCCTATTCAATCAAAATGAGCATCTAGAATAGTGACAAAATTGTGTATAAAATAGAGGAGTAGCACAGCAATAATAAGTTGCTCGCTAACATTTATACCAAAGAGTTTGTATTTTGGCGCATAGTTCTGATGATATTTAATTAGGATTGCGTTACAATACCCTTAAACAGAGTCGGGAGTTTTAACCAAACATTACATAATCGTGTTTTTTGTCAGCCGCCGCTAGCATACATCTATGGTCAATGCGTTTTAATAGCCCTATAGATATGGGTATCTATCTTCATTAGTACAGATTTTTTCGTAATAATTAAGATACATATTTAGCCTTATGAGATGTTTGATGCTCAAAACGGCGCGTCTTCTTATTTACCCTGATGATCTATTAACAATCCTACTATCGATTGACCTTGAGTAAGGTGCATGAAGTGCCTATTTCTATTTATTAGTATTAACTGATAGACAGCAAGGGCCTGAATCGATAGTTAATGACGTCATTGCGCTAAGTAAGTCAAAAAACAACATGTGTTGGCACCAGTATAAATATGAATTTGAGAGTATTTATAGTGCAGACAGCATAGATTGTTGGTTAATTCTGTTGATAATTCGGGCTGTAAAGGAATCATCCAATGAGTTTACAAAACACAGCAGTCGCCCCAGTTGACCGTGAGTATGAAATTACTGTCGTAAGATTTTTTACGATCATGGCTGTCGTTTGGGGCATCGTCGGCATGAGTCTTGGTGTGTTCATTGCTTCACAGTTAGCATGGCCAGCACTCAACTTTGACATTCCATGGCTGACCTTTAGTCATTTAAGACCACTGCATACCAATGCGGTGATTTTTGCGTTCGGTGGTTCTGCCCTGTTCGCAACGTCTTACTACATCGTTCAGCGTACCTGTAAAACGCGCTTATTTGCGCCATACTTGGCTTGGTTCACCTTTTGGGGTTGGCAGGCAGTTATTGTTGCTGCCATCATCACGCTTCCTCTAGGTTTGACCACCAGTAAAGAGTACGCTGAGCTTGAGTGGCCTATCGATATCTTAATTGCCTTGGTATGGATTTCTTATGCCATCGTATTTTTTGGTACACTCATCAAACGTAAAACCTCACATATTTATGTGGCTAACTGGTTCTTTGCCGCTTTCATCATTACGATTGCACTACTACACATCGTAAACAGCATGGCGATTCCTGTTAGTGCGTTCAAATCTTATTCGCTATTTGGCGGTGCAACTGATGCGATGGTGCAGTGGTGGTACGGGCATAACGCGGTAGGTTTTTACTTGACGGCAGCTTTCCTTGGAATGATGTATTATTTCGTTCCTGTACAGATTGGCCGTCCTATCTATTCTTATCGTTTGTCTATCGTTCACTTTTGGGCATTGATTGCTTCATATATGTGGGCCGGTGGTCACCATTTGCATTATTCAGCGCTTCCTGATTGGACGCAGTCTCTTGCTATGGTCTTCTCAATCATCCTATTCGCACCATCTTGGGGTGGTATGATTAACGGTGTACTAACACTATCAGGTAGTTGGGATAAGCTACGTACCGATCCGATCATTCGCTTTATGATTGTTGCATTGTCGTTCTACGCGATGTCGACGTTCGAAGGCCCAATGATGTCTATCAAGACAGTGAATGCGCTATCGCACAACACTGATTGGACAATTGGTCACGTACACTCAGGTGCGCTTGGCTGGGTTGGTATGATTACCATTGGTTCGCTATATGTACTTTTACCACGTATTTATAACAAACCGAAGATGTACTCTATCAGCTTAATCACCACGCATTTTTGGCTTGCGACTGCAGGAACGATTTTCTATATCGTGTCTATGTGGATTTCAGGTATTGGCCAAGGCATGATGTGGCTTGCTACTAACCCAGACGGTACTTTGGTATATAGCTTCGTTGATACTGTTGAATTCTCGCATTTCCCATATATTGGCCGTGCATTTGGTGGCTTCTTATATGTATCGGGTATGTTTGTAATGGCTTATAACTGCTATAAAACACTCAAAATGCCAGAAGGTAAGCCTGTAGATGTCGCTGATCCAACGGATCATGAACCTAGTGTCGAAAAACCTTCGACAGCTAACGTATAAGGAGCGATCATGGCTGGTACACCGCATGAAATTATTGAAAAAAATACAGGCTTGTTAGTCATTGGTATCGTGATTGCTATTAGTTTTGCAACGCTAGTTGAAATCGTGCCATTGATCTATGACAACAAGGGTCCTGAAGAAGGCGGCTTGAACAAGCCCCTTCCTGCTATGGAACCTTGGACGGCGCTTGAATTTGAAGGTCGTGATATTTATATCCGTGAAGGATGTCACGTTTGTCATACTCAAATGGTTCGCCCATTACGTGCAGAAGTTGAACGTTATGGACCATATTCACGTGCCGCTGAGTCGACGTGGGATCATCCATTCTTATGGGGATCGAAACGTACTGGACCAGATTTAGCACGTGTTGGTGGCCGTTATTCTGAAGATTGGCAAAAGCAACATTTGATCAATCCACGTTCGCTAGTGCCTGAGTCAGTTATGCCAGGTTTCCCTTGGTTGGCGACTAACGAAGTAGATGGCGAAAACATTCAAGCTAAAATGCGTCTATTCCGCGATCGCTTCGGTGTTCCTTATACTGAAGAAGACATTGAAGGCGCTCCAGATGCAGTGCTTGGCGCCACTGAGCTTGACGCTTTGGTCGCCTATCTACAGCAGTTAGGTACCGCAATGGAAGGACAGCGCTAATGGGTATTGGTGAATTACAAACAATTGCGACCGTTTCTGCCTTTATTGCCTTCGTAGGCGTTGCATGGTGGGCGTATTCGCCAAAAAACAAAAAACGCTTCGAAGAAGATGCACAACTTGCGCTTGATGACGAGGATATAAAATCTCTGTCTGAAGAGCAGCGCAATAAGGATAAATGATGACATTTTTTTGGAGTTCTTGGATCACGCTAATCAGTTTCGGTTGCTGGCTTTTTATTCTTGGCGTTCTGCTGTTTGTACTAAAATACAAACCAGACGTTGAGGAAGACGGTACCACTGGTCATGAATACGATGGTATCCGAGAATACGACAAAGCACTTCCTAAATGGTGGTTGGTGATATTTTTTGGTTCAATCGTTTGGGGTGTGGCGTACTGGGTATTCTTTCCAGCTATGTTCCCAGCACATTGGAAAGGTATCGCCACCGTAGAAGTTGACGGTGAGACTGTACCGTGGACCTCTAAAAACGAGTTGTTCAGTGAGCTTGAAAGTAACAACAAAGTATTTACCGATAACTTTGAAAAAAGCATTTTGGTAAAAGCAGACGCTGCAGGTGCGACTGCGACACTTGGTACGCTAAACGAGTTGCAAGCGACCATGCGTCGTAGCGAAAACCCACCAGCAGATCTACAGACTAAAATTGACGAAAAAGTTGCAGAACTTGCTCCTTATGTCGAAAAACTGTCTGAAAATCCAAATGCTTTAAAAGTTGGTAGCCGCTTGTTCCTACAGAACTGTTCTGTATGTCATGGCTCTAACGCTAAAGGTGCGACAGGCTACCCTAACCTAACAGATAATGATTGGTTATATGGCGGCGAAGCTAGCAACATTCTGACCACGCTACACAATGGTCGTATCGGCGGTATGCCTGCTTGGCGCGATCAGATCGGCGAAGACGGTGTACGTGCAGCTTCTGAGTATGTATTATCACTATCTCCAAACAACGGTAGTAAGAGTAACGGTGAACTTGATCAAACTTTGGTTAATCAAGGCGAAGCTATCTTTAAGCAGCAGTGTGCACTATGTCACTCTGAAAGCGGTAAAGGTATGATTTCAGCAGGTGCACCAAACTTGACTGACAATATCTGGTTATATGGCGGTGAGCGTGAGACTGTACGTAATACATTACGTTATGGCCGTGCTGGCGTTATGCCTCAGTGGGAAACTAAGCTAGGTAATGAGCGTATCATGCTACTTGCTGCTTATATCTACTCACTATCAGATAAAACAGGCAAATCATCTGAAGCAGCACCAGTTACTGCTGCTACTCAGCCTGTAGCAACTGAAGAAGCAACTGCTAACTAAGACGTTGTTACTGTACTGAATATGGATGAGATTTAATGAAGGGAGAACTGTTATTGCAGTTCTCCCTTTTGCATATGGCGGTATTGATTTTCATTTAGAAATGACGATGATGAGCGGCTATAAACACTAGAAAACGTTCTCATATATTCGTTGCTTTTTACGATTATCACCCCATTATTAGTAGGGAGAATGCTAGAATAGCTATTTTTTAAAATAGTCTATTGGTCATGGCTTTATATCGCTCTGACTCAATCACATAACACGATAGTCAATTTCGCATAAATAAGATACAGGCTCGTTTAGTCTACTATTTGTAGTACTTTCACTTCTCTTTGCTTGTATCAATGTTATGTTGAACCAACTATATTTACAATCGATCATTTGGTAAGCAGATTAGAAGGTTTTCTATCCGCTATTTACTGACATTGATAACATCATACACTCATATACCTCGACGCTAGAGGTGTTTGTTCATCATGCCAGCAGACTGATTCTTTTTTTAAAGAGGCACGTTTATGTCAGCACAACAATCCAATAAAATTCCTGTACAACAAGTCGATTTGGATGCAACCAAGCATCGTGTACACCCAAGGTTTGTCACAGGTTTTTATCAAAATATTCGTGTCATCACGATGTATGCTCTTTTGGCGGCTTTTTTACTTTTGCCATGGCTGCGCTATAATGATAGACAAGCGATATGGTTTGATGTGCCATCTCAGCATTATTATATTTTTGGCATGACGTTTTTGACGCAAGATTTTTATTTTATTGCTGCATTTGCCATTATTGCCGCGTTTACGCTGTTTATGGTGACGGTATATGCAGGGCGCGTTTGGTGTGGTTATGCTTGTCCTCAAACGATATGGACGCATCTATACCAATATGTTGAAAAATGGGTGATTGGTGATCGTAATAAACGCATCAAGTTTGATAAAGCACCGTTAAGTGCGAGCAAAGTATTCAAACGCACGGTTGTCTATTCAATTTGGTTTTTGCTTTCTGTGATTACAGCAGCAACCTTTGTTAGTTATGTAGCAGGCACAGATTCTCTATATCACAGCTGGCAGTCAATAGGAGTAATTCCATTCCCTGACTGGCCAACATGGGTATGGGTCTCAATGTTTATCTTCACCTTTGCTACTTATGCCAACGCAGGCTACATGCGTGAGCAGATGTGTGTACAGATTTGCCCCTATGGCCGCTTTCAAAGTGTGATGTTTGATAAAGACACATTGATCGTATCTTATGATTATGAACGCGGTGAGCCGCGCGGTGCGCGTAAAAAAGGCACAAACCCAGAGCACTTAGGCGACTGCGTTGAATGTACCATGTGCGTGCAGGTCTGCCCTACTGGTATCGATATTCGTGATGGTTTGCAAGTTGCCTGTATCCAGTGTGCAGCTTGTATTGATGCCTGTAATGAAGTGATGGACAAGGTCGGCTATCCGCGTGGTCTTATTCGTTATACGACCGAACGTCAGCTGGCAGAAAAAGAGCCAAGCCGCGTACTGCGTCCACGATTATTTGCTTATTTAACATTATTAGCCGTGCTATGTGGCGGCGTTATATATGCGTTAACCGATCGTGTGCCATTGGAAATTGATATTCGCCGTGACCGTAATCAGTTGTCATCTATCAACAATCAAGGCATGATCGAAAACAGCTATATTGTTAAGCTAACCAATAAGACGCAGGACGCTCATACCTACACGATAACACTAGCACCGCAAAAAGGGCTGAGCTTAGAGCTGCGCTTTAACGATGTACCATTAGAAGCGGGCGAAAGCTTTGATATGCCAGTCAGTATTTATGGTGATCCTGATGTGATAGAGTTTGGCCAAACGCCTGTCACGCTAAATGTGAGCAGCGAAAATGGCAAGTATAAGGTAAGTAAGCAAAATATCTTTACGACCCAAGGTCAGTAAATTACTGACTTATCCATTATTTAGTTTTATGTATGTCATTCGGTAGTCTAGCTAGTTCAAGTAGTTAAATAACTATTCTAGCTAAAGGCTATCGAATAAATTTTTTACCATTAAACTGGTAGCGCTTAGCCGCCAAATTATCCGTTGATACCATTTTTAGATATCTAATCAACAGCTATCTATTGAATGCGTATCTGATGCATAGGTATTTTATGTCTACTCCAGCACCGAACTTTAAACATCAAGACAAGCAGCCATGGTATAAAAATTACATGGTCGTTATCTTTGTGATTGGCATGCCTGCTGCGGTCGTGATCGCTTGTATTTGGTTTGTTTATTACTCTTACCAGATCCGCGATAGCGTGGTACGTGACGACTGGTATATGGATGGCAAAACGCTCTATCATGATGTGTCTCGTGACAAGCTCACGTATGACTTAGACTTACATGGACAAATGCAATTTGCAGAAAATGGCGATATTGTGTTTTATCTCAACTACCCTGAGCAAAGCGTCCAATCAGGCAAGCTGCTAAACGGCACACCACTTACCTATCCTGATACGTTGGAACTTTCTATTTCTCATGCAACGGATATCAAAAAAGACCGCGATGTTGTCCTTAAGCATGTTGAGGGCAATAAATACAGTGCACAAGTCGATATTGATCCTGTAAAAGCCAAGTATTACCTACAAGTTAGCAACGATGGTAAAGATGATTGGCGTATGCAAGATGTCGCAAAACTGCCTCGTTCAAAGATCAGTTTTGACCCGCTACCAGTTTTTGCTAAGAGTTAATGCTGTTAGTAGCGTCTAGACATAAAAAAACCGGCCACTCGTCAGAGATCGGCTGGTTTTTTTTGAGCTATTTAATATTCTACTAATTAATAGGTACTATTTAATCTCGTACTAATTTAGCAACTACTAAATCACAGGGTTAATCGTTGGAATTTTCTGTGCTTTGCGCTCATTTTGTGCAGCTTTTTCCGTTTCTGTTGAATAAGGCTTGTCACTAGCGAACTTAGGATTGAACGTTTGCGTCCTTGGTGATACAGGCAAACCAATCTCAGCCAAACTATCTGTCTGACCGGCTTGAATATTGTCACCTTCAAATAAACGCTCATCATTATCGCGATCAAGACTGAGTGTTTCAAAGTCAAAAAGCTCACGATCAGCTAATTGTGATGGCGCAACGTTTTGCATTGCCTTAAAGATTGAAGCCAAACGCTGCGGGTGAGCATCATCCCATTCACGCAGCATATCGTTGATGATGGCACGCTGTAGATTGGTTTGACTGCCACATAGGTTACAAGGAATGATTGGAAATTCCTTTAATTTGGCGTACTCAATGATGTCTTTCTCTTCGACATAAGCCAATGGGCGAATCAGCATATTTTGCTTGTCATCACTCAGTAGCTTGGGCGGCATTGATTTGAGCGCACCACCATGAAATAAGTTCAAAAAGAAGGTCGCCAGCATATCGTCACGGTGATGGCCAAGGGCTATCTTAGTCGCGCCAATTTGTTTAGCAAAGCCATATAATGAGCCGCGGCGCAGACGTGAGCACGCCGAGCAGTAAGTCTTTCCTTCTGGCACCACGCTTTTGACGATGCTATATGTGTCTTTTTCTAAAATATAGTGGGCGATGCCCTGCTCGTTTAGATACGCAGGTAAAATATCTTCCGGATAGCCTGGCTGCTTCTGATCGAGATTGACTGCGACGATATCAAAATAAATTGGTGCAATGCGTTTTAGCAGTAGTAAAATATCAAGTAAAGTATAGCTGTCTTTACCACCCGAAACACAGACCATCACCACATCGCCATCTTCAATCATGTTGAAATCACGGATTGCCCAAGAGACTTGGCGACGCAGCTTCTTTTGTAGTTTACGAAAGTACGCTGATTCGGTAGGTGCTTGCGCATCGGCAAACTGCTCGTCAATCATGTCCTCATCATTGCCATCTTCAGAGACGTCATCGTACTCTCTACTATCAGTATCGGTGTCCAAAGCCTGACTATCAAAGCTCGTTGCATCCGATACATCATCAGCTTGAGAAGGAATATTTGGCGTAAATAAGGTTGCTGCGGTCATAAGTTACTCAATATCTTTATAAAGGTGATTTTACTATAAAGCGATTTTCGATAAGGCTTTTAAAGCATTATCACCGATGTCAGGTGACTACTACTTTAAAAGCTGCGATTATAACAAATATTGCTAACAGATTGAAAAGATGACAGTAATACCGACTTTATTTTATTGCAGTGCTATGTAAACTAGCTTTGACAGCTTAGTGACGGGTGATTGGTCGCTTCGTGGTTCTGTAGTAGACGTATTTTTGCTAAAATAGCCGTTTTCGTAAACCAATAATAGATATCACTATGACTAACGTTACTTTGCAAGACACCCCTAATCAAGTATCAGATGCTGATTTAGCTGCTCTTACTAAAAGCCAAAATGCGGTTGTCCTTTTATCAGGCGGTCTCGATTCGGTGACTTGCTTATATTGGGCAAAAGCGCGCTATGCATCAGTGACAGCAGTCAGCTTTAACTATGGTCAGCGTCATAATAGTGAACTTGTGGCCGCAAAGACCATCGCTGAGACAGCAGGTATCAATCATAGAATCATCGATATTGATATCGCACAACTGGGTGGTTCATCACTAACAGATCACAGCATGATTGTGCCAGATGGTGATTCGGACAAATTCCCTAGCAAAAAACGCGACGAAATCGATAACGACGCTATCCCGAATACCTACGTGCCTGCGCGTAACACTATCTTCTTATCATACGCGTTAGCAGTCGCCGAAGTCGCTGATGCCAACCATATCGTCATCGGTGTCAGCTCAGTTGACTATTCTGGCTACCCTGATTGTCGCCCAGAGTATATAGCTGCCTTTGAACATATGGCCAATCTCGCGACAAAAGCGGGCGTTACTGGTCATCGCTTATCGATTCAAACGCCATTACAGCAATTATCAAAAGCCCAAACTATTGAGCTTGGTCTGTCATTAGGTGTCGATTACGGACAGACGATTTCTTGTTATCGCGCAGATGCCAATGGTCTTGCTTGCGGTGTTTGTGATAGCTGTGCATTACGTCGTCAGGGTTTTGCCCAAGCTGGCGTAACCGACCCTACTCATTATCAGTCTTAATTAATTTTAGTCAGTCCTATATAAATTGGATAAAGTATCAGGCGCGCTTAGTCTACTACTTGTAGTACGTCTACTCATCTACCTTGTACCCAAATCATATAAGGCCGACTATGTATTAACGCTAAATGCTGCGTGGCATTATGATACCCATCAACATTCGCGCAACATTCGCTTGCATTAACACAGCACGTCGTTCTTGTATTCTAATCGACATACTTGCTATCGTATGAACGATTATATTTATCGAAAGATGTACATGACGATATCGGTCACTCATATATTGATGAGTTGACTTTGCATTGAGCAAAAGATAAAAAATTGACGCTACCCGTAAGAGGAAATTTATGAAGTTGTTGCCAGTACTACCCCTAGCCTTAGCGGCCCTGTTTGCCATGCCACAAGCCAACGCTGCTGACATTAAGCAAGACAATATCAATTCATGTGTCAATGGCGCAGTCAAATACAAAGTCGCTGACAAAAGCAACGCAACCAAACTATGTAACTGTACTATTGGTGTGCGCAGTAACATGACTATCGGTCAAATGTGGGAAATCGAAAGCTACGCGCAAGATAAGAAAGACCCTTCTAATTTGCCATATGTGAAAGCGATGCAAAAAGATTTGCAGCAATGCACCGTTGGCTTAGATTTGAAGAAGCCGCAAAAACCTGCGTAACCTCTAATCGTTTGATATACAAAAGACTGGCCATTGCCAGTCTTTTTTGTTGCCAATGAATGGGCAAAGTGTAAAACTAATTATTTATTTCTACTAATCTGCCTATAATAAGAACACTATAAATAGAAGCATCATTAAGCCGATACACATAACTAAAACTAATAAGGATTTTATAATGGCCAAGCCAACAACAGAAACCATTCACCTACCTGATTTTCCAGTAACCATAGTACGCAAGCTTGCTGGTAATTTTATTCATGATGAAATCAATTTAAAAGAAATGGTCGCCAATACTGATAAAGGACTTATTCTCTATTTTTATCCCAAAGACAACACGCCAGGCTGTACCACACAGGCAACAGAATTTACTTCGCACCTTCATGACTTCGATGAATTGGGTTACGACATTATCGGTGTCTCTCGTGATAGTGTTGAATCTCATGAAAAGTTTATTGACAAATATGACTTACAGATTCCACTTATCAGTGACACTGATGAAAAGCTATGCCAGTATTTTGATGTTATCAAAGAAAAAAATATGTACGGCAAAGTTACGCTAGGCCTTGTACGTTCGGCATTTGTATTCAATAAAAACAGCGAGCTGACTCATGCCCAGCGCAACCTACGTGCCAAAGATTATACCAGTCGCTTACTGACTATATTGGCGCCGTAATTATTGGTGCCATAATTATTGGTGCCATAATTACTGGTTCTGTAATTAAGTCAGTATTATTGACGTTATAGTTAAATCAGTATTGATCATAAGAACGATAAAAACCGAATAAAAAAATATAAGCCAAGCATTCAGTCTATTATTGAATGTAACCTTGCCCCTATTAGAGAATAATATGAATAAACAATCTGACACGACCACCGACGATACGCTGAAAGAAGTCACGCGTAAAGTATCTGTCGCTATTATTGGCGCGGGTACCGCAGGTCAAAACGCTTTTCGCCAAGCGAGTAAAATCAAAGATGACGTGGTCATTATTAATGAAGGGTTTTGGACCACGACCTGTATTGTGGTCGGCTGTATGCCTAGTAAGCTATTAATTGCAGCTGCTGATCGCGCACATGATGCCAACCATTCTGCTGAGTTTGGTATTCATGCGACCGCGCAAATTGATGGCAAACGAGTCATGGAGCGTGTACGTGACGAACGCAGTCATTTTGCCAGCTACATTAAAAAGCAAGTAGACAGCTGGCCTGATCATAAGAAAATCGACGGTCGTGCTCGTATCAATGAGCAAGGGCTAATCGAGGTCAATGATGAGCTAATTGCTGCTGAGCAAATCATTGTCGCCACAGGTAGCTCGCCGTTTATTCCTGATGGATGGGCGGACAAGCTTGGTGATACCATGCTAACGTCTGATAGTGTCTTTGAGCTTGAAGACTTACCAAAAACGATGGCTGTCGTCGGTGCTGGTGCCATCGGTCTAGAGCTTGCGCAAGCATTCACACGTTTAGGTGTGGAAGTTACGCTGCTAAACCGTGCCAAACAAGTGGCTGGTCTAAAAGATGATGATATTAACAATAAAGCCATGGATTGCTTAAGTCATGAATTAACCATGCATCTAGGCAGCGAAATTACCGATGTAGGCACAAAAGCAGAAGAAGGTAATAAAAGTGCGTTTATCAAATATGAAGACAGTGCTGGTGAGTCTCAGCAATGGCAAGGTGAGTACGTATTAGTTGCTACTGGTCGTCGCAACAATATTAAGCAGCTAGGTGTCGAAAACTTGGGTGTCGAGCTAGACGACAAGAACCGCCCAAAAAACTTGAGTAAAAAAACAGGTCAGATTGGTGACTTAAACGTCTATATCGTTGGTGATGCCAATGCTAATATTCCGTTACTGCACGTGGCCAGCGATGAAGGCTATAGTGCGGGCAGTATGGTCTGCGAAAATACAGAAGCGGCCTATATTCGCCCACCTGCGACTCCTTTTTCTATCGTATTTTGCTCACCGCAAATCGTCAATGTTGGTATGTCGCTACCAGAGATTCAAAAAGATTCAGAACTCGAATTTGTTATCGGTAGCGTGAGCTTTGATAATCAAGGACGTAGCCGTGTAATGGGTGTCAACTGCGGCTTACTACATATCTATGGCTGTAAAAAGACAGACAGAATTTTGGGCGCTAGTATGGTCGGCCCTGATGCTGAATATATCGGTCATATACTTGCTACAGCGATTACCAATGATCTGAGTATTAAAGACATGCTCGACACCCCTTTTTATCATCCGACGATACTAGAGGGACTACGTACGGCGCTACGTGATGTTCAATATAAAATGGAAATACCTTTCCAGTCTCTAGATGCCCAAACGGATAATTCTTAATCGACCCTTTAGCTAACTCCTCAAGTCAGCAATGCCTTTAAATTAATAGTAGCTAGTCTTACCATTACTTTATTTGATTGCTTCGACGACTTGAGGTAATTTATAAATATATATTCGTTTATAATTTTTTGTACAAACACATCCTGCATGGACGAAAAAATGCCAATCGCTAGTGTTACCGACTTTTTTCAAGAGATCGTTCGCGACTTACATACTAGCCTATATCTTGCTCTCGGCGGCTCTATCGATGAAGAGTCACTTAACTGGTCCTCTCAAGCAGTAGAACTGGCGAGCACTGGCATCAAAATCCTAATACTGCTTGCGGTATTGGGATTTTTTTATTGGTTGGCCAATTATATCCTTAGGCAAAGCCGAGCCAAAATTCGATTAAATGAGCGCCGCACCAAGATTATCCGTTCAGTTTTGCGCTATGTCTGGATTGTCGCCAGTCTGATAGCGATTATGAGTCAGATAAACTTTGAGCCAGAAACCATCAAAGCCACTGCAAAGGCAAGCACTTGGGCAGGTATCTATTACGTACTTTGGGCATCATCAGGACAAATCATTCACAGAGTCCTACAGCATTATGGTCTCAATGCTTCCATAGAGCAGCTACTCAAAAATATTTTATCTGTACTACTATTGGTACTCGGGCTTGCCAGCGTTATGGCGCAATTTGGCTTTGACATCGTATCCTTAGTCGCAGGTTTGGGTATTGTTGGTTTGGCAGTAGGTTTCGCCGCTCAATCAACCCTTGCCAATTTTATCGCTGGTATTACCATTCTGCTTGAGCAGTCTTTTCAAGTCGGTGATTGGATTCATATCAATGACAATGAAGGACGCGTGGTACTTATCGCGTTGCGCACTACCCATATCCTAACTCGAGACAATATTACTGTTATTATTCCAAACTCTAATGTCGCCTCATCGGAAGTGATTAACTTAACCTCCAAAAACTTTATCCGTTTTGATATTCGTGTACGTATCGCGTTCGAAGATGATATAGAAACGGCTCGTAAGGAAATCTTGCAAGTACTGAGCGATACCGATGCGGTGCTTAATCGTCCTGAGACCTCAGCGACCGTGGCAGAAATTGGCGAGTACGGGGTGTTCTTTATCGTGAGATTCTGGGTCAAACCAGCAGCCGTTGCCCGTATCCCCAAAATTAAAGAAGTGCTGCAAGAAGAGATTAAAATTGCGTTTGATGCGGCTAATATTTCTACGCCTTATCCGCATATGCGATTGCTGATGCCAAAGGATGTTGACTACCCTATTGCGACCAAGCCTTTTGCAACCACCACTCAAATCGTTCCAGAGGAATTACCATTGACGAAGGGTAAGTAAAGAATTTATTGTCACGTATTTAACTATCACATCTTAAAATCTTAAACACGGCTACTTTGAACCATCCTACTGTGAATTATGGTAAAATTGCCGGTTACACCGATTATCTTATTATTTGCTTTTTTGTCAATTTAGCCCACAGGTACCCGTATGACCGAACAAACCGCGCCCGCATCTCTAACAGCAGCTTCACCAGAGTTGTCGCTTGATCTTATTATTACCTGTGCCGATGGGCTTGAGGCACCACTGCAGACTGAGCTAACCAGTTTTGGCATTGATAGCGAAATCAAAAGTACTGGCCGTCTAGCCGTAACTGGCGGCTTACGTGAGCTATATACTATCTGCCTATGGTCACGCGTGGCCTCACGGGTATTGATGCTGATTAAACGTAAAAACATCAATGCAGAATACGATGTCGCAGAGCAGCTATATGGCTTGGCAAAATCGGTCAATTGGACTGAGCAATTTAGCTTGGAGCAAACCTTTGCTATTCGTCTGTCTGTCGATAAGCGTGTCGCTGTCAGTCAGCAATTTGCCATGCTACGTATCAAAGATGCGATTGCCGATACCTTTAACGAAGTTTACGACAGCCGTCCTAACGTCGACAGCAAAAACCCAGACTTCTCTGTTTTTGCAACTATCAATGATAAGCAAGCAGAGCTGTATTTAGATTTATCCGGTACCAGTTTGCATCGCCGTGGTTACCGTGTGGCCATGACAGAAGCACCACTAAAAGAAAACTTGGCAGCTGCCCTACTCTATAGCGCTGGTTGGCACAAGAAAAATGAAGCTGGCGACGCACCTTTCTATAATGCGTTAATCGACCCAATGTGCGGTTCTGGAACGTTCCTTATCGAAGCGCTATTGATGCATTGCGACTATGCCGTGGGTATCGACAAAGTTGCCAATCAATTTGGCTTTTACCAGTGGCAGCATCATAACGAGACGCTATGGCAAGAAATGATCGATGATGCTCAAACGCGTTTCCGCGAAGCATTAGAGATTGCCAATGAGCAACCTGATACATTGCCGCTTATGCTGGGCTTTGATGCTGATAGTGGTGCGATTCTTGCCACAGAAAAAAACTTAATTGCCGCAGGTTTACAAGACCTTTTACCGCTACTCGATATCGAACATCGTGCGCTTGACCAACTCAGCAACGTGCTCAAGCCATTAGTCAATGACGGTCGATTGAGCAACCCCTTGGTTATTACCAACCCACCGTATGGTGAGCGTTTGGGTGATGAAGAAATGATTAAGCCGTTGTATCAAGCGATTGGGCTGATATTGCAAGACAGCTTTGCCGGTAGTGGCATTGATCCGATGCTTGGCATATTGGCCTCTCATGTCGAACAAGTAGATATTCTACCGATTAAAGAACCAAAAACCTTACGCTGTCATAACGGTGCTATTACCGTCTATTTCCGCTACGGAACGCTTATCGCTGGGCAAACAGGCAACCTTGTCAGTCGTTTTGAGAAACGCGAGATTGAAGTAGAAGACGGTCAAGACTTCATTAACCGTCTGCAAAAGAACCTTGCTAAGCTCAAGAAACTGGCCAAAAAAGACAATGTAAGCAACATTCGTGTTTACGATGCTGATTTACCTGATTTCAAAGTTGCGATCGACTTGTACGGTGATTATGCACATGTGCAAGAATATGCGCCGCCAAAGACCATCCCACCTGAGACTGCAAAAAAACGCTTTAACTTGGCATTGATGGGTATCCGTGAAGTCTTTGATATTAACCGTGAACAGATCTTTATCAAAACGCGTGCTCGTCAGTCTGGTAACGATCAGTACAGCAAGCAGAACACCACAGAAAAACGTGGCAAGTTTCATGTTGCACGCGAAGATGGTGCTTACCTTTACGTCAATTTTACAGATTACTTAGATACTGGTCTGTTTATCGATCACCGTAATATGCGTGCTCGTATCAAGGACAATAGCCGCGGTAAAGCAGTACTTAACCTGTTCGCTTATACTTGTACTGCAAGTGTACATGCAGCGCTTGCTGGCGCGAAGAAGGTCACTAGCGTTGATTTGTCACAGAACTATCTAGATTGGGGCAAACAAAACTTTGTCTTGAACGGTTTGGACGTTAGCCGCAATAAGTACCAGTTCGTTGCTGCCGATATCTTTGAGTGGATTAAAGACAATACCGAACAGTTTGATGTTATCTTTATTGATCCACCAACCTTCTCAAACTCTAAGAAATTCCAAGGTACTTTTGATGTGCAACGTGACCATGCTGCATTGATTAATCGTGCCATGAACCGCCTCACCTCTGATGGCGTCTTGTACTTTTCTAACAACTTTACGCGTTTTGAGTTAGATGAGCAGTTGACTCAGCGTTATGACATCATTGATATCACGCAAAAAACCATTGGCTTTGATTTCAATATCAAAAAGCCGATTCATCAAAGCTTTGAGATTCGTCATCGTCTATAATTCGAAGTTTTAGATTTACAGTTTAGAATCTAAAGTCCGTAAACAGGATTTTGATAAATAAGACTATAGATTTATAAGGGCAATATAAGTATCTGAAACTTCTGTTTTTTGCCGAATGTATATGAAATATAACAATGGCCCAATCAGCTTTGATTGGGCCATTTTTTGTTGCTATGATAGAGCGTTACTAGGCGATGGATTTGCGCAGTTATTGCGTAAGCATCGCCTTTTTTCGATGACCTCACAAAACCACTAACGTCTAATAAAAAGGATAACACCATGGCTTTATCACTTAATAAAGGCGGTAATTTATCGCTAACGAAAACCGACCCAAATTTAACCAAGCTACTTATCGGTCTTGGTTGGGATGAGCGTGCCACTTCTGGTACTGAGTTCGACCTTGATGCTAGCGTGTTTCTACTAAATGGCGCGGGTAAAGTACGCGGCGATCATGACTTTATCTTTTACAATCAGCTGAAGTCTGACAATGGCGCTGTCGAGCATACTGGTGACAATCGTACTGGCGAAGGTGACGGTGATGATGAAGTTATCAAAGTAAACCTAACTCAAGTACCTGCAGACGTAGATAAAGTAGTCGTGACCGTGACTATTCATGACGCTGCTGCTCGCAGCCAGAACTTTGGTCAAGTCGCAAACGCCTTTATCCGTGTCGTTAACGAAGAGACAGGCACTGAAGTGGTACGTTTTGATTTAGCAGAAGACTACTCTGTAGAGACAGCGATGGTGTTTGGCGAAGTATATCGTCACAACGGCGAATGGAAATTCCGTGCTGTTGGTCAAGGCTATTCAGGCGGCTTGCAAGCGATGTGTCAGCAATACGGTGTTGATATCTAAAACCATTATTTACTGGTATTTAGTCAGTTATTAGTCGCCGTCATCACGTCCAAAATAGCAAACCGCCATCGTTGCAAATAGTCACAATTTTTAATGGCCAAATGACTAGTAATGCTTTACGTTTCGTTTAAAATTATGCATAAAAAGTGGTTAGTAATAACCGCTTTTTTGCGGTTCATGCCTATACTAGGTAGACCTTAGCTTTACGCAACCATACAGGATGTGTCATGAGACATTTTTATTTAGACTTTATCTTCACCGCAATTGCTTTGGCAATAGCAGCATGGTGGGGATATTCACATGGCGGTATGGGTGGCATGATAGCCACTCTTTCTATTACCGCTATTTTGGCCGTCATGGAGATTTCATTATCTTTTGATAATGCGGTGGTCAATGCTTCAGTCCTTAAGGGCTGGGACGAATTTTGGAAAAAGATATTTTTAACCGTTGGTATCCTAATCGCTGTATTCGGTATGCGATTGGTCTTCCCTATTGTCATCGTCGCGGTTACTGCTGACCTTGGTATGATGGAAGTCATCAACTTGGCTTTATATAGTCCTGAAGAGTACTCGGCAAGACTGATGGCACACCATGCGGAAATCTCAGCATTTGGTGGTATCTTCTTACTATTGGTATTCTTGAACTTTATTTTTGATGACAAAGAAGTACATTGGTTTGACTGGCTTGAGAGCCGTTTAGCCAAGCTAGGTAAAGTCGATGCCATGAGCGTATTTGTAGCGCTTATCGTCTTGATGATTGCGGTATCGTGGGCCAATGCAGAGCAGTCAAGTGCTGTTCTAATCGCAGGTGTTTGGGGTATCTTGGTTTATCTGGGCGTACAGGTTGTATCAGGTATGCTTGAGGGCGATCTGGAAGAAGACCTAGAAAACGAAGAGAATGGTTCGGGCGCTGCAGCGACCAGTGCCATTATGAAAGGCGGTATCATTGGTTTCCTATACTTAGAAGTCCTAGATGCTTCATTCAGTTTCGATGGTGTGATTGGCGCATTTGCAATCACCAATGACGTGATTGTTATTATGTTAGGTCTTGCGATTGGTGCGATGTTCGTACGTTCGATGACTATCTTCTTGGTAGACAAAGGCACGCTTGACGAGTTCATCTATCTTGAGCATGGCGCACATTATGCAATCGGCGCATTGGCACTGATTATGCTATTGTCAGTGAAGTTCCACGTGCCAGAGATTATCACTGGTCTGATTGGTATTGCCTTTATTGGTTGGGCGCTGCTAGCGTCACTTCAGCATCGTAAAGCTGAGAAAGCCAGCTTAAACTAAGGCATGTTCTCAGTGTAATCTGTATCTAGTTATACATCTAAGCAGGTCATATCATCAGGTATGGCCTGTTTTTTTTGACAATTTTGCCTTACTGTTAGGCCGTATTGAAGCCCCAAGATATCGGAATAACCAATAATTAAGACAATCAATGGTTAAAATTACGTTTGCCCTGTTACTATTACCCTATCTTCAGTTAAAATCCTCATCCTTAAATAAATTGTCGAAATAAGACCCTATAAACAATATGCAAAAAATTCTTGATGATATTGCCGCAGAGATGGCAAGAGAAACTGACCGCGGCAAAGTAGCAGATTATATCCCTCAATTGGCTCATATTGATCCGAACCAGTTCGGTATAGCTGTAGCGACTCCTGATGGGCATATGTATGCAGCAGGTGATGCAAGCACTCTGTTTTCCATCCAAAGTATCTCTAAAATATTTACCTTGACCATTGGTCTTGGCAAGCTAGGCGATACACTTTGGACACACGTCGGACGCGAACCATCTGGCGATCCTTTCAATTCAATTGTGATGCTCGAACATGAGTCTGGCCGACCGCGCAACCCATTTATCAATGCTGGTGCCATTGCCGTGGTGGATGCTATTATGATGGGGCATAAACCCAAAGAAACACTGGGTGAAATCCTGCAGTTTGTTCACCTCATTGCAGATGATGAGTCAATTCGCTTTGATCATAAAGTAGCGGCTTCTGAGATGGCGCACAAGGACCGAAATGCCTCTCTGGCGCACTTTATGAAATCCTTTGGTCGTTTAAGACACGATGTGGATAATGTATTAGGTACGTATTTTCATCAGTGCTCAATTGCAATGAACTGCCAACAGTTGGCCAGTGCCGGTCTTTATTTAGTGTCTAACGGAGTTGATAAGCACTCAGGAGTACGTGTAATCAATGAAAAACGAGCACGCCGTATTAACTCATTGATGATGATGTGTGGTCATTATGATGGCTCTGGCGAATTTGCTTACCGCGTGGGCTTACCAGGCAAAAGTGGTGTTGGTGGCGGTATTTTGACGATAGCACCTGGTAAAGGTTCTATCGCTGTCTGGTCACCAGGGCTTGATCATGTAGGTAACTCTAAGCTTGGACTAAAAGCACTAGAGCGCTTCGTACAAAAAACTGGCTGGTCGGTTTTTGCAGAATAAGAGATACATGTATATTTATCTAAATAGGTTTTTTATATAATGCCATGCTCTCATACTAGCTGCGAAGCATACCTAAGCCATGAGTTAGTTTGTTCTAAGCCCATATAGTCAGTCGGTGCTTTTTAAAGCGATTGCTTTATCTAAGCGACCTTTGTGCTAAATTCCTTTTGTATGAAACATTACTTTTCATAACAATATCTTAACGACTATTGCTAAGTTGATTAGAAATTATCAAAGATACAGAAGTATTATGTCCCTTAGTAAGCATATAGTAAGCGCACAAAATACGCCTTGCTTAGTGAGCAAACGCTTAGTATAGTAAAACGTAATAATATGCAGGGCATAGCGTACAGGTAAGTTTTTATTATTTGCTCTGAGATATCAGTCACTGCACAACTTTTAGTTTATTTTTTATCAATCAATCCACTTAACTATTAATCCAAAGGATATTTGTATGGCTATTAGCTTAACAAAAGGCGGCAACGTAAACTTATCAAAAGAAGCGCCAGGTTTAACTAACATTACAGTCGGTCTAGGCTGGGATCCACGTGCCACTGACGGCCAAGAGTTTGACTTAGATGCAATCGGTTTCTTGATTAACGAAGCAGGCAAAGTCCGTAACGACCAAGATTTTATCTTTTTCAATAATTTAAAATCAGATAACGGCGCTGTTGAACATACTGGTGATAACCGTACTGGCGAAGGCGATGGCGATGATGAGAAAATCAAAATCAATCTTGCTAGCATCCCAGCTGATGTCAACAAAGTAGCTATCTGTGCCATCATCTATGAAGGCCAAGCACGTAACCAAAACTTCGGTCAAGTTGGTGATGCTTATATCCGCGTTGTAAACGACAATGGTGAGTCTGAAATCGCTCGTTACGACCTATCAGAAGACGGCAGCACTGAAACAGCGATGATTTTCGGTGAATTATATCGTCACAGCGGTGATTGGAAATTCCGTGCGGTTGGTCAAGGCTTCAGCGGTGGTCTTGGACCATTAGCAGCCTCTTATGGCGTAAATGTTTAACGTTAAAACCAACGTAAACGTTTAGCAAGCCAATTATCATAATCAGACGTCTGGTTATGATCTAATGAGCCATCAAGTGTGCCCCTTTAACGCATTTGATGGCTTTAAATTTAATTGGCTTATCATTAAAATCTATAGAGCACATAAAAGCATACGCACATATTAAGAGCATTTAACAAAGATATTAGAATAAGGATTTGCAAGCCATGGCCGCAACATTCAGTTTAATTGGTACTATTGAACCTTTTTTGCATTGTAATCTTAAAAAAGGCGATTCAATTTATTGTGAAGCCAATGCAATGGTGATGATGGAGTCCAATCTTGAGCTGAAAGGTAAGCTACAAGGTGGCCTGATGCAGTCACTGATGCGCCGCTTTGCAAACGATGAATCGTTGTTTCAACAGCAGATTGAAGCGGTTAATGGTGAGGGCGACTGTTTGCTTGCGCCTACGCTTGATGGTGATATGCAAATCATAGAAGTTGGTAAGCAGCAGTATACATTGAGTGATGGTGCGTTTGTCGCGGCCCAAACTGGCGTCGATATCAGAGCCAATATCCAGCGCAATTTAGGTGGCGCAGTGTTTGGTGATACAGGCGGCTTCATGGTGATGCAGACCCAAGGCCAAGGTCAAGTCGTGGTATCTGGTTTTGGCTCGTTGTTTGAGATTGATATCACACCAGACAAAGACGTCATCATTGATAACGGTCATGTGGTCTGTTGGGACTCAAATCTCGAATACAAATTGTCAGTTTCGACCAGTAAGAAAAAAGGCATCATGAGCAATATTATCAACTCTGTCACCAGTGGCGAAGGGATGGTTCTGAACTTCTCAGGAAGTGGTAAAGTCATTATTTGCTCGCGCAATCGTGACAGTTATCAAGGTTGGATACAAAGCGTCCTCGGTAGTAGCTCAGGTGGACGTGGCGGCGGTGGTGGCTTTTTAGACAATATCTTATAGTGCATTTCGCAATTTATAATACTCTTTAGCATTATTTTTCAACGGTTTTACTCACAATTATTATAAGGATACTCACATGGCAGTTAGTCTTCAAAAAGGTCAAAAAATCTCCCTAAGCAAAGAAGCTGGCGGCGAGCTGACTCAAGTTAAATTGGGTCTAGGCTGGGATGTTGCGCAAGGGCCACAAGATAAAAAAGGTGGTTTCTTAGGAAAATTATTTGGTGGCGGTTCTGGTGGCGACTCTATCGACTTAGATGCTTCATGCATCATGTTCGATGCTAACAAGCAAGCGGTCGATGCCATTTGGTTCAGTCAGCTAAAATCGAAAGATGGCAGTATCGTCCATACTGGTGATAACCGTACTGGCGACGGTGATGGCGATGATGAAGTCATCAATGTTGATCTCTCAAGAGTACCTGCTAATGTGGTTTCATTGGTATTTACGGTCAATAGCTTTACTGGTCAAACATTTGAGACCGTAGAAAATGCGTTTTGCCGTATCGTCAATGCCAATAATAACAGTGAAGTAGCACGTTATAACTTGTCGGCGCAAGGTGGACACACAGCAATGGTAATGGCAAAAGTTTATCGTCATAACAATGAATGGAAAATGCATGCGATTGGCGAAACAGCTTCTGGCCGCACCTTCCACGATTTAATGCCTGCTATCACACCGCATGCGTAATTGACTTTAGACTTTAACTGGATTATTACCAATCTAGTTAAACAGTTTATTTCAAAAAGAGTGGCCCATCTATCAATAGCTGGGCCGCTCTTTTATGTTTATTATCTATACTTAAGAATACTATTTACGTCCACGCTTCCAGCTAAAGCCCCAGTTAAATGCTTTGTCCATTTCTTGGTGACCTTTGAAATATTGGTTGATACGCTCAACATTGATACTGCCTTGCTGATTGACCAAACGGGCAATGGCACACATTGGTAGATTACCTGCACCTTCGGTCAAACGTGTCTCAATTGGTGACTGCTCTGGCACATGAATAGTCACAACCCCATCGGTTTTTTCCCAGTTGGGTGCGCCTTCGTAGATAAATGCAAAGATAAATACTTCTTCAATCTGCGACCATTGCTGACCATTAATATCTAGCCATTCACCGCCGCTTACCTGCCCCGTTCTATCATCCGCACGTAAGCAAACATAAGGCGCTGATTGTAAACTACCAAAGCGATTACCCAACGCTTGAATAAGGGTTTTTTCACCGTTTTTTAGATGAATCATAGCGCCGACATCTAGATCGATACCGCTTGATTGATGTTGCTTAAATAAATCACCCAGTATGCCTTTCTTGGGCGCTGATTTATCACTTTGCGGGCGTTGATTCCAATCTAAATTGACTGATATTTTGCCAAAGTCATCACGTTTTTTTAGATTGATGCTAGATTGGTTTTTAGTTAAGGTTATCTTACTTAAGTTAATCGAAGGACTGGCAGGAATCGGTGGCGGGTTGTTAGCTTGAGACGTGTTGCCTGCTTTTTGCGTATTGATTGGTCGCTGCGTGTTGATAGGTTGAGGTTGGCTTTGTGCAGGGTTATGATTTTGAGCAGGTGCGTCATCAGCGATTTCAACACCGAAATGTTCAGACAAAGGTTTTAACCCTCCCTCAAAACCTTGGGCGATAAAACGAAATTTCCAGCTTCCTTGTCTGCGATAGCATTCAGCCAATATAATGGCTTTTTCATTACGGCCTGTGCTACTCAGCTGACAGGTCATCAGCACATGACTGCCCTGCAAGACTTGAATGTCCACATCGCCAATTTGTGACAATGTTTGCGCACTAGAGAACGCTAAGGCAATTTTCTCAATAGTTGCAGGCTGTGCAGACAAATTAACATCAAAAAATCCATCACTGTCATGACCACGGAAGCTAACGCTACCATCATCGCTACGTGTCTGACCATAAAATATCATGTCACCATCACCGCGTACTTTGCCGTCATTAGTCAGGCGATAAGCGGCACAATCGATGGCATTTTGGCTTAAAATACGAATGCTAATATTGTCAGTTGGTAGTGGTGCATTAGCACCTGCAATTAGTTTTTGAGGTTGGTTTTGACTCATCATACATCCTTTAGATTATTTATTATATTATTGTCATCATCATGCTGACTATCATCATATAGTAGCATGGATATTATGAAAATTTTGAACCAGACAATCGCAATATAAGCGATAAAGTCATCCTTACAAATCCCTATGACTATTTTATCAGAGGCGTTTATAACGCATATCATTTGTATATAATACGTCCTATTAAACCGTATACCTTTGCTAATATTACTACTAGATTTGCAATAGCAGTATTGACTTGCCGATTCCCCTACACCCAATGACAACGCTGAGAGAATTATGAATAATCTTGCTGACAATAGTAACCCTTCAATATCAGTAGCGGCGTGGTTAGCTGAAGGCCAATCTAGCCAGCGTGATATGTTGGAGAGCTTACAAAGTCTAAAGAGCAAATCAAGCAGTCCTTCAAACAACCCTTTTCAAGTTATTGCCTCACACCGTCATGATAGACCTGAAATTTTTGAATTCGCCGATATGATTTATCGCGAGCCATCTGACTCGATCGTAGATACTGATAACCACATGACTGGCGAAACTGCTATACCACGCTGGCAGTTCGTATTAGAACAAGCTCAAAAGCATAACGTAAAAGTACTACTGACTGGACGCAATGGTATCGATTATGAAGTGCATCGTGAGAAATTTGACGCTGTTGGTATTCGCTTATTGACGGGCGCAACCAGCGTGGCGGCACTAGAATCAATCGATGATAAATTTGCTTTTATGCAGCAGTGTCACACTCACAATATTCCAGTCGCGGACGCATGGCGTTTTGACAATACTACTGAGCTTGAGGCTTTACTGGCCGAACATGGTGACCAGCCTCTATGTGTCAAACCTGTAGTCGGTATTTTTGCACAAGGGTTTTGGCGATTAGATACGGGTAAGGAATATGGCGAGCAGTACGATAGCTTTGAGCACTTATATTTCACTGAAGAGAAAAAAATTAATACGGCCCAGTTTGTAAATGCTTATACCAACAGCCAAATGGTACACGAGCGCCCTATTCCAATGTTGCTCATGCCTTATTTGTCAGGGCAAGAGTACTCTATCGATGTGGTCTGTGAATATGGCGAAGTCCTAGCTGCTGTCACTCGTCATAAAACAGGAAAAATACAACATGTTGGTTATGAGCAGTCTGTCATGGATGTTGTAATCCCTTTGATTAGGGCTTTTGGCTGTGATGGTATCGTCAGTGTACAAACTAAAGCTGATGATAGTGGTCAGCACCGCGTTCTTGAGATTAATAGCCGCCCATCAGGTGGTATTGGTTATACTTCTCATAGTGGGATCGATTTGACGCAAGTCGGATTTTCTTATTGGTTGGGGTTATCAGAGAGACCTAACTTAGAGACCAATATTCAGCATATTGAACCATGCCAAGTACGCTCTATTATGATGAGTGTCAAAATTGAAAACGTTGCTGAGTAAATAATCCGCTAGGCATGCACGTGTTTAGCAGAGGATTTGAACAGGCACAAAAAAAGGTTTTTAGATATTAATCTAAAAACCTTTTTTATTATTTTCATTCTTGAAAAGTATTAAAAATCAACGTTTAAAATTACTCGCCAAAGGCTAGTGTCGCTTGCTTAGGTGCATTTTTAGAAGCAATGACCCATAATAAGCTCAATACGATTGCTGAACCGATGAAGATCATAATAGATGAAGAGATGGCACCTGCATGGGTATAATCCATAGACATTGAGTGATCAGTCATCGTCATTTCCATCGCGGCTATACCAGTATAATGCATACCACAAACTGCAAGACCCATGATGAAGGCACTACCAAAACGCTGTACTGTACCACGTAGATTGAATGCCAACCATAGCGCAGCGATAGCGGCTGCAATAGCAATTACAATCGATAAGATAAGCAGCGGTATATTATATGACATGGTAGCGTCCATCTGCATAGAGGCCATACCAGTATAATGCATGGCTGCAACACCCAGTCCAGTAAGTACGCCGCCACCGATTAACTTAGCAACGCTTGGTTCACCGCGACCTACGATAACAATACCGACTGCAACGAAACAAATTGCGAGTAGCATTGATACAATTGTTAACCCTAAGTCATAAGTCACAGGCATCTTCATATCTACTGCCATCATACCGATATAATGCATAGACCAAATCGCACCACCGATAGCAATAGATGATAGCGCTACCCAAAAATACAAATCTGTTCCTGGTTTAGCAGAAGGTACTCGAATGGCAAGGTTTAAGCCAACATAAGAACCAAATACTGCAATGGCGTATGAGACCAACACCAAAAGTAAGTTATATTCAACTTCCATCATTTTTTTGCCTTTTATCTATCATAAGAATTGAGTCAAATAACGTTACTTTTATTGCAACACGGTGCGTCATTCGCTCGTTGATTTTTTTTGCATAGACATAAAATTATCTATGCACAATTTTTCCTACCCAATGGTAAATTCACAAATATTGGTACTACCTGCGCCGCAGTTAGTCTCTTCAACCTGAACCACATCTATAGCAGGGTTGCTTGCCAAAAAGCCTTCTATATAACCTACAATAAAATGGCATCCTGAGTGAGTATGATCTGACGACTTACAGAACGGACATTTGATTAAATAGATCACATTATTCTTTGCTTTAACTTTAGACAGACCTTTTAGTGCTGGCACAAGCTCACGAGTGATCGTAGTAGGCATCTTTAGTGGGCTACCAAGTGAATAATCACGCTGGTAAATACCGCCGCCAACCTTACGACCCAACTCTTGCAATGCAGTCACACGTCGCTCAATAGGTAAACTATCCTCATACTGGCTGACAATATCTGCTATTTTAGGGTAATAAGCACCGATGGCTGATAAGACGCTTTTTTCATCCAATGTCTTTTTTGCAGGGGCAGCTGACGAGCCGCCCTCTTCATCTATTTCTAGATTAAAAAGCGTACAGCCTTCAATTGAAGATAAATCATCGATTAGATCTGCTTGCGTTTTAGAGCCTAGACTTCTTGCGATCACATGAATGATGTTACCACCATTCTCTGAAGGTTCTTGCTTTTGGGAGACCAGCTGATAACCTGCTTTGATAAGCGGCGAAATAACATTGACCAGACGAATACGTTCAGAAGATGTTTCTAATGCACAAGAGAATTTCACAGAGCACTCCTTTTCTTAAAATACTGCTACGCTTTCTTATAACAAGCTATCTAGATAAACTAATGTGAATAACGTTTCAAAGGTCCGACCAACTGGCTTTCTCACAATATAAAAGATATGCAGACATCAACCATGTGACAGTTTTTATATATCTTTTATATTATAAGAAATGAACTATATTCAGTAGATGAAACTTCGATTTTTATAGTTATTAAGCATACAAGTGCTCTAACTACTAGAAATTCATTAATCGAGAAACAGCAATAAGCTTGAAAATAAGATTAGAATTAATAGGTTTAAATCAAATACTATTTTTAAACTTTACAGATAACACTTGGTCACAGTAGAGTTACTAAATAGCAATAGATTTTGATTGTATTATCACCGGAATCTTGTTTTGTAGCAATACGCTATATGGCTTTGTCCGATAAGTGGCTACATTAACCGACAAATGGCTAGACTATAAAACCTCATTATTATTTTCTAAAAGTAATTAATTATTAAAAGGAATTCCGAAACTATTAAAACCTATATATCTTGATATATCTATTATGCAATTAATCTTAACTGTATATTAAAACACCTATTAACGTTTTCTCTTTGTAGAATGATAGGTTCGAAATAAAATCAAAACCCTTTATGTAGTCAGACTTTAGTCTCAAGGATAAAATAATTAAACAATAAAAATAATCATAATCGCGCAAATAAACTAAGGAAATGTGATGTCGAAGCAAGTCGAATTAGTGCTAGGAGCCAATACGGTTATCGAAAATCCACAATGTTCGATCGCATTTTCTACTACTAAACCATTAGAGTTTGGACAGCAGCTTGGGCTATTATGGTTGCCATTAGATACCCATCGTAAAGCCGTTTGTAGTCCTGCTTATTTACATGAGTCTAAAGACTGGGCTCAGCTCGATAACAAGGATAATCCAAGTACATGGCAGTTAGATTTACCCCTGTTATTTGATAAAAATAATGTTAGTTTCTTACAACTGATTGCTTATGTTTATCATGATCCAAGCCTGAACTTGCCAGCGGTAGAGTTGAACGACGTAAGCCTCACGCTCAATAATGGAGATATTCGCTATAACTTCACAACAAACGATCGGCATATCAAAGCGGCGATTATATTAGAAATATATCAGCGTAATGGACAGTTCAAGTGTCGGGCGCTTGGTGAGGCATCAACGCAAGGCTTAGCAAGCCTTGAGCATCATGTACAGGTTAGTCTGGATGTTCGTCCACCTAGCACACATACGCTTATTCAAGAAGCGCAACAGCAGCAGCGTACTCAACCAAACAACGAAGCTCGCCCTCCTCGTCAAGTACAAGCAGGCGAGACTTGGACAGGAACAGCGTTTGCTATTGATCCCTATCATCTGCTGACCTGCTATCATGTGATTGAGTCAGCAGCGATGGTTGGCATACGTCAGCAAGGTCAGCCTGATCGCGAGGCACAAGTTGTACTCAGCGATATCGGAAGCGATTCAGCTATTATTAGAGTTAGCGATCCTTTGCCTAGCTACCTCCCATTGGCGCAGCAATGTGTTGATATATTGGGTGAGACCATTACCACACTGGGGTTTCCGTTATCAGGACTGAGTAGTCAACTGCAAGTCACTCAAGGCTGTATATCAGGACTGACAGGCTTAAACAACGATATCCGTCACGTGCAATTCACCGCACCCATTCAGCCTGGTTCTAGTGGTAGTCCTTTATTATTGCCGACTGGAGAGGTCGTCGGCATGGTCACATCCAGTCTGGTTCATGAACATGCACAAAATATGAACTATGCGGTGAAATTTCAGTTATTATCTGCCCTACTGGCGAGCGCTGGCATCAGTTTGGAGAAAACGTCTGATTTGACCAGTGCTACGCCTCTTACAACACCTCAGCTAAGCAAGCAAAGTCGCAGGGCCTTATGGCTGGTTGGCTGTCAGGGTTAAAAATCTACGACGACATATAATTAAAAGCGCCAAGGAATATGAATGTTAAATGAGCAACACAGTACGACCATCACCCTACCCCGTGGTACGCTAGATCTCACTTATCAAACTAACTCAGCCACCAATAAATCAGCCACCAATAAAAATGGCGCAGAACAACACGAGCATTATCAATTAGAAGATTTGCTAGGATTTGCCCAGCGTATTAATCCAAAGCGTGCGTTTTTGTTTGTCTCAAAAGTGCTAGGTCGTCATATTCCCGTTGCGCCAAGTACTATGCGAGAGGCATTTACTGATTTGGCTGACTTAGTGCCTAATAACTTGGCTGAGCCAGTACTAGTCATCGGTATGGCAGAGACCGCTGTTGGCCTATCTGCTGGTGTACATCAAGCGATACAAACGCGCTATCCTCAAGCCCTGCTATTGAACTCTACGCGTCATGCACAGCACGATAAAAGTAGTGATGCCAATGGTACCAACTCCTTGCTGACGACATTTTGTGAAGATCACAGTCATGCCAGCCAGCATTTGATTTATCAGAGCAAAGATAGCGTTACTCAAGCGCAGCTACTGGCTAGTAAAATACTGATTATGGTCGATGATGAAGCCTCAACGGGTAATACCTGTGTGAATGTCGTCACTGCCTTACGTGAAGCAGGACTGAGCCAGTTAGAACAAGTGCATCTAACAACATTGGTCGACTGGTCATTAGATCAAGAAACACCTAATCCACAGTCAGATGCTACACCTGCACGTATGGCCGATCGTCTCGCTGGTATTGAGTTTCATCGTCATCATTTACTGTCTGGTGCATGGCAATGGACAGATGCACCCAATCCTGAACCTATTACGATGCCATCGGTTGATACTACTGCCGCTGGTAGTCAGGCGCTCGGTGATACGGGCAACTGGGGGCGTTTTCCAACGCTAGACAGTACAGAGGGTTTTGCTAACTACCTTTCGAGTTTTCAAGCTGCATTTACCCGTTTCAATGATCAAGAAAACTTTGATGTTGCTCAGCTACCAAAAAGAATCTTAGTCTTGGGTAGCAATGAGTTTGTTTGGTTGCCATTTCTATTGGCTGAATGGCTTGAAACAGAGTCCGACAAGCTCAACGACGATACAGCGTCCATGGTTAATTTTAGCGCATTAACCCGTTCACCGATTGCGCTTGGTGGAGCGATTACCACGATGCTGAGCTTTCATGATAATTACGGGCTTGGTATGACCAATTTTGCTTATAACGTTGAGCCTAGTGATTGGGATTTGATAGTGTTGTGTATAGAAACATCAGCTGATAGTGTGGATGCTATGTGGCGAGGTTTAGATAACGTGCTAGTGGTGAGCCCTAGTCATTAAACTGCTCTCTAACTTTCAAACCTATTATTTACGGACGACGCCATGACTACCTCATTTTTTAAAGCCAACTCAGATATTAATAAGCCTTATGCCTTGATGGATTTGGATGACACGTTATTCCAAACCCAGCGTAAAATTGATGCATGGGACTTACCCACTACTGAGCGTGAAACTTTGGTTTGTGCGACGGTCAATAAACAAGACGAGCCACTGAGTTTTATGAGCCAGCGCCAAGCAATCTTTTTTAACTGGCTACTTGCTAGCACTGAATTAATCGTAGTGACGGCGCGGGATCGTAGTGAAATAAAACGCGTTAAGCTGCCATTTGATAGCTGGCAAGTATTGACCCATGGAGCGATTATTTTAACGTCTGACGGAGCGCTGCTGAGCAGTTGGCAGCAGCATATGTATAGTAAGCTTGCGCCATTGCAAGATAAGCTTAATCAGTTAAGCGAATTATTTACCAGTCATAGTCAAAGCGAGCAAAGTCATCTAGTATTTACACCGCATATCGATAGCTTTAACAATGGTTCTACGGATGAAGAGCTAACCATTTATCTGGCTATCAAACATGCACAGAAAGACCATCAAGCGCTCGTAGATTTAGCTGAGAAACTGCCCACTCTGATACGTGATTTTGACCAAGATTTCTATGTACATGTGAATGCTAATAACCTAGCGATATTGCCCCATGCGGTTCATAAGCGTCATGCGGTACAGTTTTTATTAGAGCATCATTTAGACCATCAGCGTCCCAGTTTTGGCTTTGGTGATAGCTTAGCTGACCTGCCTTTCTTACAGTTATTGGACTGGTACGGTATGCCCAATCATGGCCAACTGCATGAGCAATACCAGTCTAAATCGTCAGGCTAAACCATTAGTTTAAATCATCAGCTTAAACTGCAGCCACGCAAATCCACTGTCATCATCACGAGTGCTATTATTCATACTATGACTTTACCTAATATACAGATAAAAAGAGCTACTCTGCAAAACTATGGCTCAGGCAGCTATCTTGCAAGCGATGTCACTGTCCTACTCGATATAGTGGATAAGGACGCGGTTGCCGATGTGCCCGTCAGTCAAAAAGAAGCGCTTATCCAAAGCGGACAACGCCATTACTCTGACATGCTGACTTTAGAGCAATCACCTACTGCCATGCATGAGCAGCTATACATACAGGCATTAGAGGAAGGCTCAACAAGGACCGCGACTGATATCGCTCATTTATCTCATACGCTATATCATGTTTTTCAGCAGAATGTGAGTGATGAGCATCCACTGGTTTTAGTCAGTTTGGTGCGAGCTGGTCTGCCGATTGGTGTGTTATTGCAGCGTGCGCTGTCGGATACAGACAGTAGCTATCGCCTGCCAAGTGTACATTATGGCATCAGTATCATTCGGGATCGTGGTCTTGATCCAGTGGCCCTGCAAATGCTACTGGAAGCTTATCCAAACAGTCCAGTCATATTCGTCGATGGCTGGACAGGTAAAGGTGCCATATATCAAGAGTTGGCTCGTAGTCTAGAGACGTTTAGCGATTCTACTCATGTTAATTTTGCTAATATTTTTCATCAAGGTGCTAACGTCATTCCGCTACTGACTCTTGCCGATCCGGCTGGCGTTGCTTGGCTCGCGGCTAGTGAAGAAGACTGGTTAATCCCATCAGGGTTGTTAAATAGCACCGTATCAGGATTAATTTCACGCAGCTTGTATACAGAGCCGTCATCAGGCCTGCATCGCAGTGTCTTTTATGATGATTTAATTGAGGTAGATCACAGTTTGGCATTTATTGAGCGTATCGATGCCGTGAGACGATCATTGGCTACAACTCCAGCGCGTTTACCGACTTACCAGCAGCCACGCTACCAGACTGCGGCGTTGATAGAGACGCTGGCAGCAGATTATCATATCGTCAATCGCAACCGTATTAAGCCGACTATTGCTGAGGCAACACGTGCCATATTACGCCGTGATCCCGAGCGTATATTGCTCGCTACTGCTGAGCACCCTGATACCATATTGCTACGCCATTTATGTGCGCAACGAAACATCACTATCAGTGTATTAGGTGATAAAATACTGCCTTATCAAGCCATCACGCTTATCAAGCAGCGCTCCCAAGACACTTAATACATTTAACGGTATTAAATATTTTCTTTTTCGTTCTCTTATACTCTCTACTTATGATGCCAATTATGTCAGATATGCTAAAAACCGAGTCAGACCTTTACAATGATACCCAATCTTATGCGCATCTGATCACTGAGCGTCATGCGATGGTCAAGCCGCACACGCACCATCCATATCAGCTCGGTGCTAGCTTATACATGCCTGCGACTCGCCAAGATATTTGGCAAGTCATCAAACGAGATAAATTACCGACGATTAATAGTATTATTATCTGTCTAGAAGATGCTGTCAGTCAGCAGGATGTTGAGTTAGCGCTTGAGCGTTTGCGAACCCTCCTAAATACTTGGGCTGAGCATGTGAATAGCATTAATGCGCCATCTAAATCGGCGAAGATTCATGCCCAGCATCCGACGCGCCCACTGGTCTTTATACGTCCACGTAGCCCGATGATGCTACAGCAACTGGCTGACTATACCCATATCGATCTTATCGATGGTTTCGTCATGCCAAAAGTTGATATGTATAGCCTATCTAACTGGCGCATGGCTTGTCAGAACCTAAAAGTAGATCAACTACTTATGCCGACGCTTGAAACCGCAGCGCTGTTTAATCCGCATCACAATCAGGAGCTTGCCATCGCTTTTAAAGAAGCGTTTAGCCAGCCAGTTTTTGCATTGCGTATTGGTGGTAATGACTTATTCGCAGCATTGCGCTTACGTCGCCCAAAAAACAGTATTGTCTACGACTCACCTATCGGTACGTTGGCTTATCAAATGCTTGGCTGTTTTGTGCCGCATGGTTTTTATCTTACCGCGCCAGTATTTGAGTACTTGGATCAGCCGACGCTATTTATGCAAGAGTTGAACCGAGACGTCAGCTTAGGCATGGTGGGAAAAACTGTCATTCATCCAAGCCAAATCGCCCTAGTACAGCAAGCTTACTGTGTGCCACTGAGTACACTGGATGAAGCACAAGCGATCCTTCACACTGAAGCCAAAGCCGTATTTAAGTACAATAATACGATGCTAGAGCCTGCGACGCACCGTGCTTGGGCGACTGAAATTGTTAATCGTGCAGAAGCCTTTGGAACCATTGATGATGGACATAGCCAATACAGCTCACGAATGTAGCTTTCATTGCCGATAATGGCTGTCTGCCATTTAACAACTTGTACCATGCAAAAAGCCGCTATCAAATGACAGGTAGCGGCTTTTTTATATAGATATTTGCTTAGGGTTTTCTATAGATATGAGGCTTTAAAGCTCTCGAACAGTAGCTACACTAAGCACAACTTTCCAAAAACTGACGAAGTACTTGGTTCACTTGATCAGGCTCTTCTACTGTCGATGTATGACCCGCACCTTTGATAATAGCAAGCTTGGACCCAGCGATAGCAAAATGCATG
Source organism: Psychrobacter proteolyticus (assembly GCF_039762275.1). GTDB lineage: Bacteria > Pseudomonadota > Gammaproteobacteria > Pseudomonadales > Moraxellaceae > Psychrobacter > Psychrobacter proteolyticus_C. Next base: position 205,379 of record NZ_JBDLOB010000005.1, on the reverse strand, counting down.
CGTTCAGACTTAGCATAAGGCGTGGCGGCATCTTCATCACCTACCACAATCAGTGTTGGCGTTGTAATCTCACCCAACTGCTCATAAGTACCTGTACGCTCAATCACGCCCATTGTTGCTTTGACCACGCCGCCCTTGCGATTGCTTTGTAGCATAGTCAGCCACTGCTTACGGTCGGATTTGCGCAGTTTGTCTGCCAGAAACGTACTACCAAACATGATTGGCATGACTTTATTACTCACACGCTTCATACCTAACCAGCGAATGGCTTTGACCAGCTTGCGATACTGAGGTATGTTTTTTGGATCTTCAGGGTCAGCAGAGGTTTCTAACAGCGTTAACGACAATAGCAGCTCAGGGCGTTTGAGCGCAATACGTTGAGCCACGAACCCGCCCATAGATAGCCCAACAAAGTGACATTTATCAATACCAAGCGCTGCAAGCAAGTCAAGCGTATCTTCAGTCAGCGTCTCCATATCATAGCCAGACTTAGTAACCTGAGACTGACCTTGCCCGCGAAAATCAAAAGCAATACAACGGTAGTCTGTTTGAAAATGCTCTACTTGCTTATCATACATCTGTGAGCTCCACAGTAGACCGTGAGCAAATACGATAACGGGCTTTTGTGTGTCGTTCGGTGCACTGTCTTCGTAATAAATATCAGCGTTATTTACAGTGATAGTTGGCATAACCACATCCTTGTTTGATCAATGAAAAGTTCGAGCGTACCCTTGTGTCTTTTACGACTCTTTTACGCTCAATCTGGCATATTAGCATAATCCATTAGCCCCTTAGGTCATAGCCTTTTTACGAGCCAGTCGTTTTGTCCCATTAGCTAGCATCAGCTTTTACGATAGAATAGGAAAGTTTACCAGTATGTAGATGTGTCTTAAGCGCCCACAAAACACGCTTTTATAATCATAGCAAGCTGCTATAGTAATCAGCATTGAACCATTTTCACTTTTATTTCGTACCATTGTCATTGATACAAAATATTAAAACAGTCATTTAATATAAGGAAATCTCAAATGTCACAGTCTCTCGTCGATTATCAAGTTGCAGAGCACATTGCTACCATTACCTTTAACGATCCAAAAAGCTTAAATGCCTTTGGCACACCTTTAAAAAACCAAGTCTTGATAGCGCTAGATAAAGCAGCTGCAGATGATCAAGTACGAGTGATTATTTTACAAGGGGCTGGTGGTAACTTCTCAAGTGGCGGCGATATTAAAGAGATGTTGTCTGAAGGATTAGACAAGGATATTGTTTCAAACAAATTAAGAGGTATGGTAGAAGGTGCAGGCGAAGTCAGCTTAAAATTACGTCATATCCATAAGCCGATTATTGCCAAATTAGAAGGTGCCGTAGCTGGTGCTGGCATGAACTTGGCGCTTACTTGTGACTTCCGAATTGCCGCAGACAATGCAAAGTTTGTACAAGCGTTCGTTAATATTGGCCTAGTGCCAGATGCAGGTGGTATTTACTTATTAAACCAATTGGTTGGTGCAGCAAAAGCCACTGAGCTTGTAATGCTGGGTGATAAACTGAAAGCCGAAGATATGGCACGTTTAAATCTAGTGAACAACGTAGTAAGTATTGACGAGCTAGAAGCCACCGTACAAGCATTGGCGTTACGATTGAGCCAACTGCCAGGCAAAGCATTGGCCGCTATGAAAGAGAGCTTCAACGTACACGCCTTCGCTGGTTTAAGCGCAGCGTTAGATACGGAGGTAGAACAGCAGACCGTAATGGCAAAAACCGATGACTTTATCGAAGGGGTTAGCGCCTTTATCGCAAAGCGTAAGCCTGTATATCAAGGTAAATAAGAAAATAAACAATGATGCTATCAAAAAAGGGCTGCCAGTATGGTAGCCCTTTTTTATCTGTACTTTTAATCAAGAGGCAGTCGCGGAGTTATAATGATAAGGCAAAGTAAATATTTTATCGAAAATAAAAGTAAAAACGAAGTTGTATATTAAGAAGAAAACCATCAAAGCCGCTTCCATCATAAATGCTTCGATCAAGCCAACATCGTACCAGACGATATATATTGGCAAGCAGATCAATACCAGACCGATTTCAAAAATTAGCGCATGCGCACTACGAATAAGCAGCGTACGCTCAGCTATATGCCTGCGCTGCTCCCAAGTCTCAAAAGCGGTGTTGTAGACGAAGTTCCAAATAATGGCAGCGAGCGATATCATCATAGCAGCGGGCAGCGATTCTGATGCATCACTATTGCTAAGCTTCATTAGTACAAAGGTAGAGGAGATGATTGCCAAAATCTCAAACACAATCACATAGACAATTCGGCGTTTAACTGGGGATAAAGTAATCAACCAAGACTCCAAAGCACCTGTATTTAAACAGTAAGGTGCATATCAAAGTATCGGTCCGTCCCGAGAGAAAAAGATAGATTGAGTGCAGAGCCACGGTTTCCGCCTGCCCCTATATTATACAGAAATCAGAGTCAAAAATCAGTGAGCAAATTTGTAAACAGGCGTAAGCCGTTTTATTAACGATTATCGCCTGTTTTAACCGGACTATTTTGCCGGTAGACCCCATTTATTGGTTTCAGGCTTGGTATCACTCACTAGAAATACCAGCAATATAATAGAGCCTATCAGTGGCACTATCCCTATCAAAAACCACCATCCTGAGCGGCTAGTATCATGTAAGCGACGGATAGTCACGGCAAGACCAGGCAGAAATAAACCGAGCGCCGCTACTATGTAAAATAAACCTGTCTCTGAGCTGAATATTATTGCGTCTAACAGCATTGCAACGATCATCACCCCCATTTGTACTAGAAAAGAATACCAATACTCTTTACGGCGCGCACGGCCAGAAAAATTCGTGTAATTTCTCATGCCCTTTTTAAACCAATCAATGATGCCATAATTTGTTTCAGCGCTATGATTGTTAGCCATCGTAGATCTGGGCAGTGGCGGCGGAGTCGCTTTATCGAGCTTAATATTATTTTCCATAGGGCTTTTTATCTCAGTCGTGAAAAGTAGAAATCGTCAGTTAACATTATTAATAATTGGCTTTGATTATAGATACTCAATAAAAGTTTGTAAATGAATACTAGTTTTCTTAGAGTCATCAATAAAAAACCCCGCATCATGACGATACGGGGTTTTTTTGTTTTACGTATAAAGCTTCTAATTTTAAAAGCTTATATACTCAATATTAGGTCAACTGAGCAACGTTAATCTTGTCTGCTTCTTCAGTATAGTCTTCCATACGGTCGAAGTTCATGTATTGATAGACTTCATCACCCATGCTGTTTAGCATGCCAGCATATTGCTGATACTCATCGTTAGTCGGTAGTTTACCAAGTACCGCTGCGACTGCTGCAAGCTCTGCAGAAGCTAGGTATACGTTAGCGCCTTGACCTAGACGGTTCGGGAAGTTACGAGTTGAGGTCGATACCGCAGTAGATTTCGGTGCGATACGTGCTTGGTTACCCATACATAGTGAACAACCTGGCATTTCAGTACGAGCGCCGGCTTGTGCATAGATGTTGTAGTAACCCTCTTCCATCAACTGGCGTGCATCCATCTTAGTAGGTGGTGCAATCCATAGACGAGTTTTCAGGCTACCTGCTGGTACGTCTTGTAGCAATTTACCAGCGGCACGGAAGTGACCGATGTTGGTCATACATGAACCAATGAATACTTCATCAATGGTATCACCAGCCACGTCTGCTAGCGTTTTTGCATCATCTGGATCGTTCGGGCAGCAAAGGATAGGCTCTTTGATTTCGCTCATATCGATAGTGATGTCGATCGCGTATTCAGCATCATCATCAGCACGCATGAGGCTTGGGTTAGCCAACCACTCTTGCATTTGCTCAACACGGCGGCTGATCGTACGTGCATCGCCATAGCCTTCTGAGATCATCCACTTAAGCAGCGTGATGTTTGAGTTTAGGTACTCAGTCACTGACGCTTCAGACAAAGTGATGGTACAACCAGCAGCACTACGCTCAGCTGAGGCATCAGACAATTCAAACGCTTGCTCAGCGGTCAAATCTTCTAGGCCTTCGATTTCAAGAATACGGCCGTTAAACTCGTTGATTTTACCTTTCTTATCAACCGTCAAGTAACCCTCTTTGATTGCTTGGTAAGGGATAGCATGTACTAGGTCACGTAGAGTGATACCAGCTTGACGCTCACCAACAAAACGAACACGAACAGATTCAGGCATATCAAGTGGCATTACACCAGTTGCAGCTGCGAAAGCAACTAGGCCAGAACCCGCTGGGAACGAGATACCCATTGGGAAACGAGTATGCGAGTCACCACCAGTACCAACGGTATCTGGAAGTAGCATACGGTTCAACCATGAGTGAATGATACCATCACCTGGACGTAAGCTGACGCCGCCACGGTTCATGATAAAGTCAGGTAGTGTGTGCTGAGTCTCAACGTCAACTGGCTTTGGATAAGCAGCAGTATGACAGAATGACTGCATCACTAGGTCCGCTTGGAAGCCCAAACATGCCAAGTCTTTTAGCTCATCACGTGTCATCGGACCAGTGGTATCCTGAGAACCGACAGTCGTCATCTTAGGCTCACAGTACATACCTGGACGTACGCCTGTCAGGCCACACGCTTTACCAACCATTTTCTGTGCAAGCGTAAAGCCTTTACCAGTATCAGCTGGCTCTTCTGGCTTAGCAAAGATGTCTGAATGACCAAGACCCATGTATTCACGAGCACGGTTAGTCAAACCACGACCAACGATTAATGGAATACGGCCGCCAGCACGAACTTCATCAAGCAATGTTGGTGAGTTTAGTGAGAACGTTGATAGTACTTCATCAGAGTCATGCTTAGTGATTTTGCCTTCGTACGGATAGATGTCAAATACATCGCCCATGTTTAGGTTATCAACTGCAACCTTTTCGATTGGCAATGCGCCAGAATCTTCCATCGTGTTGAAGAAGATAGGAGCGATATTATTACCAAGTACGAGACCGCCGCCACGTTTGTTTGGCACGTTAGGGATATCTTCACCCATCAACCACAATACTGAGTTGGTCGCAGACTTACGGCTAGAACCAGTACCAACAACATCACCAACATAGGCTAGCGGATGGCCTTTTTCTTTCAGCGCTTCGATTTGCTTCATTGGGCCAACAACGCCCTCTTCGTCAGCATTGATGCCGTCGCGAGAGTTTTTGTGCATGGCTAGTGAATGCAATGGGATATCAGGACGACTCCATGCGTCTTGCGCAGGTGACAAGTCATCCGTGTTGGTCTCGCCAGTTACTTTGAACGTCGTGTAAGTGGTTTTCTTTGGTACTTCAGCACGGTTCAAGAACCATTCTGCGTCAGCCCAAGACTGAATCACTTCTTTAGCAATAGTGTTGCCAGCTTCAGCTTTTTCAGTCACGTCATTGAACGCGTCAAATACTAGCAAAGTTTTCTTTAATGCTTCAGCAGCGTCTTGTGCAACTTCGCTATCATCTAGTGCAGCAACTAATGGCTGAACGTTGTAGCCACCTTGCATAGTGCCTAGAATTTCAACAGCTTTTTGCTTACTGATAAGTGGTGATGATGTTTCACCCTTTAAGATAGCAGCCAAAAATGCCGCTTTAACGTATGCTGCTTGGTCAACACCAGCAGGGATACGGTTTTCTAATAGGTTCATCAAGAACGCATCTTCGCCTGCAGGCGGGTTTTTTAATAATTCAACCAACTCTACTACTTGTTTCTCATTTAGTGGTAGGGGTACAGTTCCTAGCTCAGCACGTTCTTCGACATGTTTACGATAAGCTTCTAACACAATAGTCGTCCTCGTCAGTTGGGGTGTAGCACATTACGTGGGTAGTCAGCATGACTGCCTGCGTCTATATACTATATGAAATAATTATCCGTGCAATCATAGCTTAAAACGCTTTAAATGTTAATGGCTCAGCTCTGAAAAGGCGCATAGTAAGGCCATATTGAACATTTATTATAAAAATAGTGCCATCAATAATATGATTGTAGCGCTCATTATAACTGGCATTTGCCTGATTACGCTTATCAATAAGCGCTTGCTTTATGACTGAGCAGACACCATATGACTGATATACGCTTTTGTAAGAAACAACTTCGATAAAATCTCGCTTAAAAAAATGTAGCAACTTCGATGTATTAACAGTCGATTTGATAAAAACATTTTGGTGTAAACATTAAGGACGACGATATGACTGATAGCAATACGGGCAACAATCCTAACTATGACAATGGTCTCAAGGTACGCACTGAGGTAATGGGTGAGCAGCATGTCAAACGCTCGCTTGATGCTGCCACAGGATTTACCCAACCGCTGCAAGACTGGATTATTGAGCACGCTTGGGGCAGCACTTGGCAAGATGACTCAGTATTACCACGCAAGTATCGCTCATTAATCACTATTGCCTTTTTAATTGCCCAAAAAAGTCCAAACGAGTTGAAAGGTCATATACGCGGTGCCATTAACAACGGGGCTAGTGTCGCCGAGATTAGAGAAGTGCTCATGCATAGCTTGCCGTACTGCGGTGCACCTGCTACTCAAGAAGCGTTTCGCGCCGCCATAGATATACTGAATGAGTTAGAAATCGATATAGATATTTAAAACTATGGTCGTCCGAGCAATCATAGTAATCTTAACAATATTGTTTAAAAATCGACGATCAAATTTCTGCTATAATATCTGCACTCATAAAACATTCTGATAATTCCATAAACCCTTATAATATAAAGGGTTAAGAGATAACTCCATTATGACAACTGCCGTACAAACACATGTACCTGCTGCTAAGGCCAAACCAAAAAAAGCCATCCAAGGCGAAAAGCTGCGTGGCTATGACAAAGTTGCCCGTATCCCAATTAAGGTGATCCCGACTGTCGAGGCAAAGAAAAAGCCTGATTGGATTCGGGTAAAAATGTCCTCGCCTGCTGAAGTCGCTCGTATCAAAGCAACCTTGCGTGAGCAAAAGCTTTATACCGTTTGTGAAGAAGCGGCCTGCCCTAACCTGCCACAGTGCTTCGCTGATGGTACAGCCACCTTTATGATCATGGGTGATATCTGTACGCGTCGCTGCCCGTTCTGTGATGTAGGTCATGGTCGTCCTAATGAGCTAGACAAGGATGAGCCGCGTCATACCGCTGAGACGATTCAAGGTCTACAGCTTAAGTATGCCGTAATTACCTCTGTCGATCGTGACGATCTAAAAGACGGCGGTGCTGGACACTTTGTAGAAGTGCTAAACGAATCAAGAGCGCTTAGCCCAAATTGCTTGATTGAAATCCTAGTGCCCGATTTCCGTGGTCGTATGGATATTGCATTGGATTTATTGACAGAAACTGCACCAGATGTGTTTAACCACAACATCGAAACCGTGCCACGTCTATACAAAGCCTTCCGTCCAGGTTCTGACTATCAGCATTCGCTAGATTTGCTTAAGATTTATAAAGAGCGTCGTCCTGATATCGCCACCAAGTGCGGCTTTATGGTTGGTCTTGGCGAGACAGAAGAAGAGATCTATGCCCTACTCGATGATCTAAAAGCTCATGATGTAGATATGATCACTATCGGTCAGTATCTACAGCCTAGTAAAAACCATGCGCCTGTCGATCGTTATGTCCATCCAGACGAGTTCCAACGCTATATGGACTACGGCAAAAAAATTGGCTTCTTTAGCATTTGGGCAGGTCCAATGGTACGCTCAAGCTACTTTGCAGATCGTCAGTACTATGGCGAAGACTGCCCAGCACCTATCCGCAGCAAAAAAGCATTAGAAGCTGAAGGCAAACTTGGCTGCTAATTTAGCAATAAATTGATGTGAAAGTAGTTGCGAACAACAGCCGCTAGAACATCTCTTAAGAATATTAAAAAGGGTGAATAACAGATTTGTTATTCACCCTTTTTTTTAGCTTTATTAAACTTACGAATGATTAAACCCAATGCTTTACACGGTTAAAGTTGGCGTTGGCTTTCCAGCTGTTTTTATATTGAATGCAGCAATACCAAGGACAATAATACCACCTGCGATACCAGTCGTAATCTCAGGATAAATCAATAGCAAAGCACCAATAGCTAAGATGATCCGAGTCACCGTATTCATACTGCCTCTAAAGTAGCCTTCAAGTGCCGAGCTCAGCGCAATAACACCCGTCACCGAAGTCACTACCACTGTAATGATATCTACAATAGGTGGCAGTGGGAAATCTTTTGCTGTAACTGCCAAACCGGTAGGATCTATCATCAACATCGTTGGATTATAAATAAACATAAATGGCACGATGAATCCCGCGAGAGCAAGTTTGAGAGATAAGAACCCTGTTTTCATCGGATCACCACCGGATATACCTGCACCCGCAAAGGCTGCAAGACACACAGGCGGTGTAATATTGGCAAAGATACCAAAATAGAAAACAAACATGTGCGCTGACAAGATTGGAATATCAAAACCGGCCAATGCTGGTGCAGCCATCGTCGCCGTAATAATATAGGCAGGAATAGACGGTAGTCCCATGCCCAAGACCATTGATGCCAACATCGTTAGGATAAGCGTAAAGAATAGTGATCCTGCACCTAGCGTGACGATAGAGGATGTCATCACCGTACCAAAGCTGGTCAGACTCACAACCCCAATGATAATACCGACGACCGCACACGCAGCCATAACCGCTAATGACTGGCGCGCACCATCTTCTAATGCACCCAAAATATCAGAAAAGCTCATGCGCGTTTCGGCACGTAGCATACTAATCACAATGGTGAAACCAATGGTATAAGCTGCTGCATATCCCACAGGTACGTTTCTGATTAATAAGAAAATCAAGAAGACAATCGGTAATAGCATATGACCGCGGGCTTTTAATACTTCTTTGACCGCTGGTAAATTTTCTTTAGCAATACCTTTTAGATCGCGACGTCCAGCTCGGAAATGCACCTGCGCAATGACGCCTAAATAGTACAATATCGCTGGCAATAATGCTGCTAAGGCAATCGTGCTATACGGCAAGCCTGTTGTCTCAGCCATGATGAAGGCACTGGCACCCATAATCGGAGGCAAGATTTGTCCACCAACCGAGGCACTCGCCTCAACTGCACCTGCGAAATCTTTGTGATAGCCGACCTTTTTCATCAATGGAATGGTAAAGGCACCCGTACTAACCACATTTGACAAAGCTGAGCCGTTGATACTGCCCATAAAGCCACTAGAGATGACTGCTACTTTTGCAGGTCCGCCCTTTTTATGACCAGCGATAGCCAATGCCAAGTCATTAAATAACTGCCCCATTCCTGAACGTGCTAAAAACGCACCGAATAGAATGAACAAGAAAATGAACGTTACCGATGCACCAATCGCAACAGAATATAAACCTTCTGTTTTTAAGAACAATTGACCAAAGATATCACCCATATCATAAGGGCGAGTCAAAAGCCTGTCAGGCATAAAGTCTAAATGACTGACAAATGGATAGGCCAAAAATATGCCGGCCAAGATTGGCAAAATCCACCCAGTGATACGGCGGCTGCCTTCTAACACGCAAACTACCGTAATTAAGGAAAATATCACATCGACCTGATTGGCCATACCGCCACGCGAGGTGACGATGTCTTGATACTCATAAATGAGATAGCCCATACCGGATAGAGACAGGGCAAACCAAATCCAGTCATACCATGCCACTCGTTTGCGACTGCTTTTTTTGCTGGCTGGAAAAATCAGGAATATCAATGCAAAACCAACACCCACGTGTACAGAGCGCTGTAACAATGCTGGCATTGGATTAAAAGTGATATATAAATGAAACAGCGAATAGAGTATACAAATGCCAGCGATAAAATACTTCACTGGTCCTTGAGTGATATGACGCGTGATTGACTCTCGGTCATATTTTTCCAATACTGCTCGGTTGACCGCATCCGCCTCAGCATCGTTATCAACTTGCGCATCTGGCATGGTAGTCACACTACCTTGATCCGTCACTTGGGAGTTCATGACAAAAGTCCTTTTTAAATCTATCAATTAAATCATACGTCTTAGGCATGATCACCACTTCAGAATAGTCTGGCACCCACTGGTGAATCAAGAAACGATGACCACCATAATCCATTTCACCTTTGGTCAGTCTGGATACGACCCAATTAAGGTGAGGCAGTTTTTCGTTGATTTGATAACCCAGATAGCCAGGCTTTTGTATAGGAGCGAGCATTTCGGTGGAGGGTGTCCCTGCACCGAATGCTTCAAAATAGGTCGTGGTCAATAACAGCTCAGCACCTTCTGTACTGCTGCCGTCTATGCGTTGATACTGCTCTTCCCACCACTGTTTTTCTACAGAATGTATCCAACGCAGCTGAAAGTCAGGCTCAGTAAAGTAACAAACTTTATCATCAGTACCGTCTACGCCTGCGACTCGCACTTCAACGACAGACTGAAGCGTAAAGCCTAACCATAGCGTAAAAAAAACCAGCGCTGCAATAAATGCCGCGCCAGTTAATAACCACAATGAATTACTTGGCTGCTTGTTCGTCATAGTACTTTTTAGCTCCAGGATGGATTGGGGCTACCATGCCATCACGAGCGGTTTCTAGACTGATATCATTGGCCGCTTGGTGAGCTGTTTTTAGACCATCTAAATTATCAAACAATGCTTTGGTTAATTTATAACCATCCGCTTCAGATAGATCAGAGCTAACCAATAATGCATTCATGATTGCTGCAGTTGGTACGGCAGTTTCGTTGCCATAAGTGCCAGCAGGAATCTCAAAGGTTTTGAAGTAAGGCTTGGTCGCGATGATTTCTTTTAGCTTGTCTTGGTTGATAGTGACAATCTGTAAATCTAAGCCTTGCTCTAGCTCCATCAAAGATGAGTTTGGTAGGCCACTACTAAAGAATGCCGCTTCGATCTTACCTGCTTTCATACCATCAGCAGCTTCAGCAAAGCCTAGATAATCAACGGTGACATCATCATATGTGATACCAAACCCTTCAAGTAAAGTACGAGCATTGACTTCTGTACCAGAACCTTGATCGCCTACCGCAATACGCTTGCCTCGTAAATCTTCAATGTTTTTGATACCAGATTTTTTCGAGGTCACGATTTGCACGACATTAGGGTACAAAACAGCAATCTGTTGAATGTTAGTGATTGGCTGCTCAAAGTTGTTTTTACCTTCGACAGCATCTGTCACCACGTCACTTAGTGCCAAGACCATGTCGACCTTGCCTTGGGTCAATAGATTGACGTTTTCGACTGATGCGCCAGTGGTTTGAGTTTTTGAGTTTACGCCAAAGGTTTTGACATAGACTTCAGATAATGAAGTACCAATAATGTTGTAAGGGCCAGACGCGCCGCCAGTAGCGATGGTCAAAAACTTAGTATCAAGCTTATCTGCTGCAGTATCTGTTGCCGCGCTATCTGCAGATGCAGTATCACTGCTCTCTGAGCTTGGAGATGAGCATGCGGTTAGACCTAACGCAGCACTCAACATAGCTGACAAAAGTAATGGGGATTTTAAAGAATTAAGCATTGAATTCATCCTTGAAGTAATCGGTTTTGTACGTTTAACAATATCCGTATTTATACATAAATACGTTACAGACGAGTAATAATATAGTAATTCTGTCAATAAATAAACCTTAGCTTACTTTCTCTTTTTCTTTCAATACCTTATATTTAAAGCTATTAGAGAAAATATAGGTCATTCATTAATTGAGCTAATATATACGTATGTTTTGCTATGCGAAACAAAGTTTCATTTAATAAATATTAAAACAAAAATTGTTGCTATTGTAAACCTTTATCGATATCTAAAAAATATTGTCATATCGCATTATTTCTTAGGAATTTTTAGATATAGCAAATTAATAAGAATTCTCGATTTATAACTATAAGGACAAAAGTTCTGCTATATTTTATCTGAGCTATTTTTTGGTTCAGGATGTTACATGGCGCTAGTCTGTATCTCTCTTTTATTAATCTACTCGGATAGTCCTTATGACAATACCTCACACGGAAGTACTGGCAACGTTATCTGCTGATATTGCTATCATCGGTGGCAGCGGTCTCTACCAAATGTCATCGCTGACCAACAAACGCAGTGTAACGATACAGACGCCTTATGGCAGTCCATCTGATGATATTGTCTTAGGTGAGCTTGAGGGAGTGACCGTTGCTTTTTTGACGAGGCATGGTCAGGGCCACAGACTGACCCCGTCTGAAGTGCCTTATCGTGCCAATATCTATGCGCTAAAAACGCTTGGGGTACGCTATATCGTCTCCGTATCAGCTGTTGGCTCGTTGCAAGCGCATCTTAAGCCATTAGATATGGTCGTGCCTGATCAAATGATCGATATGACCAAGCAGCGAGTGAGTACCTTTTTTGGTGAAGGTGCCGTCGCCCATGTGTCGATGGCAGACCCACTATGCCCTGCCCTAGCAGAACTCTTGACGCGCGCTTATGACCAAGCAGATATTATAGAAGGCACCAGCCATTCTAAAGCAACTTATGTCTGCATCGAAGGCCCTCAATTCTCAACTCGGGCAGAGTCAGAATGGTATCGTCAGATGCAGGCAGATATTATTGGCATGACCAATATGCCAGAAGCCAAATTGGCTCGTGAAGCCAGTATTGCTTATGCCACGTTAGCTCTGGTGACAGACTTCGACTGCTGGCATCCGACGGAAGAAGCCGTCAGTGCCGACTATGCGATAAAGAACCTAATGAAAAATGCGGATAATGCTCAAAAAGTGATACGGCAAGCCGTTGCCTTGATTGCTGCCGAACTGCCTGAGTCAATCGCTCACAATGCTCTCGCGCAAGCATTGGTCACACCTATAGATGCGATGGACGAGCATACCAAGATTAGACTGGCCGCCTTGCTAGCGTAATTTTAGTGCATTTTTTCCATCTTTGACTGACTACTGCTAATCGGTTTAGTCTTAATCTGACTTCAATCAAGTCAAAAAAGGCCATTATCTAAAATAATGGCCTTTCTTATAATTAAGCACGTATATTCGAAATTTATGCTAAATACATCACTTTGATATCAGCAACAACTACCTGCGCCAGATGCCAGCATCATAGCCTGATTAAATGGCATTAACTCACCGCAACCCGCAAAAATACCGTAGTGATGACTGTCATCACCGATAAACTCAAAATGCGGCGCAAAGCGTGATTCTTGCAGCATGCGAAACGTATTGCCACATACTGGGAATACCCGACCAGCTTCGATAGCATGGTGTTTATCGAGATCAAAACGATGCGGGGACTGCTCGATAGTTCCTTTATATATCACCGCTTGTCCATGATCTTCGCAAGCATCCTCAAGCGACGCTATTTTAAATAAGCGATAAGTCGCAGAGAAAAATTGAATATCACCAATTTTAGCTGATAAGGCAGAATCTGTAATCTCAAGTGGGCGATCTTCAACCAGACGTACGTCTAAGAAACCTGCATCTCGTGACAAACGGGTAAAGTCCTTCCAATACAATGCACCGCTCAAACATTCGCCATATAAAACGGGATCATCGATTAAGTGTTGCGGGATACGGCGGTCAGCATAGACATCAGAAAAATAAAACTCCCCACCAGGTTTCAGCAAACGCTGTACACTGGCCATAACCGCGGCTTTATCTGGTGATAGATTGATAACGCAGTTTGAGACAATGATATCGAAGCTATTAGCTTCAAGGTCTAGTTCATCTAGTTTCTCGATATAGCCATGCAAAAATGTCACATTATCATAACCGAACTTATCGACATGGTAGGCTTGATGCTGTCTGGCCACGGCTAGCTGCTCATCGGTCATATCAACACCGACTACGTGGCCACTCTCGCCGACCAGTTGTGCCAATGCATAGACATCTCGGCCTGAGCCACTGCCCAAATCTAAAATTCGGCAGCCTTCGAGCAGTGCTGGGCATACCAGACCGCAGCCATAATAGCGATTCAATACCTCATCGTGAATATTTGCGAGTAATGGCTTGAGCCACTCAGGCATATTACTAATATCACAACAAGCTGAGGTCTTTAAATCATCGGTACTCTGTAACTCTTTGCCATAGTAATTTTGCACGACGTCATGCATAACAATATCCTTATTGAATGTGCCATCCATTGAGAAATCTTAGTAAATCATCTTAGAATATACAACTACGTTAGTGAGTTTATTAACTCAGTTGTCAATTATCCGTAATCAGCTATTATCGACCTTAATATTGATGTAAGAATCTAGCCAGCTTGACGGTAAATGCACTAAATCTTTAGGCTCATCGATATCGTGCAAAGGATCAAATAGTGCAAGTGTCCAACCTAGTGCCGCCATGCGCTGCTTGGTCACAGTGGCCACGCTAGCCGTACTCCAAACAATGTCCGAAAACAGGCTTGCATCAACTCGCTTAAACCCTAACAGCACATAACCACCATCAGTCGCTGGAATCATGACCGCATCGTGTTGATTTAGCTGCTGTACCGCTGTCTGAATACGCGCTGTCGTGAGACTAGGACAGTCCGTACCAATTAACACAACCTTGTCAAAACGTTGCAATGCGCACTGACTGGCTATCAACATACGCAATCCTAAATCACCCTCGGCCTGCGCAGACCAACGCAACGAGTCAGGCAAATCAAGCGCTTGCCAGCATGGGCCTGTTGGTGCTGGACTCACACATAGCTCGACAGCAAAGCCCGTATCAACGGCCTGCTCAATACTATGCAGTAATAGCTGCCTTGCCATACGTGCAGCACCATCTATCCCTAGCGCTGGCTGCAAACGGGTCTTCGCCTTATTAGGCGCTGGATATTTTGCAAACAGAATGATGCAGGTATCTTGCTGTCTTGCAGATAAATCAGCTGTCACTATAACGGTCTCTCAATTGGTCAAATGTACAAGGACGAACTCTTTCTTATCTTGTCTATCATGTTGATAAATCAAATAACTTCACTAATTATAGTACCGTTGCTTTAAGACATCAGGCGATACGCCACGCCAATAATCAAAGCGCAAATGCCACATCAAGAAAATCGTCCGCCATGTACCATGTTGCTGCCAACGCCGCGCTGAGGTCGTGACTTTACTCTTTAGACAAGCTGGTTGAGAATTTTTCTTTAGCCGTTTACAGAGCTCAACATCTTCCATCAGTGGCTGATCGGCATAGCCACCAATCTGCTCAAACAAAGACTTTTTGATAAATATTGCTTGATCGCCAGTGGCTATACCCATTAATTGCGAGCGCTGGTTTATCATTAATCCGACGATTTTTAACAATGGCTCACGGCTGTCTAAACGCACATCAAAACGGCCCCAATCGTACTGAGCTATTGCTTGTTGAACGTTGTCTATCGCGTCAGTAGGCAGCTCGGTATCAGCGTGTAAAAATAGTAGTACATCACCTGTTGCCAACATAGCGCCCGCATTCATCTGCTGAGCACGTCCTACGGTAGATTCGATAATATGCCAATCAATAATTGATTGAGCAATCTCTGTACTTTTGAGCATCTCTTTGGCGACAGTAACTGAACCATCCACTGAACCACCATCGACCAATATCACTTGCTGCGGAGCCGGATCGAGACGGACAATATGAGCCATAAGTTCAGGCAAGCTGTCCGCTTCATTTAATAATGGAACAATAATTGATAGGTTCAATGGATGCACCGTTATGTTAATCAGCGAGTAAGATTAAAAACTGGCTTATTTTTTATTCAAATTCCAGTTGTAATCGGTATAGCTGATTTTTATCTTACCTTGTTTGAGATCCACTGTCTGAGCTTTACTCAATCCTAGTGACGAGCTATAACGACCTAGAAACCCTGCTAAATCTTTTGTGCCGCGCCAGTTAGTTGCAAAATCTTCTTTATACCATTTAAAAATCGGTGACACTTTGAGCGTATCGCCTTTGAGACTGTTGCGGCTACTGTCTGCTAAAAACTTAGACGTTGCCTGCTCTAACTGACTGTCTAGACGCTTGCCAGTAAAGGCATCATCTTGCAGTGCAGGGCAACCGATACTGGCACAATTGACTGCAAAGTGAATGCGCGGATCGTTGTAGCGTTTAGAACCACGAATCAGGTTGTGCTCGATATCATCAAGTGAGCGCGTCTTACCAAGTACCGAAACAAACTCTTGCTTCCATGGTGACCCAAACAGTCCGCCAATATCTTTGATAGATTTAACGTTTGGATATTTCGTCAATACCAAATCTACCGTACCAGCGTTATAAACGTTGATTAAAAATGCCAACTGCTCATTTTTACTCCAACGATTGAACTCTGATTGAGATACCTTGCTTGTCGCTTCCAGATAGCTTGTCAGCTTACTTTGATCTGCCTTCATGCCAGCATAATTGACCACTGAAGCTTTGCCACCGTTGGTCATAGTTACATGCTTATTTAACAAGCTATCCCAACTTTGATGATTAAAGTCAGCATGAGCGGCCACGCTTGCTAATAAAATAGTCGTGGCAATCACTGGTTGGGCGAACAACGTTTTCGCTGAAAAATTAAATACCGACATAAGGCTTACTCCGTTTACACTGATTGTTTTTTATCTATGTTTTTTATCTATGCCTTAGTACTTATATTGAACGTACTTATATTAGAACGACTAAGGCGTGTCTACTAACGCTGGTTCTACTGCCTCTTCTTCTAACGCGCCGCCACAGCTACTGCCCTGTCCTGCTGTACAGCCATAGCAGTGGTCAGCAATGGCAATGTCATCACCAGACGGGTTTTGCGTTAACAAATCACTTAGGTGTCGCCGTGACTTGTTGGGGACAGGTATCTCTAACTGCTGATTGAAATCACAATCAAACAGCTTACCCAACCAATTGACGCTAATGGTCGAACGGCACATAACTTCGGCTAAATTGGCAGCCATATAATTAGCTTTGAGTAAATCCATATACGGGTGGAACTGGTTTTTTGCCAACAGCACCGCCCCAAAACGCTGAATCGGCATATTGGTTAGGGCAAATAGATGATTAAACTCAATATCAAAGTGTGCTTTTAACTCACGCTTATAGTCGGCTTCAAGCTGCTGTTGATTGGGTGGCAGCGTCGCGCCTTGCGGATTGAAGACCAAGTTTAATGTTAAATTTGAATCAGGCTTGCCGTACCCCAACTGATTGAGTTTTTGCAACCCCAATATACTGTCGTCAAACGCACCTTTACCGCGCTGTTTATCCACATTTTCTAATGAATAACAAGGCAAAGATGCCACCACTTCAACTTGGTTATCTGCTAGAAAATGCGCCATATCCTCATAACCTTCTTCCATAAGAATGGTCAGGTTACAGCGGTCTATCACTTTGACACCTAATGCCCGAGCGGCCTTGACCAAATACTTAAAATCCTCATGCATTTCAGGTGCACCGCCCGTCAAATCAAGCGTATCGATGTTTTGTGCTTGTAATACCTCTGGTATCAGCTCAACCAACTCACGTGACATCATCTCGGTACGATAAGGGCTTGCAGCCACATGACAGTGCACACAGGACATATTGCATAAGTAGCCCATATTGACTTGCAATATCGTCAATTGACGTCGTTTTATCGCTGGAAAATCAGTATGCTCAAGTAGCTCGATAGTTGATTTCATGGTGGTCTAAAATCCTGTTAGCAGTACAACTAAAAAAGGATAGCAACGTGACATTAAAGATTAGAAAACACAGATAGCGCATTGCTTTTACTGTTTATTTTTAAGATTTACAACGTAAAACCCACTTGCTCATTTTACGGTTTATCTAATCAATCATACCTGATTATCAATAAGGAGTGACAACTAATCATATGGATTTTATGGTTTATTCCAAATGAGCATTAACCTTCGTTAGTTCTTATCAGCTTCGTCAATTCTTATCAACTTCGATAAAACGCTTATCGATATACTTCTTGAGATGCCATACCCAGCGGCCTTGTAGGTTTACATTACCCCAACTACCAATGGCGTATTTATCACCGCAAGACAGTAGATATAGCGTGCGTGATTTTGGCTGATAACTCTTCATTACACTATCTTTCAAATAGGCCAGTAAATTATCGGCTTCGACAGCACCGCCATGCACTGAGTGAACCCCCGAGTGCGCCACGTATTTATCGACTCGTGTCGCCACATCACCAACCGCAAACACATTAGGATGAGAGACGCTCTGTTGCTTATCGTTTACCGCGACAAACCCATCACCTTCGATTTCCAAATCCGTAGAAGCCGTCCATGCCGAGCCTATGACGCCAGTCGCAGCGATGACAGCATTTATGAGCAATGATTTATGCGTAGTTGATAATTTGCCATCACGATAATCGGTCGCTCGTTCTCGAACTATCGTAATGTCATGACGATGTAATTGCTTAATAACCCGTTGTCGAAAGCCTGAGTTAAACCCTGACAATAGATTCTCACCGCATACTAATGTCACCTGATGATTACGATTGATGTTCCGTAGCGTGACTTGGGCTGCCATCACCAACTCTATGGCCGCAGCACCTGCCCCAATAATAGCCAATTGATACTTTTCAGACTGCTGAGCGGCTTTTAGAGTCCGCTGCCATTGCGTGATAAATGTTGACAACGGTCGTATGGCAATCACGTTAGTATTAGCAGCGCCAGTATTGTTATCGTCATTATCGCTTCTGTACTCGTTGTAGCTATTGTGGTCAGGTAGCCAACGCATGTCTGTATCTGCGCCCGTATTTAGAGACAAGACATCGTAGTCAAAATCCGTTTGTTCATCGCCAGTCGTAACCACCTTATTTGACGCTGCGTTTACTTGTACAAGCGATTGCTGAATAAAGCGCACACCTGCTCGCACACAAAGCGATTTGATATCGATACTGATATCATGCAACTGATAATGCCCTGCCATCCAACCCGGTAACATGCCAGAATATATCGTTTGCGGTTGCTCACTAATTAAGTGAATGTCCGCATCTATAGTATCGGCATCTTTTAAACGCGCTGCGCTAAGTCGGCGTAACATGCCAATGTGAGCATGACCTGCGCCTGCCAATAGTAATGTCTTTTTCGGTAAAAATTTCGTCATAGATGATTTTATCAAGGCGGTTGGTTGCTGTTAGTGTTTGATCGAATGTTGATTGATATAAATGACTTTAAAAACTCATTTAAAAGTATCATATAAATAAGACCAGTCTGTTGCGGGCAAACAGTAAGAGCGTAAATGGCTTATATGTGGCTTATACGGATTCAGCGATAGTCACTGCGCTAACCATTATTAGTAGAATGATATTTTGTATAACTGAATTAAAATCATAAAATAAGATGAAATTATTTATCATCGCCCAGTACAATAGGACATTATAAGAGCCGCATGATAAATTGCGCTGCTTGACCCATTATTTGAGAAACATCGTCAAAACCGTTAATGAAAATTATAAGTAATCAAGGAACATTACATGAGTACCAATATCGATACCAGTAACGATCACATTTTGTCTTCTGACAATATTCACTACTTGCATCATGACTTTTTTGAGCCAAGTAGCAAAGACGTCGAGATTAGCGCGACTTTACTGATTGTGCATGGCATGGCAGAGCACAGCGGGCGCTATAGCGATTTTGCACAGTTTTTGGCAGATAATGGTATCGCTGTGGCGACTTATGACCATTTGGGTCATGGACAGACTATCAAGACTGAGGCCGATCTTGGGTTTTTTGGTGAAGAGCATCCGGTACAGTCGTTACTAAAAGACGTGATTGTGATGGCCGATAGCCTAAAAGATCGTCATCCAGACGTCCCGCATTTTGTGATGGGTCACTCGATGGGCTCATTTATCGTGCGCAATGTACTCAAGCATCATGCGCATAATTTCACAGGCGCCATCCTAATGGGTTCCGCAGACGCCAACCCACTGGCCAAGGTGTTATTACCTATTAACAAGCTACTGGCCAGAGTCGCCCCACGACAACCGAATACAGTTTTTGCCAAGGTAATGAACAAAGTCCTTAACAGCCAACTACCTGATCGCAATTCGTCCTCACAGTTTGCGTGGCTCAGTGAAAATACCGCAAACATTGAAGCCTATGAAGCCGATCCTAAGACTGGTTTTGACTTTACCAATAATGGCTTTATGACATTGTTTACGCTCATGGATACTGGACTAAATAAAAATTGGGCTACTACTATTGCCAAAAACTTCCCGATGCTGTTTATTAGCGGTGAAGATGATCCGATTGGCGAAATGGGTCGCGGTATACGTAGGGTTGTCACGCGTCTGGACAAGCGTCATTTCAGTCATGTCGATATTCAGCTGTATCCTAATATGCGCCATGAAGTGCTGCACGAAAAGGATAAACAGACCGTCTATCAAGATATTTTAGAGTGGATAGAGACCAATACGACAGACGATTAAATCATGATAAATGAGTTGTTTTAAGGGAGTACCTGAGAACAACTCATTTAATATTGTCATAATAAGACCCTCAACGTGTTTGCTAAAAGCGGTCAAATTAGGGACAATACGGCAAGCAAGTTTTTAGACCAAGCCATACCTTGAATTTTCTTTAGGCTGGGTCATATAAATCTTTAACCATAACATTAAGATCACCCTCCCTTTCATTCATTTTAGGAACCTTTATGTCATTACAACAAACCATCGAGCAAGCATTTGAAAATCGCAATGAATACAGCCCAGCCAATATGCCACAAGACGTGCGTGATGCTATCAATCAAGTACTTGAGCAACTAGATAACGGTAGCCTGCGCGTAGCAGAAAAGAAAGATGGCGGATGGGTTGTCAATCAGTGGGCCAAAAAAGCCGTATTATTGTCTTTCCGTCTAAACGACAACTATGTCCAAGCTGCTGGCGAACACGTACAGTTCTATGACAAAGTACCGACTAAATTTGCTAACTGGACCGAAGCACAGTTTAAAGAAGCAGGCGTACGCGTTGTACCACCAGCTGTCGCTCGTAGAGGTTCATTCATCGCAGCAGGCGCAGTATTGATGCCGTCATACGTCAACATAGGTGCCTATGTCGATCAAGGCGCAATGGTTGATACATGGGCGACTGTTGGTTCATGTGCTCAAATCGGTAAAAACGTGCATCTGTCAGGCGGCGTTGGCATCGGCGGCGTATTAGAGCCATTGCAAGCAAACCCTACTATCATCGAAGACAACTGCTTCATCGGTGCACGCTCTGAAATCGTTGAAGGTGTTATCGTTGAAGAAGGCGCTGTCATCTCTATGGGTGTCTACATCGGTCAATCGACGCGCATCTATGATCGTGAAACTGGCGAGATTCATCGTGGTCGTGTACCAGCAGGTTCTGTTGTTGTACCAGGTAGCTTACCGTCAGAAGATGGTACTCACAGCTTGTACGCCGCTATCATCGTGAAAAAAGTTGATGCGCAAACTCGTGCAAAAACATCAGTAAACGAGCTATTACGCCTAGCCTAAATATTTGGCAAGTACCGTTGTCTATTGAATAATATTGTTTTATATGAAGATGCTGGAGGATGACTCCAGCATCTTTTTTGCAGCTTAATATAACGCGTTACGTTATAATCCTCTTTTAGTTTGTCTTTATACAAACACAAAATCATTCGTACCATCCCCTGCCTTTTTATTACGATTGATAAGCGCTTCATCGCCTTATCGACCTTTAACTGTATTTGAAATATTATGAGTGAATCATCATTACGCACCGCCGCTATCCCTGTCACTGACCCCGAAGCAGGGTTACGTCTGACTGAGATTTTTTATTCCCTACAAGGTGAGGCAATCACTTCAGGCTTGCCGACGATATTTGTACGTCTAACGGGCTGTCCGCTGCGCTGCGTCTATTGTGATACCGAATATGCTTTTACTGGTGGCGAACGTCAATCATTAGAAACCATCATAGAAACCATCAAAGGTTATCCGTGCAAGCGTATCTGTCTGACTGGTGGTGAGCCGTTAGCACAGCCAAATGCCATTGAATTGATGAAACGTTTGCTGAGCGATGGGTATGAGATATCCCTTGAGACCGCAGGCGCGCTCACGGTAGAAAACGTGCCAGCAGCAGTCAGCAAGGTAATGGATCTCAAAACACCAAGCTCAGGTGAAGTCGATAAGAATCTATGGTCAAACCTCGACTATCTCACTCAGCATGACCAAATCAAGTTTGTCATTATGAATCGTACAGATTACGACTGGGCAAAAGCTAAATTGACCGAGTATAAGCTAAACGAATTGGTCGGTACGGTATGGTTCTCTCCGATGTTTAATGTCGCAAATGATGTCGATGAACAGCTTAGCCCTGAAGTACCTGTATTAGCGCGTGAGCTGGCAGAATGGATGTTGGCTGATGCCTTGCCAGTTCGTTTTCAGCTACAATTGCATAAGATCATTTGGGCAGATGCCAAAGGCAAGTAACTATCCGCAAGTAACAAACAGAAAGTGTGAATACGTAGAGTGCCATGGATAAGGTAGCGGTATGATCAAACTCATTTTATTGGGCTTGCTAGCAGGTGCGTTTTTTAGCTCGACATTTATCTTAAATGAGCTTATGAGTAGCGCAGGTGGACATTGGTTTTGGTCAGCGAGTCTACGCTATGTCTTTATGCTATTGATTATTACCACCGTTGTTACTATGCAACATGGCTTTGGTCGTATTAAAGCGCTAATGAATATTTTTCTACAGCATTGGGGCTTTTGGTGCATTACTGGCAGCATTGGGTTTGGACTGTTTTACACCGGTATTTGCTATGCCGCAGATCATGTTGCGGGATGGGTGGTAGCGGCTACCTTTATGTTTACCGTCGTCGCTAGTTTGCTTGTGCTATCGGCATTTGGTCAACGTTTTGACAAAAAATTCATCGTATATGCTGTCATTGTCTTTATCGGTGTAGCACTCGTCAATATCAGTGAAGGTCTGCACGCTGCTGCTATAACTGACGCTGTTCCTCCAATGTCTGACATGCTGATCTACGGTGCGCTACCCGCTCTTATCGCTGCTTTTAGTTACCCAATTGGTAACCAGCTGGTTTGGCAGGCTTCTCATAATGCCCGCGCGCGCAATACTGAACTACAAAAAACGGCGGAACTAAGTGCTCAACAAGCTAGCATCAGTATTGGTATTGATATTAACGAGCAGAGTGAGCCGCTCATATCTGAAGCTTATGATTTGCCAGCTACGACATGTGATGCTACCGACCTCGATAGCGTACTTCAAAGTGACAACACTGCGGCAACCTCATCCCTACAAAATCTAATTGCTCGTATTCCTTCTATCGAAACCACGCTACTGCAAAATGCCTTTAACAAAGTGTGGCTAATGACTCTTGGGTGTTTGCCATTTTGGCTGTTTTTGGGCATTATAGTGCGCCCTGACCAGCCCCACCCCTCACAAATAATCAATACGTTGCTCGTTGCTCTATTGGCAGGCGTGGCAGCGACCACTATATTTTTGTATGCGCGCGAGCAAGCTGTTACCTCAAGCGAGGTTGCAGGCGTCGACTCAACCCAAGCCAGTGAAGTTATTTTTGCTTTGATTGGGAGTATATTATTATTAGGTAATGCCATACCTTCGGCGATGGGACTGGTCGGTATAGGGCTGATTATTGTAGGGCTGATATTATTTGCAAAAGATGGCTAAATGGCACAATAACGCTATGCCTATTTCTTCAAACTTAAGCATTGAATAGCCACCTAAAAAACACCTATCACTTTGATGATCTCGATTTGGCACTATAACCATGGGTAATGCTTTGATTTTTCCTGATATTCTATTATATTTATTGGACATGGTTGGCATTATTGCCTGCGCGATTGCAGGGACTTTGCTTGCGCAGCATAAAGGCTTTGATATTGCTGGGTGTATTCTGGTAGCAATGGTCAATGCCATCGGCGGTGGGACATTACGTGATATGGCTCTCGACCGTCATCCTCTATTTTGGATGACTGATCTTAATTACGTGATCGTTATCACGGTGACCTCCCTTATCTTACAAATATTCTTTCACCTTTATCATAAGATTGATAATGCGTTGAAGCTCTTTGATGCCATCGGGTTGGCCGCTTTTAGTGTCATTGGTTTTAAGGTGGCTTTAACCTTAGATATGTCTCCCCTGATTGCTATTATGATGGGTGTCTGGACTGCCATTATCGGTGGTTTGTTACGTGATATCATTTGTAATGAGATTCCGCTGGTACTACAGCGTGAGATTTATATTACTGCCAGTATCGCAGGGTCTGTGACTTATTTATGCTTACAGTATTTTGGGGTGGGCGCCAGTCTCAACGAATTTATTATGCTGTTTGTCATCTTTGCAGTACGTATGCTCGCGCTCAGATTCGACTGGCATCTGCCTTCTATTCGGCTCGTGGACTGATTGATTGAGCAAGACTCTACGTAGATAGCCTTTGTTTGACTGACAATAATTAAAAATAGTGAGAACTGCCCATGTTGGCTATCGTATTGGACCCTACCGTACTGATCACTACTTTTGACCCGCGCTCTTTGATATATTTCTTTGATATGATTGGCATCATCGCCTGTAGCGTCTCAGGCACAATACTTGCCAAGCACAAAAACTTCGATGTCTTCGGCTGTCTACTCGTGTCTATTGTCACTGCTATCGGCGGCGGTACGGTACGTGATGTCATTCTTGATCGCCATCCGTTATTTTGGATGGTAGATATGAGCTATCTGACCCTTATTACGATTTCATCACTAGCGATGCAGATATTTTTTCATCCAAATTCAAGACGAGTGGATAAGTTTCTCAAACTTTCTGACACCATTGGTCTGTCAGCATTTACGCTGATCGGTATCAAAGTTGCTGATAGTATGGGCGCCAATGTACCTGTAGCGCTATTATTAGGTGTGATTACCATCGTGGTTGGTGGCATCATTCGCGATATGATTTGCAATGAGATTCCATTGGTACTGCAGCAAGAGATTTATATTACGGCAGCGTTGACAGGTGGTGTGCTGTATTTTGCTCTAAAGAACTTAGGCGTGACAGATTGGGTAGCTGACATCTCTACGATGAGTACGATTTTTACTTTGCGGATGCTGGCTATTCGTTACGATTGGCAGTTCCCTACACTAGAGTGGAAATACTGATACTAGGGCGTGTCTTCATTTCAAAAATACGAACGCGCCCATATTTGAGCGCGTTTAGTATTATCGGTTTGACATTGTCGCTTTAGCCGTGCTCTACCACAGCCAAATCTTTGACCATCAGCTGTAAGCTTTGTTTGCCATTCCATTCATTGATGTCTAGCTGAAATAATAAATGGACTTGCTTAGCACGGTAATCCCACGCCTCATTATCGAAGTTAAAGCAAATGGCCTCTATCGGATATTGAACGTCTGGATAGCGTAGTGATAACTTAAGATGTTTGTCTTTTAAAATCTTGAAACTCAATACCTCAAACACACCGTCAAATATTGGCGGTGCAAACCCATGACCCCAGATACTGGCATCGGCTAAATGCTCGGCAAACCATAAGCTAAAATCGCTCGCTTGCAAAGGTCCATCGGTGAATTTTTGCTCTGCAAATACCTCATCATCCATCTGAGCCATCACTTCATTAAAAGCTGTAACAAATGCCTCAAAGTTACGGCGCTTGAGAGTCAGGCCTGCTGCCATCGCATGCCCGCCGAAATGACTGATTAAGTCTGGATGACGCTCAGCAACTTGTTCAATCGCATCACGAATATGTACGCCAGCGATAGAACGTGCAGAGCCTTTAATGGCACTATCTTCATCTGTTTGTTCAGTGTCTGCTGGTGCAAAGACGATACTGGGTAAATAATGGCTTTCTTTTAGGCGACCAGCGACAATGCCGATGACCCCTTGATGCCAGTCATCTTGGTATAGAATAATACTATGCGCACCTGAATTGCTAGCCTTAGCAGTAGAGACAGCTTGAGTAATTATGCCATCGTTGCTGGCATTATCATCGCTATCACCACTCACACTCTCATCGCTATTATTTTCAGTGGCCAATGCTTGTACGATACTATCAGCTTGCGCACGCATCTCGCCCTCTACATGACGACGCGTACGGTTCAGCTGCTCAAGCTCTTGTGCCAAACGTTGTGCGGTACTCCAGTCTTCAGTCAATAAGCACTCGATACCAATTCGCATATTATCCATACGCCCAGCAGCATTGATACGTGGGCCTAATACAAAACCAAAATCCTGTGCATGAAGCTGCTTGGGATCACGGCCCGCTTGCTCAAGCAATGCCAATATCCCCATACAGCAGCGGCCTTGACGAATAGCTGATAATCCATGATGTACCAAGATACGGTTGTTTTTATCCAGTACCCCAACATCTGCAATCGTCCCAAGTGCGACCAAATCCAAATATTGGCTTACCTGTACCGTAGACTTGCCAGCTTCGCGGCGCAGCTTTGCTAATCGTCCGAGCACATAAAATGCTACCCCGACTCCAACCAGTGCCTTACTAGCAAAGTCACAACCTAGCTGATTGGGATTTACTACTGCTTCCGCAGGTGGCGTCTCTTTGGTCGTGAGATGATGGTCTGTGATAATCACCGTAATACCATCAGCTTGGGCACGCGCCACCCCTTCATGACTTGAGATACCATTATCAACCGTCACTATCATATCTGGCTGAAAAGTCTCAATACCTAACTCGACAATCTCTGGCGTCAGGCCATAACCGTACTTAAAACGATCTGGTACTAGGAAATCAACGACCGCACCCATCTTTGTGAGCGCGCGAATCATTAGTGCCGTACTGGTGGCACCATCACAGTCAAAGTCACCAACGATCAAGATACGCTGACGCTCATCAATGGCCATATCTAATAAGCGCACGGCTTCTGTGACACCGTGCAGGGCCTCAGCAGGCAATAGACCTGACAGGCTAGTCTCCAGCTCATCAGGCGCAGTGATACCTCGCCCTGCATACAGACGGGCAAGCGTGAATGATTGAGCGGCAAATGGTTGCAGCGCGGCGGGCAACTCGTCGATGCGAGTGCTGGTATAACGGGGGGTTAAATTTAGCATGAGGGTATTCTACTGGCTTTAGTAGAGGCTCACAATGACAATTTATACTACCTTTGTATATCATTAGGCATTGTGCAACTTGATGAATAATGTGCATACATTAATGATAATTGATACCGCCATTTTTATAGCTCATGTAAATCACCTTCGTTTAATTACTTACAAAAAAGGTGCACAGTGTGAGTAATTTCATTCATTTTGCTACAAAGCAATGATTGTAAGCCACGCATAAATCCATAAAATAGTAAGCAACTGAAGGATTTGTTATCTATTGAACTTTTTATCATTTATATTTTAATTATTTATAAGGACACTTTATGAAAACCACGCCACTTGCTGAAAAACTTCCAAATACTATCGATCCCAACCTAGACCTTGATAAAGTTAAAAAAGAATGTCAGGGAATGGTAAAAAGACGCGCTAGAGTTTCTGCTGGTGTAGCGGTTGTGCCAGTACCATTTTTCGATGTGGCAGTTGACGCAGGCATGTTAACGCAGTTGATTCCAGAGATTAGTGAGCGTTTTGGTCTCATTGAAGACCGTCAATCAGCCATTAACTTGGAATCACGCGAAGTGCATTGGAGCGCAGTAAAAGACCGTACTGTAGATTTCGCTGGTCTAATGGCAACACGTGGCATCGTCAAAAAAACCATCCAAGGTTTCGGTGGTCGTATCGCTGCCAAACAAGTGACCAAGTTCATCCCACTTGGCGGTCAATTGGTTGCTGCAACCATGGGCTATACCATTTTTAAGAAAATCGCCAATGACCATATCAACGAATGCTATAAGTTAGCAAAAGATATTCAGCAAAAAGAACACGGCAAAAACGTGTAAATAAGCTGAATAGCCTAGTCTATATCAAGCCAGTTAAGTGATTACTTAGCTGGCTTTTTTGTGGTTAATACATATAGGGTATAGAGTTTTAAAATAACATGCGCCTGTGGTTAATGATGTCATTGCTAGGTTTTACTGATAATATACAGCTTTATTTATGACAGACACCTTAAAGGACTAACTTATGAAAAAAATCTTAGCTTCAACGATGATGTTAGCGACTTTTGCTTTGGCAGGATGTACCACAACAGGTGCGACAAACAGTGGTACAG
Source organism: Psychrobacter proteolyticus (assembly GCF_039762275.1). GTDB lineage: Bacteria > Pseudomonadota > Gammaproteobacteria > Pseudomonadales > Moraxellaceae > Psychrobacter > Psychrobacter proteolyticus_C. Next base: position 177,291 of record NZ_JBDLOB010000005.1, on the reverse strand, counting down.
GTACAGCAATCGGTACCGCAAACGAGATCGGCATGAATGTTTTTAGAGCTGCGATCGACAACCAATGCCGTAGCCAAATTGAAAAACAAAACGCGTGGCGTGTTGCAAGCGTCGCCATGACAGAAGCACAGCAAGAATCTGTTAAAACCAATGTTTGTGGCTGTGTCAGTGAGCAAGCACCGCAGCAAGTGACGATTGTTGAGTTGGGCAATGCCGCGATTGACTCTCAGTACCGTACTCAGTTGGTCGCACAAGTCGTCGCCAAATCTCTACAGAGCTGCTATACAAGCTTTGTTCAATAGAACAATCAAATTATTCATTAGAATAAAAAATAATAAAAAGGGTGCGTTATACCTAACGCACCCTTTTTATTGCTAATAGATTGGTTCAATTAATTAGCCTAAAATTTATTTGTGTCAGCTGGTTGAGACGTTATGGAAGCCGTAAAAGGCAATGATTGGCTACGACGGAAATACTTCGAGGTGCTATCAATAATTTTATCTACTTCCTTAATTAAATCATTAATCACATCATCATAGATACCATGATATAGCTCTTTTTCAAATGCTGTAAATGGGTGCTTGCGAGACGCTGAACCCACCTCAGTGACACCGTCTTTACTATAAAAAATATCTACGCGACCATCACTATTCAACACACAATTTAATAGTCCACCTTCAATCTCCATCTCTACGCGTTCTGGCATAAAAATATAGTCATCTACATTGATAAGCTTTTTCTCTACTTCTCGTTTAAAAAATGATTTGATATCGAACATAGGTACATCCCTAACTTTATAATTATAAGATACGTGAGCATGCCGAGCACTGTGACTGTTACCCAGTATTCATTTGCGTGATTAATGGGTCATGCTGTACTCAGTTATCGTATAAGATAGTGCTAGATTATTTAAGGTGCGATATGTAAAACTGCGTTTGATGTTGGTAAAAATCATATTTTAGTATGAAATCATTATACTGCGTCAAAATACAGTTAACGTTTAGAACTTTTATTTCTATTATCTTTTACAATAATATCTAGCTTGGGAGGTGGTATCTCTAGGTTTGGCTTAGAACTTATCGGTTTATTATCAGACATTTATATATTCCTTACAAAGATTCTAGGATCATTCCAAATACTGCAAACGATAGTATAGCTATAAAATATGTGAAGCCTTTTTGAAGGTACTTATGCCCATCACTAATGTATTTAGATTTTTTATCATTAACTATTTTATATTGAATTATAGATTCATTGTATCCTAGATATAAATGATAATATAAAGAATTTATATGCTCGTTGTCATCATTGAAAATACCAAGTAGGTTGTTATCTAAAGGCATTTTAGGAACTTCTGTTAATTTAAAAGTTTCACTCAGGCTTTTCCATGCTCTTAAAAAAAATGCTACATCAACAATCATCATAGGTATTACTAGTACTGACAGTACACACCACGGCTTAGTTACGCTTAAAACCCAGTTCAAAGTAGGTATGTATAATAATGAAATAACAGACAAAGCTGTTAATAGCTTAAAACTTTTATCTTCTAAGTCTTTAAACCTTTGTACCTCCTCGTCATATAGCTGATGAGAATAGTCATATAGAAGACGATACTTATTGTTCCTTAGCTCATCTTCAGGTGAAAATTTTAAATATGGAAATAGAGGTTTAAGAAATGCTCTGCCAAGATTCTCAACTGTTTTCATCAGCTAACCTTATGAATTTGTACAATTCATTTTACTTTAAAAAATATCAATGTCTTAGTTATATTTGACTGAACCAAAACTTTTAATTCTGACTATATTTACTGCTCTTGGCTAATAGTTACTATTAGATTTACCCTATAACTCATTCCAACAAAAAAGGAAGCTGCCAATAAGCAACTTCCCTTTTTTATTATCGAACTGCATTGACTTAGTTAAACCCAACCTTTTTCACGAAATGATTTGAGTACCTCTACAAATACTGCCATCTCATCAGGTCTGCCAAGTGTTAAGCGATTAAATCCAGTGATAGGTGCAAACTCGCGCCCGACCGCAATATCATGCTCACTCATTCTATCGATATAGGTTTGCACATCGCCTTGTATCTCATGAAATATAAAGCTTGCCTGTGATGGCAAATAGCGTAAGCCAAGCTCATCTAATGTTTGCTCAACCAGCTGACGCGATTGATTGGCCGTACGTAAGCTCAATGCTAGAAACGCTTCATCATCGAGAGTCGCTAATGCAGCTACGGCACCTGCCAAGTTAGTATTATCAATCGAGATGAATGCTTCTAATCTAGCAATCATTTGCGCGCTAGCAACTGCATAGCCGACACGCATGCCAGCAAGTGCACATAGTTTTGAGAAAGTACGCACCACAACGATATTTTCAGAGTACTCCTCTCGTATCCATGCAACACCACTCTCAAAACTTGGATCAGTCACATACTCTGAATAAGCTTCATCTAATAAAAAGTAATGGTTACTTGGTGCACGCCCTACCCATTCTTTGAGCTTTACTGTGTCAGTAATAGTCGACGTTGGGTTGTTTGGATTGCACAGATAAAACAAGCTAATACCGTCAAAGTCATCAGCCACTTTTTGCATACCTTGCAAGTCAAAGGCGTAGTTTTCAGTCATCAGCGGTACTTTTATCACAGGTACGTCGATAGATGTCGCATATAACTCAGCATAGGCAAAGGTTGGATGTGGCACGATAACTTGGAATTTTTTGCCTGCTACTAATGCTTGATTTTGTAGCATTTGGACGACAGTACGAATATTTTCACTAGAGCCACTGCCCAGTGAGATTTGACTCTCTGTCACACCGTTTATCTTAGCGACTTTAGTAATCAGCGCCGCACGTTGGTCATCGGGATAACGAAAGCCGATGTCTAAAGAGTCGATAACCGCTTGTTTGGCCGCATCTGACATGCCGAGTGAATTTTCGTTAGAGTTTAATTCTATTAAGTTGTTGGTAAGCACAGTGAATAATACGCCTAGATTATGTCCATTCCAAAAATTCAGTCTATGTTGATAATTTGATCTATGACAACAACAAGCCTAGCCTACCAAGAACATTACACGTACTTGGTAGGCTAGCTTGTGACTTAAATTTTTGAAATATTATATGGATGGTGAGGTTTATGCGGATATGGTAAGTGGCAATGCGGTGTATTACAAGTATTCTGTACGTTCCGATATTGAATAAACCATAAAAAGGTGAGGTACTCAAAAAGCACCTCACCTTCGCTATTTTTTAGCCTCTTTTTAGCTTCAATATTCGACCCACGCTATCAGATTAAATGTGCTTTTAACTCTAGTACTTTATCACGCGTTTTTGCTGCTTCTTCAAACTTCAAATCACGCGACATTTGCTGCATTTGCTTCTCTAATCGTTTGATTTCTTTAGCAAGCAAATCAGGACTACGCAAAATATTGATATCCACATCTGGCAGGTTACTCTTAACTGGGATAGCTTGGTTGTCATTGGCATCCAAGCTTTCACCCGTATCAATCTTGTCCGTGATACTACGACGAGCACCTTTTGGCGTAATGTTATGCTCAAGGTTAAAGGCAATCTGCTTATCACGGCGACGATCCGTCTCATCTATCGCCTTTTGCATACTTGGCGTAATGCGATCGGCATAGAGAATGGCTTTACCATTCAAGTGACGGGCGGCACGACCAATCGTCTGAATAAGCGAACGCTCTGAACGTAAGAAGCCCTCTTTATCAGCATCAAATATCGCTACCAGTGATACCTCAGGCATATCCAAGCCTTCGCGTAATAAGTTGATACCGACCAACACATCATGCACGCCAGTACGGAGCTCATGGATAATCTGCATACGCTCAACAGTATCGATGTCCGAATGTAGATAAGCGACCTTTACATCATACTCTTTGAGGTAACTGGTCAGATCTTCCGACATGCGCTTGGTCAAAGTGGTAATCAGTACACGCTCGTCCTTTTCACGGCGTTTGGTAATCTCTGATAGCACATCATCGACTTGCGTCAATACAGGACGTATCTCAATCTCAGGATCAATCAGACCCGTCGGACGGACGACCTGCTCTACGACTTGCTCGCTATGTTCAAGCTCATATAACGCTGGCGTAGCACTGACATAAATGGTTTTGGGCTTGATACGCTCCCACTCTTCAAATTTCATCGGGCGGTTGTTCATCGCGCTTGGTAGACGGAAACCATAATTAACCAAGTTTTCTTTGCGTGATCTATCGCCTTTATACATCGCGCCAATCTGCGAAACCGTCACATGTGATTCATCAAGGAATAGCAAGGCATCTTCTGGAATATAATCAAACAGCGTCGGCGGCGCTTCTCCTGATGGGCGACCAGAGAGATGCTGCGAGTAGTTTTCGATACCGTTACAGTAACCAAGCTGCTGAATCATCTCCAAATCATATTGAGTACGCTCTTTGAGACGCTGTGCTTCAATCAACTTATTGTTATCACGGAAGTACTCTAAACGCGGCTCTAACTCAGCACGAATAGTATGGCTGGCAGCTTCTAACTTATTACGCGGCGTCACATAGTGCGACTTTGGATAAATGGTAATACGTGGCACGCTGCGTACCGTCTTACCTGTTAAGGGATCAAACCACGTAATCTTCTCGACTTCGTTATCGAATAAATGCACACGTACGGCTAGCTGCTCAGACTCAGCAGGATAGATATCTAACAGCTCTCCACGCAAGCGATACGTACCACGGCCAAAATCTAGCTCGTTACGTGTGTACTGCATCTCGACCAAACGCTTGATGGTCGCCGTACGGTCGATGTTATCGCCTACGACGACATGCAGTAGCATTTTTAGATAGCTCTCTGGATCACCCAAGCCGTAGATACAAGATACCGAAGCGACGATAATCGCATCACGACGCTCTAACAAGGCACGCGTGGCTGACAGGCGCATCTGATCAATATGATCGTTAATGGCACTATCTTTTTCGATAAAGGTATCACTAGCAGCGACATACGCTTCTGGCTGATAATAATCATAATAGCTGACGAAATATTCGACCGCGTTATTGGGGAAAAACGATTTGAACTCACCATATAGCTGAGCCGCTAACGTTTTATTATGCGCCATAATAATAGTCGGACGCTGAGTTTCAGCGATGACCTTCGCCATGGTATAGGTCTTACCAGAACCAGTCACACCTAGTAGCAACTGCTCGTCCATGTCCGAATTGATACCGTTAACTAGCTTTTTGATGGCTTGCGGCTGGTCGCCTGCTGGTTCAAAGTCAGTAACCATCTCAAAGGCACGACTTGATATTTGCGTCCCCGACGCATTAACACCACTAATTTCAGCTTCGCCTTGGAGCTGAGTGGCCAATTGATTTAACTGACGCGATGAGCGCGGTTCAGGCATTCGCATAATGGCTTTCTTCTTCTTAAGGTTTATAACAATATGGGGTCTGAGCAGCGGTTTTTAAAGGAGAATAAGGAGTCTCATCCTATAGTCGAAACGCTCTCTCGCTGCCCAAAACATAAGTATATAAATGTACTATTTATTAAAAGTTAAGGCTTAATAGTAGCGGATAAAACTGACATCGTTATAAAAAACGCACACAGTATTCGATAAATTTACAAAGCTTTTCACGGTTAACAAACTCGTTACACGACCACTCAACAAAGCCTAACACTCAAGGGTTTCAACACTGATTTAAGCTGCTATTATCGTTCTTGAATTAACAAGTTGATGACTTCTAAGTATTAGTGATCAATATTAATGAATTGATAGCTGTACAGCAATTCATTAGTTTTAACTTGATTGTCATCGAATAGAAGACCAATAAAAATACATTGAACTTTCATTCAATATAATAATTTTAAATAAATGACGGAGTAAAATATGAGAGAACGTTACGCAAGTGGTATTTCAGACGAAACTGCGAAAAAAATGATTGATTTGCTAAACGCTAATCTAGCAAATGTTATCGATTTAACCTTAGATGGCAAACAGTGCCATTGGAATCTACAAGGCACTGGCTTTATCGGTGTGCATCAATTACTAGATGAGACATCAGATCGTATCCTCGAAGTATCAGATACTATCGCAGAGCGCATTGTAATCCTAGGTGGTCAACCAAACGGTTTGGCAAGTCGCGTAGTCAAAGAGTCTATTCTAGATGACTACCCAACTGACATTACTGAAGTAGATCAGCATGTTCGTGAGTTAACCAGCCGCTATAAGAAAGTTGCAGAGACATTGCGCGAAGCGATTGCTACTGCTGGTGATGCAGGTGATGAAGACACCGCTGACTTATTTACAGAAGCTAGCCGTATCGTTGATAAAGATGCATGGTTCATCGGCGCAAACGCACCAAAGAAATAATAGCATTCAATTTGACTAGTCACTAAGCACTAAGCACTAGAGTTATAAAAAAAGCCGTCATAGTTGACGGCTTTTTTGTATCTGAGTTTTTGAATTTAGAAAGTGTACTTAAAAGCATTCGATAAGACCTACATATTACACATTCAATCCATCAAATCCCCAGATTAAATATTCTCTAAACTTAGCAGCTCAGCGTTTGGTTCTGACAGCGTCAAGATAGCCTCTTGAAAGACTGGATTACCTCTGAATAGATTTTCAATCTCTTCAAACTTCTGAGCGATATGCTCTTCTTTTTGATTGCCGGCGATATCTACTGCCGCCACCATAAATATCTTTTTTGGGCCGACCCACTCTAAGTGCAGATAGGACACACTATCGATATCTGGATGATTTAGCAGCTCGCCTAAAACGTATTCATGCATACGGTCAGTGACTCTATGGCCGACCAAGAAATCTCGGTTACGACTGATTAAGAATATGGCGACGACACCCAATAGTAGACCTACGATGATAGATCCTAACGCATCCCAATATGGTTCGCCCGTATAAGCGTGCATCCCCATAGCAGCAGCGGCAATCACCAAGCCGATAACTGCTGCTAAATCTTCAAAGAATACACCGCGCAACGTTGGGTTAGACGTATCTACGACATAGCCAAGTGCACTGATATCGAGCGCTTCACCATGTTTTTTACTCTGTCTGTATGCCTGAACCAATGAGATCCCTTCGAGTACAAACGCCACTGCCAATACGATAAAGCCAATCGTATAGTTAGCCTCAGACTCAGTAGCGTTCCATTCCTTAATACCCGTATAGATAGAAACAATCGAACCTGCCGTAAATACACCAAAAGCAGCAATCATTGACCAAACATAAGACTCTTTGCCATAGCCTAACGGATGGCTTTTGTCAGCAGGTTTGATAGATTTCTTTTCTGCGACGATGAGCAATGTACCATTGCCAGCATCTGCCCATGAGTGAGCTGCTTCTGCAATCATGGAGGCTGAGCCTGTCATAAAAGCAGCAACGGTTTTTGCGATAGCGATAACCAGGTTGGCCCCGACTGCAATCAACACGGTAATGAGTGAGCCTGAATGCTCATCATTGGTTTCAGGGCTTTGATTAAGGGTATGTTTTAATTCAGGGTCATTTGGAATTTTAGGATTGCCCGCCCCACGTGCACGAGGTGTTTGCGCCTTAGGAGAGGCTGGTAAATGGCGCTGGGGATTAGCAATAGATGGCTTTAGACTCATGCTAGACTCACTGAAATAAGCTATTGATAGTAGAATTTTTGCCGTAGATAAATGGCTTGAAACATACATTAGCTTAAAATAAGCGCTCTACTATATCAGTGTCTTTTTAGTGAGTCGTTGTATGAATTATTAATTCAATAAAACTAGATAACTTTATACAATTTCAGATAGCTTTAAATAACTTGGGCTACTTTGCTACCTCGGCATCTGCTTCGTGTTCGCCAAACTGCTTATTAATCTCTTCAAAGTCACAACTAGGACGATGTGAACTTTCCATACGCAGCTTTTTTCGTTCTTTTGCTGCATCCGCTCGACACTGTTGCATCTTGTTTTTGATATCGAGTGGCGGTGCAGAGGTCGGTTTACCATTGTCATCGATAGCCACCATCGTAAAGTAACAACTATTGGTATGACGGACGGTACGACCACGTACATCTTCTGCTTCGACGCGGATACCTACTTCCATTGAAGTGTTGCCAACATAATTGACACTGGCCGCAAAAGTAACCAACTCACCCACATATATCGGCTCGCGGAACATCACTTGATCGACAGACAGTGTCACTACATAGTTACCACTATAGCGACTGGCACAAGCATACGCGACCTGATCAAGCATCTTGAGCAAATCCCCACCATGCACATTGCCAATGAAATTCGCCATATCAGGCGTCATAAGTACTGACATGTATAGCTCATGGTTTAAAGGGGCTTTTTTGGCAGTGGAGCTGGTATTGTATTGCGGCATAATATTCCTTAATGGTTTGACACTTATTTATTATGCCTACCATTTATACAGCAGGTCGCCGTATAGCACAAACGGACCTCTGTCATTAGACAGTCTAGATTGTGTAAATTGGCACTATTTAAACAGCGTTATATAGGCCAAAATAATAAGCATTAGCTCAACCAGTGAAAGCGATAAGCAAGCCATGCCACTATGGCACTAACCGAACCGGTCAAAATACCACCCCATACAAAGTCAACGAGCGCTGTATCTAGTGTAAAGCCCTTATACAGTGCCAAATTGGTAAAGTCGTATGTGCCATAAGCCATCAAGCCAATCAGCCCGCCGAGTAAGAAGATATGACCAACGGATGCGCCAGCTTTGATTTGCGGATATAGAACCAAAATACAAAGCGCCAATATATAAAACATATAAAACACGCCAGCTGCCATCATGTTTGGTTCATCAGCCAATAGATGCCCGATACGCGACTCATAAAAGGCGCCTTTCATAGTCGTCAGCCAGACAGCATCGACACCCAAAAAGATAACCACAGCAGCGAGATAAATAAAAACGTAACCCATGATATTACCTCTTATAAAATGAATAGAAACGGATAGAATTTATAATGTCAGTCTTGGTTGGATAAAGTCTAAAAATGCCAGAATACGCGAAGATACGGCACTGTTTTTGTAATATACTGCCTGTATGGCTTCACGGTTGTTTGGTCTGACTATCGCCTCGGGCAATACTTCAACCAATCGTCCAGACTCCAAATCTTCACCAATCATAAAATGTGACAGTAAAGCGATACCTTGATGATTTAAACACAGCTGACGCAAGGTCTCGCCGCTACTGCCAGTCATATGAAAATTCAGTTTAACTGGTGTTTTTAGTGGCCAGCTATTTAGTTTTGACGCATCGTTAAAGCCAATTAATTTATGAGTGCTCAAATCATCAACATTCAAATCATCAATATGAGTCACCTCATTATGCTGATGTAAATATTCAGGACTGGCTACTAGCCGCAGCTTACTTTTACCTAATAGACGTGCATGCAAATTTGAGTCTTTTAAGTCGCCAATTCTGATAGCCAGATCCGTCTTGTGCTCAAGCAAATCAATAATATTGTCATGTGAGGTAAGATCGAGAGTAATGTGTGGATACTGCGCCACAAAATCACCAACCAAAGGCGTCAGTTGATGAAAGACAAACGGGCTCGCGGCGTCAATCCGTAAATGCCCACTCGGCGCTTGTTTTAACAGCTTAATCGCCTCTTCACCGGTATATAACGTATTTAAACTTTCACGCGCATATCTTATAAAGACATGCCCTTCCTCCGTCAGCTCCAAACGCCGTGTCGTTCTATTTAGCAGCGTGCATTGCAGCGTATCTTCGAGTCTGGACACCGCACGAGATACCTTAGCTACTTGCTGATTCAATAAGTTGGCAGCGCCAGTAAAGCTGCCCGTGTCTACTACCGTCAAAAATATCTCTATGTCTTCTGTTTTAGCATGTCCCATCATCATGATTACCTTTACAAAATTGACAAAGGTATTTTGTCATTTGTGCTGTTTTTTGCAAACTATAAATCGGTCAAACTACGCGCATCATTTAATTATTAGGATGTCGTTATGCCACTCGCTTTATGGGCGCTTACTCTAAGCGCATTTGCAATTGGGACAACCGAATTTGTCATCGTTGGATTGGTACCAACTATTGCCGCAGATCTAGGCGTGAGCTTACCTTCAGCAGGGTTACTCGTTAGCCTATATGCTGTCGGTGTTGCCATCGGCGCCCCTATACTTACCGCACTCACTGGCCGCTGGAACCGCAAAATCGTACTGATGAGCCTAATGGGTCTGTTTGTCATGGGTAACTTGCTGGCTTGGCAAGCACCCAGTTATGAAACCTTAATACTTGCCCGTATCTTGACCGGTCTGGCGCATGGTGTGTTTTTCTCTATTGGCTCCATGATTGCTACCAGCCTTGTCAGTAAAGAAAAAGAAGCCAGCGCGATTGCCATTATGTTTACAGGACTTACCGTGGCGCTCGTCACTGGCGTACCCCTTGGTACATGGATTGGACAGCATTTTGGCTGGCGCGCTACGTTTTTGGTCGTCTCAGCACTGGGTTTAATCGCTTTAATCGGTAGCGCAATATTAGTACCAAAAAACCTTAAGAAATCTATCCCTGCAACGTTCAAAGAGCAATTACAAGTCATTGTAAAACCACAGTTACTGCTGGTTTATTTAATGACTATACTTGGCTATGGTGGTACGTTTACGGCATTTACTTACTTAGCACCTATCTTAGAGCAGCAAACCAAATTTGCGCCATCAGCCATTGGTCTTATCATGCTCGTATATGGCGTGTCCGTTGCTATCGGTAATATCTGGGGCGGCAAACTTGCAGATAAACGTGGCCCTATTAGTGCGCTTAGCATTATATTTAGCGCCTTAAGTATTATTCTTTTACTGTTCACATTTACTATGCAATCCAAGATTGCCGCGGTGCTGACTATTTTGGTATGGGGTGCTTTCGCCTTTGGTAATGTACCGGGCCTACAAATCTACGTGGTCAAACAAGCTGAAAAGTATACGCCGAACGCTGTCGATGTTGCCTCTGGGTTGAACATTGCTGCATTCAATATCGGTATTGCATTAGGCTCGATCATCGGTGGTAGCGTGGTTGAAAATATGTCACTGCAAGACACCGCTTGGATCGGTGCTGTCATCTCTTTAATGGCATTAGCGGTCACACGCTATTCAGGTCTGCGTGATAAGCGTGCCCTGCAAACATCATAGAACCTTTCAACGTACAACCTTTCGATGTAGAGCTCTTTAATGTACAACCTCTCAACATATGGGTCTCAAACTGTTTAGACAGTATGAGACCCTATGAATGTTATAAGCAAACCATATCTGTATCACCTAACTTATACTGGTGCTGTGTCTGTCATATCTGCATCATTAAAGGCTGTCTCGTCATTCAAAACTGTTTTATGATTTAAGACGACAGATGGCAGATCAGAAAAATGCAGCGTATCAATGTTGTTAGGCTTTACCGCAGTAACTTGTACCACACCGATCGTGCGCTCCAAAAAACCACCTTCGCAATAGCAAAAGTAAAACTCCCATAGGCGGATAAAGGCATCGTCATAGCCAAGCGCTTGAATCTCTGCACGCTGCGCCATAAATGCAGCACGCCAGTCACGTAGCGTATACGCATAATCGAAGCCATAATCATGCAATTGCTTGACGACCATATCGGTCTGTTCAGTAAATTGTGTCGTCAGTTCTTGGTTTGAGAGCAGACAACCACCTGGGAAAATATGCGTTTGAATAAAATCAACCGAGTCGATATAGTCTTGATAATTCTGATCGTTAAAGGTGATAGCCTGTAATACCATAAGACCTGTTGGCTTGAGTAAGCTATTACACTTAGCAAAGAAAGTCGGTAGATACTCATGCCCCACCGCTTCAATCATCTCGATACTGACTAGCTTGTCATATTGACCTGTCAACTCGCGGTAATCTTGCTTGAGTAGCGTGATTTTGTCAGACAGCCCTGCCGCCTCGACTCGTCGCTTCGCTTCATCATACTGGGCATCAGAGATAGTCGTGGTGGTCACATGACAGCCGTAGTGCTTAGCCGCAAAGATAGCAAAGCCGCCCCACCCTGTACCGATTTCAATCACATTATCATCAGCGCTGAGCTGTAAACGTTGGCATATGAGCGACAGTTTGTGCTGTTGCGCATCGCTAAGCGTCACGTCAGGCGTAGGATAGACTGCTGATGAGTACATCATCGTATCGTCCAAAAACCGCTCATACATATCGTTGCCCAAATCATAATGCGCTAGGATATTAGATTTGGAGCCAGATTTGTCATTACTACGCAGCTGATGCTTCGCTTTTTCAAAGGCTTTACTGACACCTGCAAAGCGATTCTCTAGTTTATTCAATACAGCTAAGTTACGAGCCGCCAAACGAATCAAACCTGTCAGATCATCCGTATCCCACTCACCATCGATATAACTGTCTGCTAGCGCGATAGAGCCACCAAGCAATAGCTGACGATAGACAGCAGGATCATGAATCTGTAGCGTCACATGTAGCGAATGGCGACCAACCGCCGAGCTACTAGCGTCATTAGTAGCTACTTTACCAAAACTACTTGTCTTAGGTTCCTGCTCATCGAATGTCTCAATCAACGTGAGGCTACCAAACTGAATGTGCTGTAACGCACGAAATATAAGCTTTCTAGCTAAGTTATTCACACTATTGCTGACTGGCTGTAGTACCGCGCTTTCATTAACTACTTTGCTCACACGAGCAGTTAATTTTTCTAGTTTTGTGACTGGTGCTCGATCGGTCGGTCGTGCTGGCATCTTGTATTTATCCTTGTTTAAATGCTTTATTTTTAGTGGTTCATTTTCAGTAGTACATTGACGAGATTTTTGGATTGTTGATATTTAAAAATTGCTGTAACTATAAGACATTTTTTGCGCTCAATACTACTGTCTGCTTTTCTACTGTCTGCTTTTCTGTTGACTGTCGGCCAATTTTTCATCGTAGTTGATATACGGTACTTTTTTTATCGCATAGAGCTTAAACGCGTGCCAATAAATACGGGTTAAGGACGTCATATTCATCAAAGGGTTTTTTTGCAAGCTATGACGAACAGCCTCTTCTGTCATTGGCACCCCTGATATCTTTATGCCAGTTTTTAATACTTCACCGCGCTCATCGCTGATATTGATAGCAATACGCACTTGTAAGCCAGTATTAGGCAGCTTATCCGTTTTTGTACCTTTTACCGTAACCTGCCAGCGGTACAGCTGATCGATGGGGTTAAAAGGTGATACGTGAAAGTCCTTGTCATGACAGAACTCAGTATCCTCTCCTTCTAACAAAAACCCGTAGTAATGACGCTTGTCCCAAGGCGTATTAGACACTTCAGCTAACAGATGAGTGGGCGTTTGCTGCGCATCAAACCCTAAGTAAAAGTTAACTGGGCTAAAGTACATGCCAGCATTACGGCAGACGAGCAATCCCAACATATCGCCTTCAGGTGCGCTACCTGCATGTTTTTCAAATGCCTGACTTAGACGTTTTTTCAGCGCTTGAACAGATTCTATATTACTATCAAGTTTTTTTTCATTGCTTAGGCTATTATTACTCTGTAGGTCAGTATGCTGTAGATAATCATTAGGACAGAATCGTTGTAGCGCCTTTTTCTTTGCTGAAAATAGAGGCAGACCTTTTGCTAGCAGCTTTTTCGATAATACTTTAGGTAATGGTAATTTTTCTAAAAACTTACTCTGATCAAATGCTGCCGTGTTAATTTCAGGAAGTTCCTTCCCTTTCGCAAGCGCGCTAATATTAACGCCCCAATAGCGATAAGGGTAGACGAATTTATTCACACTAGGTAGCAGCCGACTGTGCCATGTCGTACCCTCAAACAGCTGATGCGGCAATGCAGTGGTATCATAAGAATACTCATGACTTGGCATAGCATTGGTATCTTGAGCGGACGTGGTCATAAATAGTCTCTTGGGTAACGGCGTACTTTTTATATAGCGAATCTTTCAAAACACTTAGAATACATAACGGCATTAATCGTCATATTATTTGGTTTTACGGCGACCGAATAAGCCACGCTTCTTATATTGGCTCGTATCAGCAGTTGAACTCTGTAAACGATCAGCATACTCAACCAGCTCCTGATTGGTTGTCGCTGTGGTTACTTCACGCTTGTTCAGTCTACGTAATTTGGTATCCGCTTTTATAGGCAAGTCTTTATAACGAAACGGCGTATGCGCGCTATCAGCGTCAGGTAAATGAGCTGGATCAACCTCGTCTTTTATATCAATATCAAGCCCAAGCGCCTGACAGACGCGTAATCCACTGCGTACGCCATCTTCATGAAAGCCATTAAACCAATAGGCTCCGCAAAAATGCGTGTGCGAACCGTTACCAGAGATACTCGACCATTTAGTCTGTGCCTCAATCATCGCAAGATCGAATACTGGATGACTGTAATCAATGCTCTTAATTATCTGCTTATCATCGACGCTTTTGTTGTCTACAGCTGGATTTAGGGTGACCAAATAATTGTGTTTTTTGGTCAAGCGTTGCAGGATATTCATGTGATAAGTCAGCACTGGCTTTGCAGGTATCTGTGCGTTTCCAGCCGCTTGCTCATCCTTAGTATTACCTGAAACTGTTTCATCTATTAAGTAATTCCAGCTTGCCCATGCCAGTGGTTTCTTAGGTAAAACACTGGTATCGGTGTGTAGTACCGCTGTGTTCTTGGTAAAGCGGAAATGACCTAATACTTCAGATTCATCGGTGCTCGTATCCTTTAAAATCTTTAGTGCGGTATCTGCATGACACGCAAATATAACTTCATCGAATACAAGATTTTCGCTACGATTGTTAGCATTACCTTTATCCTGCACTGTCAAAGCATTCTGTACTGTCAAAGTCACTTGATCGCCATCACGAACCACAGACTGTACTGGGCTATTGACTAGTATCTTGCCACCCGCTTTAATAAAGCGTGGAATCAGTTTATTGACGTACTGCTTTGAGCCGCCTTTTATCGTAAACCACTGCGGACGATTGACCACATCCAGCAACCCGTGGTTGTCAAAGAACTGTGCAAAAAACACCAAAGGAAATTCTTGCACTTCATCTAGGCTGGTTGACCATATAGCCGATACCATTGGCAATAGATAGTTATCAGTAAATAGCTGACCGTATTTTTTTTGTGCCAAATAACCACCGAGCGTTTGCTCTGCAAAGCTACTGACATCTTGTCCTTGAGAGCGCGCACTATCATAATCCTGACGTAGCTGTTTGATATGCTTATTAAACTGCAAAATATCTTTGATAAACTGCCAGAATTTTGGATTGAGTACATTTTTACGTTGTGATAATAAAGTGTTGAGCGTATGGCCATTGTATTCAAAATGACGTGCAGTATTTTTGACAGAAAAGCTCATATCTGTTGCCTGGAACGGCACTTGCAACTCATGAAGCAAACGAAAGAAGTTCGGGTATGTGCGCTCGTTAAAAACAATAAATCCTGTATCTATCGCACTACTCTCTACATTGCTACTCTTTGCTTTTTTACCGTCTTGTAGTGCCACATCAATCGTGTTTACATGCCCGCCGATATAATCATTGGCTTCAAATACCGTCACATCATGTTGCGTACCTAGATAATGGGCGCATGTCAGTCCTGATACACCTGAGCCGATGATAGCGATACGTTTTGAGGTAGTCTGACGGTCAGAATCTGTTGCAGCATCGGTAGCATTTTTTTGGTTACTTGCACGCTTGAAACGAGTAAACGGCATAAAAGCATTCCCTTTTGTGTTTTTCTGTCGATATGATGGCTAAGAGTTCTATCAATGGTAGATTATTTTTTATTAAGTTTTTCACTAACTTGCTGCCAGACCAAATCAGGCAACGTACCCAATGCTTTTAAAGGCATGGTTAGTTTTTTTGGAAATTCAATCACGTCATGCCCACTTTTGATACCGTCGCGTATGGCTTGACTAGCCTGCGCTGGCGTCTGGATAAACGGCATCGGAAAGTCATTCTGTTTGGTCATCGGTGTTTCGACAAAACCAGGTACGACTAAGCTGACTGACACATCATGCGGAGCAAGGCTAATCTGTAGGGTCTTCATTAGATAATGGATAGCAGCTTTTGAGCTACCATAGGCTTCAGCGCGCGCAAAAGGCACATAAGCAGACGCTGAACCGATACCGACCAAGCGACCTTTTGAAGCGATTAGTTTTGGTAACACCCCTTCAATTGCATGGGATAAGGTACCCATGTTTACCGACATTACTTTCATAAACACACTGCTATCAAAGTTCGGCATATCTAAGTATTCACACATACCAGCGCCACAAATTGCCAAATCAACATTGACGATTTTTTCAAAAGCTTCGATAACCTTTTCTCGATCCATTAGGTCTAAATCAATCGTTTCTGCGCCTAACGCCTGAAGTTCAGCCAACGCTTCGTCGTCACGGCCAACTGCATATACATGATGATTTGCTAGCAGATAGTCTTTTGCCAACTGCTTACCAATGCCCGACGTCGCCCCAGTAATGAGAATATGTAATTTTTCAGTAGAATCTGTCATCGTAAATATCCTTTTTGAGTATTCTTATCTTTATTAAGTATTTTCATAATATGAAATTAATGCTCTTAAACTGATTACCTAATAAAACCTTAGACCTTTGATAGCAACTAGCTATTAATTATCGTTATTCTTCGCAGATATCATTGGGCGCATTTTATTAAGCTATAAGCCATTTTATTTAACAAATCTAAATAATTATAGTGGTTGGCTACAGGTTTATTGTTGTGTCTTCGCAATCGTCTGGGCTCAAGCTTAATATAAGCATGTTATTTGTCATCTTTATAAGGGTGCTACTATCACAAGCAACGACACAATATTCTGTTACTAGCGTCGTAAGACAGCTCAATATCAGCATGCTACAATGCAAAAATTAGCAATCGCGTCGTTTGCCGAAGCATTATTACCATCATCTATAATCGAATGACCACCGTATTACGGTAAGATAATGCTATCTTTTCCTAAACTATCTGACATCTTGTCCTGATAGCAATGAAAACGTTATATAATTAATATCAGATTTTCACCAATCCCACCCTCATATAAAAAAGGATCTCTCATGAGCGAGTTGCAACTGTCTGACCGCGTCAACAACATCCAACCATCACCTACGCTAGCGATTACCAATAAAGCCAAAGAGCTCAAAGCAGCTGGTAAAGATATTATCGGTTTGGGCGCTGGTGAACCTGATTTTGATACTCCTGAACACATCAAAAAAGCAGCAATCGATGCAATCAATGATGGCTTTACTAAATATACAGCTGTTGATGGTACGCCAGAGCTAAAAACAGCCATCATCGAGAAGTTTAAGCGCGACAATGACATCAGCTACGAGCCAAACGAAATCCTAGTATCGGTCGGTGGTAAGCAGTCATTCTTTAACCTTGCCCAAGCGTTTATCAATCCTGGCGATGAAGTCATCATCCCAGCACCATACTGGGTCAGCTATCCTGACATGGTTATCATCGCAGAAGGTGTGCCAGTCATCGTCAAATGCCCAGCGGAGCAAGACTTCAAAATTACCCCTGAGCAGTTAGAAGAAGCGATCACTGACAAGACTAAACTATTGGTATTAAACAGCCCATCTAACCCAACAGGTATGATTTACACATTAGATGAGCTAAAGGCCATCGCTGAAGTATTGAAAAAACATCCACAAGTCTATGTAGCTTCAGACGATATGTACGAGCACATCCGCTGGACAGGTGATAAGTTCTACAACATCTTAAACGCGGCACCTGAGCTAAAAGATCGCGCAATCATCTTGAACGGTGTGTCTAAAGCATATGCAATGACAGGCTGGCGTATCGGCTATGCGGGTGGCCCTGCTAAGCTAATCGGCGCGATGAAAAAGGTACAGTCACAATCTACCTCATGCCCAACGTCAATCAGCCAAGTGGCAGCGGAAGTCGCTATCAGTGGTGATCAGAGCGTACTAGAGCCGATGGTAGCCGCCTTTGAGAAACGCTGTGACCTAGTCGTAGATGGTTTAAATGCCATTAAAGGCATTACTTGCTTGCGTCCTGATGGCGCATTCTATGTATACCCAAATATCGTACCGCTCATCAAAGCAGCTGGCCTGTCATCATGTACTGAATTCTCAGCATGGTTATTGGACAAAGTAGGCGTGGCAGTTGTACCTGGCGATGCATTCGGTCTTGGCGGCTATATGCGTATCTCGTACGCTACTGATGAGGCAACATTAAAAGACGCGCTATCGCGTATCGAAAAAGCAGTGGCTGATTTAGACATTGCTGAATAAAACGTAAAGAGCAACGAGTCTTACCGCTGTTCATAAAAAATACGCCCTCTGTACACTATAGGGCGTATTTTTTTACGCGAGTCTTGGGCATAACTAGGAAAAACACACTATCTCATCATTAAAATGACAATTTTTACTAATTATGCAAAAAAAGGCTTGACGTATTTTTTAACTTTGCTAGAATACGCCCCACTTAGCAAGAACTCGTTAGAGACTTCTAAGGCTCGTTGTAAGCGATTAAACACTTACAGCCTATTCTCCAATAGCTCAGTTGGTAGAGCAACGGACTGTTAATCCGTGTGTCCCTGGTTCGAGCCCAGGTTGGAGAGCCACATTTTAGTAGTAAATTTCTTGAGTCAACTTTGATTCAATTATGGCATTTGCCAAAACCCTCATCAATTTGATGAGGGTTTTTTTATGCGTATCGTTTAATATTGGCTAGCTTAGCTTGGCAACAGTGGCAACCAGAATACCAACGCTAACAATGTCACTAACAACACAGGCGGCGTGATCAGTAGACCAATCTTTATGTACTGTCCCCAGCTGATTTTGTAGTCCTTCTCTGCTAATACATGTAGCCATAGTAAAGTAGCCAGACTACCAATCGGCGTAAACTTAGGTCCTAAATCGTTACCAATGACATTGGCATAAATCATTAGCTCTCGCGTCGCAGCAGGCACTTGTGCTTGATCAATCGCAAGCGCGCCGACTAAAGTTGCTGGCATATTATTCATAACAGACGCGACTATGGCGGACAAGAACCCAGTTCCAACCGTAGCAATGACTGCGCCTTGTTGACCCAACCAGTTGAGTATTTGCGCACCATAGGCAGTAAGCCCCGCATTGCCCAGACCATATACCACCAAATACATGCCGATTGAGAATAGTACGATTTGCCAAGGCGCCTTGCGTACTACATCGCTCACAGAGACCACCGCACCACGCCCGCCTTGCCATATGCGACCAGCGATTGCCATTAGTGCAACAGCAGCGATACCTGTAACCAGTGAAATAGGCAGCCCCAACGGCTCTGTTGCAAAGTAGGCGACCAGTAGCAAGCCTAATAGTGGAAAAGCAGCTCGGAATACTAATGGATCGGTAATGGCAGATTCTGGAGCGCTTAGCTCGCTAGTTGAGTAGGTTTTTGGAATATGACGCGTATAGACAACCCACAATACCAGTAGCGTCGCTAATACAGACACTATATTGACCGGTACCATTACCGCCGCATAACGACCAAAGCCAATATCGAAATAATTGGCACTGACAATGTTGACTAAATTTGAGGTGACCAATGGCAAGCTTGCCGTATCAGCGATAAAACCAGTCGCTATGATAAATGCTAAAGCTGATGGTGGCGAAAATTTCAGACGTAGCAAGATAGCAATGACAATCGGGGTTAGTAATAGCGCAGCACCATCATTGGCAAAAAAGGCAGAAATAAAGGCGCCCAATATGACAATCATCGGAAACAACAAGCGCCCTTGCCCATTGCCAAGACGTGCCACGTGCAATGCGGCCCAGCCAAAAAACCCTGCCCGATCTAAGATAAGCGAGATGATAATCAGCGCCACAAAAGTAAAGGTCGCATCCCAGACAATATCCCAGACGATACCCACATCTGATAACTGCACGACGCCAAGCGCTAACGCGACTAAAGCACCACCCATGGCGCTCCAGCCGATGCCCAATCCTTTAGGTTGCCAAATAACTAAGACTAAAGTGACCACAAAAATGGCAAATGCAAGCATTATACGACCTTACTTAAGCTGAATTTATTCAGCCGATTTAATATAGGGAATCAGATCGATTAAGGGGTTAGATCGATTTTTGATTGACGCGGCTCGATAGTTCTTCAGCACTCTCAACGCGTTCTGAATAACGATCAGTGAGATAATCTGAACGTCCGCGTGTGAGCCAAGTAAACTTCACTAGCTCCTCACAGACATCGACAAGACGCAGATATAACGGAGACATATCCATGCGATTGTTGTCGTTGAACTCTAAGAACGCTTTGGGTATCGAAGATTGGTTGGGGATAGTAATCATCCGCATCCAGCGCCCGAGAATACGCATCTGATTAACCGTATTAAAGCTCTGACTGCCGCCGCTGACTTGCATCAGTGCTAGGGTTTTACCTTGAGTTGGACGTACGCCACCTAGTGACAGTGGTATCCAGTCGATTTGCGCTTTCATGATACTGGTGATACTACCGTGACGCTCTGGGCTCACCCACAGCATGCCTTCCGACCACTGCGCAAGCTCCCGCAATTCTTGCACTTTAGGATGGTCTGAATCTACATCATCAGGCAATGGTAAGCCAGATGGATCAAATATTTTTACTTCACAACCATACCAACGTAGCAACCGGCTTGACTCTTCAGCAGCCAATCTAGAAAACGAGCGCGCACGGACAGAACCGTATAGCACTAGTATTCTTGGCGGATGACATGAGTCATTTGGCGCAACCAAAGACTCAATATCGATAGGCTGGAGATTGTCTATATCGATATTGGGCAGATCATTGAGGCCAGATTCTGGCGAAACAGTAGATTCGGCTTCCAATGCTTGGTCAACCTCAGTGTTTGTCATGAGTAACAACCTCGCCGTCTTCTTTTGTAAAGCTACTTACTGGATTGGCTAGTAATTCAAACACACGTTCAGAAGGACGGCATAGAGCAGCGCCTTTATCAGTCACTACGATAGGACGATTGATTAAAATAGGATGCGCAATCATGGCATCGATAATCTGATCGTCAGACAACTCAGGATTATCTAGACCAAGCTCATCATTGATAGTTTCTTTACTTCTTAACAGCTCTCTAGGCGAAATCTGCATTTGTGCCAACAGCTCCACTAAACGGTCGCGGGTTGGTGTATTTTTCAGATATTCCACCACTTCTGGCTCTTCACCTGACGCTTTAATAATGGCAAGCGTATTACGAGAGGTTCCGCATTTAGGATTATGAAAGATTAATGGCTTCATAGTGTTTACACCTATTTTATGTATTTATTGAAATGATAATTGGTTTAATCGTTACCTTGCTCAGCAGACTCATTTACTCTGCAGCCACTCAAACTATCCATGAGTGACGCACATAATTCTGGATGTCCCGCACAGCAATCTTGCAACAGAAACTGAATGACGTTATCCATATGTGATAGCGAAGCACGATAGATAATCTGTCGGCTATGACGCTGTGAGACCACCCATCCTGCCCGTGCTAGCACCGATAAGTGGGCTGACATTGTGTTATGAGGAACAGAGAGCTGACGGGCTATTTCGCCCGCAGGTAGGCCTTCAGGCTCATGGCTGACTAGCAGCTTAAAAGCCTTTAAACGAGTATCTTGAGAGAGCGCAGCAAAGCTTGCGATAGCATTAGTTATTTCCATATGTCCAATAATATAGACATATGGAAATAATTCAATGGTTTTTGGATGAAATTTTTGTCTTTTAAGAGTATCAGAGATCACTCACCATCGTTCAATGAACCAAATTACTTCTAGCAATAATGACTATTGTCCTTGGGAGTGATACTGGATAAATTGATTGTATTTATAGTTAAAGCTTATGGGTTATAACAAGCGAGGTACTACCTAACGCTATAACTTATCGCTGACTTGATCGTTTGTATACCCTACCGACATGAATTAAGCTGACCAGCTTGATCAGTGGCTTTATAAGCAACTGCGCACTACCAAGGATAAATAGCCAAGTACCGTCCGTTGTCAGTGATTCTTTTAAAAAGAAAAAGCTACCGATCAGAAACCAAATAGCGATAAGTAAGTCATTTACCGCGCCCAAGGCATCATAGCGCCGCTGTATCACAATATGATCTTGTCCAATATCAACATCTAATTTTTTACTATCACCCAAAACTTATTCCTTAGCCACATGTCACTTTGTTACACGCACAGATATACCAATTAATTAGAACCGCTGCCAACATCAGAGTTTACTAAATAGACCAAGCCAATAAGATTAGATATATATCATGTGTAAAACTAGTTACTCCAATATTCGTGATCCTTTAGGTAAATAACAAAGATAAAACTTAGAACCGTACACTATAGCAATTTGTCATCTTCCATTGCTGGATGACTTTCTAGCAGAGATACCAAGAGACATTTAGCAGTCATAACAGCCTTTGATCCTAATATCGGCCAACTTTGAACAACACCCTCATGTATCAATAACAAATGATCTCTTCTATCTAGGAGATTTGTCGTCTCAGCCATTTTATCGGCGACTTCTTTTTTATGCTGTTCCATAATCTTGCGGATAGGCTCGCTATGAGGATATGAAGCAACGGCGCTATGAAAAAGACATCCCTGCGATACATTTTCAAACATCCACCTCCCGACTCTATCAAATATGACGTTTGATATATTTTCAGTATTGTCAGGTAAATCCTCAAAAATATAACTGAGATATCGTGTATGACGATTCTCAAGTGCCATTATGATCATGTCTTCTTTTGAAGGACAATATTTGTAGAGGGTCCGCAGGCTCACCTGTGCCGAATCACGTAATTGATCGACACCCAATTCGGTGAATCCACTTTGGGCAAATGCTTTTTCAAGACCTGCTGCGATTTTTTTCTGTGTTTTATTCATAGTTGACAATGTAGAACGTTCTCTATACTATTTCAAGTAGAGCGAACGTTCTACTTTTTTAATACATCCATTATTATCAAGCGTAGTGATGGATAATCACTAAATAAATTTTTGTTACAGGATTTATTATCTCTCTATCAACCGTACTGTAAGAGGCAATCATATGAATATATTGACCGTTTTTTCCCATCCATTTAGAGACAAGTATCCAGCAGCAGTCATGGAGGCTTTTCACAAACCTATCATCGACGCAGGTCACTCGGTAAATATATTAGATCTGCATGCCGAAGGGTTCGATCCTCGATTTACTGAAGCAGATCATGCTTGTTTTTGGGGTGGCGAGCTGCCTGATGAGATAAGAGAAATGCACCAAAGAGTTGCTAAAGCAGATCAACTTGCTTTTATTTTTCCCGTTTACTGGTGGAGTATGCCTGCATTAATGAAGGGCTGGATTGAACGCGTCTTCACTGGTGGCTGGGCATATCAATATGGTTCAGGTGTTGAAGATCGCGGTAAAGCGCCATTGGATGGCCTTTTGACAAATATACCAACAATTTTAATTGGTGTCGGTGGTTCAAAAAAGGCAACCTACGATAAGTATAATTATGAACATGCTATGCATACTCAAATTGATCTTGGTATTTTCTCATACTGCGGGGTAACAGATGTCGAAAGCCATATTATCTATGATGTGGAAGGCGAAAGTAACGCACCAAATCGTGAACAAGGACTAAAGTTCGCCAAAAAAGCGGGGGAAGACTTTATCTGTCCTAGTCGAATACCAAAAAATGTCAGAGAAGCATTTTTGAAAAATTTGTCATTAGAATGATAAGTGAATTTATTTTATTACTTAAGGCAGAGCTTAATTTAAACACCCAAACACAAAAAAACCCCAAACAATCTAATGTTTGAGGCGAAACTTGCTTAAACTTAACAGTTTAAATTCGTTTTAAATATGGCGCAGCGGACGGGACTCGAACCCGCGACCCCCGGCGTGACAGGCCGGTATTCTAACCAACTGAACTACCGCTGCTTAGGTCTCTTAGCTTGTTTAGCCACTTGCTAAGAAGTGGTGGGTGATGACGGATTCGAACCGCCGACATTCTGCGTGTAAGGCAGACGCTCTACCAACTGAGCTAATCACCCTTCGAACAATTGCTAGGCAATTTATTCAACATCAACTGAGCTCTTAAGTTTGTCACTAAGCTCCGTTGCTGTGGGTGTGTATTATATAGATTTACTGTTGGGTGTCAAACAGTATTTACCACTTTTTTAGATATTTTTTCGATTTTTATTAGAATATCTAGCAAGCATTTGTTTTTATTGATTTTATATTTTCATACAAAATCAATATTTCTTAGATTCAATGCTTATTTATTGGCTAATGCTTGCTCGATGTCGTTTTTGATGGCTTCTGGCTTGGTCGTTGGTGCATAGCGGTCAATCACCTGACCTTTACTATCGACTAGGAACTTAGTGAAATTCCACTTGATACCATCTGTCAGCACGCCACCCTTTTGTTCTTTGAGCCATTCATAGATAGGATGAGCATCTGCGCCATTAACATCAGTCTTTGCCATCATAGGAAAGCTGACTCCATAATTCTTTTGGCAAAACGCACCAATCTCATCATTGCTACCTGGGTCTTGGCTACCAAATTGGTTACAAGGAAAACCGATAACCACCAGTCCTTGATCCTTATACTGTTGATATAGTGATTCCAAGCCTTCGAACTGCGGCGTAAATCCACATTTGCTTGCAGTATTGACGATTAATAATACTTTATCTTGGTAATCTGAAAACGCTTGCGAGCTACCATCCATGCGTTCAGCCGTAAAATCATAAATTGTACTCATCATTTATCCTTAAATTGAGAGTTTTATTGTTTTGGGTGTCTATGCACTACTTCTTTTTCTATCATACACATAATAAAACTATTGAAAAGGAAGCACCGTGCACTTCCCTTTCACGTTTCTAATACTACTTACTTCTCAGACTTATCCAAATCGATAGATACTGAGTTGATGCAATAGCGCATGCCTGTTGTCTCAGTAGGACCATCAGGGAATACATGGCCTAAATGTGCGCCGCAGTTGCTACAAGTGACTTCGGTACGAGTCATGCCTAGCGAGTTATCGACGTGCTCTTCAATCGCGCTGTTATCGATACCTTGATCAAAACTTGGCCAGCCACAGCTCGCATCAAATTTATTGCTTGAGTCAAACAAGCTTGCACCGCAGCCTTTACAGCGGTAAACGCCATCATCAGTCGCATCATTATATACACCTGTAAATGGGCGTTCAGTGCCCTTCTCACGCATAATATGATACTCATCAGCGGTCAAACGCTCTTTCCAGTCAGCTTCAGTCAACTGGCTGATTTCTTCTTTGCTTAGTTGGTTGTCTTGCATAATTTATCCTTATTCGAGTATTTGTTATCTAATCTCGGTAAATATTCTATCGCCATATGATTATGAGAACGACGTGCTCTATCTGTTGGTTATCGACGCACTATTCAAGGCATATATAAGAAAAGTACTCTCTATATTGTGAGATAGACAGCATGATTGAAGCGATTGATTTAGTTAAATATAGCAAATTAATTTTAGATAATGATGGGTAAAGATGTAATCTTGATACCCATACATTTTATAGTCTATATAAGAGATTTAGAGCCATATGAATATAAGCAAAATAGTAATTGCAAGTATATCTTGCAAATACTATTTGAAGCGATTGTAAAACCATTTGCAAATTAATTATCAATGCAATAATATCTTGCATTAGTGTTTAATTAAAATGTTTAATATATCTCTATATTGAATAATTACTGATTAATAAAGGCTCAAACGACAATGTCTAACGACAATAGCAAAAGTACGCAAGCGGAACGACTGGTACAGTTGCGCCGTGACAAAAGGTTTACTGCTGAGCAGTTGGCACAGGCAATGACAGCCGCTGGTGCAAAAGTGAGTCGTGGTGCTATTTCAAACTGGGAGCGCGGTACCAACGGTATTGTCTCATCCAAGCTGCCTACACTCGCACGTATTTTGGGCTGTAGTGAGGGATATCTGTTGCGCGGCGACCTCAACAATGAAGCTATTGATACAGACGAGCCAACATCATCTGTAGAGCGCAGTGAACATCAAGAGATAGATACGATTTCCCACACCCAGTCAGATATTAAAATAACTGATGCTCAATCGACGACACCTTATTCCGCTAGTAAAGACTCAAAAACCAATTCGACAACCAATCCGAAAAACGGTCATGCTATGAACACCATAAAGAAATCTGATAAATTACAAAACGTTTGCTATGACATTCGTGGTCCTCTATTGCAGACTGCTAATAAGATGGAAGCAGAAGGCAAACGCATATTAAAACTAAACGTGGGCAATCCAGCGCCTTTTGGCTTAGAAGCCCCGCATGAGATTTTGCGTGATGTCGCTATGAACTTATCTGAGGCGACAGGCTATTCAGACTCGCAAGGGATTTTCTCAGCGCGCAAAGCCATTTTGCAATATTATCAATCAAAGGGGTTACTGTCGGCCGTTGACGTACGTGACGTATATTTGGGCAATGGGGTTTCTGAGCTTATTGTCATGACTATGCAGGCGTTAATGAATGATGGCGATGAAGTCCTAATTCCTATGCCAGACTACCCGCTTTGGACAGCAGCGGCCAACCTCGCTGGCGGTACTGCTGTGCACTATCGCTGTAATGAAGAAGACAACTGGCATCCTGATATTGAAGATATTAAGTCTAAAATCACGAGTAAAACGAAAGGTATCGTGGTTATTAACCCAAATAACCCGACAGGCTCCCTTTATAGTGATGAGCTATTAAAGCAAATCATCGAAGTCGCTAAAGAGCATGATTTAATCATCATGGCCGATGAGATTTACGACCGCATTCTCTATGATGATAATGTACATACGCCGATGAGCACCTTAACTGACGACGTGCTAGTACTCTCTTACAATGGTTTGTCGAAGTCGCATCGTATTGCAGGATTTCGCTCAGGTTGGATGATGGTATCAGGCCGCAAGCAGCACGCAGCTGACTTTATTGAAGGCTTAGATATGCTCGCATCTATGCGCCTTTGTTCTAACGTGCAAGGACAGTATGCCATTCAAACAGCGATGGGTGGACATCAGAGCATGCAAGACCTGACTTCTGAAAAGGGTCGCCTATATAAGCAACGTGAAATGGCAGTCTCACGTCTTAATGCTATCAAAGGTATTTCTTGTACTATGCCTCAAGGCGCGTTTTACTGTTTTCCAAAAATGGATCCAGAGGTTTACCCTATCACCGATGATATGGATTTTATGATGGATTTGCTCGTTGAAGAAAACGTATTGATGGTTCAAGGTACTGGGTTTAACTGGGATAGACCCGACCATTTCCGTCTGGTGTTCTTACCTAACTTGCTTGACCTAGAAAATGCGATGGATAGATTGGACAGATTTTTTGCCAAAAAACGTAAGCAGTTTGGTACCGAGTAAATCGTTATATATCATTAAAAAAAACGCTTATCGGCATGATGCTGATAAGCGTTTTTTATTGCGTTGAACCTAGTTATTCAAACTCAATTATGATAATTCACTGATAAAAACAGCGCATTAAAAAATGTTGCTCAATACTAGATAGCTGATAGCAGACATAGTAGCCGCTGCAGGCAGCGTCACAATCCAAGCCAATCCAATCGGTTTCATAAGCTTCCAGTTAGTATCTCTGTTGACGATACCGATACCCAATACCGCACCTACTAGCGTATGAGTACTTGATACAGGCAGACCCATAGTCGATGCGCCCATCACAACAGCTGCTGCTGCCAACTCAGCTGAGAAGCCTGAAGCTGGATGCATTTTCGCTAGATTGGTACCAACGGTTTGAATCACTTCTTTACCAATGAACCAAAGACCAACAATTAGTGCGACACCAAAGGTCAGCATGACAGCAGGTGGTACAGCAGCTTCAGTAGCGATACTATTAGTACGAATCACATCCATAATGGCGGCAAAAGGACCAACCGCGTTGGCGATATCGTTTGAACCATGACTAAAGGCAAAAGCTGACGCGGTAAAGACCTGCATCCAGCTAAACATAATGAATGTCGCTTTGGTCAAATCTTCTTTATGCTTACCGCGGATACTCTTGGTATAAATATAGGTCGCTAACCATACTAGCGCCGCTATCATACCCATAATCAGGAAGCCCTGTAGTGTGGTCAGGCCGCTATTAACATTTTTCAGACCTTTAAAGACGACTAGAGAAGTCATCACCGCACCACCTGCGGCAGCAATGATAGGTACCCACTGCTTAAGTGCTTTTAGAGTATCAAGGCTACTACGCTCATTTTCAATATCATAAAGCTTTTTGTAGTAATCAGTTTCTAGGTCTTCAACAATACAATCGTCATCTTTATAGATTTCCTGATCACGTAGCATTGCTGACGTATAGGCCAATTGCTCAGACTCTGTCAAACCATCCAAAAACTCTTTATGGTTTTGCTTTAAGACTTTTTTATTGCCTTTTAGCGTCGCAATATGAGCTTCGGTTTTATCATTATATTCAATGATGTTTTTCTTAATTTGTCCATATAAAAGATAAGACAACACGCCACCTAGTAGCGGTGACAGCACCCAAGAAATAGCGATGGTTCCAACTGTTCCCCAGTCTACCGTTGATAGCGCCATGTCCGTACCACCTAACGTGATACCTAAAACAATGGAGCTACCAATCACACCACCAATAATGGAGTGAGTGGTCGAAACGGGCAGACCTTTTTTGGTCGCAAATAACAGCCAAAATGCTGCTGCAACCAATGCGGAGAGCATGACATAAATAAACTGATTGGGCGTCACTGATAGACCATCTAGATCAACGATGCCGCTTCGAATCGTATCAGTAACCTCCCCGCCTGCAAGGACTGCCCCCGATACTTCAAATATCGCGGCAATACCCAATGCTTGCGGGATAGTCAACGTCCCTGCACCCACCGAAGTACCAAAGGAGTTGGCGACATCGTTACCACCGATATTGAATGCCATAAAGACACCAAAAGCGGTCGCCACGATGAATAGCGTCGTTTGCTGACGCATGGTGTAATCTAAACCCCACCACAAAAAGTAGGAAGTCATCGCAATCAGTAAAATGGCAAAAAATAGATTTATTCTCATAGAGCCAACTGGCTTGACTGACTCTGTAGAACTGCTGCTAATACCCATACGTTAGTACGTCCTGCGTAAGCTGATTAAAATTATATGAGGTTGATAATATTGCGCTGCTACTCACAGTACTTGTTACGGCATCTAATGAAGTAGCATATATAAAATATACAACATGCGATTAGAAGGTCTTAAACCGACTAGAGCGAAAGTAAATAATACATCTCTCAACATGTCACAAAGCCGCAAGTGATATTGCCAAATCGTCTGATTACAGCATCTTGCGGCTTATATATTTCTTAGCGATATTTGTGGTACTACTAACAGCTATTGTAACAATTTTTGTCGTAATTATTAAGTTATCTATACTAAATAACCAAAACACGTTATTTGCTAAATTAAAATTATTATTTAGCAGAAGCTGTTTCGCGCTCTATTATATTAAATATGAGCACATAATGCATGATGATATTGCGAGATTTGTAACTGCGAGTGTATACGGACAAGACCACACTCTGTAAAAGACAGGATGGCTCGAATATGTTTCGAGCCATCCTACTTAGGAAATACTTGAAAAATACAATTATATGAGCCTATAAGAATCCTTAAACTTCAGGCATCTTTAACAACTACTTGCTTTTGGTGATTGCCGACAACTGCTCTATAGCATGATCTAACACATCTAAACGCGCTTGACGTTTTTCGTTGGTTGCAATAACACACCATGGCGCTGTCGTTGTATCCGTGCGTGCCAGCATATCTGCTGCAGATTGCACGTAGTCTGACCATTTATCACGGTTACGCCAGTCATCATCCGTTAGTTTAAATTGCTTATGCGGTGTTTCTTGACGATCTTCAAACCGTTTAAGCTGCTCTTTTTTATCAATCGCTAACCAATACTTGATAACCAACGTTCCTGCTGCTGCCAAGTCCGCCTCGAAACGGTTGATTTCATCATATGCTCGTTGCCATTCATTAGGAGATGCAAATCCTTCGATGCGCTCAACCAGCACACGCCCATACCAAGTACGATCGAAAATAGCGATACGGCTAATACGACTGGTTTGCTCGTCAGGCAATCGCGTCCAGAATCGCCACAAGTAAGGATGCTGAGTCTCATATAACATCGGTGCGCCAATATTATAGATTTGATACTCGCGGGGATCTAGCGGTGCGACCAATCTTTTGATTGCACCGCCCTTGCCAGCAGCGTCCATTCCTTCAAAGGCAAACACCACATGCCGGCCATTGCGTGCACGTAGCAATTCAGCGAGCCTTGCTTGCTTCTCCGCCAATGCCTCACGATAGTCGGACTTACTGATTTTTTTATCTTTAATAGACGTCAGCTGCTTAGGTATCGATACAGGCTCAAACTGTTTTTGCTTGGTATCTGAGTTAAGTTTTAGTGTCTCGGACTGAGAATGGTTTTTTGATTTTTCATTATTATTGTCATTGCTATCTGTCTGACTACTCGCCAACGCGGTTTGTATAGCATGTAGCACCAAATGACAAAAGTTATCAGCGGCCTCTAACTTATCGTCACCATCAATAATGACCCAATCATCCTGCTGACGCAGCAAGGTCGCAGCCACCTCATTGAACTTCTCGATAACTTGCTTATTATTCCAGTCAATTTGATACAGAAACTGCGGATCTGCCTCATCATCCTTTAAGCGACTGTGCAACGTTTCGATATCAACATGAAACCAGCATTTTAATAATTTGGTTTGATTGGCAATGAGATCCTTTTCAAATGCTTTTAGCGTGTCCAATTGCTGCTGTAGATAATCTTGCCACTGAGCGATAGGAAGCGGATTTTTACTTTTTTGACCTTTATCATTTGATAATGCTTCAAGGTTCTCATTATCTGATGTCGCTAGTCGCATGACGTTGTATAATAAATCAGCATACCAGTTGCCGAAATATACCATGACATCCCCATGGCGCGGCATGGCGCGGGTATGCGCTTGCCAAATGGGTTGATAGTTCAATGGCGAATGACCAATAGTGGCCTCAACTTTAAGCAGCCTGGGATCCACCCATTGCCGTAACTGTTTAACGGCAGTACCTTTACCCGCCTGCTCCATCCCATTAACTAGCACTAATAGACCTGTTGGTTTATTGAGAGTCGGCGGCGTTTGCTGGCGAGTGGCTTTTAAAGCATATTGAGCAGTTACCAATGCCAGTCTAAGCGAATCCTCATCCAGTGAAAACTGACTTAAAGGATTGGGCTTTAGACGCTGCTCCACAACTTGCTCACTAAATTGTGTACTTACCGCTTGTGGTGCTTTTGGTTCAGTAGTATCATTTTTTTTAGACATGTCTACACTCGCTATTATTCTTATTGGGCTGCTTTACCGTTGAATGACTTATGGGATAGCTATTAATAGGACAACTCTCAATATTTCGATCTTATTGTTCATTTTTATTTCATTTAATCATAGCACTACGCCAATCGGGTAAATAATATTACTGTGTAACAGATTGGTATTTGAATTCTTAATTATTTTCTTTTAAGGTGAACGCAATTTTGAGTATAGGATAGAACAGTTGTTCAAAAGCTCATAACCCTGAATCACGATACTTAAAACAACCATACTTAAATTTGATCACCCTATTTACTTCTACAGGATTCACTGCCATGACCGCTTTAGCTGATTTACAACAGCATTTAACACGTTTTTGGGCGATGCCTCATCACCAAGATGATGCATTAAACGCTAAGCTCAAAGAAGTACAATCATGGCAACAAGCACGTCTCCAGCAAACGCATCGCGAGCTATTTGAACAACCTAAAAACCAACTAATGGCAGATTACTTCCTCACCCAACTATATGGCGGCGAAGAATTCAAGTTATTGGCAGAGCAGTTAGCACGTATCTTGCCAAAAGCAAAAAAGCTAGAACGTCTTGCTAAAGAGTCAGCCCTAGAGGCTGGTAGCATGGGCATCCAAGCGGCGATTTTTGCCATTGAGCTAGATCTTCATTTAGCCCAGTGGTTACTCACTCAAGATTTGCCAGTGAACGAAGAGAATATGCTAACCGCCTATCGTACTGTCGATGAAGAAGATGAGCGACGAGTTCAGATTGCCAATTTAAAAGATGTCTGTTATCGCACGGACAAACACCTAAACTCGTTTATGCTCAAAAAAGCCTTTGCACTAGCAAAAAGTACAGCCTATCGTCATGGTTACCAGCCGCTTTATGATTTTATTGATACAGGCTTTAAGGCCATGAAACCTCTGAGCAGCGTCAGCGATTTTATTGAGCCGTTCTGCGAGCGTGAACTGTCCATTATCGATCAGGTTCATGATACGGATAATGGCAGTAAGCCAGTAGCGTTTGGTGTATCATAAGGTCAATACGCTAAATAGCTAATTGACGCTTACTATTTAACGATTTCCTCCGATAAAGACAATCATAAAAATAAATTCTAGGACAACATGATGACTGATAATTCAAAAGATAGCAGCGCTCCTTCTAATCAAGCCACAACGACCAATGGTCATTTGCAAGACAAGCTAGTAAAAGACAGTATTGCTCATAACCAACAGATTAGCGCGCAGATATTACGTAACCAAACAACCAATGTCGTGCCGAGCAAGAATAATAGCGTTGCTAATGACGACAATAGCGACTTTACTAAAGTTCAAGATTTACCAACTGGGACACCGCAAGGCCAACAAACCACTATGCCAAACAACGACAAAACGACTCGTACAAACCCTTCAGAGCAAACGATAAAACAGACACTGTTCAATCAGCGTGATGACATCAATAATCCGCACACGCCTGAAACAGATGGTAATGAGCAGACGCATTTTGGCTATAAGACAGTCAATAAAGCAGAAAAACAAGCACGTGTGGCTGACGTATTCACTTCTGTTGCCAAAAAATACGACATCATGAATGACTTGATGTCATTCGGTATTCATCGTCTATGGAAGCGCTATGCGATTAGTTTATCGGGCGTGCGCGCTGGTCAGCATGTCCTTGATATTGCGGGTGGTACGGGTGATTTGGCTAAAGTATTTAGCCGTGAAGTTGGTAGAAATGGCCACGTGGTACTATCTGATATCAATGCTGCGATGCTGGAAGTCGGTCGTGAGCGCCTGATCAATGCAGGCTGTAATAACGTTGATTTTGTATTGGCAAACGCTGAGACATTAGCTCCTTTTGATGACGAAAGCTTTGATTTGGTCACCATTAGCTTTGGTCTGCGTAACGTCACAGACAAAGATGCCGCGCTAAAGTCTATGTATCGCGTCCTGAAGCCAGGCGGTCGTCTATTGATTTTAGAATTCTCAAAGCCAGTATTTGAGCCATTATCTAAGGCTTATGATTTGTATTCATTTACTGCATTGCCAGTGATGGGTAAGCTAATTGCTAATGATGCTGAAAGTTATCAGTACTTGGCTGAGTCAATTCGTATGCACCCTGATCAGCAGACACTCAAGCAAATAATGCAACAAGCTGGGTTTGAGAACTGCGATTATCATAACTTGACTGCTGGCATCGTGGCTGTCCATCGCGGATTTAAATCGTAACGACAAAGTACGATTGGCAAGACTATTACGTTTAATAGACTATATTGAAACTAACACGAACACATGATGCGCTGATGCAGCTAATGCAAAGGCGCTCACTTAACGATGCGAGAGCCTTATGCTGACTGTCCTTCTATTAGCTGGTGCCGAAAAGCTAATTAACATTGCTATTGCTAGTGATGAGATTACCAAAGCAGGTTTAGCACCGCTTGCAGGTAAAGTGTTACGTCTTAATATGGGATTGCCTGAGATTCATTTAGACATCTTGTTCACTCATGAGCGTTTGCGCTTTGAGCCGGTCACGACGGAGAGCGTATTTGAGCCAAGTGGCCAAATGAATGAGCGCCAAAAAGCCAGCATAGAGCGCGCACGTTTTGGTCATAGTCGTCCAGATTGTACCATCACTGTAGACAATGCCGCTCAACTGCTCAATCTAATGCGTGGCGCAGAAGGTAACCTGCCAATCGCTGGTGATTACAAGGTGCTGATGCAGCTCAAACAACTGGTTGCAGGGTTTGATCCTGACGTGGCTGGACAGCTTGAGCCGTTTATTGGTAAGCCAATGGCTAGCCAGTTACATCTCCTTATCTCTCAGCTCAAAGGTAGCTGGCGTCATAGTGCAAAACGTGCTTTTGATGACGTTAGTGATTGGGCCAATGAAGTGGCTGGCAATAGCACACCTGACCCTATCGAGGTGGCTGAAGTAAATGATCTTAAGCAGCAATTGTTAAAATTACGTGCTGACGTCGAACGAGAAGAAGCCAAACTTGCTGCTATCAAAGAAGAGCAAGCGCAGTTTCTTAACAACTCGTTTCATCAATAGCCGACTGCATCAATTATAAATGAACGCTATTACCGATAGTACTATTTACGATTAAGCACAGCGCTTACCCCATTTTCGTCTTTGTTTAGAGTACCTAACCTCATGCTATTATCGCACCGCGCTCGTCTACTTGAGCTTTGGCGTATCGCCGCAATGTATCGCCTTGATACCCATTTTTCTATTGAAGAAGCACCGCAGCTGCAACCTTTGGCGCGATTAATTCGCATTCATCCAGCAGCATGGGGCAAAAAGCACCAACCAAATGCGATTAAGTATGCGCTTGAGGACATGGGTACGCTGTTTTTGAAACTTGGCCAGTTACTCTCAACGCGTCGCGACTTGGTACCACCTGAGATTATCGCTCAATTGATTCAATTGCAGGACAAAGTTAAGCCTTTTGACGCTGATATCGCTGTCGCCCAAATTCAACACCCTAAACATGGTCTTGGCCAGTCGATTGAAACGCTGTTTGCCCGATTTGATATCAAACCGTTAGCGGCCGCTTCTATCGCCCAAGTTCATACCGCTGCCCTACATGATGGGCGTGAAGTCGTGGTAAAAGTAGTGCGCCCTGATATTCGCACTGTGATTGTTTCTGACTTTGAACTGTTGCGGGAATTGGCAAGTTGGGCATCTGCACGCATTGAGGCGGCACGTGCCATCCATATCATTGATATTGTCGAAGATTATCGGCAAGTCATGCTCAACGAGTTAGATTTAACGCTTGAGGCTGATAATACTACTCAGATGCGTAATAACTTTTTGGGTTCAGCATTGATGTATGTGCCTGAAGTTTATGACGCTGCAAAAAACGTGATGGTCATGGAGCGTATCCAAGGCGTCCCTATCTCACAAGTTGAGATGTTTGATCAGTTAGGTTATGACCGTGCAGCGCTTGCAGAAAAAGGCCTAACCATATTTTTCACCCAAGTCTTCCGTGATAACTTCTTTCATGCTGATATGCATCCAGGCAATGTATTCGTAGAGACGCCACCTGTGCAAACTCTACATGCAGGTATGGAAGCAGTTGATTTAGGTCATGAGCCACGTTATATCGGGCTTGATTGCGCCATCATGGGTACTTTATCAAAAGACGATCAGCTCATCGTGGCGCGGATGTTACTTGCCGTAATGAACAATAACTTTACCGCTGTAGTTGATATCGTCAGTCGTGCAGGTTGGATACCACCAAATGCTGATAAGCATGCCCTGATGCGTGATATGAAACGTACCGTTGGTCCTATGCTACAAAAATCAATCGATGATATCGACTTTGCTGGCGTACTGATGCAGATTTTGGACATTGCACGTAGACATCATATGAGTATCCCACCGCAGCTGATGCTTCTGCTAAAAACCTTGGTCCATGTGGAAGGACTCGGTCGTGATTTATATCCTGACCTTGATATTTGGTCACTTGCCAAGCCAATTCTAAGCAGTTGGATTAAAGAGCAGTTAGATCCTATGCGTAATCTACAGCAACTGCGCCAACAACTGCCTGAAATGCTCCTGTCGACCACCGATATTCCTAAACTATTAGATCAAGGGCTACAAAGCCTTGCTTCACAAGGCTCTCGTCAAGACAGTCAACTACGTGAAATACAACAGATTCGTGCTGACATGCTAAATGACCGTCGTCGTGATTGGTTGGCACTCGCAGGGTTTGCTATATTTATCGCTATCGCTACGCAAGTCATCGGCTGGCTATCACCTATATTTTATATACTAGCTGTTCTAGTGGTTGTTTGGCGCATCCTAACTTAGTTATAATAGAACAAATGTCTGTCAATAAAGCATATCAAATGGATATTGAATATGCTAAGTTAATGCTAAATATTCTCGTTATCTATAGGAACCCTCATGTCAGCGCTACCACTGTCACAGACCCATAACACTAGTAAACCAGACTATAGTGAGGCTATCACAGCTTTGCAAGAACGTTTTGGCAAGCAACTGAGTTTGAACACTACAGTGCGTGAGCAGCATGGCCATACCATGACGTGGTTAGCCAATCAGCCGCCAGATGCAGTATTAACCGTACAGGACAAACAGGAAGTAGCTGCAGCTGTTGAGATTTGTCATCAGCATCAAATGCCAGTGATTGCTTTTGGTATCGGCTCTTCTTTGGAAGGACAATTAAATGCTCCCTATGGTG
The DNA here is from genome assembly GCF_039762275.1 of Psychrobacter proteolyticus. GTDB lineage: Bacteria > Pseudomonadota > Gammaproteobacteria > Pseudomonadales > Moraxellaceae > Psychrobacter > Psychrobacter proteolyticus_C. The sequence goes on along the minus strand of NZ_JBDLOB010000005.1, from coordinate 140,716 downwards.
GACTGTGCATCGATATGCATGCGATGGATGCTATTTTACAGGTCAATAATGAAGATTTGACTGTTACCGTTCAGCCTGGTGTGACGCGTGAGCAGCTAAACCACTATCTGCGTGATACAGGGCTGTTTTTTCCGATAGACCCCGGCGCTAATGCCAGTATCGGTGGCATGGTCGCCACTCGCGCCTCAGGTACTAATGCGGTACGTTATGGCACTATGAAAGATGTGGTACTCGCACTAGAAGTAGTAACCGCAAGTGGCGATATCGTACGAACAGGCACACGCGCTAAGAAGTCTGCGGCCGGTTATGATTTAACACGCTTAATGATAGGCTCAGAAGGTACGCTTGGTATTGTCACTGAGGTCACGCTGAAACTATTTGGTATTAGCGAGTGTATAGGCAGCGGCATTTGTCATTTTTCAACCATCGAAGATGCTTGCCAGGCAGTAATGCTAACGATTCAGATGTGCTTACCTATTGCTCGTATCGAGCTGCTTGATGCAATGCAAATCAAAGCATGTAATCAATATGCCAATCTCGATCTAACCGAAACGCCTACCCTATTTGTTGAATTTCACGGTACAGAGGCAAGTGTTGCTGAACAGGCGCAAATGTTTGCTGATATTATCGAAGAGTTTGATGGTCGTGATTTTGCTTGGGATACCAATGAAGCTGAGCGTAAACGTCTCTGGCAGGCAAGACACAATGCTTATCATGCTAGCTGTGCGTTACGTCCTGAGACAAGCGCCCTATCGACTGACGCTTGCGTACCTATTTCGCGCTTGGCAGAATGTGTCAGCGCCACTGCAAAAGATATTGAAGCATCAGGGATGATTGGACCAATTGTGGGTCATGTAGGCGACGGTAACTTTCATGTTTTATTATTGGTCGATACCAATAATCCTGAAGAGGTAGCTACTGCTGAGGGTATTATCGGTCGTCTCGCCACGCGGGCTATCGAGATGGACGGTACTTGTACGGGTGAACACGGGATCGGACAAGGCAAACAAAAATATATGCAGCAAGAACATGGTAATGCGCTGATACTTATGGAAGCTATCAAGGCAGCCCTCGATCCTAAAAACATCCTTAACCCAGGGAAAATATGGCCTGAGGCTTTATCTATTTCCTAATACTATTAGAAAAACTAAGACCATACTAAAACCAAAGCAATAGCCAAAAAAATAAGCCTACTTTCAAACAAAAGTAGGCGCATTCTTTTTGTTAAATACTGATTACTATAGCATCTGATCGATTGCCATCTGTGTCAGTACACGGCCACGAGCAGTACGCAGCACATAACCTTGTTGAATCAGATACGGCTCAATCACATCTTCAAGCGTACCACGGTCTTCAGCCATCGCTGCTGCCACTGCTTCAACACCCGCAGGACCACCATCGAAGCGCTCATGCAATATTTCGATATAGCGTCTGTCTAAATGATCAAGACCGCGTCTATCCACTGCCAACATATCTAGCGCGCTACCTGCAATCGCACCATTAATACTACCGTCACCTCTTACCTCGGCATAGTCACGCACACGGCGTAATAGGCGGTTAGCAATCCTTGGTGTACCGCGTGCACGGCGGGCAATCTCTACAGCGCCGTCTTCGCTCATTGGTACACGCATTAGACGTGCTGCCCGACTGACAATCGTTGTTAGATCAGCAATATTATAAAACTCGAGGCGCTGTACAATACCAAAACGGTCACGCAGTGGTGAGGTTAGCAGTCCTGCTCTCGTCGTTGCTGCTACTAAAGTAAACGGCGGCAAATCAAGCTTGATAGAACGCGCAGCAGGCCCTTCACCAATCATAATGTCCAATTGGAAATCTTCCATCGCTGGATAAAGAATTTCTTCAATGACCGAGCTTAAACGGTGAATTTCATCAATAAACAGCACATCACCTGCTTCTAGATTGGTCAGCATGGCTGCCAAATCTCCTGGGCGCTCAAGCACAGGCCCGGAAGTCGAGCGCAGATTGCCGCCCATTTCACGAGCAATGATATTAGCGAGGGTTGTCTTGCCCAGACCCGGTGGACCAAATATAAGTGTGTGATCTAGCGCTTCGTCACGGCCACGAGCAGCACCGATGAACACTTCCATCTGCTCACGTACCACCGGCTGACCAATATACTCAGCCAATAATGCTGGTCGGATATTGGCATCAGGAGCGTCACTTGCACCTTCTAGCGGATTAATTAAACGATCTTGCGTCATAGAATTTATCATTATATTAAAAAATTAGTTAACAAATAGCATAACCAAACGCTGCGCATAAGTCATGCAAAACCTCATTAAGTGAGCACTAAAACGAAAATAAGCGACATTTAATGTCGCTTATTAATTTAATACATTATGTGGTTGTCATCGATAGACGGCTAATTAATATGAATTAAAAGCCAGATAGCTGCTGTAAAGTAGCTTTTAATAAGCCTTGAGTATCAGCAAAAGTATCTCCTTTACTCTTAGCAGCTTTAATCGCTAGCTGAGCTTCTTTTTCTTTATAGCCCAAGCTAATCAACGCGCCTTCCACTTCAGCGATGATACTGCCTTCGTGAGAAATCGTAGTTTCTTGAGGCGTCAATTCAAACGTACCATTATCAACGTCGATATTTTTTAGCTTGTCTTTTAGCTCAATCAATAAACGTTGCGCCGTCTTTTTACCGATTCCTGGGATACGAGTTAATGCCGTCTCCGACTCTTGCTCGACGTGCATCTTTAGCTCAGCTGCTGACATTGCAGACAGCATAGCCAAGGCCATTTTTGCCCCAACCCCGTTAATTTTAATTAACTGGCGAAAGACATCACGCTCTTTTCGATCGATAAAGCCGTATAGCAACTGGGCATCTTCGCGAACATGGAAATGTGTCCAAATGCTGGCTTGTTCATTAAGCTGTAACTGACAAAACGAAGGTAATGGCAGTTCGATATCATAACCCACACCAGAGGTCGTCATGATACAAGCCGTTGGTGCCATCAAGTACTGCACCTGTCCGGTAATCAATCCAATCATTATTTACAACCTCTTATGTAGAATATTATAAAATCAGCTGCTACTTCATGATTAACAACTACGTTCTACAACACAGTCTTATTGGTAAAAGTTCACCATACCTTCAAGACTGGTTGGGCGAATTTTATGTGCTTGACCTGCAGAACCAAACGCTTCAAAACGATTGGTACAGATATCTGACATCGCTACCATAGACGCTTTAAAGTATTTGCGTGGATCAAATTCACTTGGATTTTTTGCAAGGAATTCGCGGATAGCACCGGTTGATGCCAGACGTAAATCCGTATCGATGTTTACTTTGCGTACGCCATGCTTGATCGCTTCAACGATTTGCTCAACTGGCACGCCATAAGTTTCGCCGATATCACCGCCATTTTCATTAATAACTTTCAGCCATTCTTGTGGCACTGATGAAGAACCATGCATAACAAGGTGAGTATTAGGAATACGGGCATGAATCTCTTTTACGCGCTCAATAGATAAGATATCGCCTGTCGGTGGGCGTGTGAACTTATAGGCACCATGACTAGTACCGATAGCAATCGCTAACGCATCGACATTGGTATCTTTTACAAACTGTTCAGCTTCATCAGCACTGGTCAAAAGCTGCTCATGATCCAATACGCCTTCAGCGCCAGAGCCATCTTCTTCACCAGCCATACCAGTTTCAAGACTACCTAGGCAACCGATTTCGCCCTCTACAGAGACACCGCAAGCATGAGCCATCTTAACAACTTCGCGCGTGACGCTAGCATTGTAATCATAGTCCATTGGCGTTTTGCCATCTTCACCGAGTGAGCCATCCATCATCACTGATGAGAAACCTAATTGGATTGAGCGTTGGCAGATAGCTGGTGACATGCCATGATCTTGATGCATCACTACTGGAATATGTGGCCATTCTTCGATAGCAGCGATAATCAAATGACGCAAAAATGCTGACCCTGCATAGTTACGTGCGCCTGCACTGGCTTGGACAATAACAGGTGAATCACAAGCATCCGCAGCCATCATGATTGCACGCATTTGCTCTAAGTTATTGACGTTAAAGGCAGGAACACCATAGCTGTGTTCAGCGGCATGATCTAGAAGTTGACGTAAGGATATTAGGGCCATAAGACGCTCTCTGATTAGATTTTGAATAGTATTTTAAAAAACAGCTTGATAGCAATCATTTCACTGTATATTCGACCATACTGACCGTATATAGGTTAGTAAAAATCTGAATGCTATTGGATATGATTACCACGCGGTGATTATAGCAAAAATTGTTCTGTCTTCGTAGCAGTTGACCGACTATTTGTCAGTCTATACCGTCTTTTGATCTCAGTTTAACTTTCATAAACTGTTACTTTATAAACTGCACAATGACATACAACGCAAAAAGCCTTGGCAATCACCAAGGCTTTTCTAGTATTTTGAGGCTTATAAAGCAATGACCCTTTTTAGATACTATTTACTGGGATTATCTATCAATCGATATAATCCCAGTAAATCAGTCATTATAGTGCTTAGTTATCGCGTAGCTTAGTACTGTTGCTCTGCATCAACTGCAACATCATTTGCGCCATCAGCGACAGCGTTAGCGCCATCAGCAACAGCTTCAGCAGTATTTTCAACCGCTGTGTTAGTGCTTTCAGCAATAGCATCGCCAGTGTTTTCTAGAGCGTCTGTCGCAGCTGCACCAGCAGTATCAGCGCCTTCGGCAACTTCAGCACCAGCGTCTTGAGCAGCAGCTTCAGCTTCAGCAGCAGCAGCGTCTGTTTCAGCGGCAGCAGCATCAGCGTTTGCAGCAGCATCATCGCCAGCAGATTCAACAGCAGCTTCTGTGTTTTCTTCTGTTTGTTGGCTACATGCAGTGATTGCAAAGGTACCAGCAAGTATGCTAGCAAGTAATAAATGACGTTTTAACATAATAAACCTCTCGTAAATAATGCATGTCAAAATACATGGTCGCGCTATTTTATAGAGTGCGAATCAGACATGCAATAATAATTTTCAGTATATAAATAAATAATGACTGCTTAATAATAATCGATGGCTATTGCGCTTACTTATATCAATAAAAACAAGCAAATCAACAGCTAAAATATTATTTTTACAGACTACCTTAGTTATTTAAAGTTAGTTGTACGTCTAATGTTACTAAGCTACAGAGTATCGTTAACTAGTTAGGCATCTATTTGCAGCGCAGCGACTGCCGGAAGTACTTTACCTTCAACAAACTCTAAAAACGCACCGCCACCTGTTGACATATAGCTCACACCATCAGCAACTTGATATTTATCGATAGCCGCTAACGTATCACCGCCGCCCGCGATAGAGAAACCATCGCTGTCTCTTACAGCAGTAGCTAATATCTGTGTGCCTTGCCCGAAAGCATCGACCTCAAATACACCCACTGGACCATTCCACAAGATGGTTTTTGCATTAATAATGGCATCAGCAAGTCGCTTTGCGCTTTCTGGTGCGATATCCAATATCATGTCATTGTCACCAATCGCATCAACTGATTTGATCGTTGCGGTGGCTTTTTGCAATGAGCCAGTAAAGTCAGCAAAATCAATGTCGTTTTTATCAGCGACTACGACGTACTCAGGCAGTAGAATTTCAGTCTTGGTCATAATGTCACGTGCAGTATCAAGCAAGTCTGCTTCGTACAATGAGGCGCCAACACTGTGACCTTGTGCTGCTAAGAAAGTATTAGCAATACCGCCACCAACAATAATTTGCGTGCACACTTCGGCCAAGCTGTGTAGCACTTCTAATTTGGTAGACACTTTTGACCCACCAACGATAGCGAGCATTGGCTGTGCTGGCGTTTCAAGCGCTAGGCTCAAAGCATCAAGCTCAGCAGCTAACAATGGCCCTGCACACACAGTTTTATCTGCTTGACGCATCGCTTGCGTAACGCCTTCTGTTGATGCCTGTGCACGGTGCGCTGTACCAAAAGCATCCATCACAAACACATCGCACAAATCAGCGTACTTTTTCGCTAGCGTGGCATCGTTTTTCTTTTCACCGTCATTGAAGCGTACATTTTCTAATAGAACCACTTCGCCAGATTTTACATTGGCACCTTGGGTAAGGTAATCACTATTAAGACGTACAGGTGTCGATAATTGCGAGCTTAATTTTTCCGTCAAATATTCAGCGACTGGTGCTAATGAATATACAGCTTCAGGATTGCCTTCTGTTGGGCGGCCTAAATGTGAGCAAACAATTACCGCAGCACCTTTTTCGAGCGCCATCTTGATAGTAGGAAGACTGGCTTGTAAGCGCGCATCGCTCGTGACCTTACCATCTTTAATAGGCACATTTAAATCTTCTCGGATTAAGACCACTTTATCCGTTAAGTTCAACTCACTCATACGCAAAAAATTCATTACCTGCTCCTATGCATCAATATGCCTGTTAATTTGCGATTACTGTCGTTACTAATATGACCATTATAGTCAACTCTATATAAATCAGATTCAGTGCTAAGCTCGAGCTACTATTTTGTAGCACTCTCACTCGCCTGCCATATAGCCACTATCCGCTTTATTACTTATTAATGTTTTTAACGCTTGGCTCTGACACTTATCAAACCACTCTAATGGATCGATCAAGTAAGCAGAATTTAGCGGCGATGTATTCTACCAGTTTTCTAGCGCAGTCTCACAAGCAACCTGACACAAATTTCAGCATGTTTAAAATATTTAGTCTATATTCTCAGACCATTATTCGATGACAACAATTGCCGTTGCTAGCTTTGAGCATAGTCAATAAACCGTAACATTTCGTGGTGGTACTCAGCAGTCAAGCTCTTTATGATAGAAACATTGACAATAAAAATAATCCATTAGGAGAAAATAATGAGCATCAACTTACACACTGCGAAACAAAACCTATTAAAATTAAAAGATGAGTACGAATCTCGAATTGATAAGATAGAAGATCACATTCAAAATCCGCAAGATGATCTCAATGAACATTGGGAAGATCAGGCCATATCCTATCGTCAAAATGACATGCGTAAAAATTTGATGAGCGAGGCACGTCAAAGCTTAATCTATGTCGAAAATGCATTGAGTCGAATTGAAAACAGTACTTATGGCGAGTGCGAAGTCTGCGGTGAACAGATCGAAGAGCAACGCTTAGAAGCGCTACCCTATGCCACCTTATGTATGGAACACGCTGAGTAGCGCTGTCATATTAATATTCTATTATAAGACTATTGCTACTCTAAAACCTCTCTAAAAAGAGTACTTCAAGTAGGTATTTTCCATTTAGAAAATGCCTGCTGCCATTCATGACAGCGCTGAGCTATATCTGCTACTGGTAGATCCATGATATCCCCGACTACTGCCACAAGCGCAATGGGCAAATCTACCAGCTCTGAGACATTTTCTGCGGTTAACCCCCCTATCACACATATTGGTATGCCTTGCTGACACCCTTCCACAAGCTGCTGACGCGAAATGATATTAGCATTTGGCTTAGTTGTAGAAGTAAATACAGCACCCATCGCAGCATAACTTGCGCCGTCGTTTTTTGCTTCTTTAATTAGATCTACATCACCATGGCAGGTACGACCAATGATTTGATGCGGTGAAAGGGACTGTAGAGCATCACCGATACTGCCGTCTGTTTGTCCAAGATGCACCCCTACGCCAAGCCTTTCGGCTAACTTCACGTCATCATTAATAACAACTGGCACGTTGTATGTTTTAGCTAACTCAACGATTTTTTGCGCCTCATCAAAAAGCTTTAAAGCCCCATCAGGTAGGCTTAGAACTTGTTTACGACGAACTTGTAATAACGCAATCAATCCTGTTGACAAGGCTGCCTCTAGCTTTTGATACAACAGCTCGAACTCATCGTCGTTGGTCAACAAATATAGCTTAGGCATAACTGAGGAGAATGGTGAATAACTCATAGCGTGTATCCTTAATTCTTAATTCAACACAATAAAAAAGCCGTTATATGATATAACAGCTTTTCTATACATTTAGAACAGATAGCTTATACTGTACGGCGTGTAGCCAAACTATTTAAGATATTTTTAGCATCGCCCCAACGTGTTGCTGAGCTGTTTGCCCCCAAGATAACAATAATCGCAGGACGATTATTGACACGAGTTTCCATTACAACACAACGTCCGGCTTCATTGATAAAGCCTGTTTTAGAGATACCGATTGGATAGCTGCCGTCACGAACCAATGTACTGGTATTACTGGCTTTATAGGTGCGGTTACCACTTGAGTAGTTTGAGACGAAAAAGTCATAGCTCTTAGTGGTAGAAAAACGACGAATCACATCATAGTTACCAGCAGCACGTACCATTTTGACCAAATCTTTTGAAGAAGCTACGTTTCGCTTATCAAGTCCAGTTGGATCACCAAAAAATGCCGTATTCATGCCCAAGTCTTGCGCTTTACGATTCATCGCACGCATGAAGGCATCATAGCCACCTGGGTAATTACGCGCTAAACTCTTCGCTGCTGGATTTTCAGACTTCATCAACGCCATTAATAGCATCTCAGCGCGGTTTAAACGATCACCTGATTTCAAACGTGAGCTTGCACGCTTTGGACCAACAAAATCTTCTGGATCAAGTGTGATTTCTTCACGCATATCAAGGCCTGCATCCAATACGACCATAGCCGTCATAACCTTGGTGATACTAGCCATAGGACGCGCGATATCAGCATCTTTTTCGTAGATAGATTCGCCAGTCTCAGCGTCGATCACCGCAACACTACGTGAATCCGTGCTAATCGGAATCATATCGCTGCTACCGAAAGCCCCACGGTAGGTTGTGTTATAGCGGGCACTATTGGTGTTATTACTACTAGCAAAACTATTAGTATTTGTAATATTGGTAGTGCCGTAGCCATTATCGACTTTCTTAATAGCAGAGCCATTAGACTTGTACATAATGTTGCGAGCTTCAGACAAGCTATCAGCGCCGCCCCAACTTAGGCGTGCACTAGAAGTAGTATCAGTGCTACCATTAATTGTAAGTGCGGCTTGTGCAACACTGCCCAAACTCAATGAAATCATAGCAGCGATCAATTGCTGTTTGGTTAATGGTAGTTGCTTCATTATGCCTCCTGCTGTCGCTATTACGCCAGTTACATATTGTCTGACGCCAAAAACGTACGTAGCGTTTATAGATGTGTTTGTAAGTACTCACATAGAGCTTTTGTATTTTTAGTGTATCATGGTTTACATTTAAGTTTAATCTATCAAACTGATTTAGTAGTTTTTTTTGGCTTCGTTCAAACTTTACTACAACCAATTTATATTCTAGAAACATCAATTCACACTGCAGCAATATAATTTAACTTCGAATGTTATGATTACTCGTATTTTGTTATATTAATCAGCAGTATTTTGAATATACGAAGATAATAATAATGGTTGAAATATATTCATTTTTTATACTATTTGAACCTAATAAAGCGTTCATTCTGACAATTAATAAAGAGTATGGTTATGATTAAAGTATTAGTGGTAGATGATCATGATTTGGTACGGATGGGTATTAGCCGTATGTTGTCAGACAGCCCCGATATTGAAGTAGTAGGTGAAGCAGACAGCGGTGACATGGCTATCAAACAAGCCAAACAACTACATCCCGATGTGATTTTGCTAGACGTCAATATGCCGAATATTGGCGGGCTCGAAGCAACCAAACGTCTGATACAACTCGACATGGGTATCAAGATTTTGGCGGTCAGTAGTATGTCTGCACAGCCCTATCCCTCAATGCTGATCAAAGCAGGTGTGAATGGTTACATTACCAAAGGCACGCCGCTTGATGAAATGATACGTGCGGTCAAAAAGATTTATCAGGGAGGTCGTTACTTCAGCCAAGATGTTGCTGAACAGTTAGCAGATGTTTTATTGTCTGATAATGCAAACTCACCTTTTGACTTATTAAGTGACAGAGAAAAACAAGTGGCCATGATGGTTGTTAATTGTCAGAGCCCTCAGCAAATAGCCGATCAATTGTTTGTTAGTGTCAAAACCATTAATACGTATCGCTACCGTATTTATGAAAAAGTTGGGGTTGATAGTGATGTTAAATTAACTCATTTGGCCATTCGTCATGGTCTGATTCAACCATAAACCATTTAGCGTTTATTTTAATTACGGCCAGTTTATGAACCCTGCTACCAATCTTAGCTCTGCCATTACTCGTTATGTACATCATGACGATACGCTTCCTCTGCCGCAGTTGCGTAAGTTGGGGCTGATCTATAGCAGCTATCGCTTCGTCGTTAGCCTGTTCTCTATGCTCATGCTATACATCTCTGCTCGTACTGGTAATAGCGCTTCTTTACCGAGTTTTTTACAACAAACGACTCTAAGCTTTTATGTACTGTTAAGCTTGATATTGCTTGGGCTATTTTATGTTGTTAGAAAACATATGCGCCGCCAGCTGGCATTCGGACTGGCCTTAGACGTTATTATATTAAGTCTACTGCTCTACACGACAGGCAACCCTGATTTGCAGCTAACCATGCTATACATGGTGGTCGTCGCAGCTAGCTTTATGCTACTACATGGTTCACAAGCGCTGGTTATTACTTTACTTGCCATCATTCTGGTTATTTATCAGCAGTTTTTTTACGCTATTGCTAATAGCATGAGTCTAGCCAACCTAGGTGATGCGCTACTAATGTCAGCGAGCTTTTTAGCAGTGGGCGGTTTGAGCTGGTCTATCTCTCAGCGATTGGTACAGCTTGAAAAGGTCGCGGCAAACCATGCTAAGGAAGTCGAGCGACTCAACGTGATTAATCAAGAGGTTATCACGCAGATGGTGAATGGTGTTATCGTTATCGATAAGCAACATATTGTCTTAGCAAATCTTGCCGCACATCAGTTGCTGAGCCTTTCATTTGTCACGCCTGCCACGCCTGTCACAGTACAGAATACCCTTGACGATACAAAAGAGACTCAGAACCAAGCACTTCTCTCTAATTTTGAGCAGCAACTCAATGAGCAGCATTCACAGTTGTTTAATGCCTGCTTGTCGGTAGCATCTGGGCAGTCACGCGCTTTTACCTACGACGTGCCAGCTGTCGCAAATGCCTCAATATTTGGCAAATTACGTGTACAAATTATTCCACTAAAAGACGATAGCAAGCTTGTCATATTAGAAGATTTACGCCGTGAGCAAGCCAGTGCTCAACAACTGAAACTGGCTTCTTTAGGGCAATTAACTGCCAGTATTGCCCATGAAATCAGAAACCCATTAGCAGCGATATCACAAGCCAGCCAGCTATTAATGGAAGATGTTGCAGAACAAATGGAAGATGACAGTGCATTAACAAGTGAATCGAATGCTGCCATGACTGGAAACCATGAGCTTTATGAAATGATATTTTCACAGACAAAGCGTGTAAACCGTATCATTGAGGATATTTTAAAGCTGTCTCGTCAGCAGACGGCTACCCAGCAGGTGCTCGAATTAGCTGAATGGATGCCATCGTTTTTGGAAAATTACTTTCAAGGACACGACATTTTTCTACGAATAAAAACCAAACCCATCATATCATTTGATACTCATCAGTTAGAGCAGATATTGATCAACCTAATCAACAATGGCTTGCGTTATAGCAGCTATGCTCATCCCCACGCTTATGTGGAAATCGACATTTACTGCGCAGACAACGATGTTATAATCGATATATTAGATAATGGTAATGGTGTTAGTGCTGGAAACTTACAACTTTTGTTCGATCCGTTTTTTACAACAGATAAAGCTGGTACAGGACTGGGGCTCTATTTATCACAAGCATTTTGTGAAGCCAATCAAGCACGTTTACTCTATATTCCTGAACATGAGAAAACATGCTTTCGATTGATTGTACCTTCTATTAAATCTGATAATAAATTTCAAACTATCGAAGAAAACCTTTCCTAAATTTACCCTTTGAAAGCTATTACGCCCATTTAGACCCAGCTATTGATTTTATAGCCATAAAATACGATGAGATGATGTATGACAACAACCGCGCTAGTCGTCGATGATGAAGTAGATTTATGTCGATTGATGCAAATTACCCTGACTAAAATGGGTATCAAAAGTGATGTGGCTTATACATTGTCGCAAGCAAGAACGTTTTGGCAAGACAATGACTACGATTTTTGTCTGACAGATTTAAAATTGCCAGATGGCTCTGGACTGGAGCTGGTAAAAGAAATTAGCAATAGCTCTAATATTCCAATAGCGGTGATTACGGCTCATGGCAGCATGGATTTAGCTATTGAGGCATTAAAGCTTGGTGCCTTCGATTTTGTCAATAAACCGCTAGAACTACCACGTTTACGTCAACTGGTAGAGAATGCCATAAAAGTTATTCATCAAGATAATGAAGTACATGCCGCACCGGAATGCTCTCCTGAACAAAAAATGCTAGATAGTAGATTAATTGGTAATTCTGCTGTCATGCATCCCCTCAAAAACACTATTCTAAAGCTAGCACGCTCACAGGCACCTGTGTTTTTATCGGGCGCTTCTGGCACAGGTAAAGAAGTGGTCGCCAGATTGATCCATGATCTAAGTCCACGGCGTGATGGCAGCTTTGTACCAGTGAACTGCGGTGCAATACCATCAGAGCTAATGGAATCGGAGTTTTTTGGTCATAAAAAAGGTAGCTTTACAGGGGCTGTCGCTGATAAACAGGGATTATTCCAGCAAGCCAATGGCGGCACGTTATTTTTAGATGAAGTGGCAGACTTACCTTTAGCCATGCAGGTTAAATTGTTACGTGCCATTCAAGAAAAAACAGTAAGGGCAATTGGTGATACAAAAGAAGTGCCCGTGGACATCCGCATTTTGTCTGCCACTCACAAGGACCTGAGCCAACTGGTACAAGATGGTGCATTTCGACAAGATTTGTATTATCGCATCAATGTCATTGAACTAAAGCTTCCAACGCTTAACACACGCCGTGATGATATTCCTGTGTTAGCAGACCACTTTTTGGCGATGATCGCCGATGATTGGCAATTAGAGTCGCCGCCGTCATTGACGATAGAAGCCTGCGAACGCTTACAACGCCACAATTTTGCGGGTAATGTCCGTGAACTACGCAACTTATTGGAGCGTGCAGTTACGTTAGCTGAAACCTCATACATTGACGTTAGTCATTTAGGTCTTCCTGACATTGAACCTGAGCTTGTAAATACACAAGAGCAAAATCATAGCTCAGCTATCGATAGCTCTGAGCTACTTGCTCGTAGCGTAGAAAATCAAATAGACGTTCAATCTAAGAAGAACAGTGAGCAAACTATTCAATCTGGCAATAATACAACGGCACAGGTTAAGCAAAGACCGACCAATTTACATCCCTATCGTACTAACACCAATCACTACCCCTCAATGGTACAGCATTCGTCAGCTAGTAATAACAGTTCGTCAACCAACGTAGCAAATACTTATGACGAAGAATCGCTCCTTGCTTCCACCGCCCAACAAGAAACTTCTAAAGACATATCAGGTTTACAAGAATTGTTTGACGGTCAATTACCGTCTCAAGGGTTAGAACATTATTTGCAGGAACAGGAAAAGCAGCTGATTATCACAGCACTCAAACAAACTGGCTGGAACAAAACCCAAGCAGCTGAATTATTAGGAACCACCTTTCGCTCTTTACGCTACCGTATGAAAAAGCTCGAAATTTCTGAAGATGCGTTCGACTAGTTTCTTTTGAACGTCATCATCAAATATTTTTAAGCGTTGAATGGTATGTGCGGTTAATTGACTGCTACGAAAATCTATTCTTTCGTAGCATTTTTTCTAATAAAGCGAATGCCAGAATCAAGTGCGCGCGCCTTTACTAATTCTAAAGCTTTCTGCTCCCACGTGTTCTCGCTGCCAGATAAGGTCACATCAGGTTCTACACCGATCTCATCTATTTGTTTGCCTGCTGCCGTCATATAATTGGCCACAGTCAATTTAACGGCTTGTTCATCGTTTAACGGTATGACCGATTGTACTGAGCCCTTACCATAGCTAACTTCACCGATAATAGTAGCGCGTTTTTGTGCTTGTAAACTACTGGCAAGCACCTCTGCTGCTGATGCTGAATAGCGGTTTTGTAATACCACTAATGGTAAAGGCTTAAGTATCGCATCACCTTGAGTCGATAGTACCCGTGATTTATTCTGACGTGCTTGCACCCGCACCACATCGGTATCATCCATAAATAAACTGGCCACGCTCACTGCCGATGTCAGTACGCCACCTGGATTATCACGCATATCTAGTAAAATGCCTGATATTGGAGCGTTTAGGTTAATTAAACCTTCTAGTAATTTTTCACGGCTGTTATTTTGAAACGCTGGTAATTTGACAATGGCAATACCATCAACCAGTTTGGTCTCGATAATCTGCGGATGACTATTATTACGCTGCAACGTCGTTGTATGCTTACGGCGACCAGCTCTGGAAGTAATAATATCTACCTGCGTACCAGCGATACCTGTTAAGAGCTGCTCAACATCATTGACCTGTCGCCCTTCGTCTAGCTTAAACTCATCAACCTGATGCAAGTAATCACCAACTGCGATGCCTTTTTTGTCTGCAGGTGAGTCATCGATAACCTCTGTGACGACCCAATAACCTGCTTCTGGCTGGTAATTAACCTTAATACCAATATCACCAACGTCGCCCTCAGTGAAAGCACGTAGATTCTCATAAGCTTCTGCATCTAAAAACTCAGCATGGCTATCAAGCTTGGTCAGCATACCGCTCATCGCATTGCTAAATAACTCTTCGTCATTGACCGCATCGACGTATTGACGACGTACTAAATCCACCACAGCCACAAATGTCTTTAGCGTCTCAGGAGAGATAGCATTTAACGATACTTGTGCAACTTCTGCGGGAATCTCCGTATCAATATCATCAGCATCATCCGTTAGCGCGCTTTCATCTGGCACACTATCTATCGAGTCATCTGGCTCATCGGCGACATCTAACATATCAGCAATGTTAGATAAATTATCAGCGTCGTTTTCATCAGCTATTTCATCTGCATTTAAACTGATGAGCTGTAGACCATTCGTAGGATTATCATTATTTGTAGAAGCTCCCACTGCTGCTTGTGCATTTATGCTAATCGCACAACCAAGTACACCTATTAAAATTGTGGGCTGCAAAACCTTGGACGCGACTGATGCCTTCCCTACTGATTTACTTAACCCTTTGGATAAAAAAGAACGTGCAAAAGAAATAGGCTGCATAAAAGAACTCATTTGAATAATAGAGAATACGAATTTATCGTTATATAGCGACTTATAAGATAGCACCAAACGCATATTTCGAACTAGCATAGTATTGCAAGTAAATTAAGTAAAATGTATCACAAAAAAAGGAAAGGATAATAGGTTATCCTTTCCTTTTCGATATCTTCTGGTACAGCTGTCAAGTCAGTATAAACCACAGTCATTTAAGTACTGTGTTTTAATTCGACTGGCCTAGACTGCTGGAGTCAATAAGCTCTCACCTGTCATTTCGGTAGGGGCATCAACATTCATCAATGATAAAATAGTCGGTGCCACATCACTAAGTTTGCCGCCACGGCGTACTTGTAGCTTTTGCTCGCCCACATAAATCAATGGCACATGCTCTGTCGTATGCTGTGTATGTACTTGTCCGCTTTCATAGTCTTGCATCTGCTCGCAGTTACCATGATCAGCTGTGATAAGCATATCACCACCAGCAGCACGCACCGCTGACTCGATACGGCCAACACATACATCCAAAGCCTCTACCGCTTTTACCGCTGCATCAAAGATACCTGTATGCCCAACCATATCACCATTGGCATAATTGACCACCAATACATCGTACTTACCAGACTCAATTGCTTCTACTAATTTATCAGTGACTTCAGGCGCGCTCATCTCAGGCTGTAGATCATAAGTCGCAACGTCTGGAGATGGCACTAAAATACGAGTTTCACCCTGGTACTCTTCTTCGCGGCCGCCACTAAAGAAAAACGTCACATGCGCATATTTTTCAGTTTCAGCGATACGTAGTTGAGTTTTTTCTTGATCCTGCAAGTACTCTCCCAATGTATTGGCTAAAGATGTTGGGTAGTAAGCAATGCTGGTTTTTGAATTGTCAGCTAGGACATCTGAATACTTAGTTAGCATCACAAACGCCGCCAATTTTGGCTGTTTTTGACGCGCAAATCCAGAAAACTCATGATCTGGCAAGACAAACGCTTGGGCAAGCTCACGAGCACGGTCAGCACGGAAATTCATAAAAATAAGTGCGTCGTTATCATTGACAGTATATGGCACTTCATCACGTCCAATCACGGTCGTTGGACTGACAAACTCATCGGTCTCACGCGCTTTATAAGCAGCTTGAACAGCGCCATCTGCCCGTGTCGATAGACGATCAGCTTTGCCTTCAGTAATCAGCTCATAGGCTTTTTGCACTCTATCCCAACGATTGTCGCGATCCATTGCATAGTAGCGACCTATAATACTTGCAATCTGTACGCGGCCACCTTCGTAATGAGCATTCAACTTATCAATATAGTCACGCAGACGATTGATGTACTTATCAGCAGATTTAGGCGGGGTATCACGGCCATCTAAAAAGCAATGAATAAAGACATTCTTGGCACCATGGACCAATGCTGAGTGACACATACCTTCGATATGGTCTTGATGTGAATGGACGCCGCCATCAGAGAGCAAACCCATAATATGGACGTTACCGCCACGTTCATTGGCCGCTTTTACGGCATTGACCAATGCTTCGTTTTTATAAAACTCACGATTGGCAAGTTCACTTGAGATACGGGTTGAGTCCTGATACAGAACACGCCCCGCCCCTAAATTCATGTGACCGACTTCTGAATTACCAAACTGACCATCTGGCAAACCAACATCTTCCCCTGAAGCTGAAATCAGCCCATGAGGATATTGCTGATAAATCTTGTCTAAATTTGGCATATTGGCGGCAGCGATGGCGTTATCTTTATCTTCTTCACGATGACCAAAGCCGTCCAATATCATCAAGACATGCGGTATTTTTTTATTCTGTGCACCGTCTTGGTCATTGCTAAGCTGTGTTTTATTATTATCAATAGAGTCTGATGCTTGTTGGGTACTGGTCATATATTACCGCTCCTCGAGTGAATGAACGCCTATAATGCTGTGTAAAGGAATATAAAGCCCTCTATATTAACACACATCTTGAAATAGCTGAAAAACTGAGCATTTTTCGTGAGTTTATGAATAATTTTATAGGGTTATCTTGCGATGACTTTTCTATACAAGACAATATGGATGCGGCCAATTAACCAAGCTACGTATCAATCTGTAATTCAGACTTGCAATCACTCTTTTCATTGGTTAAGATAAAACTATTCTGAAGTGTTGGCTAGTAGATGTTTATTCCCTGAGCCGATAATGCTTTACCAGGATGTGGTACCTATTGTCTCATTGTGTATGCCTGCACCGCTTGCGGTGTATCAGGAAACCTGCAGAGGTGATGACGCATCCGCCCTGAACTTCACGGTTCATGGGTCACCATCTTACAGCGGCACTTCGGTTGTTTCATTCGGTTAGTAAATATATTTCTTATAAGTCATTTATTTACTACCACCAAAAAGCCCCTTTCGTCATCGACGAGAGGGGCTTTTTTTATGCTTATGATTTAACTAAATAGTTATTCGTCATTAGCAGATTTAGTAATCTTTTTTACATCTTTAGGGATGTTTTTGGCAGTACCATCAACCGTAGTATGCTGTTTAAACACATCACCAAATGGGTTTTGCTGCTGTTGACCAAATGGATTTTGACCATTCATGCCACCTGCGCCACCGAACGGGTTTTGACCACCCATGCCACCAGCACCGCCAAATGGATTTTGACCACCACCCATCTGCTTGGCCATCATTTCCATCATTTTCTGCTGATTATTCATGACGTAATTATTGGCCAAGTCTTTTAGCTTTTTCTGCACAGGTGGCAATACGACCAACAGCGCCATCAAATCACTAAGCACCCCAGGAATAAGCAGTAAAATACCAGCAGCTGCCATCGCGATACTCTTAATCATCGTGGTCTCTGGCGGACGCATCGCAGGGTTCATCATGCCACCAGCTTTCATTTGCTGTGCCATTGGATTAAGAGCAGCCATACCTTTGCGCATCAAAGAGATACCGATAACCGCAGCGATAATAAACCACATAAACACCCACCAGCCGCTCATAAACTGAGCAAGCAAATACCACAGTAGCATCTCGATAATAAACCAAACGATGGCTATACCAACTATCTGACCCATAAAGTGTCGTCCTATAAAATAAAAACCAATAAATTGAGCGCCATGAAAATTAAAATGGCTAACATATGATGTATATGGGGATTGGTTGCTATACTATCAAACTTAAGGCTAATTTTTAAGCTATATAGTCGGTACAATATAATTTGGCTACAAGAAAGGCAAACGTCAGTGCTACGAATAGTAGGCTAAGCGAGTCCGTATCCAATCTATATTGTATTGAATATAAAATGACAGGTAAGCAAGACGGAATATTATGGCAATTATTATAGGCATTGACCCAGGGTCACGCATGACCGGTTATGGGATAGTACAGCAGACAGGTGACAAGCTGACCTATATCGATGCAGGGACGATTCGTACAGATACCAAAGAGATGCCTGAACGCCTCAAGCGTATCTTTAATGGACTAACCCGTATCACACAGCATCATTTAAAATACGCAGACGAGCCTATCTATACGGCGATTGAGCAAGTATTTATGGCGGAAAACCCTGATTCTGCACTTAAGCTTGGGCAAGCACGAGGTGCAGCGATTGCAGCGATGGTTGCACTAGATTTAGAAGTATCAGAATATACGGCTCGGCAGATCAAACAAGCCGTCTGTGGCTATGGAGCGGCGGCCAAAGAGCAAGTACAGGAGATGGTGTGCCGGATATTAGCGTTAGAAGTCGTACCGCAACAAGATGCTGCAGATGGTCTTGCCTGCGCCATCTGTCATGCTCACTCAAGCCATTCAATGAACAAACTGATATTGAATAGCGCCATGCGTGGTCGCGGTGCTTCTAAAAAGAAAGGCCGTTGGCGTTTGACTGAAGAAGACTTGGGTAACTTGCGTTAAAGATCAGCGTCAAAATAGCTAGGTGTTAGAGCAAACAATCGTCAAAATAGATAAACAGCAAATTAGAGACCCCATAAAAAACACGCGCTACTAGACGCGTGTTTTTTATGACTATGAGCATTTCAAAGCTCAAACTATAATAGGCTACTCTACAACTGCACTTTCAATGACAGCATCCAATATATAGGCATACTTTTCATCAGCAGTATCATCTTTAGTTGGCTTACTGGTCTCTGATAATTCATCGATGTTTAGCGGGTAGCGTTGTAAGCGTAATACTTCTTCGTGTTTGCTGTCATGCTGATAGCCATCGATTTCACCAACGAATACTCGCCACTGTCCTTCGTGAGTTTTGATGCCTTGATCATTATAAGTAATAGGCTTGACTTGTAGACACTGCTCAGAGTTACCTGCTTCGCAAGGTACTGTTTCGGAGTTTACTGCCCAAAACACTGTTTCACCCTTACTGTTATATTTCGCTTGTGCAGTAAGCCTACCATTCCATACTAAAGTCACATCGTCGTCAGTAAACTGCGTTAATACTGGATTATCGCCTTGATCAATTTTGAACTCATTATTGCCCTGCATCAACGTATTCAAGGTGTTTTCAGCCACGTCTAAATCGCCACAAGACATCTTCGTACTCATGCCCTCTTCAGTAGTTAAGGTATGCCCTTT
The DNA here is from genome assembly GCF_039762275.1 of Psychrobacter proteolyticus. Classification (GTDB taxonomy): domain Bacteria; phylum Pseudomonadota; class Gammaproteobacteria; order Pseudomonadales; family Moraxellaceae; genus Psychrobacter; species Psychrobacter proteolyticus_C. The sequence goes on along the minus strand of NZ_JBDLOB010000005.1, from coordinate 120,869 downwards.
TAACTGATAGCCAGCACTAATCGTATTGCAGCCTACGCTATAGCTTAGCGTGTCTTGCCCCTGATATTGGTTAAACGCAAGCGTTACCTGACTGTTGATATTCGCAAATTCAGCCATAGGTTGTTCATTGGCGTCGACTGCATTTACTAACGTCCAACGATGATGAGATAAGGTGGTCGTCAGCTTTTCTTGAGCAGTTAATTCAACAGGTTCAGATTCGTCTGATGTAGGGCTCATACTAGATACCAGACCTTCACTTACGGCTGAGTCTGTCATCTCACCAGCTTCAGCACCCTGCGATGTATCATTTTCGCTAGGCGCTGCTTCTTTTTGACACGCACTTAGCATCAGACTAACTGCCATCATACTGGGTAATAGCAGTACTTTTAACGTTGGCTTATTTCGGCTACCTACCATATTACATACCTCTTAGTAAGCTTGTACAACTTATCTCGCGTACCATCTATGTTTTAAAAACCTATTCAAAAGAAGTCATAATTTAAAAGTATTCTTCTTAAATAAACGTTTTAAAAACATAATTGATATAACTAAGCTAGATTAACTACTATAACCTTGGCACTACTAACCTATGTAACGAAATGTTGATTTTTATTATATTTCATAAAAAAACAGCTAACCATTGAGGTTAGCTGTTTTGCTTTATAGCGATCAATTTATCGGATAGGTTAATAGATAAATTTTATGATTTAAACTATTTTTCTAGAACCTTTTAGTCATTCACACTGGCAGGTTTGGCTTTAGCCATATTTTTAATACTGAAGCGTTCATTCATCTTTTGATAAAAACGAGCTAGGTTTTCGCCTTGCTCATTAGGATTAATTTTCAATACTTTACCAAAATCCAAGCTTAGATATAGCACGATATCCGCAAAACTTAATTGTTCACCTACTAGGTATTCACGACCTTCTAATATCGTCTCAAAATACGCCATGGCTTTAACCGCACGAGCAATTGATGGTGCGACGAACTCTGGCACTTGCTCAACACGTTGTGCTTTAGATGGATGACTGTGCTGAAACGCGAGCATCAAGTTATACATCACCTCAAACTCTGCAACACGGCGCATAGAGCAAACTTGCGCACGCTGTACCACATCATTACCCATGACTGAACGCTCACCGTAAACGCGATCCAGATACTCACAAACTGCCTGAGAATCATTTAATACGGTACCATCATCTAAGGTTAAAACAGGTACGGTCTGCATCGGATTCATTTGCGTAAAGGCTTCTGACATTTGCTCATTTGCCGCAAAATCAATGTCTATCACATCGACATCATCCATATCATCGACATCGATACCTTTTGAAGCCAATAAGATAAGCGCTTTACGTGGATTGGGCGCTGTACGGGTAATATATAGTTTTTTCATAGCAAACTCCTTGTAAGAATGATTGGACAGCGATTTGACGCTGATACGCTTTATTATGGTTGTTGTACTGATAAGCACAAATATTAATACGCTATACCACAGTTATAGCCTAATCTGGCCATCATGGCAAAGTGTTATTAATCATAAAGTAGAAATAATAAAAGCCCCATAACCTTGAGTCATGGGGCTTTATTTAATTACATTTACACATCAGTCTAGTTATTTGTTTGGTGCAGGTGTGGTACGTAGATACGGCTTAATCTCTTTGTGTCCTTTTGGATATTTTGCAGCAATATCTTCGTTTTTCACACTTGGTGGAATGATCACATCGTCGCCATCTTTCCAGTCTACAGGTGTTGCAATGTTATACTCATCCGACAACTGTAGTGCGTCAATTACGCGGATAATTTCATCAAAGTTACGGCCACAGCTGGCAGGATATGTCAGCGTTAGACGGATTTTTTTGCTTGGATCAATGATAAAGACGCTACGTACTGTATGAGTGCTATCGGCATTAGGATGCATCATGTCATATAGTTCAGCGACTTCTTTATTAGGATCAGCGATGATTGGGAAGTTCATATCTGTGCCTTGAGTCTCACCAATATCGCTCGCCCACGCTTTGTGATCTTCTAGGCTATCAACAGAAATACAAATCGGCTTTACATTGCGCTTTTGGAACTCGCCATTTAATGCAGCGGCGCGACCAAGCTCAGTGGTACATACTGGCGTAAAATCTGCTGGATGCGAGAAGAAAACAACCCAATGATCACCTGCCCACTCGTGAAAATTGATGTCACCTTCTGTGGTTGTAGCGTCAAAATTTGGTGCGGTATCACCTAAACGTAAATGTGCCATGCTTGATTCCTTAGCTATGTGAATGAACGCTTATATCGACACGTCGGCCTCGCGTTCTATTATTATCATCGACGTGCTCAGCTATCAAATATAACATAAAGCACATCCGTAAAAACTGACTTTATCTTAACAAACTGGTTATGAATGTCTTGTGATGGATTGTAATGCGGTTATTCCGTTTAACTCTAAGCTGATGGACAAATCTTTTAATGAATTTTATGGACAAGCATCTTTGATAAATAATCAAACCACCATACCTGCATCCCATAAGCAAAACTCGCCAAACTTACCCTTTTTACTGGTACCACCAGCTGCACGTCCAGCATCAGTCAATACTAGCTCACCATCTTGCGATTGTAGATAACCCGCTGCAAGCAGCTTGTCATTCAACTCTTGCGTTTTAAAGCCCAACTCTTTAGCAAGCTTGGCGGTGGTCAGTTTAGAGTAATTAGGTGTGGTTTCTGTCGTAGAGTTACCGGTTACGTTGGTAGTAGAGTTTGTTGTTTTGGTACTAGGCTCAGACTTACTTTCAGTTTCGGTCACTTTTTCAAGGGACATTCTCACTTCATCACTGATACGAATGATGCGCTGCGCTTCCTCATAGGTGTCGACATAAAGTTTGGCATCATCATTACGATAAATCAGTACGCCCATCTCATTGTTATTAACTTGGCTAAACTCATAAAGATTTAAACTGGTAATAATGCATTCATTTTCATTCAGGTAGCATTTCGCATGTAAGTTTTTGCAAAAGCTAGTACGAATAAAGCTCAGGTTTTTGAGCCAGTTTATTTCTTCAGGGTGCAAATCATTCTTGCCATAAACGATGCGAATGTCGATCTTGAGACGGTTGCGGTCTTCCAATAACTCTTTGATACGTTCATTAAGCTTCAAATATGGGCTAATAATAATCAACCTGTCAGAAGCGTTTTCAATCAACTCTTCTAAATGATACGTTGTACCACTGCTGTTTAGAAACTTTGCCATTCTTATTTCCTCAAATCTTACTATGCTTAAATTTATAACTGCACATAAAAAAGCCCATTCCTAGCGTACTAGAAATGGGCTAACTTGCAAACTACTATTGTTCAGTATTATTTCAAAATATCTATTTGGATAAGGATACTTTTAAATACTAAGCCAACATAAATTAAGCTGGCTTATAGCTATCACGCAAGCTAACGATTTGGTTAAATACTGGCTTATCCGTGCTGTGATCTTCGCTGTCGGAGATGAAGTAACCTTCACGCTCAAACTGGAAGCGTGTACCAGCATCTGCATTGACCAAAGATGGCTCAACCACTGCATTTAGCTCGGTGAGCGAGTTCGGGTTTAGCGCTTGATGAACATCAGCGGCACCACTTGGGTCCTCAGCACTGAATAACTGCTCGTACATACGCACAGTCGCTGGCACACCTTGACTGGCTGATACCCAATGAATCACGCCTTTGACCTTACGCCCTTCAGGGTTATTGCCCAAAGTAGCAGGGTCAATCGTCGCTTTTAGCTCAACGACATTACCATTTTCATCAGTGATATGTTCAGTGACGGCTAGTACGTAGGTGTTACGCAGACGAATCTCTGGCTTTTCTGGAGAGAGACGCTTATAGCCTGCTGGCGGTTCAATCTCGTAATCACCTTGATCGATGTATAGCGTCTCGGTAAACGGAATCTCACGCTCACCCATATCGACGTTAGGATGGTTCGGCTGAGTCAACCAAAGCGTCTGAGTCGCATTGTCAAAACGTGCATTAACGCTATCGGCTTTTTGCGACTCCCAACTGCTGACCGCTTCGCTAAAGTTAGTGATAGTCACTTTTAACGGCTTTAGCACCGCCATACCGCGACCAGTTGTCGTCTCCAACGACTGACGAACGCTAAACTCTAGCAAACGGAAATCAACCACACTATCCGCTTTGGTCACGCCCACACGCTCACAAAAATCACGCAAGCCTTCTGGCGTATAACCACGGCGACGCATACCAGCGACGGTAGGCATACGTGGGTCATTCCAACCACTGACGATACCTTCATCTACCAGTTGCTTTAGCTTACGCTTACTGGTCAATGTATGGTCAACGTTTAAGCGGCTAAACTCGTACTGACGTGGTGGTACGTCAAAGCCGATTTTTTCGATGACCCAATCATAGAATGGACGATGATCTTCAAACTCAAGCGTACATAATGAATGGGTAATCCCTTCTAACGCATCCGAGAGTGGATGAGCAAAGTCATACATTGGATAAATGCACCATTTATCACCAGTCTGATGATGCGCTTGATGCATCACGCGATAGATGACAGGATCACGCAGGTTCATATTTGGGCTAGCCATATCAATCTTGGCGCGCAAAATAGCCTTTCCTTCAGCGTATTTACCGTCTTTCATCTCGTTGAACAGCGCTAGATTTTCTTCAACACTGGCATCACGATATGGTGAAGGCGTTCCCGCTTCATTGAATGAACCACGGTTTTCTTTGATTTGCTCAGGGGTTTGCAAATCAACATAAGCGTCGCCTTGCTCAATCAACTGGATTGCCCAGGCATGTAACTGATCGAAATAACCTGAGGCATGATGCGCCTCGCCTGCCCACTCAAAACCTAACCACTGCACATCGTTCTTAATATTGTCGATGTAATCTTGCTTTTCAGCGGTTGGGTTGGTGTCATCAAAGCGCAGGTTGCACACACCGCCGAACTCTTTGGCCACACCAAAGTTTAAGCAGATAGATTTTACGTGACCTAAATGCAGGTAGCCATTTGGCTCAGGCGGAAAGCGCGTTACAATTTGCTGGTATTTTTGCGCATTGACATCGTCACGAATGATATTACGAATAAAATCGTTTTTTGCTTCGTCTTTTTGTGCATTGTTGCTTGAGTGATCACTCATCGGGCATTGCTCCTAACGCAAATTGTCAGTTCATGGTGCGTGCCATCACGCATCACGAAACGTTTAAACTAAAGTGTTAAAATAAAACGAGAATATTAAAACTTAGATAGTGCGACCGCATTATCAAAATTTGTCAAAAATGGGTAAAGTTGCGTTATTCTATCAGGTTTCGCAAACGCATTAACAGCCTGATACATGACACAGGATAAAAAAGCCGTTAGACTACCCGTAACTTTTTAACCACCACTCACAATAGTGCTATTTAAGGCGCTGCAATCAAAAAGGAATATCCCATGGTAGACATGCCACCAGTAGTAGAACTTGAAACTAATATGGGTGCGATCGTTATCGAACTCAACGAAGAAAAAGCACCAAAAACCGTAGAGAACTTTTTAAACTACGTAAAATCTGGTCAGTATGACGGTACAATTTTCCATCGCATCATTGATGGTTTCATGATTCAAGGTGGCGGAATGGACGCTGAGATGAATGAAAAACCAACCAACGCGCCTATCGAAAACGAAGCGGACAACGGTCTGAAAAATGACAAAGGTACTATCGCAATGGCGCGTACCCAAGATCCGCATTCAGCGACTAGCCAGTTCTTCATCAACGTAAAAGACAACGACTTCCTAAACCACTCTGGCAAAAACATGCAAGGTTGGGGTTACACCGTATTTGGTAAAGTAACAAGCGGTATGGACGTTATCGAAAAAATGCGCAGCGTACCAACTGGTCGTTTCGGCATGCATGCTGATGTGCCAAAAGAGCCAGTTGTTATCAACTCAGCAACCATCATTACTCAGTAATAGTCATTCAATAGCAGCTAGTCAGTAATAGTTACTTAGCGATAGCTGTGAATGAGCGAGCATGATTTAATAGAGTTTATTAAATCATGCTCGCTATACGATAAGTCACGAGGACCAAGATAAATGCAAAGTTTTAATCACTTAATCACGACCCGCCCTCATCAAGTGCGGCAAGTATTGATTAGCGATTTGCATTTATCGCCTCAGGAGCCTGCCTTAGTGCAGGCTTTTTTGGCGCTATTAGATGACTGTCTCGCCCTGCCTGCGCTCAAACGCCTCTTTATATTGGGTGATTGGTTTGAGGTATGGCTAGGTGATGATACGTATTTATCGTTGTCAGAAGACGAGAAGATAGCGCACTGGTTGACTCCACTTATCACCAAACTCAAGCAGCTACGTATCAATGGCTGTGAAATATTGGTCATGCACGGTAACCGTGACTTTCTGTTGGGTCAGCCGTTTTGTAATATGTTCGGTGGTGAGCTAATTTATGAGCCATACGCTTTAGCCGTTGGAGCACAAAATTACCGCTTAGAACACGGTGATGCACTCTGTACTGATGATAAAAAATATCAGTTCTTTCGCAAAATTATGCGCAATCGTCTAACTCAGTGGTATTTGCTTAATAAGTCATTAGAAAAACGCTTAGCCATAGCAGATAATATGCGCAAAAAAAGCCAACAGAACAATGCGAACAAAGCTGCGCATATCATGGATGTAAATGATAAAGCCGTACGTCAAGCTATTGCTACTAGCGATGCGTTGTTGCACGGACATACTCATCGTCCAGACATTCATCAGGCAACTAATGATAAAAAGCGCTACGTGCTTGGCGACTGGCGATTGTTAGATCAAGACACCCGCCAGCCTAAAGTCAGTGCTGTGATTGGTGCAGTAACAGGCGACGAGCATTCAAATGACGGTTTGAATAGTAACGATTTAAGCAGTAATGATGCTAAGTTTGAATTGTTTGAGTTTACAATGCTTGTTTGATTTTATCGTTGAATCTAGCTTAAAAATAAAAAGGGTCTGTTGAAATATCAACAGACCCTTTTTATTTTTTACTATAATTCTTTGCCTACACTTTTAATTTACTACACTTTTAAATAGCTTATCGCTTGCTTGCTATTTACTTAAGGTATTAGCTTAAAGAAATGCTGACGGTAATGCTTTAGCTCACGAATAGAGTCACGAATATCGTCTAGGGCTAAATGACTGCCACCTTTCTCAAAATTCTTTAAGATATCAGGACGCCAGCGGAAACAAAGCTCTTTAATTGATGACACGTCAAGATTGCGATAATGGAAGAATCGCTCAAGCTCTGGCATTTGGCGCGCCATAAATCGACGATCTTGGCAGATAGAGTTACCGCACATTGGTGACTTACCACTATCAACCCATTTATTCAGGAACTTGATGGTCTCCGCTTCGGCTTCTGCCAATGTCACCGTACTACGACGTACACGATCGACCAATCCTGATTGACCATGCTGCTTGGTATTCCAGTCATCCATCTTATTTAAGACTTGATCCGATACTTTGATAGCAAACACAGGCCCTTCAGCAAGTACATTCAAATCTTCGTCAGTAACGACAGTAGCAATCTCGATAATCTCATCGTTTAAGGTATCAAGTCCGGTCATTTCTAAATCAATCCACACCAGCCCTTTTTTGCCTTGATTTTTGATTTTAATCTTATTGGGATGGTCACCGGTAGTCATACAATATCCTATGGTCATTAAATTTTGGGACAGTTTTAAACATAATTTAAAAAACGTATTACGGTTGAATACTCATATTCAGACAGCATTGCAATGCACTGATTGATTCAAAAAATTTAGCAAGCAGCCAAAATATTACAAAACCACTGTCTGCCGCAGACGCTTTAGGCTGTATGTTAGCAAATTTTCACGCTACACTTAGCAATATTTTTATAATAGGTCAAAAACCCATGGCATTAATCCGGCAACGCAAACTGACTAAACAACAGATTCGTCGCATCGACAAGCAGCAACTGTCCAATCAAGATAGTATTGATGACAGTTTGATGGATGGCGTGGTCATGGCGCATTATGGTAAGCAACTAGAAGTACAAGTCACTAGCCTGCCAGCTGTCATACCTGAGCAGCCAGAGATTGCACCTGATGATCCTGAGCCGTTTTGGCAAACGCTTGAATTGAATGATATTTGGCGCTGTCATGTGCGTACCAATCTACCGATGCTAGCTGCTGGCGATCAAGTACGCTGGAATGCCGACTCTAATACTGGCTTTGGACGTATCGAAGCGGTCAAACCGCGTACATCGCTGGTTTCTCGTCCTGACCGCTACCATAAGCTCAAACCTGTTGCCGCGAATGTCGATATTTTGGCGATTGTTTTTGCACCACTGCCTGCCGCCGCGCCAACGTTGATCGATCGCTATCTCGTGGTATGCCATCATGCAGGTGTCAAACCACTATTGGTACTCAACAAAGCCGATCTGTTGGCAGCAGAAAATGGCGTGGACACCAATGAATTATTGGCACAATATGCCGCGCTTGGCTATGAAAGTGTTCTAACTTCGGTCGACTGCCCTGAAAATATCGCTGAGAGCGATGAGCAAGAAGGCCTTGATGAACTAAAACGCTATATAGATAAAAAGCTGGTGATCTTCGCGGGTCAATCTGGTGTCGGCAAAAGCAGTCTAATTAACGCCCTTCTGCCTGACTCTGGACAGAGCGTCAATATCATCTCACAAAACTCTAAGCTCGGTCAGCACACCACGACGACCAGTAGACTGCTGCCATTTAACCCCGAAGACCTCACCCAAGGCGGTATCGTCGATACACCAGGGATTCGTGAGTATGGCATTTGGCACCTCACCCCTGATGATATTATTTCAGGCTTCGTTGAGTTAGCACCATTGGCCGGCGGTTGCCAATTCCGTGACTGTCGCCATACTCACAACAGCAAAGGCTGCGCGCTATGGCAAGCAGTAGCTGATGGTGAAGTATTGCAGCGCCGCGTTGAAAACCTCGTCACGCTACGAGAAGAGGCAGATACGAAGCCTTATTAATATTTGGCTTGTTACTGTTCGCTTTAATTAAACACGGTCTTGTGAGTAGATATTTTTATTAGGCTGAGAAGATCCATAGATAAGTACAATAACCGCCCAATTATTGCCCATGTCATCGCCCGTTTACTATAGATGGCCTTATCGGTATAATAGCGCCTTGTTCATTATCATTGGGCTGTCTTCTCAGCTTAATAGAACACTTATTTTTTTGGAGGTATGGTTTGGATCGTGCGCTGGAATTTGTGGGCAACCACCCGTTTTTATTTGGTATATTAGCCGTACTTGCTATACTGTTTTTTACGATTGAAAACAAACGTAGCGGTAGAAAAATATCGCCTAACACGCTTGGCATGATGGTCAACTCTCAAAACGCGCAGCTTATCGATATTCGCGCTAAGAAGAAGTTTGAATCAGGCTATATTCAAGGCAGCCGTAACATACCATTCACTGACCTCAAAGACCGCTTAGAAGAGATTCGCGCGATTGAGCAGCCAGTGATTATCATCTGCGACATGGGCGTCCAAGCAGGCGCTGCGATTCAGATGATTGGTAAAGATAGTGTCTATCGCTTAGAGGGCGGTATTGGCGGCTGGCAAGGCGCTGGCATGCCATTGGTTGGTGTAAAAGACGCCAAAGCAAAGGCTAAAGGTAAAACAAAACCAAGTCTAAGCAAGTAATAGACCTGTATAGGCGCTTAAGTGAAGCATTTATACACATCGCTTAGCTGATGTTTGTGTGACCTGACTGACGTTATCAGTGCTACTAATGCTATCAAGAAGACACCTTTTTATCAGGTGTCTTTTTTTGTGGTTTATTTTTTATGTTCTATTTATCAGGTTTTACAACACTAAAATACGTTTTGCGCCAAAACGGCTTGAATTTGTTATGCCCATCCCCACTTTAGTAATGAGCATTATCGAATGCATTTTTACTTTACTCGTTGATAACAGACTATACCAACGCTTAGACTATGATAATTTATCATGCTCTTTATAATACGTTTGTTATCCCATAAATTTATAAATAAGGATTTACCATGACTGTATCTGTAAAAGTTTACACTACCCCTATCTGCCCATACTGCTCAAACGCCAAACAACTACTAAAGACTAAAGGCGTTGATTATGAAGAAATCGGCATGCACGATATGAGCAGCGAAGAGCGCCAAGCACTGATGAAAAAAACCAATAACTACCGCACTGTGCCGCAAATCTTCGTTGGTGAAACCTTTGTTGGTGGTTTTGATGAACTTAACCAAATGAACCAGCAAGGCAAACTTGACGAGCTATTGGCAGGTTAATCTGCTACCTTTCTTTACTGTCTGTCTTTACTTATGTAAAGATAGACAGTGGCAGGTTTTAATAGAGCAGTAAGAAGTAATGATAAAAAATATCGAGACAATACCAAAAAATAGTCTCGATTTGTATTACAATGAACTTTTATTAAAATGACGATTTGCCCAATCATTTGATTTAATTTTAGAGGATTTACCATGGCTGAAGAACAAGCACAACCACAATTGGCACTAGAACGCATCTACGTAAAAGACATGTCACTTGAAGTCCCAGGCGCTAGCGTATTCACCAAAGAGTGGAACCCAGAGCTTGATATCAATTTGTCTAGCAACGCTGAAAAACTAGATGACGATCATTATCAAATCATCCTAACTGTGAGCGTTACTGCCAAAAATGCGGAAGAAGCAGCATTTATCGCTGAAGTGCATCAAGCAGGTATCTTCTTACTAAAAGACATTCCAGAAGATCAAATCGGTCAAATCCTAGGCGCATACTGCCCTAACGTGTTGTTCCCATATGCTCGTGAAGTCATCAGTGACATCGTGACGCGTGGTAGCTTCCCACAATTGCTACTAGCACCTGTGAACTTTGATCAAGCGTATGCACAGAGCCAGCAGCAAGCACAAGTTGATGCTCAAGGTAATGCGTAAGCATTAATTAAAATATATGAGCTTTATCAGTCGTATATTTGATAAAAGGCCGTTTACTTATAATGAGTAAGCGGTTTTTTTGTGGGTGTGTTTTATGAGGCATAAAATCATCAGCCATAAAAAAACCCTGTTATCAAACAGGGTCTTCAACGACTACATCGACTGGCTAAATCAATTAGCTAACATCGATAATTAGCCTTTTAGTGCAGACAAAATTTGCTGCTTAACGTCATCGATACCTTGCGTACCATCAAACTTGTCATAGTTAGGCGCATCATCGCCTTCTTTAGCTTTGTCTTGGTAAAAACCAACCAATGCTGACGTTTGCTCATGATAAGTAGATAGACGGTCACGGATAGTCGCTTCTTGGTCATCTTCACGCTGGATAAGCGCTTCACCAGTGACGTCATCGATGCCTTCAACCTTTGGTGGATTGTGATCGACATGATAAACACGACCTGAACCTGGATGCTGACGACGGCCAGACAAACGGCTCACGATTTCGTCATCAGGTACACTGATTTCGATAACATGGTCAATAGCAACATCAGCGTCTGCAAGTGCTTGCGCTTGAGGAATAGTGCGCGGGAAACCATCTAGGATACAACCATTCACACAATCAGGCTTAGCGATACGCTCTTTCACTAGGTTGATAATGAGGTCATCAGAAACCAAACCACCAGCATTCATGATATCTTTGGCTTTTTTGCCAAGCTCGCTACCTTCTTTAATTGCTGCACGTAGCATGTCGCCAGTTGAGATCTGTGGAATATCATATTCTTTAGAAATAAACTGGGCTTGGGTACCTTTACCGGCGCCTGGTGGTCCTAGTAAAATAATACGCATCATTACACGACTCTCCTTAATAGATAGGATTTTGGGATTAATAAAACTCTGGGATTAGTTGTTTGCAAAGCTACCTTACCTTGTGGCCCTGCAAAGCTCAAGTATTTTCATTATTGATGTGATAAGTTGGCATGACTTATCTGTTCATACATGGTCAATTCAAGATAAAAAGCAGCAGCATTGACTGCGTTTAAAATGCCCATTTATATATCTGGGTCATCTTCACTTCATATCTCTTTCAAATTAGAACAATCATAGCACCGTTGCTCGCGTCCCTACCGAGCAACAGCGCCTGTATACTACATACCATTAGCGTCCAGTATTTATATTACTACTATGACTATGGAACTTGCTGATTGATTTCCACGTTGACCTGATTTTGTTCTGCGCTGATAACCACTGGATTGCCTGAGAGGTCGCCTGACTCTGCGGTAGCATTGCCACTATGGCTGATACGAGCGATGACCGCTAACTGTACTTTATCAGAACGAGCCGATCCTAAGGTACGCTCTGGCATCATAGCATCAAGATCACTTAAACTAATAACTGCTTCGCCTTGTTTGATATTGCTAATTGGTAGACGCTTCGCGGCAAATGGTGGACCACCTTTCACGTCACGTATCGCTACGAATAGCGTATCGTCAGCTTTTACCAATGGTAACAGACTAGCATTTATTTTAACTGTCACCTCGACGCCTTCAGAGGCCTGCTGCTGCTGCATCACCACATTAGCACTAAGCTCATCTAGACTTGATAGCGCTTGCGTATGATCACCCGGTTTGGCAGCGATACTGTCACGCAGACGTTTAATCCAGCCTTGCGCTTGATCGAAGTTACTAGCACGAGCTTCACCCATCGCCATAAGCATCTGTGCGCCCTCGTGCTCTGGGTTTGTGACCAGTATGTTTTCTAACACTCGGCGGCTATTGGCATCTAACTGACCCTTATTAGCAAAGAAACTGATCTGCGCATAAGTGGTCGCAATCTCTTCGTTATCAGGTGATAGACGATAAGCGCGCGACAAGGCCTCCAATGCCGAATCAGTCGCCTCTAATGACAAGAACAGCTCCGATAGGCGCATCCAGCGATTGTAGTCACTGGCATGACGATAGACGTTAGTCTGCATGGCACTAATCAGCTGATTGCCATCCTCAATTGCCCAAGCAGGTGGCTGATCGATTCTACCTGTCAATAAATCATCTGCCACTTGACCGACTTTGTCCTCAGCAGCCCACAGCTCAAATACAGGTGTGCGATCACCGACCATCAGATATGCCATGGCAGTTAATACAGGTACCCAAACCATAATAATCAATCGGCTTTTGATACCTGGTGTGACCATTGGTGACACTTCACGCTGGGCGTCCAAAAGCTGACGCTCAAGCTCAAGCTTCTGGTTTTGATAGTGATGGTCATCAATGATACCACTGTCTTTGTCTGTTTTCAGCTCTGCTAGTCGCTCACGAAACACAGCAACGTTGATATCCAGCAGTTGATTGTCCACAGGCTTACTATGCGAACGCGGTGCTCTTAACCACGGCTTAATGGTGATAATGCCCAATAGTAGAGCGACAAGTAAACTTAGCGCAATAAATAAGCCAACAGTAGAAAATATGGTCATTTTTTGCCCCCAAGGCTTGTAGTGTCGTCTTTGTCATCGTTAGTGACTCGTGACAATAAGCGATCAAGTTCTGCTTTTTCAGCGGCAGACAACGCTTTGACATCGTTGTCTACTGCTACACCACTCTCGCCGCTGGCGACAAGCTGACGGCGTTTACTATGCCAAAACCAACCGACCAATAAAACGATCAATAATAATGGTGGGAAAAACCATAAAATCCATGTTGAAGGACGTACTGGCGGCTTATAACTTATAAAATCACCATAACGCTCTTGCATATAGGCTCGAATTTCGCCATCACTACGACCATCTTTTATCAAGTCATAGGTTTTTTGCTTTAAGTCTTGGGCAATGGGTGCATCAGACCCTGCCAAGTTTTGGTTTTGACATTTTGGACAGCGCAGCTCTTCGATAAGACCGCGATACTGGGCTTCTTGTTGCACAGAATCAAAATCGTAGACATCAATGGCAGCAAAGCTTGCCATGCTGAATAGACAAGCGATAAACAAGCTTACTAACTTTATGGTCGCGTTTCTTATTTGGTAGGCTATCATTTGCACGCCTCCGCAACTTGGCTCGGATCTGGACTGACACCATTATTACTAGCGTCATTGAGTACCATCAAGCAAGGCGTGATACGACTTTGCCAATTGCTCTCATTGATCTCACCGATGATATGCTGACGAATAATCCCATCACCATCGACGATGAAAGTCTCAGGCGCACCAGTCAGACCTAAGTCTAGAGCGAACTGCCCTGATAAGTCCTGAATAGACATAGAGAACGGGTCACCACCGCGATTCAGATACCCTAATGCATCCCCAATATCATCTTTGTAGTTTACGCCTACTAAGTTAACACCGCGCTCTTCTAGCTTCATCAAAAAAGGATGCTCAATGATACAAGTTGGACACCAAGAGCCCCAAACATTCATGAGGAATGGCTTATCTGGCAAGTTGTCATTGGTCATGATACGACTGGTATCTGATAATAATGGCAACTCAAAAGCAGGTACTGGACGCTCAAGCGCTGTATTGGTCACGATATCAGTCGGTTTGCCCAAACGCATATAGAGCATAGCGACCAAACCAATAAAGATGACCAGTGGAAACAAAAACCCAATTTTAAGTTTTTTCTTAGTTTTTACTTTATTGCTGCTTGGCGCTTTAATCCCGTTAACCGCTTCTTGCTGAGCTTTTTTATCAGGTTCATTGTTTGAGGTAGTCATATTAACGCTCCCCTATCTTTGTAGCTGACGTATCCAAATCTGCAACCGTCGCAAAGCCTGATTTTTTGGCCGCGATTTGTGCAGGTGTTTTGGTTTTTTTGATACGGTAACGATTGTCTAGCATACTGAGCAATGCGCCAAACGCCATGATAAGCGCACCCAACCATATCCAGCGGATAAGCGGTTTGACATAGATACGGAAAGCCCATTCATTGCTATCTTCAGCAATTGGCTCACCAAGTGCTACATAGACATCGCGCATCAGATTGGCATCAATCGCAGCTTCTGTCATCGGCATCATACTGATAATATAGTTACGCTTTTCAGGATATAACGTGGTCACTTCTTGACCGTCTTTACTGACTGTTACTTCTGCTTGCGTAGCGTCAAAGTTACTGCCTTTTACTTCACTAAAGCCTTTTACCGTAAAGTCATAGCCTTGCACGTTGACACTGTCATTAGGCCCTAATGCCACATCGCGCTCAATGCTCAACGTAGTGGTAAATGCCACGCCGATAACTGCAATGATGACGCCAATATGAGCGGTTTGCTGACCCCAGTAGCTTAGACGCAACTGACGTAAGCCGTTTAAACGACTTGGTGCATTTTTGGTCTTGTCTTTGAAATCGACAACCATCCATAACAACACCCAAAAGCTCACAGCCAATGTGACACCGATATTTAGCATCGCTGATGGACTGGTAAAATAGGTGATAATGGCAGCCAATACCAAACTGCTCACCGCGATAACCATACCAGCACCCAATAACGGGCGGCTGTCTTGTTTCCAGCGGATATTAGAGCCCATACCCATCGCTACCAGTAGCAGCCATGTCAACGGCACAAATAGAGCGTTAAAGTATGGAGGGCCAACAGATACCTGACCTAAATTAAAGGCATCAGCAATAATAGGATATAGCGTACCAAGTAGTACCACTAAGGTTGAAATTAGAATAATAACGTTGTTAATCACCAAAAATGATTCACGTGAGATGAGTCGATACTGACTCTCGACCGTCAAACGCCAACCACGTACAGCAAACATCAATAGACCACCGCCGACAATGATACCGAGGATGACTAAAATCACTAGACCACGCGTCGGATCAGCGGCAAACGAATGCACTGACGTGATGACACCTGAACGTACTAAGAACGTACCAAGCAGACTAAGCGCAAAAGCAAAGATCGCGAGCATGATTGTCCATGCTTTAAATACACCGCGTTTTTCGGTGACAGCAAGTGAATGCAGTAGCGCCGTTCCTGCCAACCACGGCATCAATGAGGCGTTCTCTACTGGATCCCAGAACCACCAACCGCCCCAGCCAAGCTCATAATAAGCCCACCATGAGCCAAGCGCGATACCGACTGTTAAGAAACCCCAAGCAGCTAATGCCCATGGACGCGACCAGCGTGTCCATACCGCATCCAAACGCCCTTCCCACAGTGCTGCCATACAAAACGCAAATGGTACTACCATGCCTACGTAGCCCATATAAAGCATCGGTGGGTGAATGATCAGACCAAAATCTTGCAATACAGGGTTTAGATCCGCGCCATCAACAGGTAGATTGGGTAGTGTGCGATCAAATGGTGATGAGGTAAAGATAAGCATCGCTAGCATCATCATCTGCACGCCTGCCAATATCACCAGCACTCGCGCACGCATGGACAACGGCAACCCACGACTGAAGTAAGAGACCAGCGCACACCAAGTGGCCATGATGGTCATCCACAGTAGTAGCGAGCCTTCATGTCCGCCCCATGTCGCCGACAGCTTGTAATACCAAGGCAGCAATGTATTGGAATGCTGAGTGACGTAGACGAGACTAAAATCGTTGTAATAAAAGCCTGCCATCAGCGCAGCAAATGAGGTAATCATTGCCGCAAATTGTGCCCATGCCAGACTTGGCGCCAAACGCTGCCAAGCGACGTGGTCACGCATGACGCCAATGGTTGGTAATACCACCTGCAAAATCGCCAATATAAAAGCGGCCAGCAAGGCAAAATAACCCAATTCTGTGATTAACATACGGTCTAACCTTGTTTACCTTGGATACAATTAAGGGTTCACCGATGGCATTGCTAGCCACTGGCAAACGCTAATAGTCCTTTATGCGGTCATAGTTTACGGTTAAAAACTGAGGTTTCAATTGCTGTAGAAGCACATAAAACCCGCTACTATCATTGTGACGTATCAATATGAATGATTGATACAAAATGCTTATCTGTTGTTAATTTTACATTTTTTAGTTATTCAAAGCTTATTCAATACAGCCGTTCATGACTAATTAAAAATACTTATTGATGCATTATTGCATCGAGGGGAAAAATACTAACACTAAATGCAACCAACCTGCTAGAAAACCAGTCAAACCGCCCAGAACAATCAACGTCATCTCATCCTCACGGAAAGCGGGACGCAACAGATTTTGAAACTCATTTGGCGTGAGCGCACGTATTCTATCGCGAAACAGACCAAATATCTTACTGGCTCGGCTTTCATTTAGCTCAGGATCCCGCAGTGGCACCATCGTTGCGACAATAGATTTGTCGATAATGGTATTTTTGAGTTGGCCATAATCGCGGCGTCCCAACCCCACACGTAGTGTCGTGCTAATCACTGGTGACTCTAGTACCGTATATAGATGCGATTTCATCAAGTCACGCGTTTGCGCTGAGCGATCACCATACATCATCTCATTCATGATGTTTTCTAGAGTGACCAAATCCTTTACCACAATCTCAGCAAAAACCTCAGAAACTTCCTCTTGGCGCTTCATAAAGCCGCCTTGCAAACGATACTTTGCGATATGCGGTATGACGGGTTTGATAAATGGAAAGCGACTTTGCACCGTAAATAACTTCAAATAAGGGATAAAGCGCGGCTCTACTGGATTAAACACCATCCAAATGGCAATCCAATTGGTGAGAAAACCCCAAATCGCGGCAAAGAATGGTACGGTCCAATGCTGCGGCACCACCAAAAATATAAACATCTGGATAATACCAAATACCAGACCAATCAAAGCACTAATGTGCCAGATAAAGTCGATCTCTTTTTGACCGACCTTTAAAAACATATTGACCATCAAACGACGATCATTTTCCATGGTGTTGACAATCATTTTACGCATATCGACCAAGTCTTCGACATGATAAGTCAAATCTGTCACAAGCGACTGCATAATACTAGGTAGCTCTTTATGGGCTTGCGCATAGACACGGCGCTTTAGGGCGTAAGGCAGATTGCCCCACAATGCTGGCGAGTGATCCAGCATAATCTCATCAATCAATGGCTCAAGGTTTTTGTCCACCGTATCAGTGACAAATATCGCCATTTGCTCAGGTTCCATCGCCTTAAAAAACTCATCAAGTGAACCGAGTTTTGAGAGCGTCTGGTCAACGATAACCCCTGATATTTTGCCCGCTTTGCGCGGAACGATACCTTGCCAACCAATACCTGGTAACCCAAAAAATGGGAAGTTAGGAATACGAATACCCCAGAACTTGACCGGATAGAACAGCATCTTGAGCGCCATCCACACATGTACCCAAGTGACGAATGCCGTCACTGGTGGGATGGTCAGCATGGCAAAGAACTCTGGGTGTTCAGCTATCGTCTGCCATAATGAATTTACGTCCATGACTTATCTAGTCCCTGACAGGTTGATTGTCGTTGCTAATACTGTCGTTACTGATAGCGACACTTTAGCAAAATGAGAACGTTTCAAAAGACGCTCCGCCCATAATAACTACTATGAAATAAATCGCCTGATTTTAGCATACTTGCCATTTATTAGCACATATAGACCAGCGGCAAGTTGTGACTAAAGATGACATGGTTCATATCGTCTGCTAACCAACAAAAACCTAAATATAAGCTAGTGCTTGGTCAGTAGATAATCAAGACAAAATATATGACTGAGTACTGCGCCTGCTCATTTGTTCTGTTATAATTTGTAGTGCAATAACAAAGACTACCTGCGTATAAATGACTGCATAACGATTTCACCCCATACCCTTCTATGTGATTGAAACCATTTGCATTATCTTTTAGACTCACCGCACTTTGGTTAACCAACCTGCCCTCTTATTTTTCTTTTATTGACTCACTGACCGTTTGGGCTCTGATCTTCTATGAATAAACCGATAACTCCCAATACCGAACAGGTCAACAGCACCTTTACTAATCGTATTATCATCTTTGGGATTATAATATTGATTGGTTTGGGCGGTTTGATAACACGCTATGGGTATTTGCAAGTCTACGCTCATGATCAGTACACAACGCAAGCCGATAACAACCGTATCAAACTGATATCTGCGCCGCCTAGTCGTGGGTATATCTATGATCGTAACGGGGTAATACTGGCAGACAACCAGCCAGTCTTTACAGCGATGCTCAGTCCTGATGAGGTCGAAAATCCTGAACGCACGTTGCATCTACTCGCGCCGATTTTTGATTTAACCGATACAGATATCACTGACATCTTGGCGCGTCTAAGTAAAAATAAAAACGACCCTGTGACGATTAAGATCGATTTAACAGAAGCACAGTTGGCACAGTTTAGTGAGCGTAAGCCATTCTTCCGCGGGGTATCTATCCAAAGCAAACTTACGCGCTCTTATCCTTACGATGAGCTGTTTGCCCATGTCATTGGCTATGTCGGACGTATCAATGACAAAGAGTCAAAGCGTATCGATAAAGACCGTTACGCTGGTACCGATCTAATTGGTAAGATTGGTATTGAGGACTACTATGAAGATATTTTGCTTGGGCAACCGGGTTATCAATCGGTAGAAACAGACGCACATGGCAATATTTTGCGTCAACTGGATACCAAGCCGCCGATAGCGGGTAACGATATTACGTTGAGCTTGGATTATGGTTTGCAAACCATCGCCCAACAGCAGCTCGATGGACGCCGCGGTGCAATCGTTGCGATAGATCCCAAAAACGGTGACGTCTTGGCATTTGTTAGTAATCCAAGCTACGACCCTAATCCTTTTATATCAGGTATTTCTTTTAAAGATTACGACGATCTACGTGAAGATTTGGATCAGCCCTTGTATAACCGTGCACTACAAGGTACCTACCCACCTGGCTCTACTATCAAGCCATTTGAGGGTTTGGGCGGTATTCATTATGGTCTACGTGATTGGAACAGCACTATCTATGACCCTGGTTATTTTAGCTTACCTGGAGACAGCCATCGATTCCGCGACTGGAAACGTGGCGGTCATGGCACAGTAGATCTAAAAAAATCCATCGCGATGTCGGTTGATACTTATTATTATAAGTTGGCTTACGAGATGGGCATTCAGCGTCTGCACGACTGGATGGTGCGTTTTGGTTTTGGTGAGGATACTGGTATTGATTTGCCTAATGAAAAATCAGGCATCATGCCATCACCAAAATGGAAAAAAGACACTTATGATAAAGATTGGCTACCGGGCGAAACGATCTCGGTCAGTATTGGACAAGGGTATTTCTTGGCAACACCATTACAGATTGCCAATGCTACGGCCATGACTGCCAGTAAAGGGCAGCACATCACCCCACATTTATTAAAGAGCAGTGACGGCGCTGCGGACGTCAAAATCATCACTAAGCCAGATGGCAAAATCGACTATAACGGTAAGCCGTCCGACTGGTTGCGTATGCATGATGCGATGGAAAGCGTGGTAGAAAACGGTACAGGACGCGGTATCTATACCCCGCGCTATCGTATCGCTGGTAAAACAGGTACTGCACAGGTGAAGTCCATCGCGCAGGGCAAACGTTATGACAAGTCAGCGATTGATAAGCGCCACTGGGATCACGCTTGGTTTAATGGTTTTGCCCCAGTAGAAGACCCGCAGATTGCCCTTGCGGTATTGGTCGAAAATGGCGGCGGTGGTAGTGCTGTTGCAGCACCTATTGGCCGTGCTCTATTTGATTACTGGGTATTACAACGCAAGACAGATCCTGTGCTACCACCTTCTGCTGACGAGCTAAAAGTTATTAAACGCCAAAAGGCTTTTGAAAAAGCGATGCGTGATGCCATTCGTGATAAAGAAGCAAAAGCGTTAGAAGAAAAAGAAGCCGCGGAAGCTGAAGCGGCAGCAGCGACGTCTGAGTAACTAGACCTTTAAGTGATTAATAGTATAAAAAGCAAAACCTAGCAAAGAATTGGTAAGCGAGACACAATAATGAAAAAAGCCTCAAATGGACGCGCACCAAAGAATAACCGTAAGGCGAAAAGTGCGGCAGCGGGTGATGTACGCATTATCGGTGGTCAGTTTAAGCGCCGTATTGTAAGTTTCATCGATGCAGATGGCCTGCGCCCGACCCCAGATCGCTTGCGGGAGACTTTATTTAACTGGCTACTCGCTGACATTCATGATGCCCATGTGCTCGATAGCTGTGCTGGCAGTGGCGTACTAGGGTTTGAAGCGCTATCTCGCGGTGCAGCTCACACGACATTTATCGAAATCAATCCAGCACAAAGTAACATGCTACGTCAGAGCGCTGAGCAATTACGTCTTGAGTCTACTGCTTACCAAATCATCACTGGCACTGCTGAGCAAGTATTGCGTCAAGAGCATCTGACTGCACGCCCTTTTGATATCGTATTTATCGATCCACCTTATGCTCAGGATTTATGGCAGCCTATTTTGACTGCGCTTATTACCAATGCCTTAATAAATACTGAAACACTGATTTATTTAGAAGCTGATAAAGATTTGTCAGCACAGCTTAAGCAGTTGGAGGCGTCGCTAAATGAGAATTTAGACCTCCAATCAAGCGTTACTCAGCAACCAATCGCTTTTGAATGCTTGAAACAAACCAAAGTCGGACAAGTTGTCGCTGGACTTTATCGTCTATCATCGTCATAATTGTCGGGTTAATGAAAGCCGTTAACGTATTTTACAAATGTTTAGAACCGCTAAAAACTGGCCGACGCTGCAGTTTAATGTATATAAGGCGAAAATAAACCCCAATGCAGCTTGCAAGCGTAGGCGCTACTGCTTATAATGTGCAGTCTGTTTTTTGAGAGCCCCGTTCCCAGCTAAACTCTCAACGAATTCTAATTTTAAGGTTTTATCATGAAAACACTTAGTGCAAAACCAGCTGAAGTGACCCATGACTGGTATGTCGTAGATGCTGACGGCAAAACCCTTGGTCGCTTAGCCACTCAAATCGCAACTCGCTTACGTGGCAAGCACAAGCCTTCTTTTACTCCGCACGTTGATACTGGTGACTTTATTGTTGTCATCAATGCTGACAAAATCACGGTAACGGGTAAAAAAGCACAAGACAAAAAGTACTATCGTCACAGTGGCTACCCAGGTGGTATTAAAGAAACCAACTTCAATAAGTTGCTTGCACATAAGCCTGAAGATGTTCTACACAAAGCAGTTAAGGGTATGCTTCCAAAGGGCCCTCTTGGCTATGCGATGATCAAGAAGCTGAAACTTTATGCGGGTACTGATCATCCACATACTGCACAGCAACCTAAAGAACTAGACATCTAAGGATATACTTATGGAACGCAATTACGGAACTGGTCGCCGCAAGACGTCTACTGCTCGTGTATTTTTATCAAAAGGTACTGGTAGTATCGTTGTTAACGGTAAGCCACTTGACGAATACTTCAGCCGTGAAACTTCACGCATGGTTGTACGTCAGCCATTAGAACTACTAGACTCTGCTAACGCATATGACTTATATGTAACTGTTGCAGGCGGTGGTATTAGTGGTCAAGCTGGCGCAATCCGCCACGGCATCACACGTGCATTAATCGAAGCTGACGAAACTTTAAAACCTGCTCTAAAAGCAGCTGGTTTTGTTACTCGTGATTCACGTCAAGTTGAACGTAAGAAACTGGGTCTACGTAAAGCACGTAAACGTCCACAGTTCTCAAAACGTTAATCAAAACTATCTCTTATATTTTTGCTGCTGTTGTCTTTTTCTCAGAGCTTCAGTAGCAAAGTTAAATAAGAGTCTGGTTTTGCAAAACCTTATAAGCTGGTCACAGCTTATAAGGTTTTTTTATGCCTACTGATAGCGTGTTGATTATCTAACGGTCTTCCTCAAACCAGCTTTGTTTTACGGCAATAACTAACATGAGTGCCTTGTTTCGATACTACAAAGTAGAGCGTCTGTAGAAATTCTAACTTGCAAAGCATTAAACGCTACCCCATCATATCAGTAACTTTTTATTATTAGCCATGATGCCTCAAACCGTGCCGCAGAAGGATATTATGAAAGCGCCAGAACAATTCGACCCTAGCAAGCCATCTGCCAATAGCAGCGTGCCGCCTAGCATGAAACAGTCGGCTAAGTCGCCTGCGATACCTGCTGGCACACCGACGATTACCCAAAACCATAAGCGTACAGCGCAAGCAGATAACAAGCCATTTCAGTGGCAGTTCTTATTACCCAAGAATTGGGGCATTTGGTTATTATTCTTGATAATGCTACCCATGATATATCTGCCATTACGCTGGCAGTTTTGGCTAGGTCGTAAGCTCGGTATATTGATTTATAAAGCTGCTGGCTCACGTAGACGCGATACGCTAATCAATCTGAAGCTGGCATTTCCAGAAAAGCCCGAAGCTGAACGTGAACTAATGGCCAAGCAAGTATTTGTCAATCAAGGCATTGGCGTGTTTGAAACGTTATGCGCTTGGTTCAGGCCCAATATATTTACTAGAACTGTATCCATCTCAGGGTTACAGCATATTGTTAATGCGCAAAATGAGCAGCGACCAGTTATCCTGCTAGGTGCACATTATACGATGCTAGATTTGGGTGGCCTATTATGTGCGCAGTTTTTCCCTGTAGACTGTATGTATCGTACGCAAAACAATCCTTTATTAGACTGGTTTATTTATAATGGTCGTACCAATATTTTTGGTAAGCAAATCTCTAGTCGTGATATGCGAAGCTTAGTTACCTCTATCAAAGCAGGACACGTCATCTGGTACTCTCCTGATCAAGACTATGGTCTCAAGCAAGGTGTCATGGCGCCATTTTTCGGTGTACTTGCTGCAACGATTACTGCATCGCGTCGCATGGCGAAACTGGGTAGCAAAGCAAAGCCACCAGCTGTCATGGCACTGCATACTTATCGGCAAACGCCTGACAACTTGCCGCGTGGTAAACGCCCACATTATCATTTAACGATTACGCCAGAATTAGATAATTATCCAAGTAAAGATGAAGTCGCTGATGCCACTCGGGTCAATGAAGTTTTAGAAGGACTCATTCGTATTGATCCTACACAGTGGATGTGGTTTCATCGCCGCTTCAAACATGGGCCAAATGGTCGTACTGATATCTATAAGTAAGTCTTTATTCCCAAAAATACTGGTGAAGTTTGCTATACTTTGCGGCTAATATTTTGCATTTTAGCTGTGCACTGATAATAATTTGATAAACAAAATAACGGATTTTCCATGAGCAATAACAGTACTCCTGACAATCAAACTTCTGATACTTCAACCGAAGCCAAGCGCATCCTGACTGGTATCAAGCCAACTGGTATTCCACACTTAGGTAACTATGTTGGCGCGATTCGTCCAGCGATTGAGTCTATTCAAAATAGTGATCATGAAGCGTTTTTCTTTTTGGCAGATTACCATGGCATCATCGGCTGTTATGATCCTGCTATCATTCATGAATCGACGAGAGCCATTGCCGCCACATGGATTGCTTGTGGCCTAGACCCTGAGCGTGTTACGTTCTATCGTCAGTCAGACGTGCCTGAAATTCCAGAGCTCGCTTGGATTTTGAACTGCTCATGCGCTAAAGGTTTGATGAACCGCGCCCATGCCTACAAAGCGGCCGTTGATATCAATACAGAAAAAGCCGATGTCGATCCTGATCAAGGTGTCACCATGGGTCTATTCGGTTATCCCGTGCTAATGGCGGCTGATATCTTGATGTTTAATGCGACCCATGTGCCTGTTGGTCGTGACCAAGTGCAGCATATCGAGATGGCGCGTGATATCGCAGGTACTTTTAATCATCGTTATAAGTCGCTTTTCACGCTACCGTCAGCAGTCGTTGATAACGATATACCGCTGCTTACTGGGCTTGATGGCCGCAAGATGAGTAAGAGCTATAGCAATACGATTCCCCTATTCGGTGAGCCAAACCCGCAAGTTAGTCCTGAAAAACAAATGCATAAAGCCATCATGAAAATTGTGACTAACTCACAGCTACCTGATGAGCCAAAAGATCCTGATGATTCAGCTATCTTTGAGATTTATAAAGCATTTGCGACCGCTGAAGAGATTGCTGATATGCGTGCGCGTTATGCCGCTGGTATTGGTTGGGGCGACGCTAAGCAAGCTTTGTTTGATAAGATTAATGAAGAAATCGCGCCATTCCGTGCACGTTACGAAGAGCTGATGGCCAATCCAAAAGAGCTAGAAGAAATCTTGCAGATGGGTGCGAATAAAGCCCGTCGCCATAGTCGTAAGCAACTAGACAAAGCTCGCCGTGCTATCGGCATCCGTCCGCTTGCTAGGCTTAAATAATCGTTGCTGGAATAGTCGTTTCACTGGCGCAACTTATTATCAAAGCGGGTGCTAAACGTGCAAACTGAACCAAACACCAAACAGGCGGCTTTATCTAAAGTCGCCTTATCTGCTATGGCTGATTCAACCTCCGAACTTACATACAATCAGAGCGAGCATGATGAATCAGTCAACCATGATATGTCGCTACGTATCTATCAAACGCCTGTGCAGCATTTGCCAGAAGACCTGTATGTACCACCGCAAGCCTTTGCTATTTGGTTAGAGCAATTTGCTGGTCCATTGGATTTTCTGTTGTATTTGGTCAAAAAAAACAACGTCGATTTGACCCAAATGCCCATTCTGCCCATCACTGAGCAATACTTAGCTTATATCGGTGAATTGGATACCGAGCACTTTGAATTAGCGGGTGATTATCTGCTAATGGCATCAACGCTCATCGCTATCAAAACCGAACTGCTATTACCTGCCCCTGATACCCCAACCGACGAGCGTGATCCAAAAGCAGAACTGATCGAGCGCCTCGAAGAATACGCGCAAATCAAAGTGGTCAGTCAGCGCCTAGACAATCTAGTACGCTTAGAGCGCGATGTTTTTTTGGCCATGGTTAGTATGCCTGGTCAAGACGTTATGAATGCGGAACTGCCAAGCTACTCACCTAACTTGCTGATTGATAGTTTATTTAAAATGCAGCTACAGCCTGACTATCAAATGCATACGATCAAAGTTGATGCAGTACCACTTGCCGATCGTATTGCCAGTATCAGCAGGCAATTAAGTACGGACGGGGCGCGCTCCTTTTATGAGCTACTAGACAAGGCACAAGGTAAAATAGGCGTGGTTGTAAGTTTCGTCGCCGTACTTGAGCTTATAAAGCGGCAGTTGGTTGGTGTGGTTAACATTGAGACAGATAGCGATATCGTCAAATCTGTTTCCAATGACGAACTACCTGATACGGATAGTGAGCCTACCGCACTTACGTTACAGTGGTTAGCCTAGTAGGCTCTAAGACTGTCTCCTAGCCCATTCTCTATTAAAATCACAATATTGAAATAAGAGCATACTTTAGATGGTAGATATTGAAGACCCAAAGCAACATGACGAAACCCAAGAATCAACAACTATGACTACATCACCATCAGCTGAAGCGCAGCATAATTCTCTTGAAGAGATGAGTAAACATATCGAGGTGCTGTTGCATGCGTCAGAGGCACCGCTGACCGCTCACGCATTAAAAAAACATTTGTCATTATCTACTAAAGAATTAAAGCAAACCTTGGAAGTGCTGCAACAACGCTTAGATACAGGTGTGCTTAGGCTACATGAGACAGCCAGCGGTTATCGCTTACAAATATCTGATGACTATAGCAGTCTAATCCAGCGTACTTTTCCGCAGCGTCAGGAACGCCTGAGCCAAGCTTTACTTGAAACCCTAAGTGTCATTGCTTATAAACAACCTGTGACACGCAGTGATATCGAGCATGTGCGCGGAGTGACATTATCGAGCAATATACTGCGCCAGTTATTTGATAAAGGATGGATTGTGGAGAAAGGTTTTAAAGATACTCTAGGCCGTCCTGCATTGCTTCATACTACTGCGCAGTTTTTAGATGCGTTTGGATTAAGCCATCTAGATGAACTACCACCTATGCCAGATATCGCAACCATACGATCTATGTCTTAAGTTTTCTGCTGACTAAATTATGGCTGCTCATAAAAAAGGACAGACCGCATAGGATCTGTCCTTTTTATTACGTTGCTGATTTTGAACTGATATCAAAACCTAGCAACATATCGGTTAATTACTGGTTAATAACGTCAACACCCTTTGGTGGTGTAAATTTAAACTGACTGCTACCAATACTTGGGTTCATCTTAATACCGCTAAACTTGATAGAAGTTGTTTGACCCAAAGTATCATTCAATACCATCATGACAGGTTTGCCACCACTAAAGCTTATTGAAAGACTTTTGAAACTTGCGCTGTCTGACTTAGGATAGAGCACATAGTAGTTTTTGTTGTCATATGGCTGAGTGATCTTGAAGTTTTGATCAATTTTACTCGGATCACCCGACAGTAGCAAAGCTGGTGTATTACCTACTTGGCTGTCAACATTCTGCTTAGTTGCTTGCTCTAAATCCTTGTCATAAACCCACATAGAGTTACCATTAGCAACGATTAACTGCTCTGATGGTGACTTAGTTTCCCAACGGAAATTATTTGGACGTTGGACACTCATAGAGCCTTTAAATGTACCACTACTCGCGCCTTCAGTTGTTTGACTAAAATTGGCTGTCATACTCTTGGTGTTGGTCAGCAATTTATTCAAACGTTTAGCTGCTGTTAGGTTGTCAGCAGGAGCTGCGGTAGCCGTTTGAGTCAATGCCATCATTGGCGCTGCGATACCTAGCGATGTCATTAATACACCTGCTAAAGCACCACTCATCATTTTTTGTTTGGTTGATTTTTTCGTAGATAAGTTCATCATAAATCCTCTCTAAAAAAGCATAATCGCTTTAAAGTTGTCACTAAAAATAAAATGTTCTATTGAAATTCTTGTTTTCTATAAATACTGATTTTACCAAGTTA
Source organism: Psychrobacter proteolyticus (assembly GCF_039762275.1). Lineage (GTDB taxonomy): Bacteria > Pseudomonadota > Gammaproteobacteria > Pseudomonadales > Moraxellaceae > Psychrobacter > Psychrobacter proteolyticus_C. The sequence goes on along the minus strand of NZ_JBDLOB010000005.1, from coordinate 93,101 downwards.
AAACTGGTAACCATCAGCAATGGCAACAGTGTGCCAGTTTTTTTATTACGCGCCTAGTCATGATTTGCAATCTTTACTACGGCTGCCATACACGCTTGTAACCAATGCAGTTACACGGTAAAAGTTTGCAGTTAGAACTCTTAGCCATAGTAATTACGCTAATAGTGGCCTTAAAAATATCGCTTAGAAGAATCATCATTACCTTACGATACTCTACAAACGTAAAAAGCCCCTACTACCATAAGGTAGTAAGGGCTTTTTTAATTATCTGATCATTCTATCCAAAGAATAAAACGATCTAAATAGATAATTATGCGTTTTCAACCGTAACATAACGACGGTTAAATTTACCTTTGGTCGCAAACTTTACAACACCGTCATTCAGTGCAAATAAAGTATGGTCACGACCCATGCCAACGCCTTCGCCTGCGTGGAATTCAGTACCACGTTGACGAACGATGATGTTACCAGCTGTGATAGCTTGGCCACCAAAGATTTTTACGCCTAGCATTTTTGGGTTTGAATCACGACCGTTACGGCTCGAACCGGCAGCTTTTTTATGTGCCATGAGAAAATCTCCTTGTTAATTTGACTTATCGCTGATGCGATAACTCTTAAGCATTTAGTGCGCTATTTAGCAATAATTGCTAAATGGATAATTAGGCATTAATCGCTTTGATTTTTAACAAGGTGTACCATTGGCGGTGACCTTGTTCTTTGTGATAATGCTTACGACGGTTGTGCTTGATGATACGGATTTTTTCGCCGCGACCATGCTCAACAACTTCAACTTCTACGCTAGCGCCGTCAACAACAGGCTGACCGATTTTGACGTTATCGCCGTCAACAACCATCAACACGTCTTCAAATTTGATTGTTTCGCCTTTTTCTGCTTTTAGTAGTTCAACTTTAAGCAACTCATCGACGACTACACGGTGCTGTTTACCACCAGTTTTGATTACTGCGTACATTGTATGACTCCGTTTAACCCGTGTGCCGTGGCTGATGTTATACCAACGCTTTTACGACGAACACGACAGGGAAAAATTAAAGGCAAGATTTTACGGCTTTTTGCTTATAAAAGCAAGCCGCGCCTCTTGTTTTTGCAAGGTGGTTACACTAATGACCATCTCTCATTTAGCTATAACGGCTGCTCATCAAAGAAAGTCGATAAACGACAATACGAATATAAACATGAGAAATAGTAATGATAAGTGATAGATTAAGCCCAACAGCGGCCATTATAACTTATGCAATCAGTTACTTACAGCCTTTTATGAATCATTTATGTGACCAATAAGCTTAAAATGCGCTAGAGAATATATCTGTAAAACATAAGACATTTCTTATCGTTTTTATTCTATTCAATAGGCATAGTAAGCCCTGTATATCATACGCTTGACCTACTTGTGCTATATACTTTAACCAACAATTTAAGCAGACAGCTATGCTATCATAAGCGAAATAATACCTTACCTATAGATAGATAAAGTCAAGGTTATACCAACTCTCTTTACTCTTATTAATATGACTATTTATTATGACTAGTACCTCTTTAAATAATACCGTGCCTGCCTCTCAATCGACGCCTAGCTATGCTGATATTCAAAGTATTGTAGCCAATGACTTTGAGGTAATGGACAAGCAAGTGTTTGGCAGTTTGAACTCAAAAGTACAACTCGTCATGAGCGTCTCGCAACATGTGATCAATGCTGGTGGCAAGCGTATGCGTCCGCTGATTACCTTGCTCTGCGCACGTATGTTTGATGACAATCCATCAGAAAAGGCCATGCATCTAGCTGCTATCACTGAAATGCTACACACCGCTACCCTAGTTCATGACGATGTCATCGATGAGTCAGGGCAACGCCGTGGAAAGCCGACGGCAAATGCGACGTGGGACAATGCCACTGCAGTGTTAGTCGGTGATTATTTGATTGCCCGTGCGTTCAACCTATTGGTTGGTTTTCAAAGCCTACCATTGTTGCAAGTGTTCTCTGATGGGACTTGTGATATTGCCGAAGGTGAAGTATTGCAACTACAGCATCAGCATAACCCTGCCGCGACAGAGGAAGATTACTTACGCATTATCGATGGCAAAACTTCGCGCCTTTTCATGATGGCGACCCAAGGTGCTGCTATCTTGCAAGATAAGACAGAATATATGACGGCATTGGGCGATTTCGGACAGCATTTTGGTAATGCGTTCCAGATTATCGATGATGTGCTCGACTATAGTGGCGATAGTGAGGTGATGGGTAAAAACCTAGGCGACGACCTTGCTGAAGGCAAACCTACCCTACCGACTATCAAAGCACTCGAGCTACTCAAAGACAGCGACACTGAAGGCTATGAGCAGTTACGTATCGCCGTTCAGACAGGTAAGACACCAAACGCTGAGCAGCTGATTGAATTGGTACGTAGTTCTGGCTCATTGGCTTATTGTAAGCAGCGCGCGCTGGAAGAAACTAAACTGGCACAAGATGCACTGAGTACGCTACCAAACAACCGTTATCGTACAGGCTTATATCAATTGACTGAACTCGCTAGCGCCCGACTAGTATAATTAAAGCTGAGTCGTCTAGGTTATTAACTAATTAAGACGACTCTTTTTTTAATAGAATTTTTTAGCATGGCTTTTTAGCAAATTTCTTTAGCAATTGATAAATAAAAGCCCGCAAATTAAAAACTACCTTTTCAAAAACTAGCCTGTCAGCCAAATCGTTACCTTTCTTTAAGTTTCATACATCCTTGCAGTACTATAATCGTATAAGGCTTTTTGGACAGTCGGTCAAAGTTTGATGACGTTTGTTAGGGATATAGCGATAGTTATTTTTTATGACTGTAATTAGGGGTTGCTAAAATTGTCATTTTGTTGACAAAGTCGATTTTCTATCGTTTAAAAACCTTAATCACTATAGGGCTTTAGAATTATAACAAAAGTTTACAATATATTTTGATACTAGGTTGTGCATGGTTCTATTAGCTGTTAATAGAGACGACGCTTACTATGACGGTAATCTATTAATTCGTAAACTGTAATATTACCGCTTTTCGGTCCAGCTCATATTGCAAACTACTTGACTGTGGGGTTACCCCAATAGTTTATAATGACTCATTAAATTTATTAATCCATTCTGTGGTTTGCTTAAACAATGAATGCTAAAGAATCCTTTCGATACTTAATCCATATCGATGTCAGATTTTCTATTAGTCATATTTCGCTAACGGAATCATCTAAAATTGGAGTAAATAGTGCTAGCTTAGGCTATTTATGTTCTTTATTTAGCATTAGCAAGTTATTTAGTATTAGCAAGACCCTTATATTCAGTACTCCAAACTTATTGATCGATTTTTATACTGTCACTATTTATATATATTGCCGAGGACATTGATGAAGCACTCTTATCTTGCGCTTGTAATAGCATCTGTACTATCTGGAGCTGTACTGGTTGGCTGTGACAACAACGAGGACGCCGCTGGTGAGCAAGCCGCACAGCAGCAAATGCCGCCTGCGGTTGTCAACGTTCAGACAGTCACTCTCGATACCGTCCCTCAAGTACAAACTTTTTCTGGTCGTACTGCAGCTTATCAAACTGCCGACGTCCGCCCACAGGTCAACGGTGTGATTGACGAAGTACTATTCCGTGAAGGAAGCAACGTCAAAAAAGGTCAGCCACTGTATCGCATCAACACTGACAACTATGCCTCATCTGTAACGAGTGGCCAAGCTGCCGTACAGCAATCACAGGCTAACTATCAAACTGCTGTGGCAAACAATGCCAATGCAAAAGCTGAGTTGGTCAGTCGTCAAGCGTCATTAGCACAAGCGCAAAATGACTTACAACGTCTGCAAGGTCTGGTCAGTATTGATGCCATCTCAAAGCAGCAGTACGATCAAGCACAAACAGCCGTACGTACAGCACAAGCAGCAGTACAAAGCGCCGCCGCCGCTGTCGGTCAAACTCAAGCAGGTATTGAGAGTGCAAAAGCAGGCATTCAGACCGCAAAAGCAGGTTTGGAAGCCAGTACCTTAGATCTAAACCGTACAATCGTACGCGCACCGCTAACCGGTCGTACTGATCGCTCTAGCGTCACTGCTGGTACTCTGGTCAGTGCTGGTCAAGCAGATCCATTGGTGACTATTTCACGCTTAGACCCTATCTACGTTGATATCAGCCAGTCTTCTTCTGAATTGCTGAAGCTTCGTCAGCAGATAGCAGATGGTACTGCTCAGCCAGGTATGAACTCAGTTGAATTGGTACTAGAAGATGGTTCTGTCTATCCAGTACGCGGTAAGCTTGCACTGTCTGAAGCCAAAGTTGATGAGTCAACAGGCGCTGTCACCTTGCGTGCTATTTTTCCAAACAGCAATAACATCCTGCTACCAGGTATGTATGTCTCGGCACGTTTGACGCAGAGCGTTATTACCAACGCAGCTCTCGTCCCGCAAAGTGCGGTCACCCGTACGCCTAAGAGTGAGACGCAAGTCTATATCGTTGACGAAAATAATAAAATCCAAGTACGTCCGGTCACCATTAATGGTACTTATGATGGACAATGGGTCGTCACTGAAGGCTTGAAAGCGGGTGACAAAGTGGTTGTGATTGGCGGTGCTAAGGTCAAGCCTGACCAAGAGGTGGTCGCCAAACCACTAGAAAGTGCAAATCCAGCACCAGCTGCTGCAAAGAATGCGCCTAACACCAAAACGCCGCAGCAAGCCGCAAAAACGATGGATAAAAAGCCAGCTGGCGATGAGACTTCTACCAAAAAACCAACAGAAGCCGCTGCCAACTAATTCCATTCAAGACAGGAAGACTTAGGGATACACTATGTCACGTTTTTTTATTAATCGCCCTATTTTTGCATGGGTGCTGGCTGTTTTGGTCATGCTCATCGGGGTGATATCCGTTCTTAATCTACCGATTGAACAATATCCACGTATCGCACCACCAACGATTTCAGTCAGTGCAAGCTATCCTGGTGCCAATGCGCAAACCGTAGAAAACTCAGTAATTCAGGTTATTGAGCAGCGTATGAAAGGTCTAGATGGCCTGATGTATATGTCATCGTCGAGCTCGTCAAGTGGTAGTGCGTCTGTGACGCTAACCTTTGAAAACGGTACCGATTCTGATACTGCACAAGTACAGGTACAGAATAAACTACAAGCCGCGATGAGCGCCCTACCTGAATCAGTGCAGCGTCAAGGTGTCAACGTCAACAAATCATCCAGCAGTTTTATGATGGTACAGGCGTTTATCTCTGAAGACGGCAGTATGGATCGGGCCGATATTGGCGATTATATCAACTCTAACGTCCTCGATTCGATCAGTCGTGTCGAAGGTGTGGGTGAAGTTCAGGTCTTCGGTTCTACTTATGCCATGCGCGTTTGGCTTGATCCTGCACGCTTGCGTAGCTACAACATGACACCTTCAGATGTGGTAGGTGCTATACAAGCACAAAATGCTCAGGTATCTGCTGGTCAATTAGGTCAAGCACCTGCCGACACAGACCAACAGGTTATCAACGCTACTGTTACTGTTCAAAGCTATCTACAAACGCCTGAAGAATTTAAAAACATTCTACTAAAAACGGATACTTCTGGTGCGCAAGTACGTTTGGGCGATGTAGCAGATGTCGAAATCGGTAGTGAAAACTATAGTATTTTGTCTTTATATAATGGACAAGAAGCCGCTGGTCTAGGTATTTCGCTTGCGGGTGGTGCTAACGCGCTTGAAACTCGCGAAGCGGTTGCCACGCGTATGGCAGAGCTTGAGAAAAACTTCCCAACAGGTCTAGCATCAGTTGTTCCTTATGACACAACGCCATTCGTGAAGCTTTCTATCGAGCAAGTAGTACATACACTTATTGAGGCTATTGTCTTAGTATTTATCGTCATGTTCATTTTCTTACAGAACTGGCGCGCAACCATTATTCCAACGCTTGCAGTACCTGTGGTTCTATTAGGTACCTTTGCAGTGCTATACGTTGCTGGCTTTAGTATCAACGTGTTGACCATGTTTGCCATGGTATTGTCCATCGGTCTACTAGTCGATGATGCGATCGTCGTCGTAGAGAACGTCGAGCGAATACTAGAAGAAGATCCTCACATCTCTATCAAAGATGCAACTACCCAGTCGATGGGCGAAATCAGTAAAATTGTTATTGGTATTGCGCTTATCTTATCCGCAGTATTCGTACCGATGGCCTTCTTTGGTGGCTCAACAGGTGTGATTTATCGTCAGTTCTCTATCACACTGATTACCAGCATGGTGCTCTCTGCCATGGTCGCGCTTGTGTTCACCCCTGCCCTATGTGTGACCTTGCTAAAACGTGGCAAAAGTCATGAAAAAGGTAGTACCGAAAAGCAAAAAGGCTTCTTTGGTTGGTTCAACCGCGGCTTCTTTAAACTTAGCCGTTCGTACGAAAACTTTGTCGGCAAAAGTATTCGTTTTAAATGGTTATACATGATTGGCTACGCAGCCATCATTGGTATCATGGCGGTCGTATTCTTACGTATTCCAGGCTCGTTTTTACCAGAAGAAGATCAAGGCATTATGTTTACCTTGGTTCAGCTCCCAGCTGGCTCTACGTTAGATGAGACACAAGACGTATTGGATAAAGTTAGAAACTATTACGACACCCAAGAGACCGATAATATCGCTTCGGTCTTTACCATTGCAGGCTTTAGTTTTGCAGGTCAGGGTCAGAATATGGGTCTGGCGTTTGTGCGCTTATCAGACTGGGAGGAACGCTCGGGCGATGAAAACACCGCTCAAGCTGTCGCTGGTCGGGCGATGGGGTACTTCTTTACTCAGTTAAACGAAGCACAAGTATTTGCCATCGTCCCACCAGCGATTACCGAGCTTGGTAATGCCAGTGGTTTTGACTTAATGATTCAAGACAGTGGCAACCTCGGACATGATGGGCTACTTGAAGCTCGAAATATGCTCTTAGGCATGGCCGCACAGAACGATCAAGTAGCTGGCGTACGTCCTAACGGTCAAGAAGACTCGCCACAACTTAAAATAAATATCAATCAAGAACAAGCGGCGGCTTATGGCCTGTCACTAAGCAATATCAATAGCGTCATCTCAACAGCGTGGGGCTCAAGCTACGTTAATGACTTTATCGATCGTGGCCGTATCAAACGCGTCTATGTACAAGGTGAAGCCAGTAGCCGTACCAACCCTGATGATATTGGTAAATGGTATGTACGAAATGACATGAACGATATGATTTCGTTCGATGCATTCTCTAGTAGTGAGTGGCAGTCAGGCTCACCGCGTCTTACTCGTTACAACAGCCTACCGTCCATGAACATCCAAGGTAGCGCCGCACCAGGACTAAGTACTGGTGAAGCAATGAGCTCGATGGAAGCGATGATAGACAAGTTACCTGAAGGTATCAGTTACGAGTGGACAGGTATGTCATTGGAAGAGCAAAAATCAGGTGCCCAAGCGCCGATGCTTTATGCGCTTTCAATTCTAGTTGTCTTCTTATGTTTGGCGGCTTTGTATGAGAGCTGGTCGATTCCTTTCTCTGTGCTACTAGTGATTCCACTTGGCGTATTGGGTGCAGTGATATTTACCTGGCTACGTGGTTTTGCCAATGATATCTACTTGCAAGTTGGTCTACTGACTGTCGTTGGTCTATCCGCCAAAAACGCTATTTTGATTATCGAATTTGCAAAAGAACACCAAGAGGAAGGTTACAGTCTCAGAGAAGCCGTCATGACCGCAGCACGCCAGCGTTTGCGTCCGATTATCATGACCTCGCTTGCCTTTGGTCTGGGTGTTGTGCCATTATTCTTGGCGAATGGGCCAGGTTCAGGCAGTCAAAACGCTATTGGTACTAGTGTTGTTGGTGGGGTAATCACAGCAACCCTCTTAGGTATCTTCTTTATCCCAATGTTCTATATCTGGGTGCGTAGTGCGTTCCCGCATAAATATGAGAACAACACACCCAATGATAAAGATGGTGGCAATGGTACGCCTAACTCGCATAACCCAACACCTTCTGAGAGTTATCAGCCTGCAAGTCTTGGAGACAATACACAATGAGTGCTCAAAAAACATCTATCATCAACTCGTCATCGGTAGCTATGACAGCTATCGATGCGCAGCCAGCACTATCTCGTTTACGCAAAAACAGTGGCCGCCTGTTAGGGCTGACTGCATTGGCAATCAGCATGGCCGCTTGTAACACCATTCCAAAAGCGGATATGCGTCCTGTGCTAGCAGAGCCAAATATTCCTATGCAGCAATCTTACGGTGCATTTGACAAAGAGACTGTCAGTAGTGCTGACCAAGCAAGCATTGCCAGTCAACGCTGGCAGAATTTTTATAGCGATGAGCGCCTAAAAGGTCTGATTGCTCTCGGTCTTGAAAAAAACAAAGACTTTGAGAGTGCGCGCCTAGCTATTGAAAAAGCACGTGCACAGTATCAGATTACCGATATTAATGACTTGCCCGCTATCAATGGCAGTGCTGGTTATACTCGTTCAGCACAGAACCGTACTGATCGAAACCCTAATAGTAGCTACAGCGTCAATTTAGGTCTTGCCAATTATGAGCTCGACTTTTGGGGTAAAATCTCAAGCTTAAAAGATCAAGCATTGCAGAATTTCTTGGCGACCACAGCAGCCAAAGATGCGACCCAAATCAGCTTGATTAGTAATATTGCCCAAAGCTACGCCAACCTAAGCTATAGCTTAGCGCAGTTAAAACTGGCTGAAGCTACAGTCGAGAGTCGTGAGCGCTCGCTATTTATCGCGGATAAACGTTTTGAAGCAGGTATCGATCCTAAGCTACCTTCATTACAGTCTTCTGCCTCATTAGAGAATGCCAAGCTTGCGGTATTACGTGCACAGACCAGCGTTCTCCAATCACGCAATGCATTGCAATACTTGGTTGGTGGCGCTATTCCAAACGAGCTCATCCCAACACCTGCTGTCAGTAATATCACTAGCCAGCAGATATTCAATGCCGGTCTACCAAGTGAATTACTACGTTATCGTCCTGACGTGCTACAAGCAGAATACAACTTAAAAGCTGCTGGTGCGAATATCGAAGTGGCTCGTGCCTCTTACTTCCCATCTATTAGCTTGACCAGTAGTGTGGGTGTCAGTAGCGGCAGCCTAAATGACTTGTTTAAAAATGGTGCCGTTGGCTGGTCGTTTGGACCTAGCGTTAGCGTTCCTATCTTTGATGCAGGCCGTTTAGATGCCAACTATGATGTGGCTCAAATCGAACGTGAGCAAACGCTTGCTAGTTATGAGAGCTCTATTCAAACGGCATTCCGCGAAGTGTCAGATGTACTTGCCACGCGTGCAACACTTGGTGAGCAGTTAGAGGCGCAGTATCGTCTGCAAGATAATTTTGAGCAGACATATCAGATAGCAGATGCGCGCTTTAAAGCAGGTCTAGACAATTACTTAGACGTACTTGACGCGCAGCGTTCACTGTTCTCTACTCAGCAAGGTATTCTAGATTTAGAGCTACAGAAAATCGTTAGCCAGATCGAGCTGTACCAAGCGCTTGGTGGCGGTGCGAACCTTGATGTACCGACCGTCATCCCTGTACCACAGCACACCAACTTGGCGCAGATTGTCACTGGAACTGCTACTAGTGCAAAAACCAAAGCGACAAATGCCATTAAAGCAGCTGGTTCAGCGCGTGTGACTACCCCGCAAGAAGCTGTCGCCATTAAGCAGTCGCAAGCGGTAGAAACGACTACTTTTGAACCGACTGCTATTGTCGATGTGAATGATGATGGTAAAAAGGATGCCGCTGTCGGCGTGGTCACTGAAGAGACTCGCTTCAATAACAATAGTGTTGAGCAAGTTCCTGTGACCCAGATTGTTGAGCCTTAAGTGACCCAATCTTAATCTGATGACACAGCTCTATCATCATATTGACAGTCGATACGTACTATCAGCCCTACCGACTTAACGTGGTGGGGCTTTTTGCTTTTATTGACGTCTTTTGGTTATAGTAGGCTCACTTTATATAAGGTCGCTTTACATACAGCCACTTATACAGCACAGATTTTGATAAGCTAATTCTGTAAAATACCGCTTATAGCGATATTATTTTAACCATGTAACATGATAACTATTAGAACAATCATAAGGAATTATTATGAGCTATACCTTTAACCGTCAGTACCCTGCTACTCGCTTACGTCGTCTGCGCTACAATGACAGTGTACGTTCAATGATTCGTGAAGTAGAGCTGCATCCTAAGCACTTTATTGCCCCTGTCTTTGTATTAGAAGGCGAAAACCAGCGCGAAACCATTGCTAGTATGCCGGGCGTTGAACGCTTATCGATTGATTTACTAATCAACTATGCCAAAGAGCTATTAGCAGAAGGTGTCACAACCATCGACCTTTTCCCTGTGATCGATAACGCTTTGAAAACACCGGACGGTAGCGCCGCTTATGACGAAAACGCCTTGACTGCACGTACGATAAAAGCGGTCAAAGATGCTGTGCCAGAGATGGTCGTTATGACTGATGTAGCGCTAGACCCTTATACCTCACATGGTCAAGATGGTCTACTTGATGACAGCGGTTACGTCATCAATGATGCAACCATCGAAGTATTGGTCAAGCAAGCGCTGGTACATGCGCGTGCCGGTGCAGATATCATCTCTCCTAGTGACATGATGGACGGCCGTATCAAGGCCATGCGTGATGCGTTTGAAGCAGAAGGTTTTGTGAATACGGCTATCATGGCTTACTCAGCCAAATATGCTTCTGCTTACTACGGTCCATTTCGTGATGCCGTTGGCAGTGCTGGCAACCTAAAAGGTGGCCATAAGAAACAGTATCAGATGGACTTTGGTAATCGTGCTGAGGCGCTACATGAAGTGGCTATGGATATCAATGAAGGCGCGGATATGGTCATGATCAAACCAGGTCAGCCTTATCTTGATTTGATTCGTGAAGTCAAAGATACCTTTGGCGTACCAACCTTTGCGTATCAAGTCTCAGGCGAATATGCTATGCATATGGCAGCCATTCAGAACGGCTGGTTAAGTGATGCAGTGATTTTAGAGTCGCTGATTGGCTTCCGCCGTGCTGGTGCTGATGGCATCTTGACCTACTTCGCTCTAGAAGCGGCCCGCCAGCTAAACAATGCCTAATAGTAATTACATTACCTTTTATAATGTGAAAGCCCCAGCTATATATTAGTAGCTGGGGCTTTTTTATGCGGTTACTCTATTAAAATAAAACTATAGACGTGCACGGTCATGTGGTTCATTAAAATCAAGCACTGGGCCAGCAGGGACAATACGCGTGGGATTGATATTGGCATGACTGGTGTAATAATGCTGCTTGATATGATTCATATTTACCGTATCTGCAATGCCAGGTACCTGATATAAGTCACGCAGATAGCCCCAAAGGTTTGGATAGTCAACGATACGGCGCAGATTGCATTTAAAGTGCCCAACATAGACAGCATCAAAACGAACCAACGTCGTAAACAGTCGCCAATCGGCCTCAGTTATAGTGCTACCTGTTAGATAACGCTGATGCGCCAAGCGCGTCTCAAGTGTATCTAATGCCGCAAATAGCTCAATCACGGCCTCTTCGTAAGCCTCTTGTGTGGTAGAGAATCCTGTTTTGTACACGCCATTGTTGATAGTTGAATAGACAAAGGTATTGATATCATCAATTTCTTGTAATAACTCTGAAGGCACAAAATTACCTGCTAGTGCCCCAACCTCATCAAAGGCAGAGTTAAACATGCGGATAATTTCAGATGATTCATTACTCACGATTGTATTTGTTTTTTTATCCCACAAGATAGGTACGGTGACACGGCCGGTATAATCTGGTTTGGCCTTGGTATACAGCTCATAGGCATAGTCTGCATTGATAACTGGATCAGCAATGACACCTGCACCTTCTGCAAACGTCCAACCATACTCACCCATATATGGATGTACTACAGACAACGGAATGATGTCTTCTAAGCCTTTAAGCTTGCGGTAGATAAGGGTACGGTGTGCCCAAGGACAGGCTAGCGACACGTATAGATGATAGCGGTCAGGTTCGGCTTTAAAGCCCTCAATACCTGTAGGCCCTGCACTACCATCTACCGTTACCCAGTTTCTAAAACCAGCATCTTCACGCTGAAAGCGGCCGCCAGTCTCTTTTGTCTCATACCACTTGTCTTGCCACTGCCCATCTACCAAGAGACCCATGTTATTCTCCAACTGTTTTTAATATTTGTTTAACGCTTACTCAGCATGACTGACTTGAAGCCATTATTATCATGATGATTACATCAATTAGAAAGATATCATACCAGTTATAAGAGTTTAATCATTAGCATCACCAACTTATTAACAATAAAAACTAAACTGTTTAAATTTAATGTTTAGTAGATATACACAAAAATATATCCAGTTAACTAATATAAGCCTGAATAGCAGATATTATGACAATAAAAGAGGTTTATGCTAAAAAAGACTTGCAAAGTCTGGGAAACTTGCTAAAATGCTCAACCTAAATAGGCGTATAGCTCAGTTGGTTAGAGCGCTACCTTGACATGGTAGAGGTCGTTGGTTCGAATCCGATTACGCCTACCAGATTCGAAAAGCCCCAATCTTAAGATTGGGGCTTTTTTTTGTCCGTGAAATATGGGCTGTAGCGGAAAAGGAAACTATACGTCGATTCAAATTACCTCTTTTCTCACTTTCAGCAAACATCATCAAAAAACGTGTGTGCCCAAATTGTGCCTAAGTTGCGCCTGCTATCTATTTCGCCTTTCTTTCAGAGTAGCACTTTTGACCTCTACCCTAAACTATCTAAAGCAATCTCAAAATTGATTTACTTCTCTTTATCTAGCGACTCGTTAGGTACATAAGTAAATAAATCACCTACTTCAATATCTAGTGCCTCACAAATTTTATCCATAGTGTCAAAATCTATTCTTGAAGTCTGTTCGTTATAGATCTTGTGCACTGTCGACTTACTAATTCCTGTCATCCTTATTAGATCTGCCACCTTCATACGTCGTTCAGCTAGTAGCACTGGTAAATTACATAAAATCATTAATAATTCCTTAATAGACTAAAAAAGTACTTGCATCAACTAACAATAGCTAGTAAATTACTTCTATCGAACAACAAATTACTTTTATAAAACTATTTGTTATCTCGATAAAACAACCTAGTTATTTAATTGGCTTACAGGGAATTTATTATGTCACATACCTACCTAACTACCCAAGAGCTTTCTGAGCTCATCAAATATAACCCTCGTACTATCCGTAATGAGCTCAAAGATAGCGTGCTTATCGAAGGCATTCATTATATACGCCCATTCGGTGGTCGTAAAATTTTGTACATTTGGGAAGAGATTGAAAAAGATATGCGCACTGGCATTGCCGGTAGCGTCAATGCCATGGCACTACAATAAGGAGGAATAGGATGGCTAGTATTAGAACCCGTAGAGGGAGCAATATGCTATTTGTCGATTTTTATTACATGGGTATACGCTGTCGGGAGACGACAAACCTAACAGACACACCAGCAAATCGCAAGAAGCTTGAAAAAGTGATTGAGAAGATGGAAGCAGAAATCATCTTAGGACTGTTCAACTACGCTAAGTACTTTCCAAAAAGTGATAAAGCGGCACAGATGGTAGCGTTAAACGACCGCAAGGAATGCATTAGTACCGATACGCCTTCTTTTGAACAGTTTGCAGAATTATGGTTTGCTGAAAAAGAAATTGAATGGCGTGATACTTACAAGCGCAAAATAAAGGAGATTATTGATATGTACTTGATTGTTAAGTTTGGGACTAAGCCCATTCATCTCATAAAAAAGACAGATGTATTAGCCTTCCGTTCATCGCTCGCCAAAGTAACGTACGGAAAAGCTAACAAACATCTGTCAGCGGCACGCATCAATTCGATAATGGTACCTTTGGGTATGATACTAAAAGAAGCGGCTAAACGCTATAAATTTGATAATCCTTACTACGATATCAATGCGCTCAAGCAACCTAAAACGGATATCCAACCATTCACACTAAGTGAGGTTTGGACGTTTATTAATGGGGTGAGAGCAGACTATCGCAATTATTATCTGGTACGTTTTTTTACAGGTATGCGTACGAGTGAGATTGATGGGTTAACGTGGGAGAACATTGACTTTAATCGACGTGAGATTGTGATCAAACAAGCTTATGTTAAAGGCAAAATTGTTCCTCCTAAAACTCAAGAGTCTTATCGTGCAATTCAAATGTCACCTTGGGTCTACGATGCTCTGAAGGAACAGCAGACCATCACTTATAAGCGATCTGACTATGTGTTTTGCGCACATACGGGTGAGCCACTTGATTACAACAATGTGAATAAGCGTGTTTGGCACCCTACTCTTAAGATTTTAGGTCTGAAGAAGCGCAATGCTTATCAGACCCGTCATACCGCAGCAACGCTATGGTTGGCTGCTGGCGAAAGTCCTGAATGGATTGCCAGTCAAATGGGACACTCTACAACCAAGATGCTATTCAACACATATAGCCGTTACGTACCGAACATGACTAGGCAGGACGGTAGTGCGTTTGAAGCATTGGTCAATCGCAGTCAGATTGCTCAGGTATCTACCGATAAGGGGCCTCACAATGAAAATGATTGATTACGATAAACTGCATGCGACGTTTAAACCTAGTGGCTATGTCAGTAATGGCGCAGATAATATTGCTAACTACCTCATCTGTGAGCTCTGCATTCAGTCAGGTACTGGTTTGGCTAGGTTCCTAAGTATTGATAGTTGCTTTGATAATCATATGGCGCTGCGCATATGGGTTCAAATGCGCTTAGAGGCCAATCCTGACTATGTCGTTGATGATATGTGTAGTCAGCTACAGAGTAAGCTTTACGAGCTCCTACCTCAAACTGGCTATGGATACTAAGGAGGGTATTATGAGTATGAACTTCGTCTTTGATTCAGCTCTGGAGGATACAGCAAAGCGTCTGTGCTATAAGTATTGGTCCTATGCATCGCCCAGTGATTATATAGCGCATTTAGAACTGCTTTGTTATGACCACAACACGGAGACTGATGTTTTATTTGCTACACTTGCAAAATGTCAGGTTTATTTAGATGACGTACACTGTGAGTACTGTGGTCGTCCCTATCAATTAGATGTCCCAGCAGATGTACCTTATGCAAGGAGATTAAATTCTTGGTTTTGTGAGGGGTGTATTAGCTTTTCTGGTGGACAGCTTATTGTAGACAGATAGGTTTTTAGAAAAAATTTATTGCCAGACAACTTAGGTTGTCTGGTTTCTTATTGCTTTTTAAAACTTTAACGACATCTGTTGTCGCTAATGTCCTTTTAAATATTGTTTTGTCAACAAAGTTTCGTTAAAGTGAATTCATATTCAATTTTTTATCACTGTTAATAGACGGAACTATAATGGCGAAACCCAATAATGCCTATACCGACAATAGCTTTGTCTCTTCAGATCTCAAAACCATTTTGCACTCCAAACGTGCCAATATCTACTACCTGTCGCATTGCCGAGTCATGCAAAAGAACGGACGTGTGTTATATCTTACTGAAGATGACAAAGCTAACCTCTATTATAATATTCCTATCGCTAACACTACCTCCATTCTACTTGGTACAGGCACCTCCATTACTCAAGCGGCGATGCGCCTTCTATCACAAGCAGGCGTGTTAGTTGGCTTTTGCGGCGGTGGTGGTATGCCGTTATTTATGGGCACAGAGCGTGAGGTCTATGTTGAGTGGATGACTCCGCAAAGCGAGTATCGACCGACTGGATATATTCAAGGTTGGATGAGCTGGTGGTGGGATGATGATAAACGCCTTGCTGCAGCCAAGCAGTTGCAAATAGCTCGCGTTGCTTATCTGCAAGCGGTATGGAATAAAGACAGCGACCTTAAACGGTGGGGTTTTGACAGCAATATCGATGCGATACAGAAACTGCTCAATGATAATATTCAGCAAATCGATAAGCAGACAGAGGTTATGCATTTATTGCAATTGGAAGCCCGCCTGACCAAGCAACTGTATAAGCTAGCTGCCAAAAATACGGGTTATGATGGCTTTACCCGTGAGCACGATGGTATCGATAAAGCTAACGGCTTCTTAAATCATGGCAACTATCTGGCGTACGGTCTCGGTGCCACGACCTCATGGACGCTTGGCATTCCGCACGGTTTTGCGGTGATGCATGGTAAGACACGGCGCGGTGCCTTGGTGTTCGATATTGCCGATATTATCAAGGACGCACTGGTGCTACCCCTCGCCTTTATCTGCGCTAGCGAAAACATGAGCGAGCAAGAGTTTCGTCAAGAGTGCATTAATATGTTTACCAAGCACAAAGCGCTGGATTATCAGTTTGAGGTGGTTAAACAGTTGGCGATGACTAAGTGGAAAGTGTAGAAAATGATTGTTACCTTTGTCTCTCAATGTGAGAAGAAATCACTTAAGCGTACACGGCGTATCTTAGACTCCTTTGCTAACCGCATTGGTGATAACGTTTGGCAGACGGCTATTACTGAGGATGGGCTACAGACGGTTAAGCAGCTCTTGCGTAAGTCAGCGACCAAATCTACGGCGGTCAGCTGTCATCGTAATAAGACTCGTCAGCTGACGGAGTTGGTATGGATTGTGGGTAATAAGCGGCGGTTTAATGAGGTTGGTGTGGTTCCTGTGAACCGTACTAAGCGTAATATCTTACACAGTGAATGGGAGAATGATTGGACGTATGCCAGTAGTATCCAAATCATTGCTACCATTGCTGCGCTACTGCACGACATTGGCAAATCAACGGTTGGTTTTCAAAAGAAACTCCTTGTCGGTAGTAAACAAGGCGACTCTTATCGGCATGAATGGATATCATTAAAACTGTTTGAGCTGATGATTGGCGATTGCAGCACTGACGAAGCATGGCTTGACCATTTAATGAATTTAAATGAATGGTTAGAAAATAACAATATAGACAATCTACTATCTAATGCTAATAAAGATGTCGTCAATATAAAAGCTATGCCGCCCCTAGCACAGTGGGTTGCTTGGCTGATTGTCACTCATCACCGCTTGCCACCTATCAAAAAGGTTTTTTACCCTTACAAAGATATTCAACGTTTGCAATTACCTCAAAATACGTTAGAGATTAAAAGAGACTTAAATCAGTTTTATGGAAAAATTGAGCCTTTCGACTATTGGGTAAAAAACCCTAAGTCGTTAGAGGAGATGACCAAAGCACAATTAAAGGACTTTTGGCAATTTGAGCATTTAGTCATTAATAGTCCAGCTTGGCAAAAGAATATCAAGCGTTGGTCTAAAAAAGCCTTAAATGACGCGACCTTAATGCAATTAAGTCAACAAGCTTCTGAGGATAAGAAAGCCATCAGCGACCCGTTTTTATTACATTTATCACGTCTGTGTTTAATGGTAGGTGACCACAATTACTCTAGTCTCAAAGAAGACGACTCTCGCTGTATCACAGTCGATAGCAGCTTTAAAAATTTAGCCGCTAATACCGACCGAACCGCCAGCACGCCAACCGTTAAGCAATCTCTTGAGGAGCATCTATTAGGTGTCGGAGCTTTTACAGCACATTTTTGTCGTGCACTTCCTATCATTGCCAGTGAAATGCCAACACTACGTAATCATGATCCATTAGCTAAACCTACTGGGATTGAACGTTTTAAATGGCAGAATCAAGCTTTCAAGATGACTTATGGTTTGCAAGAAGCCACGCGCGAGCATGGGTTTTTTGGAGTTAATATGGCATCGACAGGCGCAGGTAAAACCATCGGTAATGCACGTATCATGTACGCTCTAGCTGACCCAAAAAAAGGAGCGCGCTTTACTATCGCTTTAGGACTGCGGATTCTAACCTTGCAAACCGGTTTAAGCTTTCGTAAAAACTTAAAATTGGCAGGTGACCAGTTAGCCATATTAGTCGGTGGTAGTGCCAATAAAAAATTGTTTGAGCTGGCATACGATAACAAGACTAATGATATTACTGACATTATCGGTGAATATAAAAAGGACGATGAGCCTGATAATGAGTCTGAAACTTTCGGTAGTGAGTCCAGCGAAGATTTGTTAGATGAAATCGTCGATAGCGACATTGACTATCAAGACTATGAGGCGCTGAATCTCGATACGGTCATCGCTAGCCCTAAAGCACGCGATTTAATATTTGCGCCTATCGTGACCTGCACCGTTGACCATATTATCCAAGCCTCTGAGTGCAAACGTGGTGGTAAATATATTGCCCCCATACTGCGACTGCTCAGTAGTGACTTAATACTCGATGAACCTGATGACTTTGATCAAGCTGACTTGCCTGCGCTGTCGCGTTTAGTGCATCTAGCAGGACTTTTTGGTACGCGAGTGCTGCTTTCATCTGCAACCTTGACCCCTGACTTGGTGACAGGACTGTTTGAAGCCTATATGGAGGGGCGAAAACTATTTAATCAAAGTCAGAATAAACCTACGCCAAAAGTAGTTTGCGCATGGTTCGATGAACAGCCCAAAGCGATGCTATCGGAACAATGCAGCGACGTTAATGGCTTTCAAAACAGTCATAAACAATTTTGTGAAAAACGTGCCAGCTATTTAGCCCAGCAACCTATCAGACGTAAGGCAGAAATACTGCCTTTTTCAGCTAACTATACAAAGGATAAAGCGTCGCAGTTTTATAGCACTTTGGCACAGACTTTGGTTGATGCTGCCATAGGCTTGCACTATAAGTATCATGAAGTGTCTGATAATAAGCTTCAAGCTGATAAAGATGTGCGGGTAAGCATTGGACTCATTCGCGTTGCCAATATTAACAACATTACCAGTATCGCTATGCAGTTATTTAAAGCAGACAGCATAACGGTGCCAGATGACACGGTTATACATGTAGCGTGCTATCACGCTAAGCAGCTTTTACTACTGCGCAATGCTTTGGAGAATAAGCTGGATAGAATTTTAGACCGTAGCGATAGTAAAGTTGGCATTTTTGATCATTCTGAGATTAAGCAAGCCATTGCTAATAACCCTAATAAAAATCATATCTTTATGGTACTGGCTACTCCTGTCGCAGAAGTCGGGCGCGACCATGATTATGACTGGGCAATCGTAGAACCTTCCTCTATGCGCTCTATCATCCAGCTGGCTGGGCGTGTCTGGCGACATCGTCCTGACAAGGTTGCTAATGAGCCAAATATCCTGCTGCTGCAATACAATATTCGCTACTTTAAGCACCCTAATGGCAAGCGCCCTATCTTTACCCATCCAGGGTTTGAGACCACGCTGTTTAAACCACCAAGCTACGATTTGAATGAGCTAATGACAGCAGAACAATTAGCACAAGTTGATGCCAGACCTAGAATTAAAGCAGCTCATGATAAAACAGTAGAAACGCTGAGCGACCTCGAACACCAAGTTATGCGGCATCTACTTAACAACCCTAAGCTTAACTATGTCAATGCTTACTGGGATAGCAAAGCCACAGCCAATCGTACGCATACTCATCTACAGCAAATCAGTCCTTTTCGAGCGGGCGCTCCGCAAGACGATTGGTTATTAATTCCGCGCATGGTCAATGATGATGAAGAAACTGATGTGCCAACGACAGGGTTTGATGCTTACTATGCAGAAGATGTATTTGAAAAAGGTTTAGTTAAATCTACCATTCATAATAAAACCATTCAGCCGCTAGACTTTAATTTTGAGCACGCGCAAATAAAGCCGTGGTTGAGTACTTCATTGAATGACGTCTTGCAGGATCTACAAGTGGCACAGCCTGATAAGAGCTTGCGTTCGTTAGCCATTACCTACTCCTCGGTATCTCTTGATAGCATCAAGGCTAATAACAGTCGAGGCTGGGCGTTTTATGAGTTTTTTGGCTTTGTGCGTGAGTGAGTTATTGGCATGAAAAAAGCACGGCGTTAACCGTGCTTCTTGATTGAGCCAATCCACCTATGCGGTGGTGAAATTTAATATTGTGTATGACATTTTCTAAGCCATTTAAGCAATGGTGTACTATAATAACAAATCAATAATATAAATTTAATATTATGTATGACATGGTTTATTATAATTTAAGCTTATGCTTTAATGCTTTAGTCAACTATTCAATACTGATGTTGGCTTTTACTTATAGGTTCATACGAGGTAATTGATTATGGCGAGAAAAACACATCATGTTGTGCCAAATTCGGAAGGTGGCTGGGATGTTAAAGGTGGTGGTAGCAAACGTGCCATTAAACATCATGAGCGCAAAACAGATGCAGTTGACCATGCGCGTGGAATCAGTCGCAATCAAGAGTCTGAATTAGTTATTCATAATAAAGATGGCAGAATCAGCAATGCTGATAGCCATGGTAATGATCCTTATCCCCCTAAAGATAAGCGATAAACTTATTTTCTGATACTGTAAGGCGTATAGGTATTTCATATCTATACGCCATCCTCAGAATATTACTAAACGTTATTTAGGATACAATCTATGACTGACATACCCCCAGAGCTAGCAAGCAATGCGGTCAACGCCTTTCTTGCTAGCCAATACGACAAAAAGACTGAAACCGAGCAAAAACAGCTCGCTAAAGCCATTGAAGATAAGGAGCATGAAAAGGCTTCAGAGTTAAAAGAAACCTTAGCAGATGCTAAAGATAAATATAGCGTCAATAATTGGATTGCTGACGCTGCAACGCGCATGGCAAAGCAATTAAATTTTGGTACGCATATCTCAAAAGGGGTACACCCTGACGCCAAGGGCGATAACGTTAGTTTTGAAGTCATAAATAATTTACCCAAAACCATCGTCGGTACGCACTCAATAGATAGTAGCTATATCGATGCCAATGGCAATGCCGCTGCCCTGCCCCTGGCCGCTTTTTTCGATTTTGAAATAAATGAGACAACTAAAATTCGTGACTTTATCTTAGCAGATAATACTGACTTTGTTGCTTCACTTAACAGTGACCAAACTCTTGCAAATACTTACCACCAAACCTTTAAAGAGGCTTTGCAAAATAACATTACTGAGCCAGTCACTCATGAGCGTAACAAACAGACCTTATGGGTCATTAACGCTTATGAAGAGACCGATATTGAGCAGCTTAATTATATTAATATCGTCCCGCTTTATCCTTCTGTACTTACCCATGAAGTTTACCAACGCATCAATCATCTTAAATTTTCTGATGACAATAAAGCCGCACGCGATAATCGCTTTAAGAAAACTGCCGAACAGCGTCCTTATGTGAGCTTGAATAATTTAGCAACCGTTCAGCTTGGTGGCACTAAGCCGCAAAACGTCAGCCTGCTCATGAGTAAACAAGGTGGCCGTAATTACCTCCTCCCCTCTCTGCCTCCCATCATTAAACAAGACCGCGCTTTTAAGTTGTCTAAATTTGCTAATAGTATCTTTAGCACTGGCATGGAATATAACGCCCGCGAAGCCATCCAAAATATTTTTAAGTCCATTAATGATACGCGCAATATTGTCGATGTCAGAGACGCGCGCAAACGAGCTATCGATGAAGTGTTATATCAGATATTTGCCGCAGCAGAAGATATACGCACTACCCTACATGCTGGCTGGTCAACAGACTATGAGCTTGACCACATTGAGAAGCTTTGGCTAGATCCCAAACGCGCCGACCTTGATGGTCAAGCTGAGTTCAAAGCAGAACGTGAAGAAGATGACGCTTGGCATAGTCAAATCGTTCACCGTTTTGCGCGTTGGCTCAATACCTTAATGCAAGCTGAATTTAAGCACATTGCTAGCGATTTTGGTGATGCTGAGCATTTGGAGTGGGAGCGTGAGATTGAGGATATGAAAAAACGCTACGAGCGCGCAGGCAAAGGAGTATTTTTATGAGTCGCATAGATGATGACAATATTATTGGTGTAGTTGGCTATTTGATGTTTAAAAAGGTCGTCATTGAAGGAGCGAATACTATCTCAAGTCCGCTGACTTATGGCTTCCCCGCTATCACTGGGTTTTTGGGTAGCTTTCATGCGATGTCACGAAAAATGGTAGATGATGAGCTGCTCTCTGATGTCTGTTTAGGCGGTGTACTGCTTGCCTGTCACGACTGCCAACCACAAATGTATCGTCCTAATAGTTATAACAACTACACTTTTAATCAAACACGCAATCCCATCAAAAAAGATGGCAAAACCGCCTCTATAATTGAAGAAGGCAAATGCCGATTGGTGATGACATTCGTAGTCGAGATATTAGGTACAGATACCTTAACTAATGAGCAGCAAGATTATGCCATCCAAAAAACCAAGCAGTGGCTACAGCAGCAGCGTATGGCTGGTGGTAGCGTAAGGGGCTTAGCAAGGTTTGAGCCCGTGCAATTCTTTGGTAAAGATGACGTCAGCTCTATTACTGCGCAATTACTGCCTGCTTTTGTGTTAATGGACGCGCAGGACGACTTTGCCGAGATTATCGATAAGGTGCAAGCAGGCAACCCAGACGCGACGCCACTAGACGCTTTGATAGATGTTTGTACACTACATCATATTCCTGAAACCCAAAAAAACGGCGATATAAAGTGGCTAACTACCTCACGTAAAAGCGGACACGGCTGGCTAGTGCCTATGCCGATAGGTTATCAAGGTATCTCTGATTTATATGACGCTGGCATGATGCAAAACGTGCGCAATCCTGAATATCCTAGTCAATATGTGGAAGCTATATATAGCCTTGGTAAGTGGGTTTATCCGCAGCGTCTAAATAGTGTCGGCGGTGATAATGATATTGCTAATGCGTTTTGGCGTTACCGTTATGATGCTGATGAATCACTTTATTTAGTCACTCAAAATCGAGAGTTTTAATTTTACTTTGTTCTAATCAATAACCCATTCAATTAACTTTTAATTTCTTACAATCATGGAGAGTAATATGTCAAAAACAGCCCTAAAAACTGCATCCGTCCTAGCCTTTGAGCGTAACCTTGATATCTCAGATGGTTTCTTTGCACAAACAGACAGCCAAACTGCTAACGCTAAAATTAGTCCTGTAACCATTAACGAAAAATCTGTCAGAGGTACGATTAGCAACCGTCAAAAAAGCGCCATTGCTAAAGACCCTGCCAAGCTCGATGCCGAGATTCAAAAAGCCAATCTACAAACGGTAGATTCAGCCTCATTAGATGAAACCAATGATACTCTGATTGTAACGTGGAGCTGTAAGGTGTTGCCGTTCACCGGTAAACCAAGCGTCTGTAACGACCAAGATTATCAACAGGCCTTAGTCTCAACGGTACAGGATTATTTGGATAACCAAGGCGTTAATGAGTTGGCTCGTCGCTACGCTAGTAATATTGCCAATGCCCGCTGGTTATGGCGCAATCGTGTAGGCGCTGAAAGCATTAAGGTTAATGTTAAATGTGATATTGATGGCACTGAACACGACTTCGAATTTGATGCAAAGTCCATTTCACTAAAAGACTTCAATACAGACGATAGCAAAATCAATGAATTGGCTAAGCTGATTGAAAAGGGCTTAAATGGCAACGCTTTTATCATTTTATACGTCAAAGCCGCTGCCATAATGGGTTACGGTCAAGAAGTTTATCCCTCGCAAGAACTGGTACTCGATACGGGCAAGAGCAAAAGTAAAATCTTGTATGAGATTAATGGCAAAGCAGGCATGCATTCTCAAAAAGTCAGCAATGCCATTCGCACTATCGATGACTGGTATCCTGAAGCCGAATTCCCTATTGCTATCGAACCTTATGGTGCAGTCACGACTTTGGGTACAGCGTTTCGTCAACCTAAAGATAAAATGGACTTCTACAGCCTGTTTGATAACTGGGTATTAAAAGGTGAATCGCCAGACGTAAACCAGCAGCATTATGTCATGGGCGTACTTATCCGTGGCGGCGTATTCGGTGCCAGCGGCAAGGAGTAACTTATGAGTCAGATGTCCCATTTTCAAGAAGTCACCCTCATCCCTGACCCTGAGATTGCCCCTTACTTCATCTGGAGCAAACTATTTACCCAATTTCATATTGCATTAGCAGAGATGAAAAATGAGCACGGCATCGACTCCGTCGGTGTCAGCTTTCCTGATTATCATTATGACGAAAAGGGTAGATCATCCAAGCTTGGTCTAAAACTTCGAGTCTTTGCTCCCAGTAAAGAGGATTTAAAGACTCTAGATCTCGATAAATGGCTAGAGCGATTGACGGACTATGTGCATGTGAAGCGCATCAATGAAGTTGGCGACAAAGCCAAAGGGCACGTTGTGATTAGACGCTACCGCTATAAAAACGTGCTTAAGCAAGCTGAAGCATTCGCTGAGCACAAAGGCATTACGCTGGAGGCGGCACTGATACACTGCGCCAAACACAAGCAGGATAACAAGCCCTATCCGTATATTAATTTAAGGAGCATCAGCAACAATCAACCCTACGCATTATCCATCATTCAAGAAATAGCAAATAACGAAACTCAAGGGTCGTTTAACAGCTATGGCATTAACAATGCGGCAAATAAGGTTACTGTGCCTCATTGGTAAGCTACTTATAAGGTAATGACGAATTACCCAAAAATTGGGACAAAAAACCCTTTTTTTGAGCTATTTAAAAACTTGTAATAAAATCAATCAGTTACGATAGGGTGAAAAATGGAGGGTAAAATAGGGTATTTTGACCTCCATGCCTTGTTGTAACTGAATTTTTTGAGGTATAATTCCTCTTCCTCACCGCATAGGTGACTTAGAAATGATGTATTTGCACGTATGGCAATGGTGGAGCCTTCCTCACCGCATAGGTGACTTAGAAAGTGTAGTTCCTGCTGACGTAGAACGTGAGATGCTTCCTCACCGCATAGGTGACTTAGAAATGCTAACGAGCAGGAAGCAGAGGTGGCTGATGCTTCCTCACCGCATAGGTGACTTAGAAATTGCTTACCACCTGTGAACAATGACACGGGGTCTTCCTCACCGCATAGGTGACTTAGAAAAAGGTCGAACGCCTTTCTCAACTGCTGAAGCTCTTCCTCACCGCATAGGTGACTTAGAAAATTAAGATGGGGCACACCTCAGCACCTAGTAGCTTCCTCACCGCATAGGTGACTTAGAAATAGACATTACGTCAAACGTTGGTATCGATAAACTTCCTCACCGCATAGGTGACTTAGAAAATGTAAACGCCGTTGTCGTAGTAACCTACTTCCTTCCTCACCGCATAGGTGACTTAGAAAAGGACTAGACGGCAACGACAAGGTGGACCGTACTTCCTCACCGCATAGGTGACTTAGAAACATAGCCCACATCGCATCCATGTGTTCTTGCTTCTTCCTCACCGCATAGGTGACTTAGAAAGCGCCCTCAATCTTTGGCTCGTAGTCTGTGACCTTCCTCACCGCATAGGTGACTTAGAAAACTGCCAAGCATCAAAGTAGCGTTCAGGCTTACTTCCTCACCGCATAGGTGACTTAGAAAAAACGTATCAAGATACTTTGCACACTCACTATCTTCCTCACCGCATAGGTGACTTAGAAATTACTCTTTGGATTTTACGAATGTAACCGTTTCTTCCTCACCGCATAGGTGACTTAGAAAACCAATGGAGGGTATGTGATGGCAGAAAATATCTTCCTCACCGCATAGGTGACTTAGAAAAAGAAATCGCCCAAAAGTATCTGAAGCACTGTCTTCCTCACCGCATAGGTGACTTAGAAAATCAATTGCTGATACCCAATAACCTGCT
Source organism: Psychrobacter proteolyticus (assembly GCF_039762275.1). GTDB lineage: Bacteria > Pseudomonadota > Gammaproteobacteria > Pseudomonadales > Moraxellaceae > Psychrobacter > Psychrobacter proteolyticus_C. The sequence continues at coordinate 67,362 of NZ_JBDLOB010000005.1, read as the reverse complement.
TTGTCTTCCTCACCGCATAGGTGACTTAGAAAACTACGTACGAATAACATCGGCATCAATTTAATCTTCCTCACCGCATAGGTGACTTAGAAAACTGACGGGTAATACAGCGACGTTGTAACCTGCTTCCTCACCGCATAGGTGACTTAGAAATCAAATCGTCTTGAGTCACTGTTGGAGTAAGTCTTCCTCACCGCATAGGTGACTTAGAAAAGCCTCAGGGCAAGCGGTGTCTCTTTTGGGGACTTCCTCACCGCATAGGTGACTTAGAAAAGCCTACCCACCAACTAATACAACTCAGGAATCTTCCTCACCGCATAGGTGACTTAGAAAACACACCAGTACAACCAGGCAGCGAAACGGACCTTCCTCACCGCATAGGTGACTTAGAAAATCGTAGAGCAGTCAGGCTTGCCAATAGCGCCCTTCCTCACCGCATAGGTGACTTAGAAATTCTAGAATGGTTAATGTTTCTATCAGTGGTTCTTCCTCACCGCATAGGTGACTTAGAAATACGAAGGTATGCAAGACGAGGTTAAGGCTATCTTCCTCACCGCATAGGTGACTTAGAAAGTGACCTATTACAAGCAAATCAAGTAGAGCACATTCATCACTGTATCATCAATTTATCAAATTTGTCTCTACGATCGCTTCAATATAGTACCGTCTTATTTTTCAGAGTAAACCACTGAAACTATCTAATGACTACTAAGGTTTAGTAGTTGATATTTGTTTATATCTCTGTTAGATTTTAACTCGATACATAATGTATCGTTTTATATATAACTGTATTTAAACAATGGCAAACCTTTCAGTGTTTGCACATCACATTGTCATAGCAGTTGTATTAATCGTATTTCATTCATGCTAAGGATAGCAATTATGAACAACCATTCAATCAATTCACTCTTATAAGCCAAACCTCTTCAGGCACCGATCAAATAGTATTAACTTAAGCTATAAAGCCCTAGTGGTGTGTTTAATGTATGAGTACGCTTTGATATCGAGAAGAATTCGAGTCATATATATCTCTATAAATATACTAGGCATTAGCCCTAATGCTCTATCTAAGAAATGGTTAGATATTAGTAACCCTTTACGCTATGGCATAAGATATTTTCATCCATTCGTTACTCACTACGACAGGTTCCTGTCTAAATAGCAACTACGAAGAAGAGCCTAGAAATTTTTATCGCGTAATAACCAGACTAAATTCTGCTTATTAGAAGCATTATCTTATTCACAAAGTATAATTTTACAGCGTATTTTTCCATGGAAGGGAATTTAAACTATGAGTATTTTTGCAATTTTTTTGTCTTTATCACTCTTGATATATTTTGCTTATAGAGGGGTTAGCGTATTAGTTTTAGCGCCCTTACTCGCTATCTTAGCTGTTGTTTTAAATGGTGATAGCAGTCAAACCATGGGGATTTATACTGAAGTATTTATGCAGGGACTTGGTGGCTTTGCTGTGAAATATTTCCCGCTATTTATCTTAGGTGCTATCTTTGGCAAGTTGATGGAAGACTCTGGTTATGCCTATAGCATCGCACGCAATATAGTGGATAAACTGGGAGACAAACATGCTTTGTTAGCCGTAGTCTTAGCATGTTCAATCTTGACTTATGGAGGTGTATCAGCCTTTGTCGTTACTTTCGCAATATATCCCATTGCTGCCGCCTTATTTAAGCAGACGAACATACCTAAAAGACTGATACCTGGAGCCATCTGTATTGGTGCCCTAACCTTAACCATGACGGCATTGCCAGGTTCACCTGCCATTCATAATGTTATACCGATGCCTTATTTTGAGACCGATGCATTTGCAGCTCCTGGTTTAGGCATTATTGCCTCGATAGTCATGCTAGGCGGAGGTATGTTGTGGATGAATCGCCAAACGCGTATTGCAAGTGCAAATAATGAAGGTTATGGAAATCATACGTTAAATGAAAAAGAGCCTCATTCAGGTATCGACATACCCAATTTTTGGCTCGCATTATCGCCTATTCTCATTGTAATAATAGGCAACTATGCTTTTTCAAAAATTATAATACCGTTATGGAACAACAGTTACTTAGCTGACGAAAAATTTGGTGGCGTAGCCTTGAGCTCAGTTATTGGTATATGGGCCATTATTTTATCGTTGTTTTTAGCTTGTATATTTGTGATTGCTTCGAGTTTCAAAAGAATAGATAGTGTGGCAGAAAGTTTAAACAAAGGTGCTACCGGATCTTTACTGCCTATTTTTAATACAGCTTCAGAAGTAGGCTATGGCTCCGTGATTGCAACGCTTGCAGGTTTCGCTATTATCAAACAGTCTCTTATGGGAATTGCGCCTGGAAACCCTCTCATATCAGAAGCCATTATGATTAATGTTCTGGCAGGTATTACAGGATCAGCTTCCGGTGGTTTGGGTATAGCATTAGAAATCATGGGTGCAAGCTATATGCAATTGGCAGAACAATATAATATTGACCCCGAATTAATGCATCGTATTGCTTCTTTGGCTTCCGGCGGTTTGGATTCATTACCACATAATGGGGCAATAATAACAATGCTAACTATTTGTGGTTTGACTCATAGAGAGTCTTATAAAGATATATTTGCGACTGCTGTGGTCATTCCTTTAATTGCTCTTGTCCTAGTGATTATACTCGGCACTCTGTTTGGTTCTTTTTAAAAAGAAAGATCACTATCTACACTATGGAAGGGTTGATTACTACTGCAGTCTTAGTCTTGCATCATAAAAATTAAATAAAAATAGCGCCTGAATTGGGCGCTATTTTTATGAGTCCTTACTGGACTCATTAATCACATTTATAAATATTCACAGTTAGACACCAGAATCACTACCGCTTCATTGATTACTTTTCTTTTTATACTCTATAAGCATACATCACCATAAGGGCTCAATGATTGGTCCTGTATATAGTTTTGAGCAGATAACGGTTTCACTATTTTGATAGCATGCCCACCACAACCTCATCCAAAAATACTTTCCAATCTAAATTCACATCATTCTCAAAAACTGATTATCCAAATCCAAGATTAAAGTTAAATGTATAGCAAACCTCAATAAGGGCGAATACTCGTAATTGGAGACTTCAATGTTGCTATTTTTCTTTGAATTCTTTTTGCTGTTCGGGTTATGTATACCTAGACTAATAATATTATCTGGCTTATACGTTTCGAATTTTAAGTCAGAATAGCCTGATAGCTCTTTTTTAAATAGTGAAATTATCTCTTCATTACCTCTTACAAGCCAGTACTTATCTCCTATAAGTTCAGCCCCAAGCTTTATAAAATCTACTGCTGCATTCATATCTTTTATAGAGAAGTTGATACTAGGACGCGAAGTGCTCATTTTAGAAGCCGCCACCATAATAAACTGATTCCATTGTTCATTTTTTTGGTCTCTAACTGTAGTAGCGTTCGTAAAGAACTGACTTAAGATCTTCTGCTCACGACCACTCTTCAGTAATGATGGGGTTAACTTAATAGTATCTGTTTCAGCGAAAAACCGCTTTTGGCCTTTTGTTGATAGTATGTTATGGACATTCATAGCATTATCAAAATACTGCTGTGCATGTAATCTATTAATATCGTATTTTGCAGCTACGTTATCAACGTTTTTATCCTCTACCATATCTTCTAAAAACCCAATAATCCTTCGTAGACCATACCGCTGTAATAGCATGTTTCTACTATCATCTTGTGCATTCGCTACTACTGCATTATTAATATTTTCTTGGATAGCAAACTGCTTTGGACTTCTATAATCTTTATTCAATACTTGTCGATACAATAGTTTTCGTATCTTTTGCAGATCTATGTTATTGGTATCACCTTTATATCCATTCTCTTTTAATCGCTTTTTATCTATACCAGTAATATTTTTAAATGTGCTATAAGGCAATCGAATACTAGCTTGACTAAGACTATAAGACGCCATTAGCCATGCGGTATGATTGTAATATTCGAAACCTCTATCAGGTGATAAGTGTCCAAAAAGATGAGCGCAGCTATACCACAAATCTGAACCACAAGTATTTTCACCCAGTAATCCCTTTTTAATACGTTCAATATCCTCTTCATTGTAGTCAGTCATACTCATGACTAAGTCAGGATGACCTTGCATTACTAATGCTAGATTAGTCATCGCTGTATGCCTAAATCCATGAAACGTCATACCTATATGATCAGATCCCCCTATATCTTTATGCAATAGCTTGAGCAGCTTGATTGGAACATGGTCAGCAAGAGGTATATGTGAGGATGACAGTGTAAAAATAAAACGCTGATCATTCTTCGTCTTGTTAATAGTAATAAACTTAATAAACAATGCCAATTCAGATGGCTTTAACAGTGCAAATAGCGGTACCTCTCTGATGCTTTTGTCTGTTTTGATTGAACGATAATGATTTGGACGTATCATAACTGACGGTTTGTCACGCTGCATTCCCTCGATATCGGCATATTTAAGACCTAAGATCTCTTTTTTACGCATGCCAGTACGATACGCGATAGTGAATAAAATAGTGAGCATATCGGCTTCAACAATATCAATGCCAATACGCATTTGTTCTATAAGTGCTGAAAATAGTTGTGGAGAAAACCATTCAGAGCGAATTTTACGCTGCGATGACGTAAGAGGCACTTTAACCTTTGGGAATCCATATTCTACTTCAGCAAACTTATGTATTGCTTGTAGACGTTTTGCCGGGTAACTTAAATCTTTGACAGCCATATCATCAAGTATTTCATCATATAGCTCTTCGAAATATTCAGTTGTCCAACTCTCAAGCGGTTGGTCTTTGGTAAACGTTAGCCATTCATAACCTATAGCGGTTATATATTTGCTGATAGACTCATTATTAATTCCCTTTTTTTCTACAAGAGATAATACCCAACGTATTAATATTTTATAGCTCAAACTTGAAGAGTCATGCGATATTTTTAATAGTTCGTCGATTATGTTGCTTTGAGACTTGGACTTATTCTGATGCTCATACTTTTTGTGTAGTATATTTTTAAGCGCTTTAATAAGATCAAGCTCATCATCTGCCTGACGGCGAGAGGATTTCTTTTCATCTTCACCGTTGGAAGCAATGATTTCAAGATCCAAAAACTCTTTGTTCTCATATACTTTTTGAATAGGCTGGTACTTCTGATGAAGTAATCGTTCAAACGATTTTTTTGTGAGTCCAACGGTATCCTGCTTGCCTTTCATAACGGTTACTAATGCCTGATCTACATTCACATCAGGTAGCATCTCCCAAATATAACTGCTATTAGAGAGCATGAATGCCAACGTTGGTGTCTTGATACTCTGCTTAACTAGCAGTGGAGTTAAAGTAGTTTTTAATATACTTTCAATACTCGTTTCAGTCAGCGTTTCGTGTATCAGCTCATCAAGCGCTGATATCATCCTAGCTTTACTATGACAGTCATTTAACCTTATCAACCAACACCGTGTGACGGGGTCTAAAACAATTTGCTGATTGCAATACAAATTATCAGTAATATACTCGTTGCCATATTTTCTGTTCTTATAGTGCCCCTGACTAATAATATTAAAATTTATAAAAGGCTGGCGTTTTGTCGGTTCTCTAATAGTATTTATGTAGCTTACAAGCGTCTTTTTATCATTGATTCCTCCATATATCATTGCTGAAAATATTAGCCACCCTATAATCTGGGTTTCCGTATAGCAATCCGTATCTAGCCAATGGCGACCAACAACTGTCAAAATACTACTCACTTTCTTACCATTTTTGATCCAGTCAGATTCAATACTTAAGGTATTGACCTTAGCTTTAACTGCTTTTGGAGGCATTGGATATGCAGTCGTTTGGGTCTGAAAATTATTATTTTGGTAAGCGATAAATTCATTCAGCAGTGTATAGGCCTGTGTTAAAGGATATCCTTGATAGCAGTAGGTAGGGATACTCGACGTCATCTGACTATAAAACACTTCCAGATTTGTATTAGTTATTCGCTGGCCTTTAGTTATTGAACACATTTTGGCCTTATCGAACAAAGTATCCCAATTTTCTTGAAACATTAGTAGTAGGCTACGTTTGTTTAACTCTAAAGGTGTTAGCCGACTCTCTGAATCAATTAATTGATAACCTGTAGATAATTTGATGAAAAATTTATCAGTAATTCGTCCGTTTGGATTTATCCAAACGCTAGGTTCTGTGGTTTGAATATCAGACATGTTAATCAGCTCTCAGTTGTTTTAAGCGCTCTTCTACGATAGAGGCTAATGATTTTATGCCAATAGTTTGTGCAATAATTTCAAGAGTAGGACCTACTTTATGGATCTGCTGCTTAGAGATTGAAGAATACTTGTTCAACGCCTCTTGATCACGCTTTTCGTGGCCAATAATTGCATTGATCAGCGGTATTGGGGTGCTAAGTCTCTCTAGCTGAGTACGCACAAAATGCCGAACCCAATAGGGATCAATATCTAGCTCATGAGGCGTCGCTTTAGTAATATCTCCACGTTTAATAGGGTTTAACTGGTGCATAGACTCTAAAAGATTAATAACTGTTGATTCAACATTATCATCTAGCGTCTCGGTAATAAGATTAGATAACTCTCTATTTTCAATAAAGGTCACCCTAAAGGTTCGTAAAAAAATTTTGTAGTCTATTATTAGTTGTTTGGCACTTGCACATAGAGGTATTAATCGATCTGTCTTACTACTACGATTAGGCTTGTCATCTACGATCAACCAGCCCATTTCTTCATCTATTTGATTGACTGAACCTGGAATACCGTTATTAGCTCGAATACCTGTGGACAAACAAATGGCATACCATGTATAGATACTATATCGATTAAATAGCTCAAATGCTGTTTCACTGCCAGAAACCCATAACATTAAATCTAAGACTAGGTTTTTGACATGTTTAATGTTGAGCACCTGCATGCTACCTGTAGAGAAATGTGGTACTGGCTTGTCAAAGTAGCTAAGATTGTAAGTTGACCCTGCACTTAATGAGATCAAACAATCTTTATAAACAGAAACGATGTCATCGTTTGAATGGCTACTGTAATAAATTGCAGGTGCGATAGAGGCAGGTGTACGGCAAATTAAATCTGCATAATGCTCATTACCTGATGGTGTAAATCGGCGGATATACATATGTAATATTTTTGATATGCGAGTATCAGTAAGATAAACAATCTCCAGCTGACCTTTCATGGCTTTAATAAACTCTTTTACCTTCTCCATCGTTAGCTCTGACGCACTAACCTCTGCTAACTTGCAGGTCAAACCTATAGGTAGTGGTAGATAAATGAGATCTGACTTATTTTCAAAACAAGAAGTCTTAAGCTCTGCCCTATCACTTACGCCTAACCTATGCATAATAAATATCTGCTCGTTATCGTACTCAAGCAACGTACTTTTGCTAAAAAAATCAGGAATCAATAATGTTTTGATAGGTAAACCAGTGATCAGAGAAAATAGCAGGAGAGCTGCTACCGGTTGTTCGCTGTAGGTTACTAAATGATTAAACACTGCCTGACAGCTCATTTTTGAAAGATAGCGAACATTAGTAGCAAGCTCAAAATCATGCGCTGCCATGTAGGTTTGCTGTACCGATTCTTCATAGTTATGAAGTGGTGCGATACGTTTAGAGAGATCAGGCTGTGGATAGCTGAAAAAATAATCTGAATTATAAGCATCTACCAACTCTTCAACAGAAACACTTTCCTCAGAAAGAGATGGCTTTTCACAAAAAGGTATTAATTCTATTGGATTATTATCAATAGGATCAGACACGTTGTCAGTATTGAAAAATCCATGAAAATGAGGCTGCGCGTTAACAGGTATAGGTTCAGCTTTAATATTTTGCAAAGGTTTGTCTTTTATTTTGTCAGGTTTATCTGACTTAGAGTTGCTATTATCACTCGTCCCTACTTGCTCTTTGTCTTTTTTACTACTTCGTTTATGTTTTCTTTCAGGATAGTAGGCCCATTCTATTATCTGATGGATTTGCTCTATCTGACGCGCACGTTTCTTATAGTTGTTAGTATCGTTTTGTTCCCACCGTGCATTCGCTAATACTTCAGCACGCTCATTAAGGTCATCTATTAAGGCTTGTAAATATTGCGAGTCAAACTCTAGCCTTGAGAGTGGTAATATAGTTTGAAAAAAATCATGACTCCAAAACCACTGATAGTCTGCAGTTTGTGTATATCCATATATTTTAAATTTCTTTAATATGCTCTTGGCTTGTATTGGGTTTAGATGAATGTGTGATAACACACTAAGATAAATGGCGAACCCTAACCATTCTCTAATCAGCGCATAGTTAGTATTATAGTCAGTTAAATCTTCAAAATTATGTTTAATAAGGGCCAGTAACCAGTGAATATCTGCTCTCTTATGATTTCTTCTGGGTCTATCATAATTTGGAAGAGTAGAAACTAAAGCGTTGAAGTCTAAGCACTGATGAGTGTTCGAATGGTAATGATAAAAGATAGATTTAATCAGCTTGGGCTCATCTATGTTGTCGTACGAAATACCATGCGGTAGCAACTGCTGTATTCCAAAATCGATTTCAACTTCATTCATCGTACGACTCCTCTAAAGGAGTTTTTTTGTGCGAATTGTAGTAACCGGCTTCTGAGAGTCCAATTAAGTTGACAAATACCTTTGTCGTTAATTTCACACTGTTAAACAACCTTATACAATCATCCTCAGATAGCTGCCTCTTTAATTGCTGATAACAGTCAACTAAATTTAATACACCCTTATATCTGGTGATAAAAAATATTATCTCATTAAAAGCATAAGACTTAATTTGAGAGTCAGTTAACTTTTTACTAACGCTAAAATTTAATTCGGATTCATAGATACTGATATCTTGTATATCGGTAATTAGACAATAATTTAGAATAAAAAAATTGTCGTAGAATAAATATCCTCTACTACCTTGCTTTTCCACTTGAAAAACTTGCGAACACTGAATTCGAGTCCAAAACTCAATATCACTCTTTAACATGTAAGGTAAGATAAGGTGATTAAATATTTTATAGTAGCCAATATTAGCTTTATGAACACTCAGCTTTTTTTGCTTTATATCGTTTAAGTAAGTCTTTATCATAAATAGTTAAATCCAATCATACTTGCTGAAATCTTATATAAATCAATCTACTATCATCTACAGAAATTGCAAGCAATTATTGGAAAATATTAAGTAATTTCAGTTACTTATACCAGTATATACCAGGATATACCTATTTCATCTGAGCTTAGTTTCTACACTACATACTTTAAAAATAAATGATAACCATCCTGCCATAAGAGGGTTGGCGTAGCTAATAATATCGATAAACGCAAAAAGCTACGATTCATATAGAGTCGTAGCTTTTATATTAAATTATTTTTTAGAAAGAATAGATTGCCAAAAAACTGCTATAGTCAGTCCAATATTAAAAAGTTACAGTGGGACTGGGATGAATTTTTTATAGCCTCTGTCGGCATAGGCATAGCAAGCCAGAAAATTTATTAAATAATAGATTGGTAAGCTTTTACACTAGACAGTGGCAATTAACGTAAATACGTCCGTAGTAAATGTACCGTCTGCTTGTATATTAAAATAACTTTTCACTTCCTGACCAATATTCTGTTGTAGTTCGCGTATAGCAGTAACATAGAGATCTGGTGTACGCATACGGGTTATCCAGCTGTTAAATTCTAACTTGAGTTTATGAGTTTGTGTCTGACTGACATTAAAGCCTGATTGATAGAACATCTGTTGCCATTCGCTGCTTGAGTAGTCACGCACATGGCTATTATCACGTAATACCTCTATCGTCTGTAAAAAAGTATCACAGAGCGGACTTGCTGGTGCAATGATGTCTATCATCATTACCTTTCCATTAGGCTTACATACGCGGCGCATTTCGCGTAAAGCGAGGGGTACATCCTGCCAATGATGTGCAGAAAAACGGCTAATCACAACATCAAAATAATTATCAGCAAAAGGTAATGACTCTGCAATGCCTTTAACAGTTATAATATTATCCAAGTGTTTTTGTTTAGCTGAATCAGCGACAATTTTTAGCATATCCTCAGACAAATCGTAAGCGGTAACTTGTTGAGCAAAGGGTGCAGTATAAAAACTAATGTGCCCAGCACCACTACCTAAATCCAGTACGTAGGGACTGTCAAATTGTTGTACCAAATTTTCTGCCTCAATAAATTCCTGTCCAAAAGCGTGTACACTACTTTTTAGATACATTTCAGCTTGTGAACCAAATTGCTCATTTACCAAATGGTTATGAGTTTTAGACTCAACCTTTGGCTGCTTTTTGTTTGTGGTATTCATAATGCATTGCTCTTATAAGGTAGTTTATTTTAAAGAAAGTTAAAAAATTAGGTAGCACTCTATTAACTATGTAATAGGCATTAACTGCTAGAACAAACACTAATATACATGATACTATTTGGAATTAATAATGATGTATTAAGTTGTTATTTATAACTAATAGTTTTCAATAATTACTAGGTTTTAAGACAATTTGCTGATCATTTTGTTAGAACTATATAGCTAGAACCTAAAAAAATAAGGACAAAGCCTAGAGGCTGATACCTGCATATTGCACCGATAACTAATATAAGAAACTGGCTATATGTCACGATGTTCTACTATGTAATTTCCTAGACATTTTTAACTAGCACTTCGTAATTTTCTAGAACTCCGTGTAGTATCTTTATAACCATAGTGTCATCTTTCATCATTTGCCGTAATCTACTAGAGCTTTCCCAGTTGAAAGGCTCAAAATTGGCTTTAGCTGGCCACCAGCTAGAACTTCTAAAATACTTATTGTCGATATTTTTGTTTAGTAACTGATTTATTCTATCTTTGTTTTCATTTGCAAATCCAGAATTTCTAAACTCTGATGGTTAACTAATTTAGGACACCTGATAAAAGGCTTTGATTAAAGTAACGCCTTTCTTTTTCAGCTGGCGGTAAATAATTGTTGAAGCTATGAGGTCTCACTGTTTGGTAGTAACCCCAGATATAATCGCTAATAGCACTTGACGCTTCAGCTATATTCTCATAGCCCCTCTTTGGCATCCATTCTGTTTTAAAGCTTCTAAAGAAGCGCTCATTGGGTGCGTTATCCCAACAATTACCACGACGGCTCATACTTTATGTCATACTCTCACAGTCAGCTATCGCGTCAGCAAACTTCTCACTGGTGTAGTACGACCCTTCGTCAGAATAGAACAGCACACCGCTTGGTTTCAATCTAGTATGATACGCCATCTGTAGCGCTGATCTAGTTAAGAAAGTGTTGGGAGAGCTAGATGTACTTGAACTGGCTTACATGATTAGACAGAAACAGTTCAAGAACCCAAATCTTTCGGATAATCATCAATTTTTAGAACTTGTCGCATCATCACGTCTAAGGATTAGTGTTTTCAGGCTAAATTGAAACGTTGCGACACAACCTGAATGATCAACTTATTCATCACTCGAATAGCAGACCAAGAAGGCTTTCGTTTTAAACGTATCTTGATGAATAAATGTTTTCTTCTGGGGAGCTATATTTATACGGTGTATAGATCAGTAGATCAGGATAAAATTTCCACAAAACAAATAAGAACGATATGGTAGCCACACAGAACGGCAAAGTGAGTACAGGTAAACCGAGCGGCACCAAAACACTAGCCAGTCCCAAAGAAACCATTGCCGACCATATAGCGGCCGCTATCGAGATGAGTACAGATTTAATAGAGAATAAATGAACTACAGCACCGACAACAAGCGCTGTTAAAACGACATTATAACCTATGACACCACTAAGAATTAGTGCATTGTCGAAACCGACAAACAGTGCAATTAACACAAAAATTGCGGCGCCCAGCACTGCGCAGATAGCAGAAACCGGTGAGAAAATAACGGTAATGAAGAACAAAAGTATTGATGAATCAACACCCCCTACAAAAAATACCTGTCCAAATGTAATAAAAGTGGCTTCAATTATCTCAGTGGGGCTAATATGGTCGCCATCATTAAAATGCAATGAACCACCCTTTATAAAATCTGGATATAACATCAACAGCAGAACTATCAGAAAAAATACTGAAAAATTATATGGTAGTGTAAAAAAAGGAAGTCTGGTTTTATTTGAAAACCAGAAACCCAGTCGTTTGATGATTACAATATTAAAATACGATAATAAACAAACAAGCATGATGAAAACAATATAGTAGTACCTTTCTTCCGAAAAATTTACAGCTAAAGCGGATAACGCAAAACCAATCAGTGCGCCTCCAAATCCATATATGCCATTTCTAATGTCAGTTATCGAAAAACCAGATCTTATAGCCAGAAAAGTTGTCATACAACAACCAATTAACCCCATAACCCCCAAGTATGGATAATGCACAGTTATAACAATTATTATTAATAATCCAGAGACAGGATTATTAATAAAAATAACCTGACTAATACCTCTTAATACACTATTGAAAAAGTCTAGTCCTCCCAGCGGAATAAGCCTGTCATTAAGCCAAGCCATAGAGCCACTAAATAACAAAAAATAGGAAAGCCATATTTTCAAAGCATACAAAATTGCATGCTTAATATTTTTCATCACACAACACCCAAATCAGGCTGTAACTAAGTCAGCTATCAGTAAGAGGAACACCTTAGGAATAAATCTTGCCCTTATGCTCATCAGAGTATCAAATTTACAGCCTCTCTTGGATGCGCCATACGGACCTCATACTCAGGTATATGAGCAATTGATGGCACTTCTTTTTTAAGACATGTACTCTTTTGAATATCAATAACAACTAATTCCGCACGACCTTCAACCAAGTCAAATTTTGCAGGGCTTGTATTTATTTTTCCTTTAAGATAATTTTTATCGATAACGACCTTGTCTGGCCAACCATTATTTTCTATCGTTTTTCAAAACAACGGGTAGCGGGATCTTCATTGCAGTGTTCTGATAACATAAAGTCTAAAGTAGCACCGAACTTATCGATGGCTCGATAGTAGTAATACCATGATCCTTTGACTTTGATATATGTTTCATCAATTCTCCAAGAAAATTAGATATTATCCAATAATCAGGTAAACTTTGCGACACAACCTAGAATTTAGCTGATATGAAAGAACAGAATCGAGCCTGACTGGACGCTGTTCTTTTTTGTTCTGGTGCCTAGTCTAGTTCCTTTAGGGAAACTTGTTCCCATACTTCAATGGCTGCTGCTAAATCTTCTAGCGAGGTGCCAACAGATTTGAAAACCGTAATTTCAGCGTCATTAGCACGGCCTATTTTTTCCCCTCTAGTGAGTTCAAAAAGGTCAGCTTTTATGTCTGAGAAGGAGATAAAATTTTCATTGATAGCATTGATTATATCGCCAGCTTCGTTTTTAGCGCCTTCATATGTATCAACAAAAATACTGGCTCGAGCCATGGCGTTACCATCTGATTCGCGCATATCAGATCGAAATGAGCCTACAAGGTCTAAGTGTGTGCCGGGTTTCAACCATTCTCCTTTGATCAATGCTGTACTGGAGAATGTTGCACAACTAATAATATCAGCATGCTTAGAAGCCTCTTCTAACTCATCTACTAAGCGTATATTAAATTTGTTTTCGTAACGCTCTATTAGCTGTTTTGCCTCGTCTTTGTTATAGCCCCAAACTAGCACTTGTTCAAAGTCGAAGATGGACGAGTGTGCTTCGAGCAGCATTGAGGCCACTTTACCTGAACCCACAAGCAATAAGGTTTTTGCATTCTTACGAGCCAGCATTTTGGCAGCCAACGCAGAAGCTGCAGCAGTGCGCCTTCTAGTTAATTCATTGCCATCGATGCAAGCTAAAGGTGAACCATGTTGACCCTCACTCAATAGATAAACACCGGATATCGCAGGGAGGTTATGGGCGGTATTTTGAGGAAACACATTAATGACTTTAACGCCTATGTAACCATGATTTTCCCATGCGGGCATGATTAACATTGTTGCTTCGCCGTCTGGTCTCATCATTTCATGATGATGCCTTTTAGGGGAAGTCACACCCTCAATAAAAGTTCGGCGTAGCCGTTCTATCATTGTCGGCCAAGTTAACGCTGAAGCAACTTGTTCTGCAGAAATCATTTTCATAATTACACCTTAGGTTTAGGTAGAGCTGCTGTAAACATCATTTCCACTTTCCAATTTGGATTAGCCAATTTGGATTCGACGCAGGCTCTAGCTGGCTGGCGGTCTTCTACTACCCATGCGTCCCATACTTCGTTTAGTTGATCGAAGTAACTCAAATCAGAAAGCCAAATTTGAACCGATAGAATGTGTTCTTTAGAGGAGCCAACATCGGCTAATAAAGACTCAATGTTAGCTAATATCTGTTGTGTTTGAGTCTTTGCGTCCGCGCAGTAGTCATCAGCTACTTGTCCTGCTCCATATACAGTGTTTTCATGGATTACCAATTCACTCATACGTGAATTGCTTTTATGGTAGCGAATGGTCATTTTATTCTCCAAGGTAGTGTGGTGAGTCGTTATTTATATTCGTCAAACGCATCAAGTGTTTCTTGCAATGTACGACGTGCACCAGATTGTAGATACTCCATGGCATTCAGAGCAGAGTCATGAGCTTCTGTGCCTGAACCAGCAACACAATCTTCAATAACACGGCAGAAATAATCAGATTGATGGCCATCCACAAAGGTGTAATGAACGCAAACATCGGTTAAGCCGCCACAAAGTAAGAGAGTGTCTACTTTTAACCCTTTAAGTAAAATTTCAAAATCGGTACCAAAAAATGCGGAGTAACGACGCTTTTTAATAAGATAGTCATCTTCTCTGAAGCCGGTGATTTCTACTGCAATTTCAGTGTTAGGGTTGCCTTCGATGCAATGTACACTTTCGCTACCATCTAATTCTCGACCAAAATCTACTAGGTTTGGACGATGTACTTCCTGTATGAAAATGACAGGAATGCCGTGCTCTCTAGCTTTATCTATGGCAAGCCTCGACTTGGCTAATCTCTCTGTATAGTTAGGCATATGAGGAATAGCTCGGATATCTTGTGGAATAAAAGCGCCGGCTTGGATATCAATAACGATTAGAGCTGGTCGGCCTTCGATAAGTTTCTTTTTTTGAGAGTTTGAATTCGTCATAAAATAGTCTCTTCAATTTGAATGTTTATTGTTTGTTTCATTGGATACTGAAACTAATTCTGATTGTTTTGTTTAATTTTTAAAATATTAACTTTTTTATATTTATATTTTAAAAATGTATTGTTTTTGGAATGGCCACCAAGCTATTTTTCTTACAACGTGGCAGCAGTAAATAAAGTTTCATTGAAAGTGTTTTTCATTAGGCGTGCTTATATTATGAGATTGCCCATGATAGTCATAATAGGGAGCGCAATCATCAACCTCAGAACCCAAATTACGAAGAGTCGCCAAACGTTAAGTCCAATTTGGGCTTTCATCATTATGAGGGCCACTTCTGATAAGAAAATAATAGAGTTAACAGTAACGCCAGCAATAACAAATCGCGTTAATTCACTTTCAATGCTAGAACCTATAATAACGGGCATTAACAAATCGATGAAACCTGACATAATGGCGATGGCAGCGGCATCCGCTTCAGGCAGTTGTAGCAATTCTAAAATTGGTACAAGAGGGATCGAAATGTATGACATTATATTGGTGTATTCTATTAAGGAGAGCCCTAGAACACCGACAATCATCATGGAAGGGTATACCGTAATCGCGAGATCGGTTGCCGTATAGACACCATCAGAAATCTGTTTTGATATTGGATCGGCACTTTTAGCACGTAGAAGAGCTCGACGGAATGCCCAGCCAAATAGGGACTCTCCCTCTTCTTGAACGTTGTCAATATTTGGGCGCTTGACTCCCTCCATATATTCGCTTGGAATATTACGAAGAGGTGGTAATCGAGGAATGATTAAAGCACAGCATATGCCAGCCAAAACCACAGAAAAGTACCAAGGAATAAAGAAATCTTCCATTTTTACAAACTTCAACACCACGTAAGAGAAGCCTACAGATACGACCGAAAAGCTTGTCATAATGGCGGCGGCTTCACGTTTTGTGTAATGGCCACCTCGGTATTGTTGAGTAGTCAAAATGACACCTAAGCTGGTAGCAGATAACCATGATGCCATGCTGTCGATGGCAGCGTTGCCAGGCAAACCAAATGCTTTACTGAAGGTTTTATTTAATAGGGTACCTACGAATTCCATTAAACCAAATTCAGTTAAAAGTGGTAACAAGATAGCACTCACAAAATACAGTGCCAGTAGTATTGGTGCGACTTCGTTTAAAAGTACGCCACCTGTGTATTCGTTCCAAATCCATTCTGGTCCTACTTTGAAATACACTAGGACCATTGTGATAGCCCCTAGAATTCGAACAATAGACCAAATCAAACCTGGTTTAAATATGTTTACGATTCGATTAGTGCTGTTTGGCCATAAGTTGAAAAGAGTGATTATTAAGCTAATGACAGAGGGGATGACAGCAACAATAAGAGATATGGCCAGCATATATGGCGATATCATATCATTTAAAGCATCGATTAATACCGCGATAGGGACAGTGAATCTATCTTCAAGTTTAATGGGTAGCATAAAAAGCATAGCCCCAATTAAAGAGGGTATTATGAATTTCAATACTTCTTGAGTGCTAAACTTCTCTACTTTTTTGTTCATTGATAACTCTCATTTATATTTTTTGTTAGGAATTCTATTTTCGATAGTTGCCTTCCTTGCCTTCCTTGCCTTCCTTGCCTTCCTTGCCTTCCTTGCCTTCTCTACTCGATCTATTATTCACAATTACAATACAATGTAGAATATTGTTTTTTTTATATATCCATAAGTAAAAAATAGTGTGTTTTCAGGAACGCTTAGCTTTTAAAAAAGTTGGGAATTCTTTAAACATATTAACGTTGGGAATTCTTTAAACATATTAACTCTGTGCTTAAAATTTCAACCAACTATCATTTTCACTGGAAAGTGGTAAACTTTGTCGTACCTTTCTATAAGACGACGCAATCGAAAGTGATTCTCAGAACAAAAATATAATTTAATGAGTTGGGAGTGTTATGTTAAGACATTTATACGATGTG
Organism: Psychrobacter proteolyticus; assembly: GCF_039762275.1. Lineage (GTDB taxonomy): Bacteria > Pseudomonadota > Gammaproteobacteria > Pseudomonadales > Moraxellaceae > Psychrobacter > Psychrobacter proteolyticus_C. Next base: position 50,217 of record NZ_JBDLOB010000005.1, on the reverse strand, counting down.
GATATAAAGCTACTTAGAGTATTTTATGCTATTTATGAATATGGTGGTTTTACTCAGGCTCAACTGGCTTTAGGGATTAGTCAGGCCAACATTAGTGCAAAAATGTCTAAGCTAGAAGGACGATTGGGCGCAAGGCTTTGCGAGCGAGGCGCTTCTGGTTTTAAGCTCACAGAGGATGGAGAGACTATTATTGCTGCTTCCGAACAGTTGTTTTCTGCACTGGATGAATTTCAGAATGTTTCATCCAGCTTGGGCGGGGAACTAACGGGGACTCTTAATCTAGGTATCATTGACAATGCTATCAGTAACTCTAACTCTCATGTGGATGTTGCCATTGCAAACTTTATAGAATCTGCCCCATCCGTGCATATTAATATCACAATTGGCGATCCTTCCGAGCTAGAATCTAAATTATTGGATGGTAGCTTACACGTTGGGATAGGCCTGTTTAACCAACTAAATATATCCTTGGAATATAAGAAACTATACTCTTCACAACATGCTCTTTTTTGTGGCTCGAAGCATGATTTTTTTAACCTAGATGATAGTGAAATCACCGATCTGGAAATTGCCAATTCTAGGTGCATTGATAGAGGGTATTTGGAATCCATTAAAGGGTTAAAATTGGACCTTAATCTACATACAGAGAAATCTAACTCCCATTATAATATTGAAGGATTGGCGCTATTAGTGTTGTCTGGTCAATATATTGCGAACCTCCCAGTACACTTTGCTTACCCTTGGATTCGTTCAGGAAAAATGCGAATTTTGAAGCCTGAAAGCACCATGGCGAGTGCTGATATACTGGCCGTCTATAAAGCTGGAAAATCTTCGTCTAAAGTGATAGAGCATTTTATTTCTGAACTGGAACTTAGTCATTCTTTATAGTGAGCTATGCGGAAGAAGCCGTAGAGATAAACTTGGTAAACTAACGACTCGATGAGGAGTTTACCGTGACCAAGAAAATCAAAACTTACAGCACAAAATTTAAAGCAGAAGCCGTTAAGAAGATAGCAGACAACAACGGCAATATTTCAGCCACTGCCAAGCAACTTGGTATAGCGATGCAAACGTTACCCAATTGGCAGAACAAAGCCAATTAAGGCAAGCTTTTAAGAACTGAGCAGTATGACCTTGAGCTTTTGGCTATACTTAGCATGTGTTAAAGATCTCTACACCAAAGAGCTTGTTGGATATGCCATAGGTAAGCGCATGACCGCCGATTTAGTCTGTCATGCACTGAATATGGCAATTAAGAATAGAAAGCCAAGCCAAGGGCTGGTTGTGCATTTTAATAGAGGCAGCCAGTATTGCAGTCATGCCTATCACAAAATTATCAAGCAGCATCATTTTAGAGCTTCAATGAGTGGTAAAGGCAATTGCCTTGATAATGCTCATATAGAAAGCTTCTGAGGTACGTTAAAAAATGAGCTTGTATATCATCAAAAATATAAAACAAGGTTTACAGCGATCAACGAGATCACACAATACATAGAGCTGTATTACAACCAAACTAGGATTCAAAGGGGTTTAGGCTATAGGTGGCTAAGGCAGATGTGGTTTGACCTTTATTGTCAGGCTGCGTAACTAAAATCTCCCAAGTTTAACTGTACAGATTTGACAGCAGGGGTCAATACTGAAGAAAGGTATTCACTTATATAGCTGTCCAACCACCGTCAACATTGATGGTTTCACCATTTACAAAACTAGCAAGATTTGATGCCAAATATAATCCTGCTCCCGAAATATCTTCCGACTGGGATAACCCGTTCAGCAAAATTCTACTATCGACATCTTTTTTAAAAGCTTCATCTTTAAACATTTTTCTGTCAGCTCAGCTTCAATGAAAGTCGGTGCCACAGCATTAACGTGTATACCCTCCTTTGCCCATTCTACAGCTAGAGCTTTTATTAGCTGAACTAGACCTCCTTTACTTGCACAATATGCTGCACGCTTTACGTAACCTATAAATGCCAAATATAGGTTGAGATATTGAAACTATCTATTTGAAGCAATTGCTGCAGCTTTCAACCAAAGGGCCGCTTTCCCCAAAGAACGTTGTTTATGCCAGACTATTTCTAATGCAACTGGCCAATCGTGCTGATCAAAAGCCAATGTTGGTGCAACTAGATAACCATTTTTTAGTGCACTAGCAACCACATGCTCAGGTACAAATGCCCAACCTAAATTGCATTTTAGCAATTCAACGATTACCCATTGACTCTCAACCCACCAAACATCCGAAGCTACTCGCAACCGCGCTTTTTCTTCACTATGACTACGTGTGGATACCATTAATTGCCTATAACGCTTTAACTCTTCCCATTCTACAGACTGTTGGGCGAGTTCATGCTCTGGTGCACATACCAGTATTAAGGATACCCAATCAAGCGTATGAAAGTTTAACACTGAAGGCAGTATTTCTTGACGCCACATGATGCCTAAATCAGCACGGTTTTCTAACACTAAACTGCTGACATCTTCCATTGAAGGGAACAAGAGTTCTAGCTCTACACTAGGGAAATGATAGGAAAACTCTTTCATTAAAGTACCCAGTTGCTCTTCGGGATAAAGCTCATCGACTGCCAGTACCAACTTTCCTTCCACCCCATCGCTCAAACTATGCGCAACTCCTCGAAAGTATTCACAACGCTCAATTATAATTCTGGCCTCTACCAGAAGTTTTTCTCCAGCTGGGGTCAGTTTTGGATAACGTCCGCTACGTATAAATAAACTATTATCCAAATCAATTTCTAAATTGGAGACAGCGGTGCTAATAACAGACTGGGCTTTACCCAGCTTACGCGCAGCAGAAGAGAAAGAGCCTGTTTCTACAGTCGTTACGAAAGCTTTTAGTTGCTCTAATGATACGTCCATCTATCTATATATCCTATAGGACCTTACTTTTTTATCTTATTTTAACAGATACAATAAGTTGATAAATTACTAAAACAAGTTAGAAATATTTATGCGTACTACTAAAGATCGTATTCGTCATACTTTAGGTTTTGAGTTAATTGGTCTAGCGGTTCTAGTAACCCTGATCAGCTGGTTGTTTGATTTCAACATGCATGCGATAGGCCCTATTGCAGTCTTTGGCTCTATCATAGCAACCATTTGGAATTATTTTTATAACCTACTATACGACCATTTTATGTTGAAGCGATATGGCGATGTTCACAAGACTCTACCGATGCGGGTTCTGCACGCTTTTATGTTCGAAGGGGGTCTACTAATATTGTTCTTACCAATGATTGCATGGTACTTAAGTATTAGCCTTTGGCAAGCTTTCATTATGGATATCACGATGGCTATTTTTTATTTAGTCCATGCGTTTATCTATAACTGGGGCTACGATAAGGTCTTTGCTATCCAAAAAACATCATCCCAATCTAAGACATAAATATTACAAAAATAGACGATCTATAATGTATATCTAGCACTAGTAGTTCGATACCTGTATAGCGCACTAACAACGAATAGAATACGTATGATAGATACATTACGAAGTACATTTTGACTGTTTTAGTGAACACAGCCACCAATGCCATTAGTTTACATACTAACGAAATATGACTTCGCCACTCTATTGGTGCTTAGTATCGGTACAAAATCTTAGTTTTCAGAGAAAACTAAATATATTGAAGTATAGGTTGAGATATTGAAACTATCTATTTGAAGCAATTGCTGCAGCTTTCAACCAAAGGGCCGCTTTCCCCAAAGAACGTTGTTTATGCCAGACTATTTCTAATGCAACTGGCCAATCGTGCTGATCAAAAGCCAATGTTGGTGCAACTAGATAACCATTTTTTAGTGCACTAGCAACCACATGCTCAGGTACAAATGCCCAACCTAAATTGCATTTTAGCAATTCAACGATTACCCATTGACTCTCAACCCACCAAACATCCGAAGCTACTCGCAACCGCGCTTTTTCTTCACTATGACTACGTGTGGATACCATTAATTGCCTATAACGCTTTAACTCTTCCCATTCTACAGACTGTTGGGCGAGTTCATGCTCTGGTGCACATACCAGTATTAAGGATACCCAATCAAGCGTATGAAAGTTTAACACTGAAGGCAGTATTTCTTGACGCCACATGATGCCTAAATCAGCACGGTTTTCTAACACTAAACTGCTGACATCTTCCATTGAAGGGAACAAGAGTTCTAGCTCTACACTAGGGAAATGATAGGAAAACTCTTTCATTAAAGCACCAAGCTGTGCATCGGAATAAAGGTCATCAATAGCTACTACAAGACGCCTCTCTATTCCTTCTCCTAAGCTTTGTGCAACTCCTCGAAAATGCTCATAACGCTCAAGTATTACCTGAGCTTCCATTAATAATCTTTCTCCAGCTGGGGTCAGTTTTGGATAACGTCCGCTACGTATAAATAAACTATTATCCAAATCAATTTCTAGATTGGAGACAGCGGTGCTAATAACAGACTGGGCTTTACCCAACTTACGCGCAGCAGAGGAGAAAGAGCCTGTTTCTACAGTCGTTACGAAAGCTTTTAGTTGCTCTAATGAAAAATTCATCTATCTGTATATCCTATAGGTTCCAACTTGGTTATTAAACTTCCACAAATACAATAGTTCGATAAATAAATTATTTATTTACCTACGAGGCTTAATGCGTACTACTAAAGATCGTATTCGCTATAAGCCAGGCTGCAAGATAATAATGGTTATTTTATAGTTTTTTTATATTTTAACCAACATTTGTTCTTGCAAAGATATTTCATATCAATCACGAAACAATCTAGGAGTAAGAAAATATGTTGAATTTTATCGTACCACCCAAGCAAGGAATACCTTTCATTAGTGTGCAGACGATGGCTAAAATAATTTCCGATTATGGTGTTGAGCAATGTATCACAGATTTAGTAGATGCTTTAGAGCAAGATTTTCTTAGGTGGGAAAAGTTTGAAAAGTCTTCTCGTTTTGCATCACATTCTAAAGATGGTGTTATAGAGTTAATGCCGGTAAGCGATGGGAATATGTTTGCCTGTAAATATGTAAATGGTCATCCAATCAATACTAAGCGAGATTTGCAGACTGTGGCGGCTATGGGAATCTTGTCTGATGTTGAAACTGGCTACCCTATTTTACTTACAGAAATGTGTATTCTTACAGCATTACGTACCGCGGCTACATCAGCTATGTTAGCCAAATACTGTGCCCCTAAAGGGGCTGATACACTGGCCTTGATAGGTAACGGAGCTCAATCTGAATTCCAAGCATTAGGTATGAAAGCAATAATAGGAATTTCCGAAGTTCGTTTATATGATGTTGACCCAGCCGCATCGAAGAAAACTGCTGATAACTTATCAAATTCAGGTTTAAAAATAGTTATCTGTAATACGTTAGAGGAAGCGGTTCTAGGTGCAGAAATTATTACTACATGTACAGCAGATAAAAGAAATGCAACGATTTTACGAGATAACATAGTTACAGAGGGCGTATTCATTAATGCAATAGGTGGTGATTGTCCTGGTAAGACAGAGCTAGATAAGAACATATTAATGAGAGCAGATCGTGTGATCGTTGAGTTTGAACCTCAGACACGTATTGAAGGTGATATCCAACAACTATCAAGTGACTTTCCTGTTGTCGAATTTCATAGAATTCTTAAAGGCGAAGTACCTGCTCGTACCTCAGCTAATGATCTTGTAGTGTTTGATGGTGTAGGATTCGCATCAGAAGACTTCACAGCTTTGGTCTTCTTACGAGACTTGATTAGCAAACAGAAAGGATATGAGCTTTTAGATATGATCGCTCAACAGCCTGATCCTAAAAACCTTTATTCAATAGTAAATAGCTACAGCAGAGCGCCAGCTGCTGCTATGGGTTAATCATCGTCTATTGATACAAAATAGTATTATTTTTCCATTATTTTGTATCAACTTTTAAAAAATGATAATCGCTATCTTCAATCTTATATGCGAAAAGCATTTTATAAAGAGTGTAAAAACTAATAAATAAATTCTGAAACCTAATAATCAAGGACGATATTAATGATAAAAGAAGACAAAAAAATACCATTTTTTTTGGCATTAATGCCAATTTTAATAATGGTATCTGCCATGATAATTACCATCGTAGTCTTCAAGGGTGCGCCCCATATTCCACTGGCTCTAGGTACAATTATCGCATCACTAGTAGCTTGGAAACAGGGTTTTAGTTGGAAAAAAATAGAGGATAGTATTTATGATGGTATTCGCTTAGCACTACCCGCTGTAGTAATCATCATTTTAGTTGGTATGATTATTGGTTCTTGGATGGGAGGAGGTATAGTCGCTACTATGGTTTACTACGGTCTCAGCTTATTAAGACCTGATCTATTTTTAGTATCTATAACACTGATGTGTGCTGTAGTTTCTATAGCAATTGGAAGTTCCTGGTCGACAATGGGAACAATAGGAATTGCTGGGATGGGCATAGGTGCTAGCATGGGAATTCCAGCTGGAATGGTAGCTGGTGCAGTCATATCTGGAGCTTATTTTGGCGACAAAATGTCCCCTCTGTCAGATACAACCAACCTGGCTGCTGGACTCACAAATACTGACTTATTTGTCCATATTAAAAACATGGTTTATACCACTGTTCCAGGGATTTTGATTGCACTGGTAGCTTATTGGTACTTGGGTTCTAGCTTTGTAAGCACTGAAGCTGAGCTGACAAACATCAATAATACTATGACATTAATTCAGAATAGTTTTTTTATATCACCATGGCTTTTACTGGTGCCTCTAACAGTTATTATTATGGTTGGTTGTAAAATACCTGCAATACCAGCTCTAACTTTTGGCGTGTTTCTTGGTTTTCTTTGTCAAATCTTTGTACAGGGAGGTACTGTTGCATCTTCCATTAGTGCCTTGCAAAACGGCTACATAATTGATACTGGTAATACCTTTATTGACTCCTTGTTTAGTCGTGGTGGAATTGAGTCAATGATGTATACGGTCTCCATGACTATTGTAGCAATGACCTTTGGAGGTGTTCTTGAAAACACAGGCATGCTCAAATCTATCGTAGAAAAAATGTCAGGTATGACTAAATCTGCGAAAACACTTATCCCAACTACTATCGCTTCTTGTTTTATAACCAATGCAACTTGTTCTGAGCAATACATCTCTGTTGTTGTACCAGCACGTATGTTTTCTAGTGTATATCGTGAACGTGGCCTAGATTCAAAAAACCTTTCAAGAGCTTTAGAAGATGGAGGTACACTAACTTCTGTGTTCATACCTTGGAATACGTGCGGAGTCTTTATTTTAGCGACTTTAGGTGTAGGTGTTTTAGACTTCGCTCCTTACGCCATTCTTAATTATTCTGTACCGATTATTTCAATAATATATGCCATTACAGGGTTTTCGATTACGAAACTAAAATCAGATCAGCATATTCAGTCAAAGCCAATGGTTAAGGCCACTAACTAGATAGGATTCAAGGCTTATCTTATGAACTTATTTTAATAATACAAAGATATTTATGAAATAACGGGTTCTAGAATAAGAAACTTTAAAGTCAACAAATCAACTCTCAAAAAATAATTTTTCAGGATGAAAAACAATGAAGAAAATAACCATCAAGCAGGTACTATTTTGTACTATCTCTCTGGTGTCTAGTATGAGTTGCTATGCAGAGTTTGCTGACGTCATATATAAAAATGGGACAGTTTGGACTGGCGTACCTTCTCAAACTTCAGCATCAGCAATTGCTATTAAGGATAAGAAAATTGTTGCGGTTGGTTCATCTAAAAGCTTAGCAGAATTTTCTGGTCCTCAAACACAAGTAGTCGACCTAAAAGGTACTTTCGCTATGCCAGGCTTTATTGATAATCATGTACATTTCTTCGAAGGTGGGTTTGCTCTAGCAAGTGTTGATTTACGCGACGCAGCATCACCAGAGCAGTTCACAAATCGTATTGCAGATTTCTCACGAAAAAGCCAAAAAGGTCGATGGATACTCAACGGCAATTGGGATCACGAAAACTGGGGAGGTAAGCTACCCAATAAGAACTGGATTGATAGTTCAACCAAAGATAATCCCGTCTTTGTTATTCGTTTAGATGGTCATATGGCCTTAGTTAACTCTGCAGCCCTCGCTAAAGCTGGTATTACCAAATATACAAAAGCACCAGAGGGTGGAACAATTGAAAAAGATGAAAATGGAGAGCTTACAGGAATACTGAAAGGTAATGCATTAAATCTCGTACTTTCAATCATTCCTTCACCATCAGAGCAAGAAATGTTAGAAGCGTTTAAGCTTGCACAAGCACAAGCTTTAAGCGTTGGGTTGACCAAAGTCTTCGCTATGACTGCTAATGAAACAGAAGCAACAATGCTAGATAATTTTCGTTTAGCTAAAGCACAAGGACTAATGAAGCTTAGAGCGTATGTTTATACGCCAATTGAACACTGGCAAGACTTAGACGCTCTAGTTAAGAAAGAAGGCCGAGGTGATGAACAACTTGGTTGGGGTGGTGTAAAAGGTTTCGCTGATGGTTCTTTAGGTGCGGCAACTGCTTGGTTTTACAACCCTTATCTCAACAATCCTAATAGCAGCGGTGCGCCACTTACTAATCCTACACAATTGAAAAAAATGATGTCAGATGCTGTTGAAGCAGATTTACGACTAGCTATTCACGCCATTGGTGATAAAGCAATTGACAACGTACTTACTGACTATCAAGAGATTGGTGGCGACAATATTGAATCTTTACGTTTCCGAATAGAACATTTTCAACATCCTAACCAAGAAGCTATTGATACTATTGGTAAATACAAAGTTATTGCTTCTGCTCAACCATACCATGCAATTGACGATGGTCGCTGGGCCGAAGAAAGTATTGGTAGCAAAAGGATAAAAACAACGTATGCCTTCCGGAATATTCTTGATAGCGGCGCTATTCTTACTTTTGGTTCAGACTGGCCTGTTGCACCACTGTCACCATTAGATGGCATATATGCTGCTGTGACACGTCGTACTACTGATAATGTTAACCCTGAAGGTTGGTTACCTGAGGAGAAAATAACGGTTGAAGAAGCGTTGACTGCTTATACATCTGCCAACGCATATGCCGGATTTGAGGAAAAAATGTCAGGAACTCTTGAAAAGGGAAAACGCGCAGACCTCGTTATCTTATCTGCAGATCCTCGTAAAGTTCTTCCTGAAAAAATAAAGGATATTAAAGTATTAAATACAATTATTGACGGTGAAGTTGTATATCAATCTATGCAATAAACGGGTTTCATGCTCAAAGCTAGGTGAAGTGGGGCCATATTAATAATATGGCCTGTTTATTTAGATGCTGAAAAAGTTCGGTCGACTTTTATAAGGCTGAAGTAGTACAACGGTAAAAATTTTACGGAGAATGTAAACATGAACGAGGATAACAAAACTGTAGATGTTATGAGTTTAAAGCAGAATAACCTAGAAACCAGTCTAGCTCTCTATAACAATATTGGAAAAATGAAAAAAAGTTTTGTCGAAAAGCTTAAGTTAGATTTACGTATAAACGTCAAAAATCATTCTCGAAATCTTGTTCTAAGAAATATGAGAGTAGACAATAAATATGAGAAGTTCAGCTTTGGAAATGTAAAGAACATTGGAATTATTTGTTTTGAATTTCAAGATTATTATAATAAACCAAGTTTAGGCATAAGGTTCTCGGGTAAGTACAGGAATTCCGAGTATGCTAACGAACATAAAAATAGAATAAACAGCTTATTAAACGATAGTATCCAAAATAAACAGTTTAAGAGCTCCAACTGGTGGGTAGCTAAAGATAGGTTTGAGCCTTTTAATTGGAGCAGCTCTAGTACGCCATGGGAAATGATGAAAGATGATACTATGGCTACAAAAATTCTAGATGAGGTTCTAGAAATTTATCAAATATTAGTTGAAAACGACTATGAAATTACGTAACAAAATATAATTTGTGAGTTGCTATGTATGTTAAAGATTCAACAAATAGCATACCTTTCATGAACCAAATAAGGTACCTTCCTCAACTGAGATTCTTCTAAAACGTAAACTGCTCCGAGTATATCGGGGCTAATTTATTTAAGCCTGACAGGAGTCAATTATCACAATACTGTCTTTCAAACTAAAAGGATTACACATAACTAATCGTACAGCGCAATCGTTTTTAATTAAACCAATCCACCCATTGAAAGGTTGTCAGTTCAACATTATTAGCATCATTCCAGCTTTCTTTCAAATAATTAATCAACTCAGACTTATGAAGCACGTTGACCGTTTCAGCTAATGCATTGTCATAAGAATCACCAGTCACACTTAAAGAAGCGTTAATGCCAGAGACAGTCATACTAGAAGCGTAGCGGATAGATAAATACGGAATCTTCTTCTATTACCATGATGAATCACGTTTTGGGACTTATTCTTATCTACTATTGTTTGAATGAATGCTGCCATAACCATAGCAACATTTACTATATTGCCAGATGCGTCTGATTTCAATAAGATAAAACTCGTCATACTAACTGAGAATTAAGCACTTTTCTTAATTATTATCTAAATATTTTTTACCGTAATATGCTGATGGATTCATCGACAGTACACTAAAGACTAGCTTAATCCCATAAATACCTTATAGCTCGTACTACGTCCTGAATTTTTCATCATGCCCTTCTCTATCAAATCATTAAAATCTCGTAGTAACTAATCCTCTCATCACTGTAGAAAACAGGCTAGACCATAGTCTATTTTTTGGTCCTCAAACTATAGATATCTAATACTATCATCGACTGAATAGTCTCCATTGCCATATCACTCTCAAAAGCAGTAGCTAGTCCTCCTGTCACCATTCTTTGAATATCAAGCAATAGGAGGCTCTACTTACTTATCATTTAGGGATTCACTTTCAATATTTTTGGTCTGATCCGACAATAGAGTAGAGGTAAAAATACTATAAGAATACAGTGCCTAAATACGAGTTAAACTTTATTAGATTACAATTTACATCGCGATTATTTGACTATATAATACCTACAGGCTATAAATGTCAATATACGTAAGATATTGACATAATATACATTTTAGTCGAGCAACTTTGACATGGTAGAGGTCGTTGGTTCGAATCCGATTACGCCTACCAGATTCGAAAAGCCCCAATCTTAAGATTGGGGCTTTTTTTGTCCGTAAAATATAGGCTGTAGCGGAAAATACTTGTCTTCATCGACTCATAGTCATGATTATACAATCAGATTTAAATCATTTAAAAAAGTGACGGTGACCAAATGGTCTGATCCGAGTTTAACTATGACTACAGACCTATGAGGGATATATGTTAATGATATGTGCGAGCGAGGTTACCGATATTACTACTAAGCGCGGTATTGGGATCCAACAAACGAATAAATGGCAATACTCGCCCCTACTACGGTTTTTTGTGCACATGATGCTGATTATAGATGAAAAACTATCTATTGTGCATAGACTAGAACATGCGACGCAAAATCCTGACTTACTTTTCGAATAAAAGATAGTGCCTAGAGTTGCTACAAAACACCAAGCCCACTTAAAAACAGCTGCCCACCAGCAACGAGTAGTAATACGCCAAATAATCTCTTTAACGTCAACGCAGGTAATACATGCGCAAGCTTTGCCCCTACTTTTGCCATCGCAAAGCTGGCCACAGAAATACATATAAAACCAGTAACATGTATAAAGCCTATCGTGCCTTCAGGCATATTGACAACGTCTTGACCAAACCAAGCAAAGCCAGCCGCGCCAGCCAACGCGATGGGTAAACCACATGCTGCAGAGGTACCGACGGATTGTCTCATCGATAATCCTGACCAATTCAAAAATGGCACCGTTAGACTACCACCACCAATACCAAAAATAGATGATGCTAGCCCAATACCGGTGCCGGCACCAAACTGTAAACTCGCAGGAGGTAGTGGCTTAACCATCTGATCTTTGTTCGATAAAAACAGCATTTTTAGCGCCATTAATAAAGCACCCACACCGATAATCATTTGTAGTATCTGACCATCAATCATGTCAGCAATACCAGCACCGACCAAACTACCAATGACTAGCCCTAGAGCCATATTGCGCCAAACTTCCCAGCGCACGCTGTCATGCTTATGATGTGCCATCAATGAGCTGAGAGAAGTGACGGCAATTGTTGCTAAGGAAGTGCCAATCGCTAAATGTGTGACCACCTCAGGAGGAAAGGCGTACGCCGTAAAAATCCATACCAGCACTGGCACGATAATCATGCCACCACCGATGCCGAACAAACCTGCGCTGAGACCTGCAAAGGCACCAGCAATGATAAACCACACATACAACATGTAACGCCTACCTTTTAGTGATTCTCAGTCGTAAATAAATATGATAACTGCTCTGTAACACAATCTGGGCAAGCATACTGAGAATACAATCAGCAAGCATTAACCCAATTAAATCCTATCGGTTTCTATCGATCCACGCTTGTAACCCATCGATATTACGAAAATCGTCCCAGCTTCTACATGGAATATGTGGCATCACATTATTGACCATCTTGGACAGTGCGCTGCCTGGCCCTATCTCTATGACCATGTTCGGCTGATACTCTTCAAGCGTTTCCAGACATAGATACCAATCTAAAGGGTGATCAACTTGCTGCGATAAGATGCGTAAACCTTGTTCAGTGTCGCTATATCTTGTTCCTTCAGTAGCACTAATAATAGGTATCTGCATTGGAGACAGCGTCAGAGACTGTGTATAGCTACCAAACGCGTCTGCAGCAGCTTGCATCATGACCGTATGTGAGGGCACGGATACCTTCAGTCGTTGAATATTTTGAGCACCTAAGGTCTGAGCAATTTGAGTGGCCTGCTCAAGGTTTTCGCTATTGCCAGCGATAATGAATTGGTCTCTATTAATCTTGATGGATAAATGGGTTTGGCTTTCTACAAGTAGGTAAGCAAGTTTACTATCGGGCACACCTTTGATGGACAGTAATCCACTAGACTCTGTGACCACATCTTGCATAAGGTTAGCTCTTTTATTTACCATATCTAGACCAGCGGCATAGCTGAGCTGACTACTGCAGCAAAAAGCACTGACCTCGCCCAGAGAGTATCCAGAAAAAGCCATTGGCATGCCTATCATCTGCTGAAGACGGTGCCAGCGATAATACTGCAGAGTATAAATAAATGGCTGCGCAACTTGATTGTCAAACAGTCGACTCTCAAGCAGTTGATTGTCATCAACTGGGTCAGCAAACAACTCAGGTACTACTGAGGCTAATAAAGATTGCTCATCACTCGACATCTTACTCAGTATTTCATCGACATGCGCTTGGCTCTGTAGCCCCTGCCCGCTAAATAGGATAATTAAATTCATTTTCTACCTTATACAAAAAAATCGTGACCGCGAGTAGATCAGCACTGCCACCTGGGCTGAGGTTATGCTGAATGAAGTACTGATTGATCTCGTTTACTTGTTGTCGCCAGTCGCTCTGATATACGCCACCTGCTTGCAAAAATTGCGTGGACAATCGCTGCGCATTTCTTAAACTGTCTATGCCGCCGCGCCAGACAATATTGGTATCTGATAGCACAGATATCAGCAGCATCAACGTCTGCATGCTAGATTTTTCAAAGTCTTGCGTACGATATATAGTCTCGTAAAAACAAGGCAATATCTGATCCTGAATGACTTCAAAACCGTTAGCAACCATTTCAATCGCACCAGTAATACCATACTGTTTGAACATTATTTGCCCATGACTATTTGGGTCACGGGCTAGGCGTGTGTTCAAATCAACTCGCCAGTGCTCCACCAATTGTGCGCAAATATTCTTAGCGGTCAAAGGTATTTCTACTTGTATGCATCGACCAATAGCAGCGCAGACAAAACCTAGATTAAATATAGCGCCTTTGTGGGTATTGATACTATGGGTGGCCTGCCGCATCTTTTTTTCTTGAAAGATACCTTGGTTTTTGATGTCATCAAAATGCCTATCTTCATAGCCAAACTGGCTCAAGGTCGCAAAATAACCTTTTAATGAAGTGATGCTATCTATAAACGTCTGATGATTCATGTCGATATGGCTACCATTACTTGATGGGCAGACCAAACCGGGTTTGTTTTCCAAGCTCAGCTCATCATATAGGGCTTCACATGCCAAGGCATCAATGTGCTGCCAAATGGCCTGCTGAGGTCGCTGCGATACTTGCAGATGCTGTGTTTGATTTAACAAAGTGCTCATAGTCATCGGTACTCCATCCTAGTAATACGTCTATATTTTGAAGCTTGATATCATCTAAGGTCTTTACTAAGACGGTTGGGATATCAAACATAATGGCATAGGTAAGCTCATTGAAAGAGATGTCACTACCTCCTTGTAGTCTGATCTCTCCATCAATTTTTAAATCAACCTCAGCACTCGCAAAACGATTGAACGCGGCGATTTCTAATAGTATTGGCGCAATATTATTGTTATTGGCAATGATCAATAGATCTAAATCTGAAGTCGGTCTGACAAAGGATAATCCTGTAAAGTATTGGTTGGCAAATGAGCCATAGGCATATACCTCGCATTCTAAGCGGGTACAGCAATTGATAAATTTTTGTGCGTGTTGTTGAATCGCCGTAGGCAATTGAGGGATTAAAGTGGCAAGCGCTAGCGGTGTAGTCACGACTTGCGGTAGTTTAGGTAAGGTCAGCGCCAACCTATATTTGCGACCGTCTTCGATATAGCTGGTCGCGACTTTGGTGACATTGTCCATATCTTGTCGACATACTGTGAGTGGCTGCTGAGAGTAAATCATGTCGTCAACAGCCAACGTCACCGAGGCAGGCAGAGAGGCATTCAGAAAACTGTATGATTCATGCGCTTGTAAATAAACCAAATCATGACGCTGCATGATGCTCTCCTTATACCTCGATTGAAACTATATATACCTACTAAAAGCACATACTTCTATCACACTAAGCCATTAAAACTGCTTCGACGATCTCATTACACAAAACACGCCCTTCTCTATCTTCTGCTATTTTCCGGCGATCATCTGTGAGAAAACTATCTGTGTGACCCATCTGTGAGGCTAGGGCATTTTCGACCAAATGCGCATCTAACGTCGTCCAAATGTCATTGACAGCGCCCATTGCATGATAGTTTTCTACCCCAGGGGCAAAAATGGCAGAGGTCTGTGACAAGGATTTTAGCTTATCTAGCGGTATCTTGGTCACTCGTGACATCGCTTGTAGATCCATCACTTTGACTTGGCTCGACTCTAGTGCAAATGCTTGATTGGTCATCAGACCATAAGACAAGAAACCACCACTAACGGCCTCGCCCAACACAATGGCGAGATTGGGATGACCACTGCGCCTGAGCAAATCGACACAAGACGCCAGATGCGCAAAGGTTCTATTAAGGCATAACAGCTCATCTGCTCGTGAGGAGTCTTGTCCTAAAGTATCGACGATAAATACGATGGGTGTCTTCTGATCTTGAGCAATGACATCCAAAATCTCATTGGCTAGCGTCATGGCGATGAACTGATTCATCGCAGCAGAGTCGACTGTGCCGATGATTTCAACTTTACCCAATTTGGTTTCGGCACTACCGCGTATCATTGAGTTATTGATTTGGTAATTGAGCTGATTTGGAAACAGAGTCTCTAAAACGGTTTGAGTTTGCATGATGTTATCCTTTTTTAATGTCTCTGATCTGCTGAGCGCTTAGTAGGGAAATAGAGTCAGGGTTATCAATATGCATGGCCTGCCAAATAGGTATGCTGTCTTTTTGCCCAAACCATTGATCATACTGCTGCTGCAATCCGGCTTGGCGCTGCTGCAAATAAGCCAAATCCAACTCTATGGCAGGCTGAGCCAATGCTTCCATAATCCCTTGCTTGATATCATCTACATCATCTTCTACTAAAAAATCGACGTGATCGAGCAAGTAACGTGTTTTGCCACCTGTCACGCGCCAGACCAGCGCGCGGTCTTTAGAATCAAACTCTTCAACACCTTTAATGGTTTCAATCACTTCAGGACCTGAAAGCGCTAAACGCCCTTCTTCTGTCATGATGACATGCGTACTCAAGCATGCACAGATTCCCATACCACCAAAGGCACCATTCGTACCGCCAATGACAGTGATAATCGGAATGCCTGCATCACGCACTTTGAGCATCGCACGCATAATCTCGGAAATAGTGATAAGCCCTGCATTTGCCTCGTGCAAACGTACACCGCCTGAGTCCACAAAAAACACCACGGCTTTGGGCTTGTTTTCGATTGCTTTGAGTAGCGTACCAACGATTTTTGCGCCGTGAATCTCTCCTACCGCGCCGCCCATGAACTTCCCTTCTTGAGCGATGATGTATATAGGTTCGTCTTGAATAGTTGCTTGTCCAATAATCACCCCATCGTCAAAACTACCGACAATATCGAGTGAAGCAAGGTTTGGACTTACTGGTATGCTACCGGGTTTCAGTATTTCTTGAAAACTGCTCTGGTCAACGATGCTGGCAATACGATTACGCGCCGTTTTTTCATAAAAGCTCTTTTGAATATATGAGTTATCCATGTAATTCGTCCTCCAAGATATTAATCGCTTGGCTCAAGCGTAAGCTCACTACGGCAGGCGTCGCCCCCATATCATTGATTTTAAACTCCAGACCACCTACAGCATAACGATCAGAGAAGTCTTGTAGCACCGCTTTCCAGATATGATCGAAGCCCGTCACGGAGGTATCGATAATAAAATTACTTTTGGCGCTATCAGCCAGCGGTGATACCAGCACTTCTAAATTACCAGAACCGACCACACCGCAAATCACTTCTTTTTTGGCGTCTTTGATAGGCTGTGAATCGAAATTAAAATTAAGTACATTCATCGTTGTGTCCTTATTTTTTGTATTGTTTTACCAGTTTCTAAAGCGACTTGGTGGCGAGTAGGTGCCATTAGACCATTTCACCAAATCTTTAATGGATTTTGCCGCTAGCAAATCTCTCGTCGCTTTTGAGGCATCAATACCTAAGTCTTCTGGTCTTTGGATAATCCCGCGCGCTCTTAGCGCTTTTACTTGTTCATGATCGCGTTTTATTCCGACAGGTGTATAGCCTGCGACACCGCGAATCGCTTGTTCTCGCTCCTCTGGCGTACGGCACAGCAGCAAGTTTGCAATACCCTCTTCTGTCACAATATGTGTCACATCGTCGCCGTATATCATGATAGGCGGTAAATCACTGCCCATTTTTTCTTGTAGCTGCCACGCATCAAGCTCTTCAACAAACACCGAATCCATCTGTTCGCGATAGGTTTCGACCATTTGTACCACCAACTTACGTCCCTTTACTACGCGTCCATCTGTCGCCTCTTGACCCGCTTTGAGATAGGCATAGCTAGAATGCCTGCGTCCATGAGGGTCTGAGCCCATGTTAGGTGCACCGCCAAAACCAGCAATGCGATCAACCGTCGCGGTCGAGCTATTGCCTTGTAAGTCAATCTGTAAGGTTGAACCAATAAATAAATCACATGCATACAAGCCTGCGGTCTGACTAAAGGCACGGTTCGATCGCATGCTGCCATCTTTACCAGTGAAAAATACATCAGAGCGATTTTCTATATATTCATCCATGCCAACTTCAGAGCCAAAGCTATGAACACTTTCAACAAAGCCACTTTCTATAGCTGGAATCATTGTCGGATGTGGATTGAGCGCCCAATTGGTACAAATTTTGCCTTTTAGGTTCAATTCTGCACCATAGGTAGGTAACAGCAATTCAATAGCAGCGGTGTTGAAGCCAATACCATGATTCAAGCGTTTGATTTGGTATGGTTCATAAATACCCTTAATCACCATCATCGCCATCAATATCTGCACTTCGGTAATCTGTGCAGGGTCGCGGGTAAATAACGGCTCAATATAGTTAGGACGCGGTGCCACGATAAAGAAATCGACCCAGTCTGCAGGGATATCCACGCGTGGTACGCTGTCAACTAGCTCATTGACCTGCACAATGACGATGCCACTTTTGAAAGCCGTCGCTTCTACAATCGCTGGAGTATCTTCAGTATTCGGACCGGTATAAAGGTTGCCTTCTGCATCCGCAGAGTGTGCGGTAATCAGGCAGACATTGGGGGTTAAATCGATAAAGTATCGACCATACAACTCTAGGTACGTATGAATAGAACCAATTTGGATTTTTTGGTTCTGAACCAGTTTTGCCAGTCTCAATGCTTGTGGCCCTGCAAAAGAGAAGTCAACTTTACTAGCAATACCTTTATCAAAGATATCAATGTGGCTAGGTAGTGCCAAGACTGACTGCAATATGTGTAAGTTGTTTAAGACATCACTATTGCACTGAGACAGACATTCAGACAAAAAATCCGCTTGTTTTTGATTGTTACCCTCGATGCATACTCTATCTTCAGGAGACAGGACGGTTTCTAGTAATTCAATAGCACGGTTGTTCGGGACAAGCTTTTCTAACCCTTTGGTTTTGGCAGCATCGAGCTTTTTATCACGGCGTATTTTTTGTAAGTTCCAGATTTTTTCTTCAGTATTCGCTTTCATAAGACTTCCTTTCTCTGATCATTAAAAGAATGCATTGACGGTCAAGAAGAATACAGATGGCCCCAATAGCGCGCCCAGTCCTGTATAAAAAGTCGCCACTAATGCACCATATGGCACTAGCCTGACATCCGTCCCTGCCAATCCAGCGGCGACCCCACTCGTCGTACCGACCAAGCCACCAAAAATCATGGCAGAGCGCGGGCTTTTGAGGCGCATGAATTTGGCAAGTAGTGGTGTTGAAATCATAAAGAACACAGCTTTGATCAAACCAATGGCAATAGATAAGGCTATAACCTCTGAGCTTGCACCAATAGCAGTGCCTGTGATCGGGCCTACAATATAAGTCATCGCACCTGCACCAATCGTCGTCATGGAAACAGCATCTCTATAACCCAGTGTCCATGCCACAGCAGCGCCCACTACAAAAGGAATAACACATCCTAATAACAAGGCAATCATGCCAATCTTGCCAGCACTCTTTATTTCTTTAACATCGACCTCAAAAGCCGTGGATGAGATAGCAAGATCTCGCAGCATCGCACCACCTAAGAGCGCGAAGCCTGAAAAAATTTCGATATCAGAAATACCCTTACTACCAGTGGTATATAGACCTGCAAAATAGGCAGCAATCAAGCCGAGCGTGATCGCTATCGCAGAAGACTGCAGCTTGCCTTTAGTGAGATATTTAGATAGTACTTGAGAGAGCAGCATCACAAGACCTGTCACTGCGATGGCAGTAACAAAACTATTTTTAGTGAGCGTCTGTATAATTAAGTCCATTTAATTATTCCTTATTGCGCTTAAATTAGTGGGTTTCGTTGTCTGGTCAATGAAATGATGATGACCTTTAAGACAGCTGGTCAATCACGGGCTGATCCTCATCCCATGTGAAGGTGTCGTAATCATCGGCCATGTTGTTAAGCCAACGGACAACGATAACCGTAGCGGTAAGCGCAATAATTGAGACAACGGCGGCGACCAAACCACCAGACAGTGCTGCAACGACGTT
This sequence comes from Psychrobacter proteolyticus, assembly GCF_039762275.1. Taxonomy (GTDB): domain Bacteria; phylum Pseudomonadota; class Gammaproteobacteria; order Pseudomonadales; family Moraxellaceae; genus Psychrobacter; species Psychrobacter proteolyticus_C. The sequence goes on along the minus strand of NZ_JBDLOB010000005.1, from coordinate 30,638 downwards.
TTGTCCTGCTGCCATCGCAACAACGATTGGAATATACATGCCTGCCCAATACAAAACACCAAATTGAGTAGACTTTGGCAGTAAGCCTCTTTTGGCCAGCATCTCTTTACCGACAATCAATAGAATCATGGCGATAGCAACACCGCCAATGTTAGCGTCAACACCTAGTATCTGCCCTAATAGACCGCCCAGATAAACGCCGAGTAAATAACATACTGCTAATAAAGCAGTGCCATATATGATCATAGAAACCTTCCTTGGTTATGATTACGGCTGCTTCAATAATATCCATCTTGATATATGAGCCGTATAAAATAAAAGTATGTGCCAATAACAAATATCCTTAGGCACTAATCAAATACTTTTCTTGAATGTTCTTGTCCACCTCTCTATTTATATGAGATATAACCTTTAATATATTTCCAAGTCCGTAGCATGATTTATCACGTATTACCGACTTGTTTGATATAATCTAATACAATTGGTTTTAAATGGCAACAAAATTGTACTTATTAAATTAGATATTGTATACAATTGGAGAAATTATGAGTTTGATTGATGATCTACCTTTATCAGTTCAGGTAAGCAAAAAAATAGAAGACGACATCATTTATGGTCGTCTTCCACCTGGTACCAAACTTGATGAAGCCACACTTTGTGAAAAGTATGAGGTGTCAAGAACGCCTATTCGTGAGGCCTTGAAGCTTTTGGCATCTGAAGGTTTGGTTGAAATTCGGCCGCGTAGAGGTGCGATAATACCTACTTTGAATATCGTGACTTTGTTTGAAATGTTCGAAGTGATGGCTTACCTTGAGGGTATGTGTGGAAGATTAGCCGCTAGACGAATCAATGCAGAAGAGAAGGTTGAATTGCTGCACCTGCACGATCAGTGCAAGCAATACTTAATGGAAAACAATTCAGAGAGCTATTATGAAGCGAATAAAAAGTTTCACTTTTTCTTATATCAGCTAAGCCATAACAGTTTTTTGATCGAGCAAGCCAGCAATCTACACAACCGTTTACACCCGTATAGACGCTTGCAATTGCGGGTAAACAATCGTATGCAGCATTCGTTTGAGGAACATCAAAACATTGTGGATGCCGTGATTAATGGTGATGAGGACTTAGCTGAACGTCTAATTAAAGCGCATGTGTCAGTCCAAGGAGAGCGTTTTACTGACTTGGTTGCTACTATGAATCCGGACAACTCTTAAATTAAGAAGCGTCTTTTTTGACAATCTGTGACGAATGCAGTACGCGCTTTTGTAATGCATTTGCCTGAGCACTAAAACAATGTCTTGCGCTCGCCTTTACAATGCGACAAACCTTCCTACTGCTATTATTTGGAGTGAAGTTGATAGAAAAGTACAAGTAGCACAGGGACAAGTGATCAAAGAACCATGCTTATGGTTGTTCGGTTATGGCAACTGGGCAGGCCCTGGTTCTGCCATGCTGGTCGTGGCTGAGCGAAGTGCGAGAGGAAACGTGCCAGCGTTATTGAATTTTTTACGTACATAAAATATGCTCAATCAATATCGTTGGTACTGATACACAGATTTGATATCAATGCTTTAGGGTTTTTGCAGGTCAAGAACACCTGAATTACGCTGCTTTAAACAAGATTAAAAGTGACCTGTATTCTAGCCTTGCTAAACTCTAGTTATCGATTATCGTCGCACTTTATCCTATTTAAACTGTTTCTAATGACTTGGCTAAACGGATTCTAACGATTTAGCCTTTTCAAAAAAGGCGAACCATAAACGCCTACCCTCCTCATTAATACGCCGCACCGTCTCAAAATACTTTTGCCGTGCGTCCTCATCTACTAAGGGAGCAGGAAGTAATGGGTCAAAAACAACACTGCGGATACCTGCATCTCCAAGCATGAATATTTCTCGAAGCGCCACGTGGGACGGCAAGTCAGCCAAACCACTTAGCCAGTCAGTGAGCTGCTGCGACTGCTCTTTATAATGCTTTTCAAGATGCATGTCTGACCAAAGTGCTCTTGCTTTTTTCTGCCTAACCTCATCAAATTCGTTGGCTTTAAAAACCGCAGCTTCCTCTTCTAGTCCTAAGTCCAATAGACGCTTACGGACGACATCAACACCGCCTAATAAATTATTGGGGCGCAGATAAAGCCCCTTATCGAGTTCACGAAACCCTAATAATGATAAAGCACGAGCACGGGCACGCAGCGCTTTACGATCACTGCGAGGTAACCCACCAGTCGCTACCGCTATCCATGAGCCATCGGATTTTATCGTTCTTTTATCCGCTGTCTGCCATAAGGCCACATCGGCGCCCAATTTTTGAGCTTTCGGTCCGAGCTTGTAGGTGGCAAGACCAATCGACTCTGCAAGATCCGCTTGGATCAGACGAGCCAACGTCACACGTATACTATTTTCTGTCATATCAAAGATAGAGCCTGCCAGCACCGCTTCGGAGGCACTAAGTATGTTTGCCTCTGCCACCATAAGTAAGCGTAAAAGCAATAAACGAGGCGTTGGTTTGTTCATATTACACCTATTGACGGAATTGTTTTTTATATGTAATACTGATCGTGTAAGTTACTGAACTACTGAACTACTGAACTACTGAACTACTGAACTACTGAACTACTGAACTACTGAACTACTGAACTACTGAACTACTGAAAATTAGTAAATGACATTCAAAATCAGGGAAGATAATCATCATGTCGATTGTAAATCAATTTAAGACCCATGAGGTGCAGAATCAACCCTTTGCCTTAGCCAATTATAATGCATGGGAAACAGATACAGCGCTCAAAGAAGCTGTCGCACGAGAGGGTGCTGCTTGGGCAGCAAGTCACTTAAAAGAGTTTGGGGCACTGACTGGTGGAGAATTGATCAACAGCGGATTCTTAGCCAACGAAAACAAGCCTAAATTACGCAACTTTGATAGCTATGGTCGGCGTATAGATGAAGTAGAGTTTCATCCGGCTTACCATGATTTGATGCATGCAGGAATGAAATACGGCATGAGCAACTTTGCTTGGCGCAATCAAGATCGTGATAGTGCCCACGTGGCTCGAGCGGCAGTCATGTATCTCGGCTCACAGCCCGAAGCTGGGTTTGGTTGTCCTATGTCTATGAGCTATGCCGCTATCCCTGCCCTACGTCATTCGCCAGCGCTGGCTGAAAAATGGCTGCCCAAACTATTATCCGAACACTATGATCTACGCAGCTTGCCCATGGAAGAAAAACTAGGCTGTACGATGGGCATGGGCATGACAGAAAAACAAGGTGGGTCAGACTTACGTCGCAATACGACTCGGGCTATACAGCAAGAAGATGGCTCTTATGAAATCATTGGGCATAAATGGTTTTTCTCAGCGCCAATGTGTGATGCTCATCTCGTCTTGGCCCAATCTGACAGTGGACCTAGTTGTTTTTTAGTACCACGCTTTCGGCCTGATGGGACACGCAATGCCGTACAAGTTCAACGTTTAAAAGACAAATTAGGAGATTGGGCAAACGCTTCCTCCGAGGTAGAGTTTCAAGGCGCATTCGGTGAGTTAGTGGGCATTGAAGGTCGCGGTATCCCTACCATTATCGAGATGGTCGCGCTAACCCGTCTTGACTGTATGATTGGCTCCTCAGCCCAAATGCGCCAAGCGATCGTTCAAGCGATTCATCACACCAGTCAACGCGAAGCCTTTGGTAAATTATTAGTCAACCAGCCTATTATGCGTAATGTGCTGGCAGACTTAGCATTAGAGTCAGAAGCGGCTTTGGCCCTAACAATGCGTATTGCGCACGCTGTTGATAGGATAGAAACAGATCCTCATGAAGCCGCACTTGCTCGTATCGCGACAGCAATTGGGAAGTATTGGATATGCAAACGTGCCCCCGTTCTTATCAATGAGGCACAAGAATGTTTGGGTGGTAATGGCTATGTCGAAGAGACTATTATGCCGCGTCTGTACAGGCAAGCGCCGCTAAACTCAATCTGGGAAGGCAGTGGCAATGTGCAGTGTCTAGATGTGCTGCGTGCATTAAAGAAAGAACCAGAAACTCAGCGAGCTTTATTTAAGGAACTACAGCAAGCAGCAGGAAAAAATGCTGATTATGATGCAGAATTAAACCTACTAATAGAGCGATTTGAGGACACTCAAACCTTGGAGTTCCGTAGTCGCTACGTGATTGAGCGCCTAGCATTGATGCTACAAGCTTCGATACTACTACAGACTGAACATACGGAGATAGCTCAGGCATTCTGTCGTTCTAGGATTGGGAATGAGCATGGGCTGGCCTTTGGTACATTAAGTCCTGATGCTCCCGTGGATTTATTGATCGAACGGGCGGCTGGCGCGACCAAAGCAGTTCTCTAGGTATCTTTATATATAAAATAGTCCTTTGCTACTGATTGTTGACGTAGCAGAGGCTTTTATCCTTGATGTCAGTCACTTTCTTCTCAGCCATAACTCGCTAAAAAACGGTCACATGACATCCCGAAAAAATGCCCTTCTGAATTATAAAAGCGCCTTACCGAATCGTCGTTCAAATATCAAATCGCTTAAAGTATTTCATCGTTTCGTAGAGTAAGAACTTCATAGCCGTCAGAAGTAACCGCAATTGTATGCTCCCACTGAGCAGATAATTTTTTATCATTGGTGATTACGGTCCAACCATCTTTTTTGACCTTAACTTTGGCTTTACCTTGGTTGACCATCGGTTCAATGGTAAATGTCATACCTTCTTGTAGGACTAGACCTTTTCCTTGATATCCGTAATGCAAAACTTGCGGTCCCTCATGCATTTCGCGTCCAATACCGTGGCCGCAATACTCTCTCACTACAGAGTAGCCTTGCTGCTCAGCGTAACTTTGGATGGCATGACCAACATCACCCAGCGTTGCTCCAGGTTTCACCACTTGTATTCCTTCCCACATGGCTTCATAGGTCTGATTAACCAAGCGTTTTGCAAGGGGCAACACCTCACCTATCAAATACATTTTGCTAGAATCAGCGATAAAAGCCCCTTGTTCTAGGGTAATATCCACATTTACAATATTACCCGATTTGAGTATTTGATGATCTGAAGGAATACCATGACAGACCACGTTATTCACTGAAGTATTCAATGCATACTGATAACCATACTGACCTTTACTGGCTGGACGTGCACCTAACTGATCGACAATATAATGCTCAGCAAGGTTATTGATGTCCATCGTAGAAATACCGACTGTAATTTGTTCATCAAGATAATCAAAGACAGAGGCTAGAAGTCTTCCAGACTCGCGCATGATTTCCAATTCCGCTGCGCTTTTAAGTATGACCTTATCCATCTATAAGGTTCCTTACATTGACATCAGCTTGTCGCATCTGCTCATTGATAATTTGGTTGTAAGACATATTAGGGTTGGCTTCAGCGAGCATGCCTATCTTCACCCAATATTCAGCTTGTGCGTTGATGGAGCGCACCATGACGGCACTTGCTTTACGAATATCTTCATGCAGTTCATCATCAATTTTAACAATACCCATAAAAACACCTTAATATACGAAACGTATATGAATCGTATATCTATTTTTGTATGGTTGCAAGAAATAATATATCGCTTGAACTCGATTTCCTTATATTGAAATTATTTGAGCTAAACTATAGCTTAATACTGATAGTAAAAAACCACCTATCAAGGTGGTTTTTTGCTGCTGACTCTCTGTTCAAACGTGGTGTAGCTAACTTTTAATAAGTTCTATTTAGAAAATCATATGAGCACATACCGCAATGATCGGTAATGAGATGATTGTTCTTAGTAGAAAAATGACTAATAGTTGAAAAAAGCTCACTGGGATTTTTGTCCCTAAAATCAATCCGCCGACTTCTGACATATAGATCAATTGAGACACTGACAAACAAGCGATAACAAATCGCGTTAACTCTGACTCGATTGAAGAACCGATAATAGCCGGTAAGAACATATCGGCAAAACCTACCATAATCGTTTTTGACATTTCTGCAGCAAAAGGTATGTTCAATAACTCTAAGAATGGAATAAAAGGCATACCTAAATAATCAAATACAGGTGTTTCTTCTGCAACGATTAATCCCATAGTGCCGATTGCCATAACGACAGGCAGTATCCCAATCCACATATCCAAAATATTTTTTAGGCCATCTCTTAAGAAAGTAAGAAAACTTGGACTCTTGTCTGCTTTTTGAACGGCTTTATGTAAACTGTGGGTAAATAGTGTTTTTCCTTCGGGAATGGTTTCATGATCTCTATCACTGTTTTCGATAGTATAAGTATCTTCAATTCTAGATAAAGGTAATAACCTTGGTACTATTAGCGCACAAACAATTCCGCATAAAGCAACAACCCCAATCATATTGATAAAGTAGCTTTCGAGCTTAACCTGAGAGATGACAACCAAACAGAATGTAATCGATACTGCTGAAAAACTTGTAGCGATAATTGCCGCTTCTTTTTTAGTATAGAACCCACCTTCCAATTGTTTATCGGTTAATAAGACACCGATAGTGCCATCGCCCAACCATGACGTTAGACAATCTACAGATGACCTACCTGGTAAACCAAATAAAGGTCTCATTACTTTGCTTAGTAGAACCCCAAAAAATTCTAATAAGCCAAAATCAAGCAATAACGGTAGCAGCAGTCCAGCCAAGAAAAACACGATAAAAAGTATTGGCATTAATTCATATAATATTAAGCCGCCAATATTGTCTGAATATATTGCCTCAAACCCAAATTTAAAATAGGTCACGACAACGAAAAATGCACCAAGCATCCTAATAATAAGCCAAGGCGTTGTAACGTTTAATAAATTATTTAGAAACGCATTATTTACAATAAATGCAGGTTTCATGATTTTAGTATATAAGGTACAACACAAGGTAATCATGATTGAGGTGACAACCAATAGCGGCAAAAGGTCACCGATATAACCCTGTATATAATCCTTTAATACAGATATAGGAATGGTAAACCCTTCTGCATAGGTGACAAACTTACCATCCACATAGGGAATTGGAAATACGAAAAGCATCAAACCTATAATAGAGGGTATAAAGAACTTCAAAAACTGTCTGATATTGATACCGCTAATATCTCGACTTGCAGCGCTGGCTTTAATAATGTCCATATTATTTTTACTCGCAGTCCCTTTTTAACCAACCTAAAGAAGGTTTTAACGAATCCCTTTAGGCTAGCTTCTTTTACTCATTTTGAATATTCAGTACTAGTAATTGCTCAAAAGTGTGTGGGTCACTTTTTCTAAAATCTTAAATATTCTGGTCGAGTCATCTTTTGAGTTATTGTACAAAGGATTTATCTCTGCCATTTCCCAGCAGCATACTTTCTTGTTCTTGATCAGCTCTATGTTAAGTTGCATCGCTTGCTCGTATGACAGGCCGTTCATTGCAGGCGTACCGGTTCCTGGCACATATAAAGGGTCGACACTATCAACATCGAACGACACATAGATATGATCACAGTATTCTAGTTTTTTGAAGATTTCCTCTACAGTAGAACTGATACCTTTTTGGGTTATCTCAGCCACGCTATATAAAGGGATTTTATGTCTTCTAATTAGATCCATCTCTTCTTCTTGATAGTCTCTAACCGCACAAAAAACCACATTTTCTGGCTTAATTGATGGCTCGCTTGATGCCATAAACTTCAATTTTTCCCAATACTCTTTTTCTTTCTCAGAAAGATCGTTACGCTGACATTCCAAATTATCAATGGCACAAGCCATTGCCAAAGGCATGCCATGCATATTTCCTGATCCACTGGTATATGGTGAGTGAAAATCGGCGTGTGCATCTATATAAACCACGCCAATTTCAGCATCAGGATGCGCCATTTTTAGGCCATGCATCGTGCCTGCACAGCTAGAATGATCACCTGCGATAACAATCGGAAATTGATTCTCATTTCTTATATCTTTGATTTTATGAGCCAATTTAGAAATAACAGGTTCAATCACATCAGCGTATTTTGCATGCTTAAATGGCGACTCTTCTTCATGTATATATTCATTTTTTATACTATCAAGTTGCAATTTTTCATAGTAATCTGCGTTCATTTCTTTTGATGACGCGCGCAACGCATCGATTCCTAGTGACGCGCCTTTTTTATGCCCTGCGACGTCTGAATAAACTTCTACTATTCGCACGTTTTTCATTAAATCATTCATTATTTTGTCTCTATTAAATAAAACAATTTTTTCATCATTTGAGTCCAAATCTGGCATTGAACTTCTATTTTCTATATTTAAATTACTTATGATGCAGCCATCGCTTCATCCGTCTCTAGGCTACGATCTTTGCTATGAGCTTTTACGACCGAATAGAGGTTTTTAGGGTCTTGTTGCTGAGGAATCAAGTCAAGCAGCTCATATGCATCCTGCTTTTTGATCAAATCACGCAAAAATACCAAAGCCGTAAAGTCTTCTGAGGCAAAACCAACACCATCAAATACAACCAAGTTATTTTCATTGGTGCGTACTTCTTTTTCACCGTTTACGATACGGTGAAACTCTGTCACAGGGAAATCTTGAGAGAGCTGTTGAATGTCGCCTTCAATACGGGTTTGCGGTTCAAACTCTACAATCACATGATCGGCTCTTAACAGGATGTTGGCATCCAGCTCTGTTTTGCCAGGGCAGTCACCACCGATGGCATTGATATAAACGCCTTTTTTGACCATATCATCACGAAGAATGGTCGCGTTTTTCTTATCTGCGGTACAAGTAGTGATGATATCTGCACCTTCCACCGCTTCTTCTACCGTTTTGCAAATAGTAATCTCTAGACCTGAATCGGCAAGGTTACGCGCTACTTTTTCAGATGCGGCTGGGTCGACATCATATAAACGCACTTTTGAGATACCCACGACTGCCTTCATACCCATTGCTTGGAACTCACCCTGAGCACCATTACCGATGAGCGCTAAAGTCTGGGCGGTTTTGGGTGCACAATGTTTGGCAACCAATGCAGAAGTCGCCGCAGTACGTAAGGCGGTTAAAATACACATTTCTGTCAGCAGAATGGGATAGCCGGTATCGACATCAGACAATAAGCCAAAAGCGGCTACCGTCTGCAAATCGCGCTTGGTGTTGATCGGATGACCATTGACATATTTACACGCAAACATTTCACCATCGCTGACAGGCATCAACTCTATGACGCCGTCTTTGGAATGAGAAGCAAAACGACTGGATTTTTCAAAACTATCCCAACGAGAAAAATCTTGTTCTAAAGCATCTACCAATTCTTTTATCGTCTGTTCTATACCATAATTACTAATGATTTCAGCCATCGCCTGTACGCTAACAAATGGCACACCCTGCTTCTGTGATACGATAAATTTAGACATTAATTTTGCTCCATTCCATGAATATTATTTATTTAACCGACAATTAATATGCTACCAATTATAATTGTCAGTTAAAATGTCAATAATTTACCAAATATGGACATTTTTTTGACATATTGTTAGGTGCTACTTAGCATAATGTCAAAATCCAATGAAGGAAGCATTTTTATGGCGTATTACACTTATGACTCTCTAGATAGCGAATTGATATCTGAACTTCGACAAGATGGTCGAGCAACCATCTCAAACCTGGCTAAAAAACTCAAAGTCTCTCGTGCCACTGTCCAAAACAGATTGGATAGACTGATTCACAACGGTGCTATTTTAGGATTTACAATTCGAGTGCATGAGGCACTAGATAAAGAAACAGTCAAAGCGATGATGATGATTGAAGTAACAGGAAAGTCTACTTCACAAGTAATTAGGAAACTGCGAGGTATCCCGCAATTGATTAAGTTACATACAACCAACGGGGCGTGGGACTTGGTAGGAGAGATACACACGACAAGCTTGAGGGAATTTGATGAAGTGCTGCGCCAAGTCAGAGAGATTGATGGCATTTTGAATAGCGAAACAAGTGTTCTGCTGTCGAGTTTGTAATGTAATTGAACTCACAATCACATAAGCGATGCTGTTTATCTGATAGATATTAACTTAGGATGTTGTGATTAAGCCGCCTGAAGGTAAGCGTAAAAAGAATATATTGACGTTTTATAACCTATATTTTTTAATCTTTATTTGACTGGTACAATAAAACTAAAGAACGTATCTTTTACTACGTTCTTTAGTATGAGAACACGATGGTATCTTTAACTTAGACGATAGCTTATCTTAGCTTAAGACAAGAAACCTACTAATAGCTTACTATTCATTAAATAATATTAACTTCATAGCTGAACTTCTCTGCCATTCCATATGACTCTCTATATTCGATAGGATCACCTTCTAGACTCTTAGCAATACGGCATACCTTCACTAGGTTTTCTTGCTCATTATTATCTAAATAAGGGTCTACGTGATTGGCTACAAAAAATAGTGTCTCTACGGCAGATGAGACAAACTGGCCACACTTTGTATAGTAGAACGGATATAGCAAATTCTCAAAATCTTCAGGCTCTAGATTTACAAAGGCTTGATAACGACTCTTAGGTAACCAAATTTTTTCACTCAGCGAAACTTTGCCTTCAATAATGCGCACACGTTCTATATAAATAAGCGCTTTATTCTTACCAATATCTAGCTTTTCATTAATCTCTTCAATACCCTCTATTACCATGACCTTTTTGACCACGCCTGTCGGTGTCGCATAGCACGCATCTTTATCACGAAATTTAAAAAACCGTAATAATGAGCTTTCAAAATCTGGACGCTTTAGAAAGGTACCTCTGCCTTGATATTTGGTTAATACTCCATCGTCGACCAGCTTTGCAACCGCTTTTCGAACGGTTCCGACTGATACTTGATACTTATCTGCAAACTCTTGCTCAGTCGGTAAAGGTGTGTTTTCGTCCCATTTACTTTCTGTCAGTAAAGTCAAAATGTGCCATCGCACTTGCTCATACCGTGGTATTTTAAATTTTTCTAAATTTTTTAGCATTATTTCACCACAATTTAAGGGGTTTATGAATTGTTTGACTGTTTTTAAGCATTGTTATCATTCTAGAGATTGGGATACAACGGAGTACTCTATCTTAAGCGCTAAGAAAACCTTATATATCATTGCAATACTAACGACTGTCTGGCACTTTGTGGGCAATCTTATCTAATTCATATTACTTTTTTTGCTATTATTCCACTTATTTATACGTGCATTTCAGGCTTATACGATTCTGTAATCTAGAAAGTTGTTTGTCAATATTCTCGTAATGCTCTTTACCTATAGAAGTTAATACAGTTCTCTATAGAATTCATGTAGTTAAGCTCAAGGGACAGTAATGACTCTTTATATTCTAGCCGCAATAGTAATATGTATTATTTTGGGCTATACCACCAAGATCAATATTGGTCTATTTGCTATTGCATTTTCATACCTCATTGGCTGTTTCGGTATGGGAATGAGCGCTTATGAAATTGTTGAGCTGTGGCCTCTCAAAATTTTCTTTGTTATTTTTGCCGTTACTCTCTTCTATAATTTTCCTTTAGCGAATGGCGCTTTAGAAAAACTATCGAATCATTTGATCTATAGATGCCGTCATTTTCCCGAGTTTTTACCCTTGGTTATTTTCTTTGCTGCTACCATCGTTGCTGGCTTAGGAGCTGGTTATTACACCGTCTTAGCCACGATGGCACCTATGATTCTGTTATTGTCTAAACGTACTAATTTGAATCTTGTCATTGCTACTTTATCTGTTAACTATGGTGCATTGGCTGGTGCTAACTTTATCACCTCACAAAGTGGGGTTATCTTTCGAGAGCTGATGCGCGGGGCCGGCGTTGCAAATGATAATACCTTTACTTATGTTTTAGGTGTCTTCGCAGTTACCTTTCTCATGCCAGTGATCGTCCTAGGTATCTATTGCTTTTTTAATGCCAAAAATAGCAAAATTGCGATTCAAACGATAGTACCAGAGCCTTTCGATAATAAGCAAAAACAATCTATTATGCTGATTTTTATAATGATGGCTATCGTGCTTATTGTACCCATCTTAAATCTACTAATGCCTAACATAGAAGCAATTCAGTTTTTAAACGCTCGGATTGACATTGGTTTTATCGCCATTATTTTTGCCTTAATCAGTTTATTATTAAAATTAGGGGACGAAAAAACAGTAATTGCCTTAATTCCTTGGAATACACTTATTATGATTTGTGGGGTCGGCATGCTAATCGGCCTTGGCGTTGAGATCGGTATAATTTACGAGCTAACAGAATGGCTAAGTACCAACGTTCCTATCTGGATGATACCAATTTTGGTATTTGTTATTAGCGCAATCATGTCAATCTTTGCTAGTACACTTGGCGTGGTCGCTCCTACTCTATTTCCTATGGTGCTGCCTTTAGCCGTCGCCTCTGGACTTAACCCTCTATTGTTATTTACCTGTATTGTAGTGGGAGCACAAAGCTCATCACTCTCTCCTTTCTCATCAGGAGGCAGTCTAATGTTGGGCGCGTCTCAAGTAGTTATAGAAAAAAACAAGCTGTTTAATGCGCTATTATTCAAAGCGGTACCCTTAGATATTGGTATTGGTATATTAGCTATTTTCATTATCCAGCTGCTGTTTTAACTAACATGTATTCTTATGTTGAGAATGGGAACACGCTCTACCCTTAAGCAAACCCCTCCCAAAAGACAGTTTTGAAGCAGCTGTCTTTTGACTGACATATACAACCAAACTTCTTAAATACCTAATGAATTGTCCGTCATGGCGCTTAATCTCATCTCACTGACTTCATCTACCGAGTTAGCTCTTCTCCTTATCCACAGCAATATATCCTAGCACGTTTTCAATGTACCTCTCATAATTACCAATATCTATAAATCATTGTATTAATTAGTTTTTATTGAAATAAACATCTTGTATTCTGAAGGTTTTGCTGTCTTATCTCTTTCTTGATATTGAGACAATAAGTAATTTTGTATCAGTCATTGCGATAGTACCTTAAAATAAAATTCATGTATACATACATATGTTTCTTGTTATTTCTATAATATTCTGTTACTTTTGCAAAACGCTAAAAACTCTACTTTTATGAAGTTTAGTAGTTATTGTCAGGATGATCTGAACTTCATCTGTCATCACTTAATTATTTTGCTCAGAATTCTATTGAGCTATTCATTAAAAATACACACAAGGAGTGTCGTGTGAACAAACTATCCTATTTGGCTCTTGGCCTTTCTGTACTCACCCTTACCGCATGTAATAAATCTGATACGGCAGCATCTGATGCCAGTTATGACGCCCCTTCACGTCCAGAATGTATCGCCCCAGCAAAACCAGGCGGTGGCTTTGACTTGACTTGTAAACTTGCTCAAGCTGGCTTAAGAGATACTGGCCTATTAGAAGATCCAATGCGAGTCACTTATATGCCAGGCGGTGTGGGTGCTGTTGCTTATAACAAAATCGTTGCCAATGATCGTGCTAATAACGATGCAATCATTGCTTTCTCTACTGGCTCTATCCTAAATCTATCGCAAGGTAAATTTGGTAAATTCACTGAAAAAGACGTGAAATGGCTAGCAGCCGTTGGTACTGATTATGGTGCTATCGCTGTCAATGCAGACTCACCTATCAAAGATTTAGCAGGATTGGTTGCTGAGCTTAAGTCAAATCCAAAAGCAATCAGTTTCGCCGCTGGTGGTAGTGTTGGTGGTCAGGACTGGATGCAGACAGCTATTTTAGCTAAAGCGGTTGGTGTTAATCCTAGCGATATGACTTATGTTGCGATGGAAGGTGGCGGCGAGGCTATTACAGCGGTAATGGGTAACCATGTGACTGTCGTAAGTGCTGGTATCGCTGAGATCATGCCACAAGCCACTGCTGGCAAATTACGTGTATTGGCCGTATTCGCAGATGAAAGACTGGGCGGCACTATGGCCGATATTCCTACTGCTGTAGAGCAAGGCTATGACGTTACTTGGCCTGTCATGCGTGGTTATTACATGGGTCCAGATGTCAGTCCTGCCGCTTATGACTGGTGGAAAGCAAGCTTTGATAATATGCTTGCGGATCCAAAATTCGCTGAGTTACGCGAGCAGCAAGAGCTACTACCATTCTCTATGACTGGTGATGAGCTAGAAGCATACGTTTATAAACGTACCGGTGAGCTACGTGAGTTGTCTGCTGAGTACGGTCTTGTTGATGCTGCAGCTAAGTAGCATTACACAGATCATATCCCCTTAATGATTGAATACTGATTTTTACAGTATTTATCGAAGGTTGACAGATGAGACATCTATCAACCTTCTTATTTTGGAATTTAAGGAATACTTCTATGACAATGGAACGTGCATTTTCTGGATTAATGGGGCTGTTTAGCTTATTTTTGGTCTACTTAGCTATTGGTTACGTTGCTCCTATTGCCTATGATCCTATCGGCCCTAGACCCTATCCTATTTTGATTTTCTCACTTACGGCACTTTTGACCTTGGTTATTGCCTTTCGTCCAGCACGATTTACGAAAGTCATCGATTTAGGCTATAACAACATAGTGCTTAGAAATCTTGTGCTGTGTGTCAGCGCATTATTGATTTATAGCTTAATTTTTGAGCCTTTAGGTTTTGTGGTTGCTACCACACTGATGTGTTTTGCGGTTGGTTTATTATTTGCCGGAAATCCTATTAAAAGCCTTATCTTTTCAGTTGTGATCAGTATCGCCTTGTATGTCTTATTTGACATGGCTTTGGATGTGATTCTGCCACTTGGAATATTATCAGGAATAATGGGATAGCTATTATGGAAACTTTTGACTTTTTAATGCAGGGTTTTGGCGTAGCGATGTTGCCCAAAAACTTACTGATTGCACTCATTGGCGCTTTTATTGGTACGGTTGTCGGTATGTTGCCTGGCCTTGGCCCTATTAATGGTGTGGCAATTCTATTGCCTTTTGCCTTTGCCCTTGGTCTACCACCCGAGAGTGCACTTATCTTACTAGCGGCTGTCTATCTTGGTTGCGAATATGGCGGTCGTATTTCTGCCATTCTACTGAACGTGCCGGGATCTGCCGCGGCGGTTATGACCTCATTGGATGGTAACCCGCTAGCGGTTCAAGGCAAGGCTGGCATCGCCTTGTCCATCTCTGCGGTTGCTTCATTTATCGGTTCTACGATTGCGACCATTGGTGTGGTCTTGTTCGCACCTTTATTGGCTAACTGGGCGGTGTCGTTTGGACCTGCTGAATACTTCGTATTGATGGTATTCGCGATTTGCTGTTTGAGTGGTTTGGTTGGTGATCAGCCTATCAAAACAGCAGTGTCAGCGTTAATTGGCTTGGGTCTGGCTACTGTTGGTGTCGATGCGGTCACAGGTATCTATCGCTATACCTTTGATTCAGTCAACTTATCTGATGGTATTCAGTTCACAACGATCGTTATTGGCTTTTTCAGTGTTAGTGAAATTTTGATTTTGCTTGAAAGAACCAGTACTGGTGGGAAAATTATCGCGCAAGGTAAGCGTAGCTTATTCAACCTAAAAGAATTTCTCTTTACCATTGGCGCCATGGTACGTAGTGGCATAATGGGCTTTTTCGTTGGTATTTTGCCTGGTGCAGGTGCGACTATCGCGAGTGCGATGACCTATGCTAGTGAACGCAAAATTGCTGGCGACAGTGGCAAATTTGGTGAAGGCGATCTTCGTGGTTTAGCATCTCCAGAGGCGGCTAACAACGCATCAGCATGTGGTTCATTTGTACCGATGTTGACCTTGGGTGTTCCTGGTTCTGGTACGACAGCGGTCATGATGGGTGCGTTGACTTTATATAATATCACGCCAGGTCCGCAGCTATTTACCGAACAGCCAGACATCGTTTGGGGTCTTATCGCTTCATTATTCATCTGTAACGTTATCTTGTTAGTAATGAATATTCCTTTGGTTGGTGTGTTTTCTAAGCTACTTAATGTACCAAACTATATCTTGATACCATCTATTGCTGCTATCAGTTTCGTTGGTGTTTACTCTATCAACAGCACGACCTTTGATATGGTATTCATGGTAGGACTTGGGATATTTGGTTACTTCTTACGCAAACTACATTTCCCTCTATCAGCCCTTATTCTAGGTTATGTACTAGGAGAGCTAATGGAGTCTAACCTCAGACGTGCCTTGTCTATTTCTCAAGGTGAAATGTCTATTCTATGGAGTAGCCCAATCACCGTATCACTATGGGGTCTGGTAGTTGTCATGATATTCATGCCAATCATTCGTAAAATGTATCGTAAGCGCTTTAAGAGGACTGCTGCATAAGTTCTTGCTAGTTCGTCTCTAAATGTCTCTCCGGCGGTGGTTATACTCTATGTATGGCCACCGTTTTTTTAGAGATACTTTCACCCTACTTGCAACAGTTATTTAATACTCCTAACTCTTTTGTCAGCTGTCCAAAATTAGCAAAACATCACTACTTGATGTCACTTATGAAATAGGATTTTATAGTGCTCTTTGTTTTAGATTTATTGCAAACCATTCCAACTTGGCATTTAGTAGGTTTGTTCATCGCTGGCATGGTCGCTTTTATTATCTCCACTATATCTGGTGGTGGCGGCGCTATGTTGCTGATACCAGTTACCTCTTCGATGGTAGGGACAGCGATTGCACCACCTGTGATCAACGTGGCTACCTTTCTGAGTAATGCCTCGCGACTTTATCTATTTTGGCATGATATTGATTGGTCATTGACCAAATATTATGTCCCAAGCGCTATCGTAGGTGCATGGCTAGCCGCATTGGTGTTTAGTCGTTTGGACGCAGGCTGGATTCAGTTATTGGTTGGCGCATTTTTAGTCTCGACTATTTTCCAATACAAGTTTGGTAAAGTAAGTAAAACATTTGATATGCCAAAAGTAGGTTTTGTGCCTGTGGGCTTTGTCATTGCCTTTATGAGCACTTTGGTGGGTGGCCTCGGCCCTATTCTTAACCCTTTTTATATGAATGCTGGACTAGAAAAAGAAAGCCTTATTGCGACCAAAACAGCTAATTCTTTCTTTGTAGGTATTGTACAAATCATCAGCTACACCTTTTTTGGGATACTCACCGTCAAGATATGCGCGTATGGTCTTGTATTAGGACTGGGCGCCGTGATTGGTAATATTATTGGCAAACGCTTTTTGGCAGGCATTAGTATTAGCCAGTTTAGAATCATGCTGCTGATATTAATGGTCATCAGTGGCTTAATAATGATAGTAAGAAATATTAATGTGCTGTTCTAGAGCATTTCCATTCTATGCCATAACTATTCACAGTACATTTTCATAAACAATGACAGTATTTTCACCTCATATATTTTTACCGATTGAACATCTGCGTACAGTATTTTTATTAATTGCCTTACAACTTACATTGTTGTTGTTCAACCATATAATACCTATAATTCGATAGAATCAATACATGTAAGATATTGTCACTCCATAACATTCAGTTGACCTACTTTAAAATAGTAGAGATCATTGGTTCGAATCATATTATGTTTGCCAAATTTAAACAGCTCCAATCGTGAAAATTGGAGCTTTTTTTGTACCTGCAATAAAAGAGCTGTAGCGGAAAACCTTTATTTTTAGAGATCTTTAAACAAAAATGGTTATTAAACGTCATCATGGTTCACTTAATAACCCAGTCGAAAGCAGCTACCCTTTCACATGGATGAATCGCTTGTTTTTATAAGAGCTGACAAGCCTCATCAAAGTCCAATCTTGGCAGACGGCTGTACAAGTGATCTTCTTGGCCATACCCTATATTAATGAGTAGATTTGAGGTCCATTTACTATCTTTAAGAAAGGTTTTATCTACCAATTCATTATTAAATCCAGACATTGGGCCCGTGTCTAAACCCAAGGCTCTACAAGCCAAAATCAGATAAGCTGCTTGCATAGAACTGTTTCTAAACGCCGTCTCTTGTATAAGTTCAGGGCTAGAGTTAAACCATGATCTGGCATCCGTATGTGGGAATAATTTGGGAAGTTGTTCATAAAATTCATTATCATGAGCGACAATCACTGTGATAGGTGCTGTCATTGTTTTTTCGATATTACCTGATGACAGTGCTGGCTCTAAGCGTGCTTTGGCGTCATCAGATCTGAGAAATACAAACCGTGCCGGTGAACAATTGGCTGAGGTAGGCGCCATTTTAACTAAATGATAGATCTCTTCAAGTAGTGCATCTGGCACGTCTTTTTTCTGCCAAGCATTAAAAGATCTGGCTTTACCAAACAGCTGATCAAGACCTTCTGAGGATAACGATAGGGAGTCAGTCATAGTACGTCCTAATTGATATTAATTTTTGGATAAGAATTGAAGGATTTTGCTATTGGTTGAGCAGGTTTCTGTGATTGTACTAGCATGGCCACCTGTCACCATCAACTCAAATTGAGCATTCTGCATATTATTGGCCAAAGCCAGACCGCGTTGCCATGGCACCAAAACATCATCAAGATTGCTTAAAACTAGCGTTTTGTTTTTGATATGCTTGGCATTTATCAGGGGCTGATAAGCCTGCAAGGCTTTTAGTCTCGTTGAGACGTTCTCGACTGGCGCAAAGTGAGCGATGGCTTTATCTTCTTTTTGCGTGAGTGCTTCTATGTTGTCTGAGATCCAGATCGGTGGGTACAAAAATATCGCTTGGGCACGTACAAATGCCTCTACCCCTGTATCTTGTAGCAAACTGGTTCGCATATGAAAACATTTAATAGTGTGAGGATCGAGGCTTTCCCAACCATTTAAGATGACCAGTTTATCTAACAACTCTGGCGCTTTATAAGCGACTTCCATACCAATGAATCCGCCAAGTGCGTGACCAACAAAATGACAGTTAGACAGCCCTTCTTGTTTTAAGATTTCAATTAATTGATCCGCTAAATCTTGCATAGAATAGTCATCGGGTAAGAGATCACTATCAGACGATACGCCCTCTTGTTCATAACAAATCACATTATAATGCTCGGTAAAACTCTCAATTTGAGGTAACCAAAAATCAGCATGCCCGCCTAAACCTGAACTAAATACGATCGTTTCTGTCGTGTCGTTCTTACAAGGATATTTTTTAACTAACATAGGGTTTCATCCAATTTTAGTAAAATTCAAATTGTGGTAAAAGTATCTAATAGCTTATAAAATCAAGCTAAATTAAATTTATTAAATCAATTCAACGGTACGCTCATCGCTTTCATCATATTCATACGTTACAGTTTCTTCGAAATTTTCGACTTCGCTTTCACCTTTACTTTCGATGGTCTCTTGAGATTTAATATATTTAATTAGCGCGTCTATGGTGCCGACCTTTAGATTATGAGTATCGGCGAATTTCATCAGATCATTTCTACGAGCCATTTCACCATCTTGGTTGATAATCTCTACAATAACCGCAGCAGGCTCTAAACCAGCCAGTCTCGTTAGGTCACAACCTGCTTCGGTATGCCCAGCCCGCTCTAAAACACCGCCTTGTTTAGCAACTAATGGAAAAATATGTCCTGGGGTTACAACATCATCAAAGGTAACGTCTTGAGACACGGCAGTTCTGATGGTCTGAGCTCTATCTGCCGTTGATATACCGGTACTTACCCCTTCTGCTGCATCAATGGAAACGGTGAAATTTGTACTATAAGGTGCTTGGTTGTCTTTGCACATGAGAGGTAGTTTTAATTTTTTGCAACGCTCGGAGGTCAAGGTCAAACAAACCAAACCTCTGGCATGTGTAATCATAAAATTAATATCATCAGGTTTGGCCAAACTGGCTGCCATAATCAGGTCACCTTCATTTTCCCGATCCTCATCATCCATGATTATGACCATCTTGCCTGCTTTAATATCTTCAATGATTTCTGGTATTGTATTGATATTCATAAAATCCACCATTTGCATTTATATTTGCTTTTGTATGTTGTTATGTAGAGCCTGTTGTCAATTAATCACACGCTCTACATAACGTCCTACGTTTGATACGGCCGTATAGCTACTTCATAGAGATAGTAGTATTTACGCCTTCACTAGCATCTTCATCAAACCAACGTGATATCACTGTTTTAGTCTGTGTATAAAACTGCACCGCTTGCTTGCCATAAGGACCTAAGTCACCGAGCTTACTGGCTCTAGACCCTGTAAACGAAAACATAGGTAGCGGTACTGGAATTGGTAAATTAATGCCAACTTGTCCAACATCGATATCTTGTTGGAACTTATGTGCATGGGCGCCAGACTGGGTAAAAATGGCAGTGCCATTACCATTTGGATTGGTATTGATAATCTCAATGGCTTCCTCAAGCGTGTCGGCATACATAATGCATAGGACAGGACCAAAGATCTCTTCGGTATAGCAGCTCATATCAGTGGTTACATGATCTAAGATAGTTGGACCAACAAAGTTACCCTCTTCATAACCTTCTACCTGACAACCACGGCCATCTAGTCTTAGATGCGCACCTTCATCTATGCCAGCTTGAATTAAGCGCTCGACACGGGCTTTGGCTTGCTTAGATATTAGAGGTCCCAAATCCTTGTCATCCTTGCCAGCGGCAACGACTAGCTGTGCTGATTTTTCTACAATTTCATCAACCCACTGTTTAGATTCCCCAACCAATACCACGACAGACAGTGCCATGCATCGCTGACCTGCTGCACCAAATGCTGCGCCTGCTAACTGATTCAGACTTTGTTCTTTATTGGCATCAGGCATGATAACGGCATGGTTTTTCGCACCCATCATACATTGCACACGTTTGCCAGCCTGACCGGCTCGATCATAGACATGCTTACCAACTGCTGTCGAACCAACGAAAGATATTGCTTTTATGTCAGGGTGATCGCACAGCGCATCCACTGTATCTTTACCACCATGAACGACACTTAATACTCCTTTTGGTATACCTGCCTCAAGCGCCAACTCGACCAATCTCATGGTAACGATTGGATTTTGTTCAGAAGGTTTTAAGATGAACGTGTTACCTGTGGCGATGGCCATTGGAAACAT
Organism: Psychrobacter proteolyticus; assembly: GCF_039762275.1. Classification (GTDB taxonomy): domain Bacteria; phylum Pseudomonadota; class Gammaproteobacteria; order Pseudomonadales; family Moraxellaceae; genus Psychrobacter; species Psychrobacter proteolyticus_C. Next base: position 9,662 of record NZ_JBDLOB010000005.1, on the reverse strand, counting down.
CCATAGGGGAATCATGGCAGGAAAGTTAAAGGGGGTAATACCTGCACAGACACCTATTGGTTGCTGCACGGTATACATATCGACACTACTGGCGACGTTTTCGATGTAGCCACCTTGTTGCAAGTTACCGATACCTGATGCGTGCTCTACGACCTCAAGACCTCTAAATACATCACCTCTAGCATCTGCCAGTGTCTTACCTTGTTCTTCAGTCAGTAGCGCTGCCAGCTCATCCATATTTTCACGTATCAGTTGTTGATACTTTAAGAAAACACGAGCTCGTTTACTGATAGGTGTGACACGCCAACTCTGAAAAGCCTCAGATGCCGTTTTGATAGCTTGCTCGATTTCCGCAGGTGTTGATTGTGGTACCTTGGCGATAACTTCTTGCGTGGCTGGATTGGTGATATCAATCCATTCTGTGGTAGTTGACTCGGTAAATTCGCCATTGATCAATTGTTGTACGCTGCGTGGTTCTGTATTCATGACACGATTCCTTAAGGTAATATCAAATAGGGTTTAAATTTATGGATTGAGTTTTAAGAGCGGCTCTGATGTAGCGATTTCTCTCTCAGTGGTCACGCTCACCTCTTTTTGTTTGTTTTTAAAATTGAAAGCGAGGTTCATAAGAATGGCTAAAAACGTAGCAGTACCGATGCCGCCCAAATCAAAGCCGGCAATATTTAGTGAATAGTTGCCAGTGCCTAGGATTACTGGGACGGCTGCTACCAACATGTTGCCATTCTTACTAAAATCAATTTTTGCATTCATCCAAATACGCGCACCAGCGATCGTGATTAAACCAAAGACAACGATTGAAGCACCGGTCAAAATAGGCACAGGAATGGTACTTACCAAGGTGCCAAATTTAGGGGATAAGCCCAATAGAATGGCGAAAACACCTGCTATGACAAAGACGACTGTAGAGTAAATTTTGGTCGCTGCCATGACGCCGATGTTTTCTGCATAAGTCGTCATACCAGTGCCGCCTACCGAAGCCGAAAGCGTGGTACAAAGACCGTCAGCGAAGAACGCTCTACCCATATAAGGTGAGATACTTTTGCCAGTCATGGCCTCTACTGCTTTGAAATGACCAAGGTTTTCAGCGATTAAGATGATAAAGACGGGTGCAATCACTAATATGGCACTGGTCTCAAAGACAGGAGAGTAAAGGGTTGGCATACCGAACCACGCGGCATTCGCAATTGGAGCAAAATCAATAGGCTTGCCCATACCCATCACATTCGTTAATAGGAAATAAATAAAATAGGCGGCGACTAGTCCTATCAACAGTAACAAACGTCTGACCATACCTTTAGTAAAGACGGCGACTGAACAGATACATAATACGGTGACTAACGCCATCCAAGAATCAAAGCTACTGCCAATGACGCTTTGTATGGTGACAGGCGCTAGGTTCAACCCAATAATCATCACAATGGACCCAGTGACCACAGGTGGCATCAAGTTCTCGATCCACCCTGCACCTGTCTTCATCACCAGCAGACCCATCAATGCGTATAAAACCCCACAGACCAGTGTGCCCCCAAGCGCAATGCCAATATTTGGATTGATACCAGTACCGCTATACCCTGTCACTGCTGCGACCGCTCCAATAAATGCGAAGCTAGAGCCCAAATAACTGGGTACGTGACCGCCAGTAATCAGAAAGAAAAGTATCGTACCTATACCAGTAATCAGCATGGTCAAGCTAGGATCAAAGCCCATCAGTAAGGGAGCTAAGATTGTCGCACCAAACATTGCGAATGAGTGCTGTGCGCCTAACACCACACTTTTACCCATTGGTAAGTATTCATTGATACCTACCGGTGTCGTTTCTAGGTTCCCGGTGTAGGGACGCCATTTCACAAACCATTTATCCATTTTGAATATCCTTAAAAAAAGTAGAGGTGTGATACTTAGTTTTTGCACTTACTTAATTGATGGTAGTCTCGATTGAAATAGATGAGACTTTCGCAATCAGGCTTGTGTTTGATATCCAATACTTCACAAATAAGAATATCGTGGGTCCCCACCGAGCTGATGAGTTTGATTTTGCAATCAAAAGAGATACTGGCATCCTCTAACACAGGCGATCCGGTTGACAGCGTGGACCAATTCCCTTGCTCAAATCTTTCTTCCAGCGCCTTTTTACCACCGAACACACCGCTTAGATCTTTATGTTCAAGACCAAGTGTGTTGACGCATAGCACCATATTTTCTTTAAAAAACTTGTACACAGAAGCGCTTCTGTTTAAACACACTAATAGAGTTGGCGGTTCGTCAGTGACACTGCACACCGCCGAGGCTGTAAATCCTGCGCGCCCTGCTGGACCTTCAGTGGTAATAATGTTCACTGCAGCAGCCAACTTGCTCATTGCATCTCTAAAAGACTGCTGCATGTCGGTTAAGTTTCCTGCCGTAGAGGTGAATGATTCTTTAGACTTATGTTTCATTAATGAGGATTGCGTTACTTGGCTTTCTTTAATTACTGTATTCATCTGTCATTTCCTTTTAAACAATATTCCGCCACATGTGTAGTCAACTAAAGCGCCCTACTACAGTCCAATGCTAGGGGGGTTCGATGTCAGGTAACTTTAAATTCACTAACTGCAGTCATTTTTAAACAGGTTTTTATCCAATGTGCGCTATGGACGCGATTTCGACCAAAGCATCTGGTTTTACCAATCCACATTGGATGCAAAATCTTGCTGGCTTTTCATTGGGAAAAAACTCTGCATAGACTTGATTGACCGCGTCATAATCTGCCCAATCTTTTACAAAGATCGAATTAAAGGTCACATCATCCATATCGCCGCCAGCGGTTTGAATAACGTTTTGAATCGTTGTTAACACATGGCGAGTTTGAGCAGCGGCATCACCCACATGTACGACATCGTTGTTTTCATCGAAAGGCAAAGTGCCAGAGACATAAACGATGTTGTCGGCCTTAGTCGCTGGTACATAAGGGGCTAATGGTTTGCTGGTACCTTCAGGGATAATCACTTGTTTAGACATATCTACATTCCTATTGCGGTTAGGTTAAGTATGAAGCTCTTGGTTTAGATGCTAAAAGCTGGCTAAGTAAAACATTAACTATTTGAAAAACACTGCTGCATGCTGGCAACATCAGACACCCAACCAAAAAAGGTTTTTACGTTATATAGTGTGGCGTCATGAGCCTCTACTGGTCCTGCTTGATAACAAGCGTCATCTAATAACACCCCAAAATACTCAAGGAAGAACCCATCTCGAAGCGTAGATTCAACACAGACATTGGTCGCGATACCAGTGAGCAATAAGTTACGTATGCCACGTGATCGCAATACGCTATCGAAATTGGTGTTCGCAAAGCCGCTATATCGAGGTTTATCTATAACGATGTCTTGAGGCGCAGGGCTAAGCTCGTCGACTAACTCGTAATCCCAGCCACCTTTTGCCAATAGCGTTCCCTCAATTTCAGGATTCTTACGCATGGTTTTTAAGGCATTTGATTTGTGATAATTGGGCGATCCGCTACCACCAGCCTCCACATATTTGTTGTCCCAGCCATTTCTAAAGTAGATAACTTGTATGCCAGATTGATGCGCAATATCCACGGCTTGCTTTATCTTATCGATGACGGGTTTGGTCGCTGTGACATCAAACCCAGCCAAATCTAGATAACCACCTTGACTGGCATACGCATTTTGCATGTCCACGACGATCAGCGCCGTCTGGGATGGATCTAACTTGATAGGTTCAGGCAAAGACTTTAAAACGGGAGATGATTCCTTGGTAAAGTCTGCACAAATTGTATTAACCGAATTCATATCTGCTCCTTTTATTAGGCTTCGCTGACAGCTTGGCTGGCCACTGGTGTATCAACATTGATGCGGCTCTGCATCAGTGGTTGAATTCTGCTACCAAAATCTTCCACGCCTTGCACGAAATCATCAAAGGTCAATAGAACGCCATCCGTACCTTGTACTTCAGCGACTTCGTCTAACATACTGGCGACATTTTCAAAAGAGCCAACCAGCGTACCCATGTTGATATTGACTGGTGAAACACTTGAGGCCATATGGCGAACGTTGGTATCTTTGCCTGAGGTTTTGTCCTTACCACCTTGTGACTGCAGCCAATCAATGGCTTCAAAATCCGCGCCATCATTGTATGATTGCCACTTTGCTTGGGCTTTTTCATCGGTCTCATCTGCAATGACCATAAAGAGGACATAGGTCGGAACGTTACGACCCGTCTGATCCGTATGTACTTTTAAGCGATCATTGATACCGGCATAGGCAGTTGGCGTGTTCAGACCTTTACCAAAGACAAAATTATAGTCAGCGTATTTTGCAGAGAACGCCAAGCCTGTATCTGATTGACCTGCACAGATAATCTTCATATCCGCTTTTGGAATAGGCTTCACCTGACAGTCATTCATCTGAAAGAACTCACCCTTCAAATCAGATTGGCCTGTCGCCCAAAGATCTCTCAAAATTTGGACATATTCAGATAGGTAGTCATAGCGCTTACCAAAATAATCATCGCCTGGCCACATTCCCATCTGTCCATATTCTGCTTCTTGCCAGCCAGTCACGACATTCAATCCAAAACGCCCGTTTGAGATGCTATCAAGCGTTGATGCCATTCTCGCTACGATCGCAGGTGGCATAACCAACGTCGCCGATGTAGCATAGATTTTTATCTTAGACGTGACTGCCGCAAGTCCTGCCATCAAGGTAAAGCTCTCGAGGTTGTAATCCCAAAACTCAGTTTCTCCGCCAAAACCGCGCAGTTTGATCATCGAAAGCGCAAAATCAAAACCATAGTGCTCAGCACGTTGCACAATCTGTTTATTTAGCTCAAATGTTGGCTTGTATTGCGGCGCGTTTTTTGAAATTAACCAGCCGTTGTTGCCAATCGGACAAAAAATACCTATTTCCATGATTTCACCTATACGTTTGAGGAAGAAAAGAGCGATAAAAGAAATAAAGATTATTTCATGTTTTTTATGTAGCATAATTTATGCCAAATTAATTAATACTTATTTATCAAATACTTATGTTATTTCCATACAAAAATTATTAAACCATATGGTCTAAAAATATGCAGAGAAATAGTGCGGGCTGTTATAAATTGGTGCAAAGTGTTATAAAATAGTGCACAAATGTATAAATTGTTTATAAGTGCATTTTGATGGTGGTCTGAATGAAGATAAGGTGGAATAAGCAGCAGAAAAGACTGGTCAACAGCAGGTTGCTTTAGTCAGTGAACCTGTAAACCGATATGGTATTGCTCGCTGTTGGAGTAGTTGGCATATCTGTTTTAATTAACCAATAGCATCTGCATTTGGTTACTTCTACCCTTTTTTAAATTGAATCAACTATCATTTAAAATTAGGTTCATATGGCTTTACGATGAGGGAAAATATAGTGAAAGAATACGCACTAAAAGAAGAGACAGAGACGAGTGCAAAAATATTAAAAAAGAAAGAACATATCATTAATGCTGCATTGATCGTATTTTCCCAAGAGGGGTTGAATGGCGCGCGCATGGAGCAAATTGCCGAAGAAGCTGACATATCTAAATCGAATATATTTTATTACTTCCAAAGTAAAGAAGTTCTGTATGTTGCTGTTTTAGAAAAGGTGCTGAGTAAGTGGCTATCGCCTTTGAGTGAGATTAACGCCAACCAAGATCCAAGGGTTGCCCTTAAGACCTATATTGAAGAAAAATATAAAATCTCAAAAAAATCGCCTGCAGCATCGAGACTGTATGCGTTAGAGATTATACAAGGGGCACCTCATTTGATGGCCGTATTAAAAGGCCCTTTAAGGTCTTTGGTTCGTGAAAAGGTGGCAGTGATTGATGGCTGGATTGCAGATAACAAGATTAAGTCCGTGTCTGCCATCCATTTGATTTTTCATATTTGGGCGGTGACTCAGCACTACTCTGATTTTTCTACGCAAACTGAAGCAGTGTGTAATCATAGCTTGAGAAATAAAAAGTTCGCTAATGAGGCATTAAACACTAGTACTCAGCTTTTGGTAGATAGTTTGATTCCGTAATTTGAGATGAGTAAAGTACAGATCCCCAATTCGAAAAGCCCCAATCTAAAGATTGAGGCTTTTTTTATGTCCGTCATTTAAGGGCTGTAGTTTAAATAAAGACTATAGTTTAAATAAAACACTACATGACTAAGACTTCTTTTCTCCAATCCCTATAGTCACGATTATATAAGGATGACTTGGGAGAACTCAGCACCTACAAGTGAGGTTAGCAACCAAGGTAAGTAGTGATATAATGTCCTGATAATTGATATTTTATGAAAGGGTTACATTATGGCTCGTACCGCTAGCGCATTGCACATTTTAGTAAAACATAAAGAACAAGCTGAGGACATTATTGCCAAGCTTAAAAAAGGCGCTAAGTTTGATGTACTGGCCAAGCGATACTCAACCTGCCCATCAGGTAAGAAAGGTGGCAGCTTAGGCGAGTTTGGCAAAGGTGATATGGTAGGGCCATTCGATAAAGTTTGCTTTACCGGCGAACTATTTACCCCGCATTTAGTAAAGACCAAATTTGGCTGGCATGTCGTAAAAGTCCTTTATAGAACTTAAGCGTTGAAGCTCTGATTGTAAGCCACCTGAGCTATATCTCAAATGTCGTCCTGATTCACATATGCTTTAATATCGTGGTAATTATGTGCGAATCAGGATTTGATGTTTGGTCGACCTACCCCTTCTAATCCTTACGTCAAACTCCCCTTGTTTTATTTAAGCAGTATTTTACTTAAGCAGTTTTCTACGAGTTAAGGTCAAATAGTGAGGGGCGAGATAAGTTGTAATCAACCTTTCAAACCTTTAGGTAATTCAGGCGCGGGCAAGCGCTTCATATCAGAGTCAACATTACCAAAACGCTCATGACCATTATTCCAATCAACAATAGATTGTTCAATCTCAGCTTTGTTATCAGCTACGAAGTTCCACCACATTAGTACTTGGTTATTCAGCGGTTCGCCGCCGATGAACATGATACGTGTGCCCTTTTTAGCAGCCAACTTAATACTTTTGTTATTAGCAATATCGCTATTATGAAAACGGAATAACTGGTCTTGCTTGCAAATATTGCCTTCGGACTCTACTTCCCCTTCTGAAACCAAAATACCGTACTCAAAGTTTGGCTCTAAATTTATTATGCCACTACAGGTCTAACAAAAGAATATATAATTAACGCATCTAAAATATGAGCAATGAAAACATGGATATCGAAGGCAATACTGCTGATCAAATAGAAATTATCTATGAAGATGAGTATATAGTAGCGATTAATAAAGAAGCTGGTCTGTTGGTGCATCGCAGTTGGCTGGACAAAGGTGAGACACGCTTTGCCATGCAGCTTACTCGTGACGCGGTAGGCTGCCATGTGTTTCCAGTACATAGGTTAGATAAACCTACATCAGGTGTATTGTTGTTTGCCAAGAGTTCAGCCGTGGCACGTAGCCTTACCGAAGCGTTTACTGAACGCAAAGTGACCAAGCAATATTTGGCAGTGGTGCGTGGCTTTATGTCTGAGCAAGGTACTGTTGACTATGCGTTAAGCTTTAAGCCTGATGCCATTGCCGATAAATTTGCCAACTTAGATAAACCTGCTCAAGAAGCAGTGACCCACTGGCAGAGTTTGGCACAAATTGAGCTGCCATTTGCAGTATCAAAAAAGCATGCCACTAGCCGCTACAGTCTGGTGCGCTTAACGCCTGAAACTGGACGCAAACATCAGTTGCGTCGGCATATGAGACATGTATTCCATCATATCGTGGGTGATACCAGTCACGGCGATATACGTCACACACGATTTTTTCGTACTCACTATGATTGCACGCGTATGTTGCTGCATGCTCAGACTTTGGCACTCAGCCACCCCGTCACTGGTGAGCCACTAGTACTAAAAGCGGGATTAGACAATCAATGGATGCGTATCTTAGAAGAGTTCTCTTGGGAAGATAGTGTTGAGGTTTAAGTCGCGCAAAGTTTAGCGCTTATCTTAGAAGGTCATATCAAACGATTAAGAACTGATCAGCAATCGTTATGAAAACAAATAGAAGTAACACTAATATTAGAGGCAAACAACCATAAGTATCAGATTAAATAGTACTACTACAAAATATAAGTGTGATTTGCAATAGTAAAAATGGCGCTGCAATCATAACTTAAAAGATATGCAACACCATTTTTAGAGTTTGATTAAATTATTTTACTCATTCTTCGCTAGTCTAGGTTCAGGCCTAATAGTCAAGTGTTAGATTTTCTGCACAATTAACTATTAGGCTTAGAAACTATTAGCTTTAATCAATAAAAGTAACTCTTAGTTAATAAGGAAAGATAAACCTACGTTACCACCTTGCTCGTCACTATTACCACCAAACGCACTATTGAATCCGAATTTACCGTCTATAGTTGTGTAGTTAACGCCTAGCGCATAACCAGTTTCACCAGACCAAGTGCCACCTGCTAAACCAACACTGAACTTACCTGGAACAGTTGAATACTTAAGACCAGCAAATGCTAATGACGAGGCCAATCCTTTGTTTTGACGATCTTCTAATGAGTTAATCTCACGATCTGTATAGCCAAATGCTGCAGCTTGACTCTGGAATAATTGACCACCGTTCACAGCATCGGTTGAGCCAGCAGAAATCTGACCTGCCGCTACACCTTGTACCACGTTACCGCCCATATTGACTGCAGCACCCTGACTGACATTAAGTGACTGTGAAACTGCTAGATTTTGCGTACTGATATCATCAGGCATAAAAGTACCAGTAGTAATGATATTACCATTTACTGTTAGATCAGCATTCTGAGTACTAGTACCTATTGTAGTTGCACCTGCGACGTTTAGAGTGCTTCCTAAAGTCGCCGCACCAGTATTGGTTAAGAGACCTGTGTTAGTGATATCTCCACCGTTAGTGATGTCACCTGAGTTGGCTATATCACCTGTATTACCAATACCGCTTGTAGTAGTGGTTCCTGTGGCTGTCAGGTTAGTCGTATTCACACTATCCGTGTTGATAGCGCCAGTGTTGGTAATACCATTGGTAGTAGTGGTTCCTGTCGCTGTCAAAGTTGTCGTCGTCAAACTATCTGTACTGATAGCACCCGTGTTAGCGATACCATTGGTAGTCGTTTGACCTGTTGCTGTCAAATTAGTAGTAGTAAAATCAGTAGTAGTCAAGCTATCCGTGCTGATATTACCCGTATTAGCAATACCATTGGTAGTCGATTGACCTGCAACGTTTAGCGTACTTCCTAATGTGGCAGCGCCAGTATTGGTTAGATCGCCTGTGTTTGTGATGTTACCATCGTTAGCTAGCAGACCAGTGTTATCCAAACCGTTGGTGCTAGTTTGGTCTGCAACACTTAGTGTACTACCTAAAGTCGCTGCACCAGTATTCGTTAGAGTGCCCGTATTAGATAAGTTACCGCCGTTAGTTAAATCACCTGTGTTAGCGATATTGCCGCCGTTAGTGATGTCGCCTGAGTTAGCTATATCACCTGTGTTACCGATACCGTTAGTAGTCGATTGTCCCGCAACGCTTAATGTATTTTGTAGTTCAGTAGCGCCAGTATTCGTTAAAGTACCTGTGTTAGCGATATTGCCGCCGTTAGTGATGTCGC